>NZ_JABSSM010000019.1 GCF_013214165.1 Shewanella sp. | reverse complement strand
TCAAGATTGGAAAGATTGTACTGTTGAGATAACATTTGACGTATATCTTGATATCCCTGCTCATCATGAATCGCTGAGACTGAAAGGTAGTTTTTCTTATCATCATCCAAAATACTGAACAGTTTAAATTTCCTGATGATATTAGGTGACAAGTATTGGCTAATGAAACTTTCATCTTTAAAATTTTGCATGGCAAAATGTAAAGTCTCTAACCAGTCGCTGCCTGCAATATCAGGAAACCACTGTCTGTCTTCATCGGTAGGATCTTCACAGATCCGCCTGATATCGATAAACATGTTGAAGCCCAAGGCGTAAGGATTAATGCCATTATAGCGGGGGCTGTTGTAGCTTGGTTGCACAATAACATTGGTGTGGCTCTGCAGAAACTCCAGCATAAATCTGTCGGTCACTAAGCCATCATCATAGAGGTGATTTAAAATCGTGTAGTGCCAAAATGTGGCCCAGCCTTCATTCATTACTTGGGTTTGTTTCTGAGGGTAAAAATATTGCCCCATTTTCCTGACTATCCGCACTATCTCTCTTTGCCATGGCTCCAGTAAGGGCGCATGTTTTTCGATGAAGTAAAGTATATTTTCCTGAGGTTCCTCTGGAAACCTTGATTCGGTTTTCTCATCCAGCTCTTGATGTGCCTTAGGCACAGTGCGCCACAGGTCGTTGACCTGACTCTGAAGGTATTCTTCACGCTCTTTCTGCCTGAGCTGCTCCTCTTTAAATGAGATCTCACTCGGGCGCTTATATCTATCGACTCCGTAGTTCATCAGAGCGTGGCACGAGTCTACTATCAGTTCAACCTGCTCTATGCCATGGAGTTCTTCGCACTGGCTAATATAGTTCTTGGCAAAAACCAGATAATCTATGATAGAGCTGGCATCGGTCCAGGTTTTAAAAAGGTAATTGTTTTTGAAGAAACTGTTATGACCGAAACTCGCGTGAGCCATCACCAAGGCTTGCATGGTGATGGTGTTCTCTTCCATCAGATAGGCGATACATGGGTCAGAATTAATGACAATTTCGTAAGCCAATCCCATTTGACCGCGTTTATAACTCTGTTCGGTCTCAATAAATTTTTTACCGAAGGACCAATGGGTGTAGCCTAAAGGCATGCCGATACCGGCATAGGCATCCATCATCTGCTCTGCGGTGATCACTTCAATTTGGTTGGGATAGGACTCCAGTCGATAGTGGGCGGCAACCCTCTCTATTTCGGTCAAGTATTTCTGCAGCAGTTCGAAGTTCCAGTCTGGCCCGTCATCGAGTGGTGTTCGTTTTTTTTTGTTATCCATAACGCCCCCTTATACAGCTTGCTTCTTGAAGAGTTCTCTAAACACAGGATATATATCTTCGGCCTGCTTGATATGCTGTACGGCTATGTTATCGAAAGACTTCTGTAGGCCCTCATACTCGCGCCACAGTGTCTGGTGAGCTCGGTTGGTGATCTCTATGTAGCTAAAGTAGCGCACCACAGGCAAGAGTTTTTTCTCCAGTAGCTGCTTACAACCGGGTGAGTCGTCGGCCCAGTTATCGCCGTCAGAGGCTTGCGCCGCATAGATATTCCATTCACTCTGTGGGTAACGTTCCTTCTGGATCTTGTGCATCAGTTTCAGTGCACTGGAGACTATGGTGCCACCGGTTTCTTGTGAGTAGAAGAACTCATGTTCATCGACCTCTTTTGCTTGAGTATGGTGGCGAATATAGACAACATCTAAATTCTTATAGGTACGGGTTAGAAAGAGGTATAGCAAGATATAGAAGCGCTTAGCCATGTCTTTCGTTGCCTGATCCATAGAGCCAGATACGTCCATCAGACAGAACATGACGGCCTGACTCGAGGGGATCTCACGTTTGGCAAAGTTGTTGTACCTTAAGTCGAATGTGTCAATAAAGGGGACTTTGGCTATCTTCTGCTTCAGCGCTTCAATTTGCTCTTTCAACAACAAGATACGTTCGGCTTCTGCGCCCGGCGTATTCTCGAGCTCTTCGAGTTGAGTCTCTAGCTCGGCGAGTAACTTCTTCTTACTCGAAGACATGGCGATACGCCTTGCCAGTGAAGACCTCAATGAGCGGACAATGTTGATATTGGCAGGGACACCATCATTGGTAAATCCGGCACGATATACCTGATATTCGACTAATTTGTTGAGTCGATTATTTTGCAGGTTAGGTAATTCTAGATCTTCAAAAAGAAGTTCTAAATATTCGTCTTTCGAAATTTGAAATACGAAATCATCGTCGCCTTCTCCTGAATCGGACGCTTCTCCCTGACCCGAGCCTTGGCCTCTACCGCCCGGCGGACGTTCAATCTTGTCTCCTTTGATAAACTGATCGTTGCCGGGATGGACTCGTTCTCTTATTCCACCTTGGCCCTGGTGAAATGAAGGCTCACTGATGTCCTTGGTGGGAATGCCAATTCTCTCGCCCTTATCGACATCGGTAACGCTACGACGTGTCACCGCATCACTGACGGCTTTTTTAATCTGTTGCTTGTAGCGATTGATAAATCGTTGACGATTAACCGTACTTCTTCCCTTAGCATTGAGTCTTCTGTCTATGAAATTCGCCATGCGCACCTCCTGAACATAACCGGAAGCGTGTCTTCCTCCCGGCCTGCCTATATTAAGAAGACTTACGTACTCTCAGGTACCATTCAGATAGCAGCCTGACTTGCTTCTTGGTGTAGCCTTTCTTCATCATTCGATTGACAAAATCATCGTGTTTACGCTGATCATCCGTGGATGTTTTGGCATTGAAAGAGATCACAGGGAGCAGATCTTCGGTATTCGAGAACATCTTCTTCTCTATGACAGTTCTGAGCTTCTCATAGCTAGTCCACAGAGGATTGCAGCCCTCGTTATTGGCCCGGGCCCTGAGTACAAAGTTAACAATTTCATTCCTGAAATCTTTGGGGTTGCTGATCCCGGCGGGCTTTTCAATTTTTTCCAGCTCAGCGTTGAGTGCTGAACGGTCGAAAAGCTGACCGGTATCAGGGTCCCGATATTCCTGATCTTGGATCCAGAAATCGGCATAGGTGACATATCGGTCAAAAATGTTCTGACCATATTCAGAGTAAGACTCCAAATAAGCGGTTTGTATCTCTTTACCGATAAATTCCACATACTTAGGGATCAGATAACCCTTAAGAAATTCCAGATAACGTTCGGCGGTTTCGGTGGGAAACTGCTCTTGTTCTATCTGACGTTCGAGTACATAGAAGAGATGGACCGGATTGGCCGCTATCTCACTCTGATCGAAGTTAAATACCTTAGATAATATTTTAAAGGCAAAACGTGTAGATAGGCCCTGCATACCTTCATCTACGCCGGCATAATCGCGATATTCTTGATAGGATTTTGCCTTAGGATCTGTGTCCTTCAGACTTTCGCCGTCATAGACACGCATCTTGGAGTAAATGGATGAGTTTTCAGGTGACTTGATACGGGATAGCACACTAAATTGAGCCAAGGTTTCCAATGAGCCCGGCGCACAGGGGGCATTGGTTAGCTCAGAGTTAGACAGTAATTTCCGGTAGATCTGCATCTCCTCAGACATCCTCAAGCAATAGGGCACTTTAACGATATAGACCCTATCCAGGAAAGCTTCATTGGTTTTATTGTTGCGGAACGTCGTCCACTCAGACTCGTTAGAGTGAGCCAGGATGATGCCGCTGTACGGCAGGGCAGACAGGCCCTCGGTGCCATTATAGTTGCCTTCCTGAGTAGCGGTCAGTAGTGGATGAAGCACCTTGATTGGCGCCTTGAACATCTCGACAAACTCCATGATGCCTTGGTTTGCTCGGCACAGGGCGCCAGAGTATGAGTAGGCATCGGCGTCATTCTGCGCAAAATGCTCAAGCTGGCGAATATCTACCTTACCGACCAAGGAAGAGATATCTTGATTGTTCTCGTCACCAGGTTCTGTCTTAGCGATGGCCACCTGATCCAGAATGGAGGGGAAGACCTTTACCACCTTAAATTTGGAAATATCACCCCCGTATTCATGCAGACGTTTAACCGCCCAGGGAGACATGATGCATTTAAGATACCGGATGGGAATATGGTATTCTTTTGCCAATAACTCACTGTCTTCATCAGGATTAAATAAACAGAATGGGTGGTCATTAACAGGGCTTCTGACGCCATTGGCGGTCAGCACATAGATAGGGATCTTCTGCATCAAGTCTTTCAGTTTCTCAGCCAGAGAAGACTTACCACCACCGACTGGGCCGAGGAGATACAATATCTGTTTCGATTCCTCTAAACCTTGTGCGGAATGTTTAAGGTAAGCCACTATCTGCTCTATGGCATCCTCCATACCGTAGAAATCTTTGAATGCCGGGAACCGAGAAATTAGTCGGTTTGAGAAAATTCGACTGAGGATTGGATCCTTAGACGTATCGATAGTTTCAGCGTCACCGATAGCGAGTAACAAGCGTTCGGCAGCCGATGCATATGCACTTCGGTCTTTTTTGCTGATCTCTAAAAACTCTTGTAGTGAATACTCTTCGTCGAGTTTCTGTTCGTAGCGCTGTTGGTAATGCTCAAAAATGCCCATATTCCACCCCCTGAAACGCCTAATAAGTGTGTAAGCGATAACTAAAAACATGTCTCCTACTGTTAATATTAGACCTTAAAAATGAACAGCGTCATAAAAAAGCCAAATAAAACAAAGAGAAACAGTTGCAAATGCAACTATTGCACTTGTAGTCAGTGGGGATTTTAGTGGAACTTATCGAGAAGCATAAAAAAAGGAGCCGTAATGGCTCCTTCTTGTCAATGGGCTAGTTTTTACCCAGGCATTCTTTTTCCGGCGAGTTACGCGAAATTTTGGTTAACGAAATCCCAGTTAACCAATTCCCAGTAATGGGCCAAGTAATCAGGACGCACGTTACGGTAATCTATGTAGTAAGCATGTTCCCATATATCGACAGTCATGATTGGTGTTACAGTGCTATCGGTCAAAGGCGTGGCAGCATTACTAGTATTAACAATAGCGACGCTACCGTCGGCATTCTTAACTAGCCAAGTCCAGGCGCTACCGAAGTTATTGACAGCTGAATCGGTGAACTTAGCTTTGAACGCGTCGAAAGAACCAAAGGCGTCATCAATCGCCTTAGCTACTGCACCGGTTGCTGCGCCGCCGCCATTTGGAGACAGACAGTTCCAGTAGAAGGTGTGGTTCCAGATCTGTGCCGCATTGTTGAAGATACCGCCAGTTGAGGTCTTGATGATCTCTTCAAGGCTTTTTTCAGCAAGTTCAGTGCCGTCAACTAGACCATTTAGCTTAACAACGTAGGTGTTGTGATGCTTGCCATAATGAAATTCAATAGTCTCTTTCGAGATATGAGGTTCTAGTGCGTCTTTTGCATACGGTAATGCAGGTAGTTCAAAAGCCATGAGTTGCTCCACTCTATTAGGTTTATTATGTTTCTAGAATCTAATTCTACTTGAAAATTCCTTATCAGTATCTTCAATTTTCCGATTAAATCAATAAAAATGTTTATATTTAATAACCTTTAAAAAAGTAGGTTTTAGTTATGGGTAAACCTGAAGTACAATAGGAGAAATTATTAGTAATTGTGTGTGCAGTTTAGGAATTGAAATGGAAATAAACGAAACAGTAGAAAAAATCAAAGCACAACTCGCCGAAAACCCAATCATAGTTTACATGAAAGGTTCTCCCAAATTGCCTAGCTGTGGATTCTCATCACAGGTTGCTGAAATCATGATCAACTGTGATGCACAATTTGCGTTTGTTGATATTTTACAGAATCCAGATATTCGCTCTGAACTGCCTAAATACGCCAACTGGCCGACTTTTCCTCAGCTCTGGATCGAAGGTGAGTTGATCGGTGGTTGTGATATCTTGACTGAAATGTACCAGAAAGGTGAGCTGCAGACGCTTATCACTGAAACAGCAGCAAAATATGCTGCTGAAGATGAAAAGAACGCTTAATGTAAGTTAAGTGAGTCAGTCAAAAAAAGCCTTTCATTTGAAAGGCTTTTTTTATGGGAGTAGCATTTTACCTATTAGTATTAAGCCGACTCTGACTCAGTATCTTTAGGCATAGGTAATAACAAATTCAAGGTGATCGCTACAATGCCGCACAGGCTAATGCCTGTCAGACTGAATGAGCCAATACCCAAGGCCATGCCGCCGATGCCAAATACCAGAGTGACCCCTACGATACACAGATTTCTCGGTTCGGTGAGATCCACCTGATTCTTAATCAGCGAATTTAACCCTACCGCCGCAATCGAGCCGAACAAGAGGCACATGATGCCACCCATCACAGGAACTGGGATGGTCAACATGATGGCGCCAAGCTTACCGACGAAGGCGAGAATAATGGCAGTAATAGCAGTCCAGGTCATGATCACTGGATTAAACGATTTAGTTAAGGTGATGGCACCAGTCACTTCAGAATAGGTGGTATTTGGCGGTCCACCAAAGGCCGAGGCGGCAATCGTTGCAACACCGTCACCGGCAAGGGTCCTGTGCAGTCCAGGTTTCTTCAGATAATCTTTACCCGTAACGTTAGAGATGGCCAGAATATCGCCGATATGCTCTACGGCCGGCGCAATGGCAACGGGGATCATAAATACGATGGCATGCCAGTTAAATTCCGGGGCAACGAAATTGGGCATGGCTATCCAACTGGCTTGGGCGACAGGGGTAAAGTCGACGATGCCAAAACTGAGACTCAAACCATAACCCACTAAAATACCGGCTAAGATGGGCATCAATCTGAAGATCCCTTTAGCAAATATGGCGATGCCTATTGTGGTGAGCAGGGCGGCGAGTGAGATGATTAATGCGATATTTTGCTCCACTATAACCAGAGAGCCATCACCACTCTTGCCCATGGCCATATTCACGGCGACTGGGGCCAGGCCCAGTCCTATCACCATGATAACGGGCCCGATAACGACGGGAGGGAGTAGACGTTTGATGAAACCATCACCCCTAACCTTGACGATGCTGGCTAATATCAGATAGACGACCCCGGCTGCCATCAGTCCCCCCATGGTAGAGGGGATCCCCCAAGTCTGTACGCCGTACATGATAGGGGCGATAAAGGCGAATGAAGACGCGAGAAAAATGGGGATCTGTCTCTTAGTGATTAACTGGAAAATCAGTGTGCCTATACCTGCGGTAAACAGGGCGACATTGGTATCTAATCCGGTCAATAAGGGCATCAATACCAAGGCGCCAAAAGCCACAAATAGCATTTGAGCCCCTTGAAGGGCGAGGGCGAAATTTTTCATTATTATCTCTATTATTGGGTATCTGGCTAATGTTAACAGTATGGGGAAACTTTCATAGTAATTAGTATCATGCTTGTTTAAATTTTTTGGGGAAACAAAAATAGATATAGAAACGATGAAATAGCCAAGTGAATGATCTGGAGTGAACCAAGATGTGATACAATTTTGTTATCATGTCTCCCGTTAGAACAGTGAAGATGCTGAAAACCCTATTAAACTCTTCGATTTTTTGTGCTGGCTATTTATTGTTACAAATCAATCTAGTGAGTGCCGCCGAAGTTTATCAACTCGATGAAACCTTGGTTCCGGTCGAATCCCGCTCCGTTGCCCAGCGACAAAAAGCCATTTCAATTGGGCTGAAAGAAGTAGTTCTGAAAAATTCAGGCACTAAGGCATCCATCTCTCATCCAAGTATTCAGGCCAAGGTGAAAAATCCCTCCTCATTACTCAGTCAGTTTGGATACAAGGAGATCGACGGCGAGCTATTTTTGCAGGTCAGTTTCGATCATCAACGTATCATCCAGCTCTTAAGAGATGCTCATTTACCCGTCTGGGGCAAACAGAGACCCTTGACCTTAATGTGGCTAGTTGAGGACGATGCTGAAGCGAGACAGATAGTCAGTGATGGATCTGTGCTCGATAGCCGGGAGCTGTTCCAATCAGCCTCTCAATCGAACGGGGTGCCTTTACTCTTTCCTATCATGGATCTCGATGACAACATGAATGTGACCCTCAATGATATCCGCGGCATGTTTGTCGAACAGGTGGCTAGGGCATCTCAGCGTTATCAGGCTGATTATTTCGTTATGGCGTCTATCGATACTCGTGGCAAGGCCATACAATATAATTTTTCCTTATATCCCAAGTCCAGCGGCGAAACGTTGCACAAGCCTCTAACGAGTAAAAGTAAGCAGGTTAATGATATCGATACCGCGGTGAAGGAGATTATCGCGGCTGTGAGCGAATATTATGTCGGACGCTATGCGATTGCAGATTCTGGCAATACACTCAATAGTTATGTAACGTTTGTCGATATTACCGAATTGAAGCAGCTGGTCGAAATTGAGAAATACCTTAAGCAACTCAGTGCCGTAAAATTAGTTCAACTGACTCAATTGCAAGGCACTTCGGCTAAGTTTACACTTGATCTGTTTGGCACCGAAGATGATCTTCGCAGATTGATGAAACTTGAACCTAGAGTCGGGGTCTTGAAACAATCTATGCCTGTGATACTGAGCGATGATAGATTCGGTCCACGGCCTTCTCACGAAGTACAAGGCCCAGAGTATCGCTGGCGAGGCTAGTCTTGAATATGAATCCTTAGGCACTCGTGTTAAAATGAGTGCCTAAGTAATACCTGTGTAATTGAGAATTATCTGAGTGAAATCTAACTCACCATTACAACTGTCTTTGCCTGTACATCTACCCGATGATGAGACCTTTAACAGCTACTACCCCGCAGCGGGTAACGATGAGCTGATTCAAAGCTTACAAGCTTGCGCCGAAGGAGCTGCCCATCAGGCTGTTTTTCTTTGGGGGCCGGTTAAATCCGGTCGAACTCACCTTATGCACGCTGCCTGTGCCCATGCGAACGATGTTCAAAGAAGTAGTTTTTATATACCATTAGGCATACATGCCAGCATTTCTCCTGCGTTATTGGAAGGTTTAGAGCAGTTGGATCTGATCTGTATCGATGACGTCGATGCCATTGCCGGTCATCCTTTATGGGAAGAAGCCATTTTCGACCTCTATAACCGAGTCTCTGAAAATACTCAATGCTCCTTGATCGTCAGTGCCAGTGTTTCACCCACAGATTCTGGCTTTGTGCTGGCCGATCTCGTCTCTCGTATGCAGTGGGGCCTCAATTATCAGTTACAGCCCATGGCCGATGACGAGAAGCTGGCGGCGCTGCAGCGACGTGCTGCCATGCGTGGTCTGCAACTCGAGGACGATGTGGGGCGTTTCTTGCTAAATCGTTTAGCCAGAGACTTGAGAACCCTGTTTGATGTGCTCGATAAGTTAGATAAAGATTCACTGGTTCACCAGCGTAAGTTAACGATCCCGTTCGTTAAGAAGATGCTCAAGTTGTAATTTCACGCAAAAAAAGCCGGTAATGACTCAGTTTATTACCGGTTTTTTTATGCCGTTTTTTTAATGCCAGTTATTGGCGTTAATTCATCTTATGCCTATCGCCACTTATTCTCAGTGCGGGGGTAAATGCTTCTTGAGAGACTCGAGTATCGGTCGACGGCGCAGCATTTATTTTCTGTGGCGTCGGGGCTAACTGAGGTGAAATGGTCAGATTATCTAACCAAGACAGGCCTTGAGTCATCTGGATTGGTTCCGGTAAATCCCCAATAAGCTGAGTCGCATCTAAAGTCGGTAAGATTTGACTGATAACGAACGCCGCTCTCTGAGGGATCTTAGAGCCTGCACTCTTCTCACCTATGCGTCCACGTTGTCCCCAGTCAACTGTGATACTGGCCGCGGTGGCATTGTCCGGTTTATCTGTGATGCCAACATCACGCATTATTCCAAATCTGTAGCTCATCATGGCTTCTTCGAACAACATGGCGGTATCTTCACGACGGGTTGAATAGGCGTAATAGTCCGTTGCACTGTCATCGGAGAAGAAACCTGTGATGTCATCTGGCAGAAACGCTTGCTGCGCAGCAGTGGCAGTTTCGCCCCTAAAGCTGACGTCGGCGAGACTATACATCTGGTCACTCAACAGAGGATACAGGGACGTGACTCGATCGGATATTAACTCGCCGGCCGAGGTGCGGCGATTATAGTGATCTAACAAGGTTTGGCTATCGACAGGGATGGTGTCGTAAATCGAGCTGGGAAAGAAGTCATTGGCATGGGCGAGTTCATGAAATAATAGCGAGGACAAATCAGGACCCATCTGGGTCATGGTGCGATCGGTTCTCAGCGTTCTGGGACTCGAGTATGATACATAGGCATTATCTTTGACATAACGCCAAGGCATGATGAAGCCTAACTGATCGCCAAATGCGCTACGAAAATCCGCCGCTTCGTTGATCACATCTCGCTCTTCGGCGAGTAACCAAAGGTCTGTGGGATCTAAGTAAATAGCGCCTGTGACGACCCAATAAAATGATGGGCGAATATCATAGCTGATCACTATGGCGGTTACCGATTGTAATAGTTGAGCAAAGTCACTGTCTGGATCCATGTTATCGAGAAATGTCTCGAAATTCTCTCCCATCCATTGATGCGAAACCAAGACTCTGTCCATGATCTTGTCTTTCTCGGAGAGGGAAAGAGTTTGACCGAGTAAAGGTAACTGCTCGATGGTACAGGGGGAGAGTAGTTGATTGGAATACACGCATGAATTGAGCGCATTTTTGTAGGGTGAGTTCTCTTGGTAGGCAAATGTGCGGGCTACAGGTGCATCGAAATAGGGGGAGCTAATGGCAGACTCATTGGTGATCAGCGTCAGGACTTCGTCGATAACCGCTTCCCCATCGACACTGGCAGTTGCTCTTAATATGGCGATAGTATCCGAGTTTACTGCTGGAGCCTTAAATTGAGGGCGTTCAATATTACTGGTATCTATGTTGAGATCGGGTCCCAATGCGATACACCAGCTAAGCGCAGATGGGATTTTATCTGCATTGACGCCGACTCTATCGGCTCTGACACTGACATCGTTACCTTCAACCACCTGTTGGTCGCTGCGGACATTGAACTGAGCTGTAGTCATGGCCGCAACAGAGATATTGACAGTTTCATTGAAGGACATGCCGTTACCTGCAACATTAACGGAGAAGCTATAGTCACCGGCATCGGCAAATTGAAATGCTAAAATAGGACTTTTGACCGATTTAAGTATCAGGGGCTGCCCCGCAATTTGTGCCCACTCGAAGGTGAGTCCTTTACTATCAGAGCCGGCTATTCTTGCTACTATGGCGGCGGTTTGATTGGCGCTATAGCTAGGTTCGGTGACAAATTCTAAGGCCGAAGGGCTAGATATAACCGTTAATTGGGTTTGCTGTTCACATCGAGCTAAATTTGGCTGAGGAGGATCGATAGGCGTATTGTTATCCCCATCTGAACTCCCCCCGCCACAGGCCGCTAGGGCTAAAACACTGACTAGGGTAAGCGTGTTAAGTTTCCTCATCGAAGGGGACTCCCGTTATGAATATGTTAAATTATTGTTTTAACTAATACCATTCCATATAAGTATCTGGTCAGTTCAGAGGCTCTCAGTTTTTTCAATTCAAGGCGCATTGATGAGGAAATGGTTATTCCCTTCTAAGTCAATGTAACACAGAAGTGGAAACACTGAGAGCCTCACGCAGTGCGGGTTTCAAAGCCCTTTATGCTACGTTGAATATTTTCGATATAGAATAACTATTAGCTTCAAACATTCGCCTTGCCTACAGTGCTTTGAACTCCCGCTGAATGATCAGATACTTACTCGGAATGGTATAAAATATAACACGAGATTTAACATTCAAGCACTAGTATTACCCAAGCAATAAAAAAAGCGCCCAGAGGCGCTTTTTTTATGATTATTGATCAATCTTGGTTATTTCTTTTTCTTCTTTAACCCTAGACCTAATTCTTTGCCACGAATGCGGGCATAAAATGGAAAGCCTATCAGCAGGGCCCCCAGCAGGAGAACCTCAACCAGGGCAAACACAAAATACTTCTCTGTGACGTAGAGTAAGGTGAGTCCATGGAGCATATACACACAGATGATAAAGCTGGCCCAAGCATAAGTGTAGGGCTTACCTTGGATGATGCCTTTCAAGGGGAAAAATAATGGGATGATCCACATAGCAGCAAAGATCAGGGAATATTCACCCGTGATCCCCTTGTTGATAAACCAAGCGCTGAGCATTAATACTAATGCCAGATAACCAGCTCGGCATAGTTGAAACAAACGAGTAGAATTCATTGATCAGCCTTATAGAATCGCAAGAACATTTTCGGGAGGACGGCCGATAGCAGCTTTATCGTTAGCCAGCACTATGGGGCGTTCAAGCAGCTTAGGGGTATCGACGATAGCTTGAATGAGCTGCGATTCAGTCAAGCTAGTGTTGGCTAAATCTTGTGCTTTATATTCTGTCTCCTTGGTGCGCATTAACTCTCGCGCACTTAAACCCAATTTAGTGAGTAAATCTTCAATTTCATTCTTGTTGAGAGGAAATTTCAGATAGTCAACTATTTGGATTTCGCAATCTCTTTCCTCTAATAAAGCAAGGGTTTGACGGCTTTTAGAGCAGCGTGGGTTATGAATAATACTGACCATAGTCATAGGCTTATGTCCGAATGCAAATATTGCCGACATCATACTCGAAAAGGTGGCCAAAGTCACAATCAGAAAACATGGCTAATAGGGGGAATTGGGGGGATATCTTGCAGGGACTCGCCATGATACCTAAGTGTAAAATGGCGATGACTAGCAGTGAAAGTCAGTGACCTTGAGCTAAGAACACCGAAATAATTAACCCGTTATTTAAGTGCCTCAATTGCGGATTTAGCCTGCTTGAATTGTCGAATTCTAGCCTCTATTCGGGCAAGTTGTAGCGGCTTTTCTTTGGACAATCGATAAGCGAAATTGAGCTGGTCTACCGCACCTTTATAGTCTGCACCCAGCGCCATAGATTCGGCGTTGACGAAGTGTTCCATGGCTTTGTTGCCCGTCTTTTTATATGCATCGCTGAGCAAGAAGAAAGGCAACTGATTTCGTTTGTCTAAGAAGATGAGCTCCTCGAGCAAGGGGATGGCTTGCCTTGCCTTGTCTGCTTCTATGTACACATGGGCCAAGTTAGTGTTAATGACCTGAGAAAATGGCTTAAGATCGTGTTGTATCTCGAGAAATGTTATGGCTTCATCCGTGGCTTGTCGCTGCACCAAGAGATCTGTCTTGGTATCGATATAAAATAGATTGTTGCTATTTTCTGTTAACAAGCCATCAATTATCTCTTCGGCTTCATCGAAGTGCTTAGTTCTAAATAGGGCTAGAGCCTTACCGTAAAGTGCCGCACTTTTGAAGGTGTAGGTTCTTTTTCTGAGCTGTTGGTCGAATAAGGCAAGGGCAGCCTCTTCGCTGTAGCCGGAAAATCTGACCTGAATTCGCGCTTTCGCTAGCTGAAAGTCTATGTTATCCGGCACATATCTGTGGGGATACTGAGCCGCTCGGTATCTGGCTTCGGTAATACGTGACTCGGGGAGTGGGTGAGTCAATAACATCTGTGGAGGCTTACTGGTGAAGCGGTAGCGAGTCGCAAGTTTAGCGAAAAAATCTGCTGCACCATTAGGGTCGAAGCCTGCATCAACCAAAATTTTCATGCCGATTCTGTCAGCTTCTTTTTCATGGGCTCGAGTAAAGTTAATTTTGGCCTGAGTCGATAGGGCTTGTGTGGTGGCCAGTGCTGCCATCCCTGCCTGTGGTGAGGCTATTGTCAGGAGTATAGCGCCTAGCATGCCGACAAGCGTTGCGGTTGAACTCTTATCTTGGGCTTCTATTGAACGGG
Source organism: Shewanella sp. (assembly GCF_013214165.1). Lineage (GTDB taxonomy): Bacteria > Pseudomonadota > Gammaproteobacteria > Enterobacterales > Shewanellaceae > Shewanella. Next base: position 127,953 of record NZ_JABSSM010000019.1, on the reverse strand, counting down.
CTAAGTGCCTTTGGGTAACGTGGGTAATTTCATGGCCCAGTACTGACGCTATCTGGCTCTCATTACCGGCGTTTAGAAACAAACCTGTGTGAACGCCGACGTGTCCTCCGAAGAAGGCGAAGGCGTTGATTTCATCATTTCTTAACAAGAAAAAATAGAAAGGGGTCTTAACGCCCGTCGCATGAGCCACCAGTTTATTACCTAGCTCAGTCAAATATTGACTCAACACCGGGTCGTTGAGCATGGGCGCCGAGGAGCGGATCACCCGCATATAAGCATCGCCGTAGATGGTCTCTTTCTCGAGACTGAAGGTATTGACGGCGGCAGTACCCAGATCGGGAAGGTCGTTGTTCGCAAAAGCCATAGGCGCGGTAGCACAGAAAAAAAGTGAAATGGCACCGGCTAACAGAGATTTGGTTGATGTAATTTTACTCAAACTTATCCTTAATATGGGCAATGTGGTCTTGGTCAAAACATTCTCTAGGAACTAATAAACAAGCTGCTGAGTTTACTCGAATAACTCATGTAATTATGTTTAATAGTGAGATTAATATTACCTGCAGTTTTGCGCATATTCCACACTTGTGTATATTCATTATGAATATTGCACTTAGCATTGACCTCGAGGTAATAGATTCACCATAGATCGCTTGTGGTTTGTCTTGCAACTTAGGATAATAGCCAAAGTTTGTTCATGGCAAGATTATTATGGTTTTTATCGATTTAACCACACTTCGTTGTCCATTAGTGTTAGTCAAAGTCAAACTCGCATTGAAAAAACTCAGCAGCGACGATGTACTTTGTGTTTCGTTATCAGACACTGGCTCTAGACAGGATGTTCCCCGGTTTTTAAAAAAAGTCGGTTATCGTTACTCAGAAGTGAGAAATGATGACCGGGTGTTAACATTAAAAATCGCTAAATAGCGGATACCCTGTACAAGGACAACGAGACGATCAACGGTTTATTTTCAGGAATGGTGAATGTTAACTTTATTGACAACTTGGTATAAAGAACGTTTTAGCGATCCCCAAGCGGTGACCTTGGTCTTTATATTGCTTGGGATAGCCTTAGCTATCTATTTTGCGGGGGGCTTGTTGGCCCCCTTGTTGGTGGCCTTAGTGCTGGCCTTCTTACTCGAGTGGCCGGTGGCACAGATGTCAAGGCTAGGCATTAATCGCACTACGGCTGCCTCATTAGTGTTAGTCGTGTTTGTGGGTGTCATGTTGCTGCTGATCTTTGGTCTGGTTCCCAGCATATGGAAACAGGGACTCGCCCTCGTCACTGACTTGCCGACCATGCTCGATAAAGGCTTGCTCATCGTGCAAGGTTACGTCAATCAGTATCCGCAGTTTGTTAATCCGGATCAGCTCGATACCATGGTTCATGAGCTGAAGAAGATGCTGGACACACAGCACCTGTTGGATATAGGTAAGCAAATTCTTGGCTATTCGGCATCCTTGTTAGTCTTGATGGTATACGTCATCTTGGTTCCTTTATTGGTTTTTTTCTTTCTCAAAGATAAAGATGAGCTGCTACGTGGCAGTAAACGATTTATTCCGACGAATCGAGATCTCGCTCATAAGGTCTGGATTGAGATGAACCAGCAGATATTTAACTATATTCGGGGCAAGGTGATAGAGATAGTCATCATAGGCGTGGTGAGCTACATCTTCTTCGCCGTGATGGATCTCAGGTATGCAGCCTTGTTAGGTGTGTTGACCGGTTTTTCCGTACTCATTCCCTACGTTGGCGCCACCTTAGTGACCCTGCCTATCGCGCTGGTGGCCTTCTTCCAGTGGGGGTTCAGCCCAGAATTTGGCTATCTTATGTTAGGTTACGCTGTTATTCAGGCATTAGATGGTAACGTGTTGGTGCCTGTTCTTTTTTCCGATGCGGTGGATCTGCATCCGGTGTTTATTATTGCGGCTGTGTTGATTTTTGGCGGACTGTGGGGCGTGTGGGGCGTGTTCTTCGCCATACCATTAGCCTCTCTGGTTAAGGCGGTACTCAATGCCTGGCCGACACTAGAATCTCAGGTTGAGACGGTAGAAAGACAGTCGTGAATTAACTTGCTAAACTTGTTTAAAAGGGCCTGAGGCCCTTTTTTTATGGCTGATTGTTGAGTAAACCCGTTGATAAATCAATCATGGCACAGGGATTGTTTCGCCGTTATCGCCAGAGACCGATAGATGATGGTGGTTTGTTTGGCTTTAATGTTCCAATGTTGCCAATACAGGGGCACACGTTTTCTCTTGCCTGGGGTGATCTCAATCAGTAGACCTCTCTGCAGTAATGGCTCGGCTTGAAGGTGGCCTACTAGCCCATAGCCTAATCCTTGTAAAATAGCATCGAGAAAACTTTCTGAGGAGGGGATCTTGTGCTCACGCCAGCTGCCGGTTTTCATCTTAAAATATTGGCTCAGGTACTGCTCATGAAGCTTGTCTTTAGTTGAGAACACAACCGCAGGCGCTAATTTAAGAGAGGTTTGCGAGACAGTAATGGGGAAGTATCGCTCGATAAATTCAGGGGTTGCGACGCAAAGATACTCCATATCCCCCAGATATTCACTGCTGCAACCGGTAAGTGCTTGTTTGCTTGTGGTGACACAGCCAACAGCCTCGCCATTTTTTAATAGATGATGGGTGTAAGACTCATCATCGACAATCAGCTCAAGCAGCCATTGATGTCGCTTAAACACTTCACTCAACGCGGGTAAGAACCAGGTTGCTAAACTGTCGGCATTGACGGCTATCTTCACTATGGTGGGTAAGCTTGGATCGTCTACATTCATCTCTACTCTGAGCTCACTTTCTAATAATTCCACTTGAGAATAGTGCCGTAATAAACGCTTACCGGTAGTCGTTGCTTCGACAGGAGTAGTGCGTATGACTAAGGCTTGGCCGACTCTCTCCTCCAGCAGCTTTATCCGTTGTGACACGGCAGATTGAGTGATGCAGAGCACCTTGGCCGCGCGTTCGAAACCGCCCTCGGAGATCACTATGGAGAGGGCGCGCAGGTGTGCATAATCGAGCAAAATATGATTCCTTAGTACGAAGTGGTAGGTGTATAAGTTTTACTTATACACCATAAAAAAGATTAGTTATATTTATTTATCCAGCTTGTGTACGCTGGCGTTCAATCAGATGTTCTTAGGAAAAACCAATGCAGGCATTCATTCAAGGTGTAGGAATCGGCGGTAGCCTTATCATGGCGGTAGGGGCGCAAAATGCGTTTGTACTCAAGCAAGGCTTAACACGTTCACACTCTCTGCCCATTGCCGCCCTGTGTTCTATCATAGATGCCTTGATGATCACCGCGGGTGTTGCTGGGCTAGGTCAGCTTATTTTGGCATTTCCCTTGATAAAGGACATTGCCAGTATTGGTGGAGCCATTTTTCTACTGGTCTATGGTGCCAGGGCGCTCAAGTCATCATTTAGTGAGCAGAGTCTGGCTCAAGGGGGCAATGGTGGTACCGGGACGCTAAAGGCGGCCGTGTTAACCACGTTAGGGATCAGTCTACTCAACCCGCATCTTTATTTAGATACAGTGGTGTTATTGGGCAGTATCAGTGCTCAATTTGAAGGGGCCGATAGACCCCTGTTTGGCGCAGGTGCCGTGCTGGCTTCTTTTCTGTGGTTTTTTAGCTTAAGTTTTGGAGCCAGATATCTGAGCCCTCTGTTTGAGAAGCCCAAAGCTTGGAGTTACCTGGACCGGTTTATCTGCCTGACCATGTGGACGATTGCTTTGGTCTTGATATGGCCCTATTTCGCTTAGATTTCTCTCTAGCACTTTTTGTTTATGTGTTTTATAAGCACAAAAAAGCCCGCGATGAGCGGGCTTTTGCTTGAATAACGTCATGAATTAGTCTTGCTTAAGATGGTTAAGCACGACTTCATGGTGATCTTTGGTCTTAAACTTGTTAAACAGGTGACTGATTTTACCATCTTGTCCAACTAAGAAGCTCAATCTATGGATGCCGTCATAGATCTTACCCATAAACAATCACCCTTGGAAATATTTTTAGACAGTATACTTGACGGTGCTTGATAAACTTAATCTTTAACAGTGAGTTATGTTGTATTGTTCACTTTTACTATTTACATTATATCAGTTGTCATAAAAAGTAGATCAAGGCTATGAAGGGAAAAGCTAGAACACTTTTGATGATATGAAATATAGTCTGAGGCAAGGTAAGTGAAAAAGCTTATTCGCTTCCAAACACACTTCTGGACAGAAATCACTTAGAGTATTCAGTCTAAGTTGACTGATGTAGATTAGAAAAAGATCTGCCAGGCCTTTCTTTTTGGCTAAACAACGTGTAATAGTGCCCATAGTCTACTCCTTAAGATTGTTCATATAATAGCGATAGTTACTGGCACCCAGTGCATAGTATTGCTCCCATAGTGTTATCATTTCAGTGGTGTCTATCTGCCCTTGCTTAATCATGGACCAAAGCTCAACACTTGCTAAGATCGATTCAGTCCCATCCCAAGACTTCCAACCTAAGCATTCATGCACTTTGCCTTTCACTTTTCGATGGTTTTGTTCGACAATGTTATTCAGATATTCGATAGCCAAAACCTCAATCATAAACAGCATATGCCCATACAGCCAAAGACGAATATTGATGATATCTAATGCAGCGGCATTCGCACCACTTTTATCAATAACTACCTTTTCAGGCAGGCATGTTAGTTGATGGCTTTATTGAAAAACGCCGGTGCCGCGGGCTCATCACGGGTGTCACTCAAATAAAAATCAATCATAGTCCCATATTTATCCACGCCCACTACGGATTAACCATTCTCTTGCTGTTGAGACTGGCCAGCTTAATAACATCACTTAACTGTAATTCGGTACTCAACAGGATAAAAATAAATCGTATATTCGGTTGTTTCACCCTCTTCGATAAAAGGCAGAGTAAGCGTAAAGAACCCTTGTTCTCCAGCTAGGTTGGTATTCATTACAACCAAGTCTCCACATAAAATATTGGGGTCGATGTCCAGTAAATTTGTTGGAAGTAGGTTAAAATCAACTTGCCGATAGGGAATAGCAATGCTTTCACCTTTGTGGAAATCATAAAAAAAATCAGAAGAGTTGCCTTGTATGTCCTCTGGCGAGTACATACACACATCAATACCATAATCACTTTTAGCTTTACTTGGATAACGCTTCATCTCCAAAAAGTTAACTTTGCTCTGTTTCCCTATGCGGTATTGGTCCATTACCATATGCTGAGTGTCTAACCGAATACCCTCCCTCAAAGAAGTGATAAAAACTTCCATTCTTAGGTTATAAAAGTACTCTGATTTATTTTCCTTTATAGGGCTATTGTAGAGCCCAGAGATAAGAAATCTCACCTGAACCCAATTATCCAGAGTGATAATTGGGCTAAATATTGGCGAATCTAACCCTTGATATTGCACATGTCCCAAATACTCTGTCGTCTCGACATTGGTTAAGCCATACACACTTCGAGTGCCATAGCTGTAATAGGCGCAGCCATTGAGCATCAATATCATGGATATGACTAAACAACGTGTAATCATGCGCATAGGCTACTCCTGCCGTATTAGAGCTTATCACTGCACCACACCACTGAGATATAGCTGCCCATCAAGCAATGTCGGCATAGATAAAAACTGGCAGCACTTAAACCTCGAAGTGCATAGCCGTTGAAGTCGTAACTTGATGGCATCTTTAGTGCTATGGCCACGTTCTACAACTTAATGGATTACCACCTTCATTGAATCCCCAAGCTTTAATAATGTCGGTTTTAGCGTCTACCACATAGTAAAACAAACACTTACCCACCCATTCTTTTTCTGGTGCATTAGAAAGAACTTCTTGATCACTGAAATGGTAAATCAAATTACCTTTCTCATCTTTTCTTATGTGAGTGAGGCCTTGCCCAGTAATAACAAAGTCTGCTCGCTTCAACTCCCCCGCATTTTCAAATTTAAAAACATCTTTAAACGCAATAACTGTTCCTATGTCTTTATTCCTAAAACTGTTGAAATCTTCATGCCCAGCAGCACAACTACACAATAGAACAAAACCAATGCTAACAGCTATTAAACGAGTCAATTTCATCGATGCCGCCTTTCATTAAGTAAATCCAAATAGTAATAATGGGAGTATGGCCGCATTGCAGCGACGGCAGTAAGTGCGTAGGAAGCTGGCATCGTAGCAACTAATGAAAATTGGTCGTCAGGTATAAAGCTGTAATCATGCAAACCATCATGAAACTCACCAAATGCATCCATATAAGGTCCTTTTGCTACAGTTCGCATAAAAGCAGATTGATCAGATGAAAGAGGTATATCTGCACCATTCGCAATGGCATCTTTAGTGCTATGGCCACGTTCTACAACTTAGGGGGTTACCGCCGTCATCAAAGCCCCAACTTTTTATGATGTATGTATTAGCTTCAACATCATAATAAATAAGGCACTTTCCAACATATTCTTTAATGCTATAGTTTGGTAAAACTTCCTGACCGCTAAAGTGATACCTTAATATACCGCCATATTCAACTGAAGTATGAGTCAACCCTTCACCGCCTAACAGGTAATCAGACCTTATAAGCTGTCCAGATTTTGATGATTCAAAAGGCAATTGATGCTTTATATTCTTTCCTATATACATATTTAAATACCTTTTATAATCATCATGGCCAACCACACATCCACATAAGCCCAAAAATAGTAAAATATAAATAAAGCTCGAATTATAATAATTCATTTTAATGCCCCTATTTTTCATTCATCAACTCAAAACTTGTGTAAGCGTAGTTATACGGCCTTGATGCGGCTAATAACGTCAAACCATAGGAATGAGGCATTGTCGCTACTAAACTTACTGGATTATTAGTAATGACATCTCCTTTACCAAGTACGCTAGCAAAAGTATCATGTAATCCATCATGAAATTCAGCAAATGCATCTACATACCATTTTTTGCCAAGGTCTTTCATAACACCAGCTTGATCTGACATCCCCCAATAATCTGTATTAACAATATCGACTTGTTTACCAGTATCGCTATAGTCTTTAAGTTCAACATGAACTTCACCTGTATCATTGTATGGTTTCCCTGTTCTTTTACTAATTCTCTGACTTCCATATTTATAAATAGCTTCCGCCCCCATAGTCAAAGCCTGTGCTATTGCAGCTATTTTCGCACCTTTACTACACGAACTACCCGATGCTTTACCGGCAGCACAACCACCTAAAGCAGAAACTCCAATTCTAGCTGTCGCATCCCCCAAACCTGCCACACTACCAAAATTAGCATATCCACCTGCGGTGCCAGCAATTGCCCCTGCGAGTGCGCCTCGAAACGCTCCATTTATACTTCCAGTGGTCAATGCTCCGCCAACAAAGCCCCCAGCAGCTCCCGCCAACGCACCCGTTGCAATAGCCCCTGTAGTTGTTAATGTGGCTGCAGATGTTGCGGTTGCTGCGGTTCCCCAAGTCGCCCCCAACTAGCAACCCAGCCAGATGCGGCACCATAGGTCACCACAGTTGCAACGATTGCCACTATCGGCTTCCAATACTTTTTAATTGCACTCCAAAGCTTATCGAAGAAAAACCCACTGGGGTCGGTATAGCTCATTGGGTTGTTGAGTACATAGGCATACCGGTTGTAATTTTGTAAATTATTCGGCGCTTGAATATTTGGATCTGCCTGTAAAAAGCGGCCTATATTGGCATCATAAATTCGACCATTCATATGGATAATATCCATATGCGCTACACTCTCATGGTCGGTATAACCTTTGCTGGATGACGGTGAAGTAAAGCCATTAAGCACTGAGCTGGTATAGGCGGCTATCTGCTTACCCCATGGGTCATAAGTAAACTGCTGCACTACGCTACCTGCGGAGTTGGTGACCGTTGTCGTCGAGCCTTGATGGTCTGTATGTAGATAGTAAATGTCACTGCTGTTATTGCTGCGGTGAGTAATAACCACATTGCCTACATACAGTTTCTCTTCGGTGAGTGATGCTTGACCGCCGCCAGTTCGCACCACCTTTTCGTATAAACCATCCACATAATAGGTGGTGTAGTAGGCATTGACGTTATTCTCTCTTTTCACGTCATAACGCTCGAAGCGGTTACGGTTGACGTCATACTTAAAGTGACTGGACTCGTTGCCTTGGCTAATCGTGTCAATTAGATCCGAGGAGGTATAACTAAAGCTGCGATTGCCATCATTAATGATGTTACCTCTAGCATCATAGCTCATGCTATATCGGGTCTGCGCTGAGGATGTGCAGGTTTGCCCTGATAAGGTATACCCGGCTGGACACTGATATGTCGCTGATGCCGTACTCACTGTATAACAGCCTGAGCCTGAGACTGTGTAACCACTTGGGCAGGTATAAACAAAAGTCGCTGTCGCCGGAATGGGGCATGAACCGCCAATACAGTCAGACGGTCCGCCGCCTCCAATAGCCGCAAATGAACTTGCGCCACCCCCACCATAGGAGAAATCAAAGTTGCACATGTTACCGACGAGGGAGTAATTAGAGGGACAGGTATATTGAACGCTCAGAGTGGCATTACCTGCGTAGGTCCACTTTTCACAGTTACCAGTATTACTATTTTCACTATAGCCTGCCGGACACTGAGCCGTAGCGGCATGGTGCTCGCGCTACAACTGTCCCCTTCACAGATATTGCTTAACCGATATGGATTGTTTTCATCATATTGATAAGTGCCAGTACCTGTTTTAGAGGTAATATTCCCCCAGTCATCATAGCGAGTATGTTGGCTTGATTTGAAATCGACGGGCAAGGTGCTTCCGCCACTACTGACAGTAATCGTTCTGTCATATAGTCGATACAAGTCATCATAAACATAGGTTTCAGCAAAAGTTGCGGGGGCGCTACTCAACTGGTGTTGACGCCAAGCAAGGTTTCCTACCTCATCAAAGTCATATTCTAGCTTATGCAGCGTGCTGCCTTTGGTCAGCGTCATGCTGTCAATCAACCCTAAATCAGGCGTATAAGTTAGCTTTTCTTGTGCACCATTACCGTATCTTTCATCCGTAACTTGACCTCGAGCATTCATGTGATGGATGGTCTGATAAGCGAGTCCAGAGGCATTGTCTGTTCGCTTATAAAGATAACCATAACTGTTATAGTGATTGATAACTTTAACGAGACTATTAGGGTAGGTGGTTTTAGAGAGGCGGCCATAGCCATCATAATCAAAGCCGATGCCGTAGCTGTTGCCTGCCACAGTGGTGGCATGTAAATAGAGCCACCCAGAGTTAATTGTACGTTTTATATCCTCCTACTAAGCTTTGGTTATTAGTAGAAGTAGGAGGTTGTTATGCCCCGTCCCCGAAGAACTCAGATTAGTATTGAAGATACGCCGTGGTACCACGCAGTCTCAAGATGTGTTCGCAAAGCTTGGCTAACAGGAGTCGATCCTAATACGGGTCAATCCTATGAGCATCGACGAGATTGGGTTGAATCTCAGTTACTTAATACAGAAGTCGATTAAGCGATATATCTTGCTAACGCTTTCAAAAGAGTTGAGATGCTTAAATGAGCCGATTGCTATAAAAGCCAACAAAGAAGATAAGTGTACCGGTCGTTTCTGGGAGGGGCGTTTCACCTATTTCCTTTTTAAGAGTCAAGCACTGTTAGATGAAGCTGCGGTTTTGACTTGTATGGCTTTCCCTTCATGGGCAATGAAAGTTCGTCTAAGATACTCAATAGGTTGAGTATCTCATCAGGTAACTGGATAAAAATGACCTCTGACTTTGGTAACTATTTCATGGTCCTGTTGGCAACTGCTTTGAAAAGCACTGAAACAAAGAGCTTACAAATTACTGCGACCACCTACAGAAAAGACGTCGTCATTTTGCTAAGTGCTGCAAGTACCTGGAAGATGGCTGCGGTGTTTTTCAAGATAGTCATTAGCTGATTTTCCCTCCTTTACAATTATTTCCACTTAAACAGCTTGAGTTAACCAGCCTTGCCTGAAAATCGATATTTTAGCTAGAAATTCCCAGTTCGACGATGTAATGGACAGAAGTTGCAGCCATATCGGTAATCACTGTGCTTTGTTGTACGTTGAACTGAAAGCTCGTTATTGCAGCGTTAAATTGTTGATTTATTGTGGGTGGCCAGATTAAACGGGGCTAAGTGGATAGCCCCTGTATAAACACAGTCAGACGGCAAGGGAGAACATTATGTCCTCAAGTCCATTTGTAGACGCTATTCGACAAGACATTCGATTACGTGGCTATAGGGTCAGGACAGAGAAATCATACCTCTATTGGATATGAACAAAAACATGGGCATCCATCGTTACTTTATTCATTGCTAGCTCAACAATTAATCCAAATCGAAGAAAATAGCAACTAAGTGTAGATGCGGCTGCGAGCTTCGCAGAGCCTAGATGGCCTACAACATTTGGTATTCCTTCCGCTGACCCATAGGGATATGGGAAATGTCTTAAAAGCTTCATGAGCGCTTAAGGCTTTGGAGGTTGATGCAAATGTGCATCATGGTACGCATCACACTTTATTTATTTATTTGTTTGTTTAAACATACTGTTTAAAACAGCAGTTTGTGTTTACAGCCTCATCATCGTTTCCTGAAGAACCTGTGGTTTGTGTTTGATATTAATATAACGACCGTTTGTCATTTATAGCATGGGATGATGCTTGAACTTGGGCATTAAAAGGAAGAGAGATCTTCCGTGTCATAGGGCTTTTTATCTGGCTTCACTTTATAAGATGCTGAGTGAGCACCGATCCCCAGTGATTGACCTCTGCTATTGAACTAGATTATTCTGTTTGTTTTTAATTGTTTACCCCCACTGGTGCTGTAAATAGAAGCAAGGTACAATCCTTGCTTAACCGGAGGTAGAATAGTCATGTTTGAACCCCTGCTAACGCAGCCTGAAATCCTTACTTTTGATCATGGGTCGACGCTTAACATACATCTTAATGAAGCTATCAGTGATTTTGGCTTGCTACAGGCCATCAGTGGTCATGTCGGTGAGTTTATCTTAGTCGAAGTCGGTCCTGCATCAGTATCTGTGTTATTCAGATTGCATCCATTTTTATCGCTTAAGTGCGGATCACAGATGATGCGAACCAAGCCTGACACCAGTAGCCTCTCAAGAGGGGTAGGGCAAGGTTGGCGCTTATTTTCTGGATTAGGCGTTTCTCCTACCTTGTGTGGACAACAGTTGAGGTCGGGACTGGCTATTAATATAGACTGCACAACCAATGCCAATGCCGATTTCAGCATAGCCGCTCCTACTATGTGGCAAATAGTGGCGCTCGAGGAGGATTTGCGCCTGTTTCATGGGCCCAGAGAGTTAGTTCAGGCGAGAGCTTTGGTGGCGAGAGAGCTGGCTTATGATTTTACTACCGGGCAAATCTTACTCGAGCTATCCGAGCTGGAAAATGTCAGAAGCGAGCTTGCTCGCTTTGGCTGTAGTGAACTCGTGCTAAGGCACCCGGATGTCAGTGTCGAAGTCTCTAAGCTAGATGCGCAACTGTCCCGCAAGAAGCAGTGGTTATCGCGGAGTTTCAATCAATCTGTGGAACGGCCAAATTGGCAAGATGCCGCGAATCAGCAATTAACGAATGATGTTCAGGCACGTAAATTAGAGTATTATCGCCTGCTTTCGACTCCTGCCATCAATGAAATGATACAAGAGCTCATTTTGGATGAAGAGTAACCCTAGGACCATTGGATTAAAAATGAAATACGTTTGCCCCATCTGTAAAACCCCTTTAATGCTTCAACAGAAGACCTGGTCCTGCTCCAATAATCATAGATTTGATTGTGCTAAAGAGGGCTACGTCAATCTGTTGCCGGTGCAGAACAAGCACTCTAAAGATCCTGGCGATAATAAAGAGATGATGTTCGCCAGGAGAGAGTTTCTTAATCAGGGTCATTATCAGCTGCTCAGTGACAGGGTGAATGCTCTCGCCAAGCGCCATTGTCCGGGCGCTAAGCTGGGTTTAGATGTCGGCTGTGGAGAAGGCTATTATAGTCACCGCTTGTTTGAAAGTTTGCCTGAGTTGGACCTGCAAGGGCTGGATATCTCTAAGTCAGCATTAAAATATGCCTCTAAGAGATATAAAGACATGAGTTTCTGTGTGGCCAGTGCGTTTGAAATGCCATTTGAAAATGAGCAGTTCGATTTCATGTTACGCATATACGCCCCCTCATTGGACGAGGAGCTGAGACGGGTCATTAAACAGGGCGGTACGCTCATTACGGTATCTGCTGGCAAGCATCATCACTTTGCCCTGAAAGAACTCATCTACGAGGCGCCTAAACACCATATTAGTGAGAGTAGCCATATCCAGGGCTTCGAATTAGTTCATAGAGAAAACTTAGAGGCCGAGCTGGTGTTGAACGATGAAGTGGATATCACTCATTTTCTTAATATGACCCCCTATAGCTGGAAGTTAACTCAGCAGCAAAAAGCCCACATGATTAGCCAAGGCCTCAAGTGTGAACTCGATTTTAAAATCGAAGTTTTTAATGCCATGTAATTTTTAAATCGATATGATTGGTTAAAAATTAATCAAGCGTTTGTTTTTAGTGTTTTTACATCATCTATGACTAACGACAGTTTGAACAAGCGCGAGAAAATAAAGCGAAATTAGACTGACTTATTGTGTTTGATTGTTGACATAGGCTGAGAATGATTTATAGTAAACGCAGCTTGAAGGTTGGACTTATTTTTATGTATCAATGCGATCCGTTCGTCCTGTTAACATAAGTAATACCGGCATTTTCAGCTTTACTGCCGTTTTGGCTTTATTTTTATATTTAGTTACAGGATTTATATCATGTCTCAAGTTACTGGCGTTGTTAAGTGGTTCAACTCTGACAAAGGTTTTGGATTTATCGAGCAAGAGTCTGGTCCAGACGTCTTCGTTCACTTCCGTGCGATTCAATCAGACGGTTTCAAAACTCTTGACGAAGGTCAGAAAGTTCAATTCACTGTGACTCAAGGTCAGAAAGGTCCACAAGCTGAAAACGTAACTATCGTTTAGGTTTGGACTTTCGATTAGCACTTAGCTAATCCAAAAGAATTTTTAAGAGCTGCGATTTATCGCGGCTCTTTTTTTGTCTGAAATTTAGAAAATGATAATTTAACTCAAAGTGTTAGGCTTTCTGGAACTCTCATTGCGCATAGCATTAGTGAGCCGGCCAAGGGGCACTCCTGACGCCCAATCCCCAGCTTCATTTCTCCCGATAAACAAGCAGCTTCTATAAATCTCTCTCTTTAAAGCAAAGTGCTTTATGCCGCTATATGTTCTCGATATACGACTCATGGTCAATTTTGTTCCGTACAAAATAAGGCATTCCCTCCTTGACCTACAGTGCTTTGAACTGCCGCTGAATGAACAGATACTTACTCGGAATGGTATAATACCTATGGCGATAAGTCTTGGACTGGAACTGCATAGATTGACAATAACAATAACAATAACAATAACAATAACAGGGACTAAGATAAGCTGCAGATAAAAGAAGGGCGCCTCATGGGCGCCCTGTGATTGATAGAGATAAGTATTAGCTTAAGAGAAGAGTTTGTCTTCCAGAGTACGTCCCTTGAGAATCGCCTTGTACCTCCAGCCGTGACGGGTGAATAGGGTAAATAGCTGCACCTCTATATCTTTTATCTCACTGGCTGCGTAATGAATTAAAAATTCATTCTCTTGTTTAAGAGTCACCGAGTTTATTCCTGTTAGCGCTTCAACTCGTGAAATTAACGCCTGATTGTCGCACTCCTGCATCGAAATTGTCAGGTACTCATCGAGTAAGTTCTCCTGCATAGAAACAGATTGGCCTAATTTCCCCTGATCTAAGTAGATCACCTGATCACAGAGTTTCTCTAACTCATCTAAGTTATGTGAGCTAATGACGAAGGTGATATTCGATGAAAGGGATTTGACCAGCTCACGGATCACCTTGGCATTGACAGGATCCAGCCCTGCCGTGGGTTCATCCAGTAACACCAGCTGTGGTGAACCTATTAAGGCTTGAGCTATGGATGCACGCTTACTCATTCCATGGCTTAATGCGGTTGGCTTTTGCTCGACAACATCACTCAGTCCCACCAGTGACAGGACCCGTAGCCCCTCGGCCTTAGCCTGGCTCTTGGTTAATCCCTGCAGGCTGCCAAACAGGATGAATTGGGTGATAAGGTTAAGATTGGGATCTAGGCTGGCATCTTGAGGCAAGGAGGAGACTCTACCGAGTAATTTCCTGCTGCCGGGTTTCTCACCCATTATGGTCACTTTGCCGTGGCTGGGCAGCAGGTAGCCGCATAGGAGGCTAAATAGCGTGGTCTTGCCCGCACCATTCGGGCCTACGAGGGCGATGGGTGCTCCGGGTTTCAGCTCGAGTGTGACCGCATCCAGTGCGAGTTTACTGCTGTAGGATTTACTGAGATTTTCACATTTAATCAGACTCATAGTGAACTCCTTTGCATGTAACTTCTGCCTAGGAAAAGTAACACGCCTGCTTGAATGAGCGGTATTGGGGCATATATCAGGCTAGAGATCCCTTGAGTATTGATCATCATGCTTAGCTGAGCACCGGGTAATATCCAACTTAATAGCTCGCCAACCGCGGGCAGCTGACTATTGACGATAGCGATCACAATCGCACTCACAGCCCAGAGTAAGATGGCGTAGATAGTGGCTTGTCTCGCGGAATTGGCGTACAAGGAGAGCAGGGCCATCAAGGCCGTGTATGGCAGTAAGATGATGAAGATATTAATAAACACCACCAGGCCAGAGCTTAGTGCGGGCAGTAACAGGCTTGACTCCCGTGACAGTGCCAGCAGTATCGTGGCCGCGACCGTTAACATTAATAGTAAAGATTGAATCAACATGTGGCCGATGAAGCGACCGAAAAACAAACTGTCTCGCCCAGTCCTTAAGATCAAGAAGCGAAAGCTGCCTCGGCTTTTATCTGAGGCAAATTGATCCGCGGAGACAAAAATGCTGAATAGAGGAAAGAGATACAGGGCCGCGACCCAAAATATTGCCATCTCAGCCACTTGCCACTGGAAGAGTTTATCGACCGAAGACTCGCCAAATATCCCGGCGATCAACTGCCTGAAATCCGGGCTCAGGAGAATATCCGAGGCGCCGCGAATGGGATAGAGTAAGATCAGCATCCACACGAGTGCGAAGGCGATGAGGGCGATCAAGCCCTTGGGATTAAACAGCAGCTTCTTTAATTCAAATTTGGCCAGTATGAGCGTGTTGCGCACTAAGCCGGTATTTAGGTTAGGTTCCAAAATCATCCCTTATATTGTTATTGAACACATGGACGCTAAGTTATCACCAAGGCATATGTTATTTTATCTTACTGAGTAATATGCTGTTTAATGTGTCAGCGTTATCAGTTGAGAAAATCCTGCAGTGCTTCTTTTAGTTGGGCGACGTCCCGCTCTAGCGTGGTCACTCTGGCGACTAATTCGGCTTGTGCTAAGTTCTCTTCGGTGGCTGACTCAGACTCAGTGGCTGCGATTGAGCCAGCTCTTGTTGGCGTGAATGCCATATCGGTCTCACGCGCTTGGACTGCCTCGTCTGAAAAAAGCCCGATGAAGCGTGAGTCTCGTCTGCCTGGCTCTTTGGCAAGCTGCCTGACTAATGCCGGGTCGGTGAGGGTTAACGAGTCTAAGGTCTTATCGACTTCGCTGACATCGTGGAAAGGGTGTAAACGGCCACTTCGACTCTTTAACTCTCCCGGTGTCTGGGGCCCACGTAGCAGTAATAAGCAGATGATGGCGAGTTGAGCCGAATTGAACTGTAGATCGCTAAATTCGGTATTACAGAATCTATGCTTATACTTAACCACTCGCGAACCGAAACCGGTTTGGTCTGTGACTAGCCGGCGTTTCATCAGCGCATCGATACTGGCTTGAGTCTCGGCTTCCGTCATGGCAAGAACCGGATCTCGACTCGACTTTTGGTTACAGGCCATAGTGAGTGAATTGAGGGACAAGGGATATTGATCTGGGGTGGTGACTTCTTTCTCAAGTAGACAAGCTATCACCCTTGCTTCATGGAGCGTGAGATTCATTTCAGTTAACTCATAAAAAAAGCATGACTTTGTTATAACAGAGTCATGCTTTTAATCAAAGAGCCAAGCAATAAGTTACTGGTTTTATGCGCGATAACTAGACAATTATCGACGTCTACCCTAGATGTACCTAGTCTTCTACTATTCTAATGCCATCGGGTGCTATGGTGATCTGCTTATTCTTATACAGTCCACCTATGCTTTTCTTGAAGGCTTTCTTACTCATCGACATTTTGGCATAGATGGTTTCTGCATCAGTCTTATCATTGAGAGGCAGGAAGCCACCGGCTTGGTTAAGCTTAAACATGATGGTAGTAGAATGTTTATCTAACTCGGATTTTACACCCTGTTGTAGGATAAGGTCTATCTTGTCATCGCTGCGTACTTGCTTGATGAAGCCCTTCAACCTTTGACCAAAACTTAGGGTCCGAAACACCTCATTTTTGAAGATGACGCCCCAATGGCTGTGATTGATAATAGCCTTATAGCCAAGATCTGTGGTGCCACCTATGATCAGGTTGACCGCTTCATCTTTATCATATGGAGGCGGCGTTCTGTCGAGGAATTTATCGACTTTAGCCGAGGCGACAATGCGCTCATCGACGTTGCTGGTGTAGATATAGACTAAGTAGGAGCGACCCACTTCAATCTCTCTGTGTTGTTCAGCGAAAGGGAGTAGCAGATCTTTATCTAGACCCCAGTCGAGGAAGGCACCGTATTGACCGGTAGCAACAGCTTCTAAATAGGCAAACTGACCCACTTCAGCCAGTGGCTTCTTAGTGGTCGCAATGATGGCATCTTCTGAGTCCAGATAAAGAAAAACATCGATTTCATCACCGACATTACACTCTTTTGGAACCACCTTGCTAGGCAATAGTACCTGGCCTAGGTCGTGTGCATTGAGATAAACACCAAAGTCGACGCGTTTTACGACTTCGAGGGTGCAAGATTTTCCTATTTGTATCATGTGACTCTCTGTTGCTTAGGGACTGCTTCGATGCTGGATTATAGTGGAAAACCGATTAACAATCTTTAAGTGATTTTAATCTCTGGGGCTGATTTGTTTAAAAAATCGACGTCGAGTACGGATTTGCCCCTAATCATGTTAATCTTGACTGGCTTTTTTAACCTTATATTTTTATATCTTATGCTTGCAATAGCATCGTCTGCGGTGTTTAATTACGCCCCATTTTTATGGTCTGGGTATCAGGCTTCACATTGAAACTCGGGCCAGTTTGTGCTGACGAAGGCGTCGATATCGCCTTCGTATTTTGATTTTAATTTTTAGGTTTAATAATTATGAGTGATTGGTCTATTAATGATGCCCGTAACGGGTATAACGTTAATTATTGGAGTCAAGGGCTCTATGGGATAAGTGATGCCGGAGAGGTCACCGTTTCTCCCGATCAAACTAACCCGGAATTTACTATTGGCTTAAATGAGCTTGCCCAAGACTTGGTCAAGTCTGGTGTTGCCCTTCCTGTATTGGTTCGTTTTCCGCAAATTTTGCATCATAGGGTCAACAGTATCTGTCATGCGTTTAACCTGGCGATTGAGAAATACCAGTATGAGTCAGATTATTTGCTGGTGTATCCGATTAAAGTGAACCAGCAACAGACAGTTGTAGAAGAGATACTTGCCAGCCAGAAATCGAAAGAAGTGCCGCAACTGGGCCTGGAAGCCGGCAGCAAGCCAGAGCTGATGGCGGTGTTAGCCATGGCTCAGAAAGCCAGCTCTGTGATTATCTGCAACGGTTATAAAGACATTGAATATATCCGACTGGCACTCATAGGCGAGAAATTAGGCCATAAGGTCTATATCGTCCTCGAGAAACTGTCGGAACTTAAGAGCATACTCCAGGAAGCGAAAAAACTTGGCGTGACCCCCAGACTGGGTTTACGAGTACGCCTGGCGTTTCAGGGCAAAGGAAAGTGGCAGGCCAGTGGTGGCGAGAAGTCAAAATTTGGCCTGTCAGCAGCTCAAGTTCTGACTGTGATTGAATCTCTCAAAGATGAACAAATGTTAGATTGCTTGCAATTGCTGCATTTTCATCTGGGATCGCAAATTGCCAACATCAGAGACATACGCCAAGGGGTGAATGAAGCCGGACGTTTTTATTGTGAGCTACAAAAGCTGGGCACCGATGTAAAATGTTTCGATGTCGGTGGTGGCTTAGCGGTCGATTATGATGGGACTCGCAGCCAAAGCAGTCATTCGATGAATTATGGTTTGACTGAATATGCCAATAATATCGTCAGCGTGTTGACCGATATCTGCAAAGAATATCGGCAGCCTATGCCACAAATCATCTCTGAGTCTGGCCGATACCTCACGGCCCATCATGCGGTGCTTATCTCTGATGTGATTGGGACTGAAGCCTATAAAGTCGAAGTCATTCAAGCCCCAGATGCTGCTGCGCCTGTACTGCTGCATAACATGTGGCAATCTTGGGTGGAGGTGAGTGACCGCGCAGATCAACGAGCCTTGATAGAGATCTATCATGATTGCCAGAGTGACTTGTCTGAGGCTCACTCATTGTTTGCTCTAGGTCAACTGTCTCTCTCCGAGCGGGCCTGGGCGGAGCAAGTCAACTTAAGGGTGTGTCATGAACTTCAAGGCGTAATGAGCACTAAGTATCGTTTCCACCGACCCATCATAGATGAGCTCAATGAGAAGTTAGCCGATAAGTTTTTTGTCAACTTTTCTCTGTTCCAGTCATTACCCGATGCATGGGGCATAGATCAGGTCTTCCCGGTATTGCCGTTATCGGGCCTGGATAAAAAACCTGAACGTCGCGCCGTAATGTTAGATATTACCTGCGATTCAGATGGTTCTATCGATCAGTATGTCGATGGTCAGGGCATAGAAACCACCTTGCCAGTTCCAGCCTGGAGCGCCGAGAGCCCCTATCTGATTGGCTTCTTCCTTGTGGGTGCCTATCAGGAGATCTTAGGCGATATGCATAACCTCTTCGGCGATACTAACTCTGCCGTGGTCCGAGTCGATGAGAATGGCCTGACCAATATCGAGTCTGTGTTAGCGGGGGATACGGTCGCCGATGTGCTCAAATATGTGAATTTAGACGCGGTATCATTTATGCGTACCTATGAAGAGCTGGTTAACATGCATATCGAAGAATCTGAGCGTGCTAATATCCTCGAAGAGTTGCAGTTAGGCTTGGAAGGTTATACCTATCTGGAAGACTTCACTTAATTTAACGGCCTCAAGCAGCACTGATCTTGACAGTGATACTTGAGGCCAAGGTAATCCTATATGGTATTTGAAGGTTCTGAAAAGATCATCGAGCTGGGTGTGCAGTCTGGCTCGCCTTCATTAAGACATCTCCCCTATGCTTTTTGGCAGACTCTGGTCGCGAGCGCGGGCGCCGACATCATCTCTTGTGTGAAAAATGATGCGTGCGATGCTTATCTGCTCAGTGAGTCCAGCCTATTTGTGTGGGATGGACGGATCAGAATGCTCACTTGTGGCGCGACTCTGTTATCCAACGCACTGGTGCTGTTTATCGAAAGGCTAGGGGCAGAGTCGATTGCTTACGCGACTTACCAGAGAAAAAATGAGTATCTGCTGCAGCCACAAATTCGCAGCTTCGATCAAGAGCTTGCTTATATCACCCAGACGATAGCAGGTAAGGGATACAGAATAGGGCAACTGGACAGTCATCATCATTATCTGTTTACCGCCAATGGTGAAGCGCAGTCGTCTAAGTCACAGGTTAGGGCTAAGCCTTTAGCCAGCATTGAGCTATTGATGTATCACTTAAGGGGCCCATTGGCGGAGTATTTTCGTTCCCCCCAGCAGACTGTTGAGGGGATCCGTGATGCCCTGCAGCTGAGTTCCATGTTTATCGATTTTGAATTTGATGACCACCTCTTTAGCCCATATGGTTATTCACTCAATGGCATTAAAGGTGATCGATATTTCACTCTGCACATTACCCCACAGGAGCAGAACTCCTATTGCAGTTTTGAAACCAATTTGACTGATAAGGATTTACCGGCTGACGTACTCGAGCACTTTTTACTCAAGTTACAGCCCGAGCGCTGGGACCTCATCTGTGTCGATCGGCCCATGCTCAGTGCTAATCCGCGAGATAATACCAGCATCAACACCTGTTCAATCATCACAGATATTGGTTATGATGTTCATTTTAAGCATGTTGATCAACAAGATGAATTGCTTTTTACCCAAGTTATATAAATATTTAGACCCGTTGGAGAGTGTATGACCACCATGATAGATAAACCTGATTACTCATTGTATTCCAATGCCTTTGGTTATCTAAGACAACCCCTGAATTTTAATCCCATCGCCTCGGATGCCGATGTGGTGATCTTAGGTTTGCCTTTCGATATGGCCACGACAGGACGTTCTGGTGGTCGTATGGGACCTGGCGCTATTCGGCAGGCATCGATCAACTTAGCCTGGGAAGAGACCCGTTGGCCCTGGGATTTCAAACTCAGCGATCACCTGAACATAGTCGATGCAGGCGATCTTGTGTATGACTGTGGCGATTCGGCAGATTTCACCCAAAGAGTCGAAGACTTTGCCACGGCCATTCTGGACGCCGACAAGGGCTTGCTGAGCCTAGGTGGCGATCACTTTGTCACTCTACCTCTGCTCAGAGCACATTTTAAAAAGCACGGTAAGATGGCACTACTTCATTTCGATGCACACACAGACACTTACAGCCAAGGCAGTCAGTATGATCATGGCACCATGTTTTACCATGCACCGAAAGAGGGGCTAATTTCAACCGCGCATTCAATTCAGGTAGGGATCAGAACCGAATATGATCGTGAGTCACATGAATTTCAAGTGATCGATGCCGCGACTGCCAACGATATGCACGCCGACGATATCGTGGCACAGATTAAGGCGCGTGTGGGTGACATGCCCTTGTATGTGACATTCGATATCGATTGTTTAGATCCGGCATTCGCGCCGGGCACAGGTACACCCGTGTGTGGCGGGTTAACCAGTGATAAAGCCATGAAAATTTTACGCGGCCTGCGCGGCCTGAATCTGATCGGCATGGACGTAGTCGAAGTCGCCCCAGCCTATGATTCGGCCGAGATAACGGCTCTGGCGGGGGCGACACTGGGACTCGAAATGTTGCATTTGTGGGCGGATAAAAAAAGAAACCCCATAAAAAATAGCGATTAATGACTTGTGTAGGAAAAGAAAAATGTCGAAATTGAGTGATATAAGACGTGAATATACCTTGGGCGGACTCAATGAAGAGGATCTTCCAAGCGATCCTATGGTCTTGTTTTCTAAGTGGATGGAGCAGGCAAGGGACAGTGACTTGCTGAGTGACCCTACCGCCATGGTGGTCGCCACGGTCGATGCCGATGGACAGCCATTTCAAAGAATCGTGCTGCTTAAACGTTTCGACACCGGTGGCTTCGTATTTTTTACCAATTTAGCCAGCAGAAAGTCACAGCATATCGCCGTTAACTCGAAAGTTAGTATCTTGTTTCCCTGGCATGCGCTAGAACGACAGGTGGCCATCACAGGCGAGGCTGAGGCGTTGTCGACAGCTGAGGTAATGAAATATTTTATCACTCGTCCCAAAGAGAGTCAGATAGCCGCCTGGGTCTCTAAGCAGTCGAGTAAGATCTCTGCAAGGCAGGCGCTAGAGAGCAAGTACGCCGAGATGAAAGCCAAATTTAGCCAAGGTGAGGTGCCCTTACCTAAATTTTGGGGCGGCTATATCGTTAGGCCAAGCAGTATTGAGTTTTGGCAGGGGGGAGAGAAACGCCTTCATGACCGTTTTATCTATACCAAAGAAGCGGCCAGTTGGGACATCAGCAGGCTCGCGCCATAAAGACCCACGCACATATATTCAAGTAAGGAAATGAGAGTGGCGATGACACGGTCATTTTTTACTTTATTTCAGCATTTACTTATGTAAATTCATTTATATACTATTACTAACCAATCATGTTTTGATTATGACAATTAATAGCGGGAGCAGGTATGAATAAGTTATTGATAGGGATCTTGTTATGTTCAATTGGCGGGACCGCATCGGCTGCGGCCTGGACCGTCGACAGTAAAAATTCCAATGTGAATTTTATTTCGACAAAGAAAGTCGATCTGGCTGAGGTCCATCATTTTAACTCCTTCTCTGGTCAGTTGGATGACAGTGGCAAATTCGCGCTCACGATAGACTTGGCGAGTGTATGGACCAATATTGAGATCCGTGATATTCGGATGAAAGAGCTGCTTTTTGAGGTGGGTGTGTATCCGAGATTAGTGTTGAGCTCAAATATCGACTTGTCTAAGCTCGCCGATATTGCTGTTGGCGGTACCAGTGTCATGGATATGTCTGCCGAATTATCAATGCATGGCAAGAAACAGATAATGCCTATTAGGGTCACGATTGCTAAATTGTCAGAGGATCGGCTCTTAGTGGTGAGTACGCAACCGCTAATAGTGAATGCGGCGAGTTTTGGTTTGACGCCAGGTATTGAAAAATTAAGAGACGTCGCGGGCTTGAGCTCGATAAGTCAGGCTGTCCCAGTGTCATTTGTATTGAATTTAACCCGTTAAAGGTCAAATGTAACAAATTATGTTTATCTATGATGAAAACGGTTTAAAATGTCGATAGACTGGTCGGTGAGCATGGCAACTAGCATGCTCTAACTGCATAACTGCATAACTGCATAACTGCATAACTGCATAACTGCATAACTGGATAGGTGAATAAGGGCTAAGATGGTTACAGATAAAGATGGATATATGCATCTCATTCAGTACCTCACAGAGCATTTAGGTCTGTTTGAGGGGCAAGAGGTGGTTTCTGTGGCGGGAGATACCGTGATGGAATTATTCGAACAGCTGTTATCGGCGCAGATCATCATGGTGTGTGGTCAAAATCCTTGTCTGACGTTTGCTCAAAGAAATACGGTGATCCGTGAAATTGATGCGATAGTCTACGATCTCGAAGAGATCTTAGCCAGTGTAGCCCAAAGCAATGCAACAGCCGAGCAGACCCTATTTATCACGGAATTCTCTGGCTTGATCAAAAATCTGTTCGATCAAGAAATTGCTAAACTCGTGGGCGGTTCGCAGTAAACATTCACTAAATTAAATCGCTAATGCAGGCCATAGTAGTCGCGCTATTGACTCGGTATACTCCTCTTTAGGCATTTATTTTAGCTGGACTTTATATTTAGTTACAGTATTTTACATCTCCTTTCTTGTGGTCAAATAATAAGCCACCTAATGTTATATCTATCAGTTTTTTACCCATGGGTATTAAACCAGCTAACACATTAGGGCACTCATTTGACCGTTTTCACTGGCTCGACTCACCATCAGCATCTAACTGTGTATCTGGCGCTCTTGCTATTTTGGTGGGTGATCCACACTTTTAGCGTTAATGCGTTCGACCTTGGATGGGGTTTTTTCCCATTAGTGGTGTCACTTCCGTTGGTGCCGTTTATACTTGTTTGGTTAGGTGTGCAATTTTTCCGGCATTTCAGGTCCGTTAAAGCGGGTGCAGACTTAGGCAAACACCTGATTCATTGTTTGTGTATTTTGTGCCTATTGAGTTTGTTTATGTTTCATTTTATCTACTGATAGTTCTCTATTTAATGGCTTGCAAGGAGTGCATAATGTTAGAAATCTTGGATGGGTTTAATCACGATACCGTAGCGATAAAGGCCTCAGGTGTTGTCACCGGCGATGACTATGACCAACGCTTGCTACCAGCAATTGAGGCTAGACTTAAAGATCATGCGTCGATCAAGCTTTGGTATGAGTTTGACGAAGGTTTTAAGGGCATCACGGTGGAAACATTATGGGATGATGCTATGTTAGGTTTTTTTCATTTGACGGACTTTTCCAGAGTCGTCATTATTACCGACAGCGAGTGGATCTCGGCTATGGCCAAAGCGATGGCTTATATGATCCCCTGTCCGGTTAAGGTGTTCGATAAACGTAGCAGCCATTTGGCTGAACAATGGATTGCAGATAACGAAAGTTAATCTCACGCTATGGTAATGGAAACTGAAATAGGGTCGGCTCTTGGGTCGGCCTTTTTATTGTTTGATTGATTTTTGGAGTTGGTAAGCATAATGCTGAAAAAAATAGGTTTATGTATGTTGTTTCTCTCTACATCTGCGTTAGCACAAGATAAGACCATTATAGGCCCGACGGCAGAGATGTCTGTGGTCGAGACTCAGCTTACTTATGTGGCACGAATCGATACCGGCGCAGGCAACACATCCCTGCATGCATTCGACTTAGACATCGAGGGTGGCAGCGCTAAGAAAATGAAACATAATGTGGGCAAGATAATTCATTTCACCACTGAGAATGCCTCCGGTGAGCGTCAAAGACTGTCGGCTCCCATAGTAAAAACATCCACAGTGACTAACTCACAGGGTAGAGAAACACGGTATATGGTGCAACTCGATGTGGGTTACCATGGCCAGGAACGTAAAGTTCTGGTTAATTTACGCGATAGAAGCCACATGGATTACAAACTATTAATTGGCCGTAACTGGTTAAAAGGTAAATATATCGTCGATGTCTCAGACAAGAAGCTGATAGGGCCTGTAGCATCAATTCACATAATAGAGACAGGGTTGATGTTTAAGACTCGTATCGACACCGGCGCCGTAGAAAACTCACTGCATGCGGTAGATTTGAACGTCGCCAATGGTGTCGATGACATGGACGCCAATATCGGCAAGATGCTCAGCTTTACCACGGAGAATGAGAAAGGCGTGACTCATCGCATACAGGCCATGATTGTCGAGACATCGTTGATCCGTAATGCCCAGGGCAGCGAGATCCGCTATATGGTGGAGCTCACTGTCGGCGAGCCGGATCAGGAATATAAGGTAAAAGTGAACCTCAGAGACCGAAGTAAAATGAGTTATAAGTTACTCATAGGACGAAACTGGTTGCAGGGTCATTACCTGGTGGACGTAGAGCGTTGATCATTTGAGTGTCTATTTGAGGGGGAGACTAGCCTCTGCCATTTTATCTTACCTTTGCACCTGAGCTGTCTATCTGATAGGGCATTTAATGGTGTAGTCAGCAATGGTCAGTAAACATCTTACTTCTGTGTATTTTGACCATTCAGAGCTAAGACTTAACTCTCCTTCAAATTCGATTTTCAGCCAGAGGGCTAACTCTGCTAGGGTGCCTGTACTCGTGTGTTTTTCTATCTGCTTGTTTATCTCTTCCAAGTGCGAAGGTTCGATACCTAGACCATTGTCCTTGATGCATACCACTAGCTGTTGACCGTCTTGATGCACCGAGATAGCGATCTCATTTTGCTCTGTGTCCATGGTGAAGCCATGGAATAAGGTGTTGTGTAATAGTTTATAAAACAGCAGTAACAGCGACCAGGGCGAGACTTGTAAGCTCAATTGCTCAGAACATTCCAGACTAACCTTCACCTTGTATGCATCCAATTGTGGGGCTAACACGGCCAACAGATGTTCCACAAACTGTTTGATGTGCACTGACTTAATGGCTTCGCTCTGGGGCACCACTAGGTAGAGCAGGTGACGAAGCTTATCGGTTTGTTCTGTGACAAGGCGCTTAAGCTCCACCAGCTCATTCCCCGGTTGCAATGGACTGTCATGACTCAGCTTGGTGAAGATGAGTTCATGCTCTTTGAGCTGTTCTCTCAAGATGTCGGTGAGCAGTTGGGGCATTAACTTATGATTCTGAACCCCGAGTTGTTGCAGTTGTAGCGATTCTTGCTTGTGCTTTTCTATGCTGATGCTCGACAGCTCAAGTCGGCGTAGCGTCATCTTGAGCTCTTGTACCTGCATCTCCCGGTGAACCAAGTCTTGATTGACTTGTTCAACCTGGCTGGTCAACTCCAGGGTAATTGTTTTTATATGGCTGATATCGAACGCCATGGCGCCCAAAGCAAGGATGTTTCCTTCGTTATCCTGAATGGGATATTTAGTGATCAGGTAGGTGATTTCACCTTGATTGGTGGGTATGAGTTGCTCAAAACTTTGCGGCTTTTCAGTGCTGGCAATGATCTTGTCATGGCTGGCAATGATCTCGGCGATGTGGGCAGGAAAAAGGTCGCTGTCTTTAGCCCCGATCACCTTGGCCCGCTCAAGGCCTAACACCTCACAGAACCTATCATTCACTAAGGTATAATAGCCTTCTGTGTTCTTGATACAGATAAGGTTTTGAGAGGAGTTGAGTAGATCATTGAGCTGATTTTTATGTTTGCTCAATTGAATCTGTGCGTGTTTTTGCATAGCTAGTTGCTGTTCCAGCGCTAGGTTACCGGCATCCAAACTGGCGTAAGCTATCTCAAGCTGCTGATTTCTTTGTGTAAACGCCTTGGCTAACTTGCCTATTTCATCTTTGCGTTGATTGGCGGTTAGCTCTAATTTCGCTATGTTACCCTCTTGCAGAGACTTAACCATCTTGGAGATGGGTTTGATAAATAATCTATGCTGGAACATAAATAGTACGACAAGGGCGAACAATTGAGTTAAGAGCAGAAAGAGACCTATCTTTGCCGCAACTGCATGATCCTTATTACCCACTTCACTCAGTGGAGTCACTAAGATTATTTTCCAGTAGGTTCTGGGCATGTGAAACATAGAGACTAATACAGGCTGATTGAGCAGAGGGTCTTGATCTAAGACGAAGCTAGTGGTGCGTTCAGAGTTTGGCGCTATTCCCCTAGCATTGGCATTGATGAGCGCCGATAGCCTGTCTCGTTTAGATACATCTAAGGTATTTAACAGACTATCGAGTTGGGTTTTATCATAGGCGCTGCTCGACCCCGCATGCTTGAGGAATTGCGCATCAATTTTCTCTATCTCAGTCAGGACTGAGGCGTATGCAGGATGATCTTGGGTGAATTGCTCGAATGTATGACTCAAGTAAGGCGATGTTGTGCTCGAGCCTTGATCTTCGGAATAATAGGGATGAGCCAAGAGGTTGTTATTACTGTCGAGTACCAACACATAGCCTAGATGTAGTTCTAACTTATTAAAAAAGGATTGTAGTGATGATAGCGCCAGATCGACCGTAGTTACTCCGATAAATTGATGCTCTAACCACATGGGGACCGAAGCTGTGATCATGGTCTCATCGGTATGTGGATCGATATAGGCATCGGACCAGTAGGTGGTACCGACAGGGTAAAAACGCGTCGGTTTGTACCAGAGTGCTGCATGATAGCCTGATCCATTGGTATAATTATATCCGTAGATCTGCTCAAATTTATTTTGCTCATTACGGGACCAGAAGGCACTGTTACGCAGTTTAGATGAATCGAACGCACCGGGCTCAGGCCATATTCCTCCCCCCGCTATCAGGGATTTTTGTCCATCGGTATCTAGGAGGGCGGGGACTATCTGTTGTAGCTGCGATGGAGAATTTGCATAAGTGACGCCAATAGAGGCCATAGAGGCGGCGAGAGCTTCAATTTTTGATGTAATTTGCTGCAGTTGAGCGACTATGGTCAAGCCTAAATTTTGGCTCAAGGATACCTGGGTCTCCTGATGATGCTTCTTCTCTATGGATAGGATAAGCCAGGTACTCGATACTATGATCAGGCTGACGATACAAAACTGAACAATAGAAAACTTAAAGGGTAAGCTGTTCAGCCAATGTGTGTTGAAAGAGCGCTGGTCATCGGATCCATTATTTCCCATTTAGGCATAATTCCTTTTTACTCATATCATTGAGATAGCATTCTACCATAGATGAAAAACCATCAAGTTTAAACCAGCCTAGTGAATAGCAGCATGAAAAAGACCTGCAGCATTTGCTACAGGTCTGATAAAACCGTCAACCTATTTCAGGACGGACATATTTAGAATTGTCTATCCAAGCATTAAGCCTGAGGCTTAGATCTTGAGTCCAACGAGCAATTGATCTAGCTGCTCCGCAGTGGCATACAGTTCATCGCAGCCCGATACCGAGTCATCAGCCGACTGTTCAACGTTATGGGATTGGTTACGGATCTCCATCAAGTTTGTCGCGATCTCGTTCGCCACTGCCGATTGCTCATCGGCGGAGGTGGCGATGAGCATACTCATCTCATATACACGACCACTGTGTTCGGCAATGGATTTCAAGTCATCACCCGTATCGAGAACGTGCTTCTTACCTTCGTTTGCCTTGTCTACGGTGCGCTTCATCACTTGAGTCAAGTCTTGTGCTCCCGTCTGCAGAGCCTCGATCATCGATTTGATCTCGACAGTCGCCGCTTGAGTCCGTCCCGCTAAGGTTCGGACCTCATCGGCGACAACGGCAAATCCACGACCTTGCTCACCGGCGCGAGCGGCTTCGATGGCGGCGTTGAGTGCCAACAGGTTAGTTTGTTCAGAAATCGAATTAATGGTGGTCACTACGGCGTCGATTTTTGCCGCATTTTCATTGAGAGTATTCACTGCCGTGGAGGCTTCACCTATTTCATCTGATAGCATCTCGATGGCGTTAACCGTCGTGGCAATATCCTTTGAACCCGCATCAACCTGAGCATTGGCTTCTTGCGTCTCAATCGATGACTGCTCGGCATTACGCGCCACCTCTTTGACCGCCGCCGTCATCTCTTCCATGGCCGTTGCCAGTGAGTCGAGGTGCTGTCTCTGATTAGAGGCTAGAGACTGACCTTGCTGGGCATTTTGACGAAATGATTGCACCACTTGACGGATCTGCATGCTGGCCTGGCTAAGCTCAGTCACTAAATGATGTTGGCGCTCGAGCAAGGTATCTATGCTGATGGCTAATATACTGAACTCATCTTTTACCTCAAAGAAGTTGAGTCTTGCGGTAAGATCGCCATCTGCCGCTCTCTTAAGTGCCATCACATTGGTGTAGAGGGCACCACCGACGAAAGAGGCGATATAGTAGTTGGAAATAATGATGATAAAGAAGAATGCCATCAAGCAGGCTATGACATACGTCCAAGACCCATCCATAATGCTATTGAGATCACTCACTGTCACGATAGCCACAAGGCCGTTTCGGTCCAGGGAACCTATGGCTCGAGTCTGATAATTATCACTGACTATGCCGCCCCCTTGACTGGCCGCATTAGCTTGCTCCCGAGATAAACTCTGCTCATCGATAACCAGCTGAAGTCGTGTCAGTTGGCCTCGATATTCTGCTTGTTGATCCTCAGGGATATATTGAGCGCTGAGTGTCACTATCTCGCCTATGGCGCTTGTTTGTTGCCGGGCCGCATCATGCTGGTTCTGTGTCATCTGCAGCATAAATTGGCTATATAGGATGAAGGAAAGCCCTATTAAGGTGAGAATGGGAATAATCGCCAGGATGGCGAATTTAGTTTTCAGTGTCATTTTTATAAGAAACTGGTCAACCCAACGGAATTTTACTTGTTTCATAGCACTTCTCGGTTACTGAATGTGATCACATATATATATCGGGTGTGTGGCCAATTTCTTAATATTTATTTAATAGGCATGTATTCGGTCGTTCGATGTTTGTTAGTCTTGTAGGCAAAATTCGTGTTTGGTTGTAACTTTTTTACTGTTGTGAAAGGGGGATGTTTGAGTATTATTCAGACATTGGCTAGTCAATGTCTGATGCAGAGGGGGTATATTGGGGATATGAAGGATATATCTAGGTTTTATGGGTAAAAAGCGTAAATTAGCCCTAGTCAAAATCGATGAGCTCACGTAAAATCTGTCTCTTTTTCTATTTTCGTAAGATAAATAGACAGTAACACAAAGTAATGGCCTTAATAAAAAGGTCAAATGCACTGGAAGAAATGATGTCACAGTTAACAGAGATCGTAGAACAGGCCTTGTTGGCCATCGATGGGGCGAGTGATCTTAAAGCCCTCGATGAACTTCGTGTCGAATACCTAGGCAAGAAAGGTAAAATAACCGACATGATGAAGATGATGGGTAAACTGAGCCCAGCCGAGAAACCCGCTTTCGGTCAAGCTGTGAACCAAGCCAAACAGGCCGTTCAGCAGAAATTATCTGAACGTATCGAAGGCTTAAAAGCGTCTGAGCTAGCAACTAAGCTTGCGGCTGAGAGTATAGACGTGACTCTGCCCGGTCGTTCAATGGATAACGGTGGACTACACCCGGTAACGCGTACTATCGAACGTATCGAAACCTTCTTTGGTGAACTTGGCTTTAGCGTGAAGCAGGGACCTGAAATTGAAGATGATTTCCATAACTTCGACGCACTGAACATCTCGGAACATCATCCTGCTCGTGCCGATCACGATACATTTTACTTTAATCCTAAAGTCATGTTGCGTACTCAAACTTCAGGTGTGCAGATCCGCACCATGGAAAATGAGCAGCCGCCATTGCGCATTATCTCTCCTGGCCGCGTCTACCGTAACGATTATGATCAGACTCACACGCCTATGTTTCATCAAGTGGAAGGCTTGTTGGTTGCCGAGAACGTTAATTTTGCCGAGCTCAAAGGCATATTGCACGATTTCTTGCGTAACTTCTTCGAGGAAGACTTAGAAGTGCGTTTCCGCCCTTCATACTTCCCATTCACTGAGCCATCGGCCGAAGTGGATGTGATGGGCAAGAACGGTAAATGGTTAGAAGTGTTGGGTTGCGGCATGGTCCATCCCAATGTCCTGCGCAGTGTCGGCATCGACCCTGAAAAATACTCTGGCTTTGCTTTCGGTATGGGGGTTGAACGTCTGTCTATGTTGCGTTATGGCGTTAACGATCTACGTTCATTCTTCGAAAATGACCTACGTTTCCTCAAGCAATTTAAATAACGGAGCAGTACTGCATGAAATTTAGTGAATCTTGGCTCCGTGAGTGGGTTAACCCAAGCATAAGCCGTGACGAATTGTCACATCAAATCACCATGGCCGGCCTCGAAGTCGATGGTATCGAAGCCGTCGCCGGTGAATTTTCAGGCGTTATCGTCGGCGAAGTTGTCGAATGTGGTCAGCACCCGGATGCAGATAAGCTGCGTGTCACCAAAATTAATGTCGGGCAAGATGAGCTTATCGACATTGTTTGTGGCGCCCCTAACTGTCGTCTAGGCCTGAAAGTCGCCGTTGCCATGGTCGGCGCTGTGCTGCCGGGTAATTTTAAAATCAAGAAGGCTAAGCTTCGTGGTGAACCTTCATCTGGTATGCTGTGTTCTTATGGTGAGCTTGGCATAGATATCGACAGCGATGGTATCCTTGAATTGCCAACTGATGCGCCTATAGGCGCAGATATCCGTGATTTTTTGAGTCTGGAAGATGCGATCATCGATGTCGATCTCACGGCAAACCGCGCCGATTGCCTCGGCATGTCGGGTCTGGCTCGTGAAGTTGGCGTATTGAACCGTCAAGCCGTGACAGAGCCTACATGGGAAAACGTCGTTCCTTGCATCGATGATTCGATTCAGATCGACCTTCAGGCTCCCGAGTCTTGCGCACGTTATCTTGGCCGTGTGGTTAAGAATGTCAACGTTAAGGCTCAATCGCCATTATGGATGCAAGAGAAACTGCGTCGCAGTGGTATTCGCTCTATCGATCCCATTGTCGATATCACTAACTATGTCTTGATCGAATTTGGCCAGCCTATGCATGCCTTCGACTTAGCCAAGATAAGTGGTGACATTCAGGTTCGCATGGCAACAGGCGATGAGAAGCTCACACTGCTCGATGGTAACGAGGTTACTGTGCCTGAGGACATGTTAGTCATCAGTGACCAAGAGAAGCCTCTGGCCCTTGCTGGTGTCTTTGGCGGCGAATATTCGGGTGTGAACAGTGAGACTCAAGATATCTTGCTTGAATGTGCCTTCTTCGCGCCTCTGGCTATCTTAGGTAAGACTCGTCGCCTCGGACTGCACACCGACTCATCGCATCGTTTCGAGCGTGGCGTTGACCCTGAGCTGCAGCATAAGGTGATGGATAGAGCGACACGTCTAGTGCTCGATATCTGTGGTGGTGAAGCGGGGCCGGTTGTCGAAGCTAAGTCTGATGAGCATCTGCCAAAGCCGGTATCGATCACCTTGCGTCGCAGCAAGTTAGATCGCATCTTAGGTCATCATATTTCAGATGCTGAAGTCAGCGAGATTCTTGAGCGTCTTGGGTTTGCGGTCGAGTTTACTGCCGACCAGTGGCATGTGGTTACCGCCACATATCGTTTCGATATGGCTATCGAAGAAGACTTGATCGAAGAAGTTGCTCGTATCTATGGCTACGACAATATACCTAATATCGCGCCTGTCGGTTCGTTAAGTATGCCGGACCATAAAGAGTCTGATATCAGCTTAAAGCGTGTGCGTAGCATGCTGGTGGCTCGTGGATTCCAGGAAGCCATTACCTACAGTTTCGTCGACCCTAAGCTTCAGGATAAGGTACATCCGGGCTGTGAAGCCATGGTCTTGCCTAATCCTATCTCTATCGAGATGTCGGCGATGCGTCTGTCGCTGTTCACCGGCCTGTTAGGCGCTGTGGGTTACAATCAGAGTCGTCAGCAAAACCGAGTGCGTCTGTTTGAAACTGGCCTGCGTTTCGTGCCTGATACATCTGCCGACTCCAATGTGCGTCAACAGCCCATGATTGCGGCTGTGATTTCTGGTAACCAGAATGATGAACATTGGTCGATGGAATCTAAAACCGCTGACTTTTTTGACTTAAAAGGCGATCTTGAAGCGATTATCGGCTTGACAGTTTCCGATGAAGAATTTACGTTTAGAGCCGCAAGTCATCCTGCGCTTCATCCGGGGCAATGTGCTGAAATATTAAGAAATGATCGCGTCATAGGTATCATAGGTACTGTCCATCCTAGCTTAGAAAAGCCGTTTAGCCTCAATGGCAGAACAATTATTTTTGAGCTCGAATTGGACGCTTTATTACATGCCAGTTTACCTCAAGCCCAGGCTGTATCTAAGTTTCCGGCCAATCGTCGTGATATAGCTATGGTGGTCGATGACCATATTTCGGCCGGTGATGTTGTAAAAATGATAAGAAAAGTTAGCCAAAATCAGTTGGTTGGCATAAACTTATTCGACGTATACCAAGGTAAAGGTGTTGAGTCAGGCAAAAAGAGCCTAGCGATCGCACTTACATTACAAGACAACACTCGTACACTCGCAGAAAAAGAGATAGCTGAGATGGTAGATTCAGTGGTTTCTGCACTCGAGTCCGAGTTCAACGCATTGTTGAGGAACTAAAAGTATGGCACTTACCAAGGCCGAAATGGCAGAGCATCTTTTTGAAACGCTAGGGATAAATAAGCGAGTAGCCAAGGAGATGGTTGAGACGTTTTTCGAAGAAATTCGACAAGCACTCGAGAGTGGTGAGCAGGTCAAGTTATCTGGTTTCGGCAACTTTGACCTCAGGGATAAGAATCAAAGACCGGGAAGGAATCCGAAAACAGGCGAAGATATCCCTATCTCAGCTCGTCGCGTCGTCACCTTCCGTCCCGGACAGAAGCTGAAGAGCCGCGTAGAAGAGGCTAACTCGAAGAGATAATGTCGAGTGGGTTTTAAATGAAAGCCACTCATGAAGAGTGGCTTTTTCTTTATTATCGTTTTTAATTTTCTAGCAGAGGCCAGTATCTTGTCGAGAAAGCCAAAGTATTTCGATCGTCGTTTTAAACTCGAATTATTGCACCCTAAGTATTTATTTACCTGGATAGGTATCTTCATCTTAGTCCTGTTTGGGCTCATGCCTGCTCGGTTACGTGATCCTATCGCACGGCAACTGGCAAGACTGGTGACTAAGATAGCTAAAAAGCCAATTTCGGTGGCAAGAACTAATCTCATCACCTGTTTTCCGGAAAAATCCTCAGCAGAGATCGAGTCTCTGCTCAAGGACAATATCGAAAATTTCGTGATAATCTTGCTGGCGCAATCAGAGCTTATGGTGCGATCCAAAGCCAATGTGAGGCGCAGAGTCAATCTCATGGGTTTTGAGCATGTAGAACAGGCTAGGGCAGCGGGTCAACCTGTGATCTTTATCATGCCCCATGTGTGGGGGATAGAATATGCGGGGTTGAGGCTCAACCTGGAGCTGCCCTTGGTTAGCATGGCCAAAGCCCATAGAAACGGCCTGTTTAACTGGTTTAATAATCGCATGCGCAGTTCACTCGGCGCCAACATCTATATGCGAGAGGCGGGGATCCGTGCCTTGTTAACAGAGCTTAAGCACAACCACAGCTTCTTCTATCTGCCCGACGAAGACCTAGGCCCGCAGAAGAGTATTTTTGCGCCCTTTCTTGGTACGGTAAAAGCCACCTTGCCCGTAGTAGGTCGCCTAGCACAGGCCGGAAATGCTCGGGTGCTGCCGGTTAAGATAGGTTACGATCAACACGCACGCCGCTTTGATTTGACCGTGATGCCGGCCATCGACCCAGAAGAGATGAGGGGCAAAGAGCACGAAGCCTTAGCCTTGAACCAGGCGGTTGAGCAGGTGATATTGGCTTACCCCGAACAGTACATGTGGTTTCTTAAGATGCTCAAGACACGACCTGAGGGGGAAGCCCCTCTGTATTGATGTCAGGCGCTACAATCAAGTGTTGTTAGCAGACGCGACATGTATTAACATTTACGCTCACGCTCACTAATTATAGGCAGTAGCAAGATGAAGCTATCCATGTACGGCTTTTATACGAGCAGTAAAGCCATGACTATCTTCATGCTACTCATGTTTTCTCCGCTAGTTATCTTGTTTACGTTTAAAGATATATTAGTGGAGAAGTATGTTTATGTTAAATCGGTAGAAATAGTATCTGAAATAGAAAGACAAGTAATTATCAATCGAAAGCGAGCGATTAGGTTATCCGAAGTCATACTGATAAAACAATTAGATTTCGATTGTGGCGAACTGGATAAAAAAATACTCTCCGATAGAGACCTACTGCCGGCGACAATTCGAGTGTTACAACTTGAATTGAAAAATGGCGACAAATGCTCAAGCCTAGATTCGCCTATCAAGATAAACCACTCGAAACTTATTCCCACGGCACACCACGACTTATTCATCAGTACTACGATAAATAAATTCCCCCATAAGAGACAAATATTATACATATATAAATACCAAGGGAATACTTTCACCTCTTTGATAAATAGGAGTGTGATAAATGAAAGGTTTAATGAGATCTGTTTCAACTGTTTTAAAATTGATATGACCCACAAAGGTTTACCTACAGTAATACGTGGCTCAGCAAATATTGACCAAGATGCGCATAAATATGAATATGAACGTGATTTTTTGCTCAATATAGAGGGGGAAACGTTTGAGTTTTCAATATCAATTAATGCAGGAGATCTCTTATTTGAAGAAATTCAAGACGAGCTGAACTTATTTATTCTCTTATTTGGATTGTTTGCTGGGTCCATGGCCAATATCATATACCTGGCTAGGCTAAATGCCAAAGTTTCACATAAGCGTGTGATCGCATTAGCTATCAAGAACTCAGAGTTTATCCCCTATTATCAGCCAATCATCAACAGTATATCCCATGAGGTGGTGGGTCAGGAAGTGTTGGTTCGCTGGATCACAGGCTCGGGTGAAGTCATTTATCCTGACTCGTTTATTCCTTATGCGGAGGACAGTGGCTTAATAGTGCCGATCACCGAGCAATTGTTAGACAAGGTGTATCAAGACTTGGACCATTTAGCTGGTTGGTCAAGTATAAATATAGTCGCGGCTCACTTAGAAATGGAGCTACTCTCTAAGTGGTTTGAAGGCAAACCGACAATCGATAAGGATAAAATATGTTTTGAATTAACGGAGAGGAAGAGAATAGTTAACATAGAATTAGCCAAGAAAGAAATAAATAAACTGATAGAATTAGGAACTACATTCAAACTTGATGATTTTGGCACCGGATATGGTGGTTTTAATTATCTACAAGAGTTAGGTTTACGTAGTATAAAAATTGATAAGATGTTTATTGATACCATAGGGACAGATGACCTTAAACGAAATGTACTAGACGCTATTATCGCATTTGGGAAAGAGGCTAAAATGGAAGTGATTGCCGAGGGTGTTGAAACGAAAGAGCAGGTCGACTACTTAGCCAACAAAGGCATATTTCTTATTCAGGGTTATTATTATGCTAACCCCATGCCATTTGATGAACTTATCGAGTTTTATAAGACATTTTGATACTGAATAGTAAAGAATGGATCTTGCCAATCCGTCAATATTATTATTGAGGGCACCCATTCAGCGTTGATGTAAGTCGAGACATGTGTCTATGTAGACAGACAATTAAACCGACTTACAGATCCCATAGACATAATCATCCAGATACCTGTTGGCTATCAAAGAGTTTTGTTGCAAGCAGCCTTCTCGAATAAAACCAATCTTTTCGAGAAGTTTAAATGAGCCGGTATTTTCGACTGAACATGTTGCCGTCAGCTTGTTTAATTGTAACTGTTTAAATCCCTAGTCTCTCACCAGCGTCAATGCCTCTGTTGCAACCCCCTTTCCTTGCGCGCTTTGCTTGATCATATAACCGACTTCAGCAATTTTCGCCTCATGATTAATTATTTTGAGGCCCATGTGGCCCAATTTCTCACCAGAATCGACTGCAGATATGCTAAGAGATAGCCAGCCATTACTCGCTATCGTCCAAGGTTGAGATTTTACTTCAAAGGCCGCAATAGCTTCTTCGTAGGTGAAGGGCGCATAAATGTGCTCCATGGTCTTAGGGCATATGGCAAACTCGACAAATAGTTCTTTATCCGTTTCATCGAATGGTGACAGTTTTATTCTCGGACTCGATAACGGCATAGCTTTTCCTTGGCTGATAAATATCTATTGGCGAATATTCTCACATTATTTATGAATTTACTAGTGAATGCCAACAGGGTTTATCTAATTATTTTAGTGGCTTAGCCTTAGTGTTGTTACTAAATCAAGGAGGTTTGAGACACAAAAAAAGCCGCCAACTCTTAGCAGAGTTTACGGCCTGATTTGAGTGACTTAATGCGAGTCAAGCGAGCCGATTCGTTATCCCCCATCATTAATTATCGGAGTTTAGTCAGCAATCAACTGATATTCATTGCGAAGTATATTGATGATCTCTTGCTTAGGGTTCTCGCTGATGTGGAGCTTCTCACCGATGACTTTTTCCGCGATGCCGATGTAGGTATTGGAGATATCCATCATCACTTGGGTCGGTAGCTTGTTAGCTTGTGCCAGTGCGAAACGCTCAGGCATACGCTCCTTGTTGAGCAGTATGTCCGGGTCCGGGAAGTGGTTAAGTAGCCACTGTCTGAAGCCTTGTTTTAATTGCTTCTCGTACAAGTCGATATCCGACTTAACATGGAAGTTAAAGCCCTCTAGATGACGTTCGAGATCGGCCCGTGACACGTTGATATCATCGGCCTCTGGTACGCCTCAAGGCCGGTAAGCACACCCTTGGTAGAAGGCGTGATTAACAGCTCAGGTAGCTTTTGGTCTTTCTTGAGGCCTTCGGTGAATGCTTACGGTGGGCTTGTTGCTTAACTTTCTCACTCGTAAATGCAAACGTTTGCATAGGGCTTCGTTGTATGTTAAATTATTGAAATAAAGTGTGGTTTATATGTATATATTTGTTGTTTTCGTATCCGAATGGTGTCTGCTAGCATTGAGTGTAATTTATCGAGGTTAAAGGAAATGAAAATATTGGTGAATAAGCTTAACCAGATAACAATAATGTATTATCTGTGACACCAGCTCAAAGCGAAGTCGTTCACCTGTCATTCAGGTATTAAACTTTGAAATCACCACGAATGAGTTCATTCAACGACTTTTCGATGCGTTATCGCAATGCCTACTGTCATTGTAGTCAGTTTAAATATTGGGCAAGGCAAGAGCAATAAAGAAATACAGATGTAATGACGGTTACAAAACCTTTGATAACAAGACTAAAACTCTGTTAGCAAGGCGGTATAAATGAGCGTTTTGGCAGACTATGATTACTGTATACGGTATTAATTTTTATGGAGCATAAGTTTACTATCTGTAAAGCGGATAATGTAATTATAGACTGATTCTGTTCATTATAATAAATGTTAAAACAATTATAGCATAAAAGACACAAGTAGATGTGGTGATATTTATAAGTGGACAAAAGAGTGACCGGTTGTAATTATCTTATCCATAGAACGCGTAAGTATATTATTACCCTGTTTTATCTGCCGCTATAATGGATGGAATGTTCATGCGTTTAATTCAGCATTGAATATGATTCAGTACTTTGCCGTGATGGATTTCTGGGATATGTTGCAATAGTTAAACAGAATAACTGTGAGTATAAGTGACTGGTAAATGATGAAGTGAGAGTAATAAAAAATTTATCATATCGAAACTGTCAATGGATAATCACTCACCAGAAAGACTGGGTCAATGACCAAATTAAGTGGGGTAATATTTTTACATTATCTGGCTTGTTTTTATGACAGTT
This sequence comes from Shewanella sp., assembly GCF_013214165.1. Lineage (GTDB taxonomy): Bacteria > Pseudomonadota > Gammaproteobacteria > Enterobacterales > Shewanellaceae > Shewanella. The sequence continues at coordinate 89,471 of NZ_JABSSM010000019.1, read as the reverse complement.
ACTAAAAATTAAATAATCTGCATATATTGGAATCCATGCATGGGGACCAAAATATTCTGGTACATAGCCATACATTTTCGTTGGTGTTTGTATTAACGACTGGTTAGTGGAATAGAATCCTAGATAATAACTAATATAAAATGCGAGAAATATAATGAAAAATAATAAACGATATAAAAAATCTTACACTGCATTGGCCGTTGCTTTGGCACTCTCACCTAGCTTAAATGTTCACGCTGAAACTAAACAATCGGATGAAGTAGAATCAGTATTAAAAACAAATAAAAATACTCATTTTGAACAGATCCTCATTACTGGTACTAAGTCTTCAAATATGACCGTGTTTGAATCTGCTGTAGCGGTGACCGTGGTTGATGTAAAGGATATTTTAAGAAAGTCACCAAGAAGCACCGCTGATGCTTTAGAGCTAATTCCAGGTATCACAGTTGAAGCTACAGGTGGTGAAGTTTCAAATAACTATACTGTTCGTGGTTTAGCGGGGGGAGGCCAAGGATTTATTCAGCTTTTGGAAGACGGTTTACCGGTAAAATACAACAATGCACTAGTTGATTCTATGCTTAAGGCTGATTTAGGTGTTCAGCGACTTGAGGCTATTCGTGGTGGAACATCCGGAATATTTACTGTTCAAGGAGCGGGCGCATCAATTAATTTTGTGTCTCGTAAAGCAGGAGAGGAACCTGAGGGAACTATTCGTCTTACTGGGTCATCTTACAATACCCGTAAAGTTGAATTTTTCTATGGGGCCCCTCTAGGTAATAACTGGTATAGTTCCATTGGGGGAACCCATCGTGTATCAGATTCTGTACGTGATACTGGGTTTACCGCAGATAGAGGTGGGCAATTTAAATTTACATTGGAAAATCGCTTCTCCGATGGTCTAATTGGCTTTACCTATAAGTCTGTTGATGAACACAATACCTTCCTGCTTCCCACTCCTTTCCAGAATTTTGATAATCCTGAACCTATTGCAGGTTTTGATGCCAAGAAAGGTACCATGCTTAGTCTCGATAACTCGGTGATGATAGGTCGAAATAGTGAAAATTCAGGTGCTCCATTAATAACTAAAAATGATTTAACCGATGGGTTTGCAGTTAAATCAACAGCAATTGGATTCTACTTTGAAAAAGATCTCACTGATAATGTTTCTGTGAATTTTAAAAGTCGTTACCTCGATTTTGATTTAACTGCTAATGCAGTATTTAACGTTGATAACGATTCTATTGTATCGGCCACTGATCGAATTGATATTAGTAATGATGATATCAATGACTTAATGGAACGGTTCAATCCATTAGGCGCCACTCATGCTGGTATTCAAGTCGTTTCAACTGGTGAAATTTTAACCGCAGACGAGTTGGCGAATCTTAATGGTAATGGTTTTGTTACAAATGGTGTTAGCCGATCTCCTTGGGACGCTACCCAAGAATTTATTATGGACTTAAATGTTAATTGGGAAATTGACAATCATATGTTAACAGCGGGAGTAATGACATTTGATACACGTTTTGAACGTGCTGAATCAGGAATGAATACGTTTTTGTCAGAAGTAACAAATAATCCACGTCGGCTAGATATCGTTGCATTAGATGAAGGCAACGAAGTTATCGGCTATCTAACTGAAAGCGGTGTTTTAAGTTATGGTGCTTGGGGTGAAAGTGCGGCGAGTGAAAGTAGACAATCAACATCTTTCTATGTAAACGATGAGTATCAAGTTAATGATGACTTACGGATTGATATTGGTTTTCGGCACGAGACTCTAAAAGGGCATCAAAAAGAACGCCAAGGTTACTCTCGTGTAGAAGTTGTTGGTGCATTTGATTCAGATGGCAATGATGTCGATAATATTATTGCTAATAATTATATTTTAGGTGGTACCGGTACCGATTATGTACTTAAAGAAGGCACCGTAAGAGATTTAACGTGGACTCTAGGTGGTAACTATACAATTAGCGACAATTTTTCTGTATATGGCCGCTACGTTGACGCGTTTAATATGAATGGCCCTTGGGAAGAAAATACAGCACTGACATTTTTTGAGTTAGGTTTACGTTTTCAATCCGATACTCTATGGTCTTCGTTTACGGTATTTGATACTGAGTTTATTGGTCAGCAGTTTGAGTCGCAATCAACAACATCCGATGAACTTTATCAGTTTGTTGGTGATTACAATATTTTGGGTGTGGAATTTGACTTTACTTGGGCACCAATTGATTCATTTCGTTTAAATATAATAGGAGTATTACAGGACGGAGAGCTATCAGTGGCTTCAACTGAAGGGAATAATAGTGTTTTTGATGGTAATAAACCAGCTCGTTCGCCAAATTATAACTTCACTGTCAGTCCGTCTTACATCTTTAATGATGGTGAAATTTATATGTCGTGGCAACAACTCGGAGAACGCTACGCCGACACAGGCAATTCTATAACTTTACCTTCATATTATACCATCAACGCTGGGGTTATTTGGTACCCTACAGATGAAGTGACCTTATCTCTAAATATACAAAATATTACTGATGAAATAGGTTTGACAGAGGGAAATCCTCGAGGTGGTTTTGTCGAGTTACCTGATGGCTCTGGTAGTGATATATTTTTTGCTCGCTCTATATCTGGTCGCAATATGGTGTTTAGTTTAGCTTACGACTTCTGATGAATTAATATCAATAAAATTTTGGGCTTGGATTTGTCTGAGCCCTAACCATTTTAGTGTAAAGATATAAGGCAAATTTAAGGGGAAAGAGAATGAAAAGAATTGTAGTGGTGGGTGGAGGAACAGCCGGTTGGTTAACGGCTGCATACCTTGCGGCTAAACTTGGAGAAAATTCTGATCAAAAACTCAAAATTACATTAATAGAGTCTAGTGATATTCCCACCATTAGTGTTGGTGAGGCGACAACGCCGTCTCTGCGAGCGACACTTGCAGACATAGGCTTGGATGAAAATGAGTTTATGCGTGCTTGTAATGCAACATTTAAGCATGGGATTTTATTTTCTAACTGGACACATGCGCCTAATGTGGACCCAGATGATGAATATTTTCATCCTTTTGAACGCCCACTCAGAGCTGGCACAGATGGTCTAGAAGGCTATTGGTTACGGGGACTAGATCCTCAAAATAGAAAATTTGAAGATGCTGTTAGTATTCAACATCAATTAGCCAAGTCGAATCTAGCCCCTAAATCAGTGAATGATCGGCCTTACGACAGTCCAATACCTTATGCTTATCATTTAGATGCTGGACTATTGGCCGATGTGCTTAAAAAATCAGGCAAAACACATGGTGTTGAACATGTTGTTGATACTGTTTTATCAGTTGAGTCTGCTAGCAATGGCGATATTAGCGATATTAAGTTAGCGTCAGGCAAGATAATATCAGGTGATTTTTTTATAGATTGCTCTGGTTTTTCTTCCATATTGATTGGCAAACACTATAAACAAACATTCAAAGATTGTTCCAGAGTGTTATTTTGCGATTCAGCAGTGACCATGCAAATACCCAATTCCCCTAATCAAACAATACCACCTTACACTCGCTCTACTGCTTGTGCTAACGGTTGGATTTGGGACATAGGATTGAAAAATAGGCGCGGTGTAGGCTATGTATATTCATCAACATATATCGATAAAAATGAAGCCGAAAAGGAACTCAAGAAGTATTTAGGCGACAATATGTCAGAAATTCCGGTACGACACATTAATTTTAGGGTGGGATATAGAGAAACTCAATGGCACAAAAACTGTGTTGCCGTCGGATTGTCTAGTGGCTTCATCGAACCTCTAGAGTCAACGGGTATTCATTTAGTGGAACAAGCGGTCTGGTCTTTGGTATCGATGTTGCCAAGATATTTCAATGGCATTAATCCTCAGTCTCAATTCAATAAAATAATTGCTAATCATTATGAAATGGCAATTAATTTTGTCAAATATCATTACCTATTAAGTAAGCGAGAAGATTCTCAATTCTGGCTTGATAACGTGGATGAAAAAAGCTGGACTCCGTGGCTGCGAGAGCGTGTCGAAACCTGGCAGGGCAGTTATCCAGATATCTACGACTTAGAGTACCTACATTCAATCTTTGACCATGCTAGTTATCAATTTGTGTATTTTGGTATGGAGGGTAGACCAAAGATCAATAGCCTTGGCGGTCGCAGAGATAAATTTGCTACAAAAATTTTTGATCGTGTGTCCAAAGGGGTTGTAAATGCGAAATCTCGGCTACCAAATCACAATGAATATCTTAATCAGATACACAAGGGTAGCAATGACAGCGTTCGTGTTCGGGATGTGGAAACAATGGCCACAGTGAATGCATCCATTCGAACATTACCGAATAATTATACATAGTTCATTTCAATAGATAGGACTCTTGAACATCAAATTGTAACAATATTATTGGAGTAGAAGTTATTATGAGTAAAAGTCATGTTGTTAATAAAGAGAAAATAAGCGTGATAAAGCCGCTGACATTAGGACTATTTATTTTTGTAGTATCAAGCCTGTCAGCTTGCACAGGGAAAGATAAATCAACAAATAATTCTGTTCAGCAAGAATCAAAAATTAACACCATAAAAACAGAGCTATTTACTAAACCCGAATTGAACTTTTCAATTCTTAATGGGAAAATTTACAATAAATTTTTTCGTCAAGGGAAAGTAGCTGCACATACCCTTTTGACCTCAGGAACATCACCACGTTTGATCGTTGCTTTTCCCGCTGGAAATAGTGGTGTCAGTTTGTGGTTTAAAAGCGTAGATAAGGCCGTGCAATGGCAAGAAATAAATGAAATTGTAGGCATTAGTCAACAGAACGAGCATGGCGACTTACTTTATGGAATTCGAGCTCAGCTCACCACTACCGCTAAGGAGTTAGTGGTTGAGGAAGCGGTGTTAAGTAATGTTAGGGTACTTCGTGATTACATGCATAACCGTACAGTACCCAGCGCAATCCAGAATGAGGTTGTTCTCAAAGATAACAGTATTACTTGGTATCGAGATCGTTTAGATGGAAAAGGCGGCTATAAACTTCAAGTAGATGTTTTACACGGTAGTGTTGCGGGTGGACATGGCAAGCCAGTTGTATTCACAGCTGCAGATAACGAACCTTTAACATTAAGATTGTCGGCTCTATCTGGAGATGAGTCATTGACACCAATTACTAAAAGTGAGTTATTTGTAGAGGGGTATAATGGAAACCCTTTATCGCAAAATATATTGGCTTTTCTGAGTTATAAAGAGAAAATGTTAGCAGGCTCATGGCGATTTTCCACTTATTTTGGTCGCGATACCTTGATGTCGGTGAGATTATTGATGCCGGTATTAAAGTCTGCAGTCATTGAAGCGAGTCTTGGATCGGTTATTGAGCGTCTAGCGGATAATGGTGAAGTAGCGCACGAGGAAGATTTGGCCGAGTTCGCCATCCTACGACACATGTCGGAAGTTGGTAATAAAACAGCGAGCCCGATATTTGATTATAAAATGATCGACGATAATTTCATGCTTGCCCCTATTGTTGCTGAATATTTACTCGAAAATGAGGCAGGAAAAAACAATGCAACAGCGTTTCTACAAAGAAAAACGCTCGATGGCAAACGATATGGTGATAGGTTGATTGAGAATTTTAATTTTGTTATATCGGAAACTACAGAATATGCGGCTAATCCAGAAGTTGGCAACTTAATTAAGTTAAGGGGTGATCTTGATGTTGGCGAATGGCGTGATAGCAACGAAGGTCTTGGCTTCGGAAAAATTCCTTATAATGTTAACTCGATTTTTGTACCGGCATCCTTGTCAGCTATTGCTCGTTTATATAGCAGCGGTTTATTAACAGATTATATTGGTGATGACCAATCTTTGAAACTGGCTAAGAACATTTCAAAGGTTTGGCAAGAAAAAGCATCATCACATTTTAAAGTAACCTTAACCAGTCAGCAAGTCAGGGAATCAGTCACACAATATGCCGACTACATTAGTGTATCTGATGTTGCTTCTTTGGCTGCTATCGAAGAAACACCGTTCAGTTTTTATGCAGTTTCTTTAGATAGCCAGGGTAAACCAATTCCGGTCTTAAATTCTGATTATGGATTTTCGATGCTATTTACTAATCCAAGTTCAAAGGAATTAGAAAGTACGGTAAAAAGTATGCTCCTGCCTTTCCCTTTAGGGCTTTTAACACCTGTGGGTATGGTCGTAGCGAACCCGGTTTATGCCGATAAGGAAACTCAAAAATATTTCACAAATAGTCATTATCATGGCACCGTTATTTGGTCTTGGCAGCAAGCATTGTTCGCCGCAGGACTCGAACGTCAATTACTACGTTCTGACTTAACGGTAAATACCAAAAAAATATTATTAGACGTTCAGATTCAGCTTTGGGATGTTATTAATGCCGTCAAAGAGGTCAGCAATAGTGAATTATGGTCTTGGTCATTTATGGACGGCGAATATACAATGGAACGTTTTGGTCAGCGTAATAATGATTTAAGTGAATCTAATGCGGCGCAGTTGTGGAGTACTGTATATTTGTCAATATCGGATCCTAGTGAACCTTCAGTCACAAAATAATAAGACTGTTAAAGTGTAGCGGTAAGTCATATTTTTCAAAAAATTACTATTATGTATGATGTGATTATTACCGTTAATATCAGCTGGGCCTGAATTGTCAGGTTCAGCTAGCCGCCAATGAAGAGCGTAAATCATGATAACTGGAAGTCGTCTTAATTCAGATAATACAAAATCTGTAAAAATATCAGATGTATCACAAAATTACAATTTTCCTCTAGTAATATTAACCTCGTTGTTTTTTATGTGGGGTTTTGTTGCCTGTTTAAATGATATTTTAATCCCACATTTAAAAAATGTATTTTCATTAAATTATACTCAGGCAATGTTAATCCAGTTTTTCTTTTTCGGGGCCTATTTTGTTATTTCAATGCCAGCAGCCAGTTTGATAAAGAAAATCGGGTATAAGATGACAATAGTTACAGGGTTAACGGTTGCAGGTAGTGGTTGTATATTGTTTTATCCTGCAGCAAGTTATCAGCTTTATCCGTTATTTTTATTTGCACTATTTGTTCTCGCTTCTGGTATCACTTGTTTACAAGTCGCAGCGAATCCTTATGTTGCAAGTCTTGGCGATGTGAATACAGCCTCAAGTCGTTTAAACCTCACACAAGCATTTAACTCTTTAGGAACTACGATAGCCCCTTTTTTTGGCGGCTTGTTTATTCTATCAGCGGTAAGTTTAGGGGTAGAGGAAATGAGCCAATTACCTCTTGCAGAACAAGCAGCGATTAAATTACAAGAAGCGGAAGCTGTACAAATACCTTATTTAGTCTTAGCCGGCATTTTGATTGGTCTTGCCATTGTATTTGTTTTTTTGAAATTGCCAACAATTGGTTCAATCGAGTCTGATGTAAAGTGTGATGACAATAATATTGTCTCGGCATGGAAAACCCCACATCTGATGTTAGGTGCACTTGGTATTTTTGTTTATGTAGGCGCTGAAGTTGCTATTGGTAGTTTTTTGATCTCGTTTCTTGGTGAAGATAATATTCTTGGTTTAGCTGAAGCTGATGCCGCAAATTATATTTCCTATTACTGGGGAGGGGCAATGGTTGGTCGCTTTATTGGTGCCGCAACGATGCGTTATGTAGCAGCAAATAAAATACTAGTATTCAATGCTGTTTCTTCTGTGATACTGATTACTATTGCCATGACGTCTTCTGGTCAAGTCGCAATGTGGGCAATTCTCGCCGTAGGTTTATGTAACTCGATTATGTTTCCAACTATTTTTACGTTAGCAGTGAAAGATCTAGGTAAAGTAACAGGGCAAGGGTCGGGAATATTATGTTTATCTATCGCTGGCGGCGCTATTATTCCATTATTTCAAGGTATGCTTGCAGATTTGATAGGCATACAGCTTGCATTTATTCTTCCTGTTTTTTGTTACTTATACATTATATTTTATGGTGTTAAGGGATCTACTCTTGGCATTAAATAAGCTAGAATTATGAACAGTCCCACAAAAATCCCACAAAATATTATGAATGTAAAATGAGAGAATTAAAAGAAGGGAGCATTCATGCATTTGGTGATCAAATTTAGCGCAAAAAATAACCCCGAATAAATGTCATGAATGCGAAAAACGTATATCAAAATACTTATCGATTGTCTCGACCTCCATGCACAAATTGCTGTGGTTAATCCTCTTTGCAGCAATAGAAAGCTCAATGAACGGTGGCGAGACATTCGACAGGTCTGTAAAGGAATGCATAAGAGCAAGCGTGTCATCGACAGGCATTGTGAAAATCTTAATCTGCAGAAGAAAGTTAATCATATCTATATCTGTGTTGCCTATCTGCTAGTGGGTCAATTGATGCCCGTCAAGCATGTTGATTGGTCAGATAGATGAAAGAAAGAAACATTTTATTATTCGAATAACCTTAGCTGCTCAAGGATGCTCATTGACTCTTTACAAATAACTTCATCCTCTTAACCGTAAATGAAAACCTAAAAACACAGATTATTTATAGAAAAATTGCAGGGGATGTTAGCCGATGACAGCAAGCCTATCATATGAACTTATACAGGATCCCTTGGTTTAAGCTGATAACATCTCTGGATTGGGATTATGTTTGTCGAGTCAGAAGTCACACTCATTGCATAAAAGAGTGTACAAGCAATTGGTATCAAGTAAAGTCGATGGTAAAATAGAGATAGGCCACTGGGCAGGTGATATGGTTTATGGGCCTGTCGGCTACTTGGTGACTTTAGCTGAGCGGGTGTCGTTTATTGTTGAGATCTAGCTCCTACCTATGAGTCGCTAGTTATGTAATAATTATCTGATAGTTTTATCTTTTACTAACTCAGGAAGTGAGTGCATTGGCTAACGAAAATAAATTAAATTTAGCGGGGCTAGCTAAATTAGCAGGAGTTTCTACTTCAACAGTATCTAGGGCGTTAAAAGATAGCTCCTTGATCAAAAAAGAAACTCGTCAAAGATTGCAAGCATTAGCAGCTGAACATAATTTTAGTTTAAATCGAGCTGCAAGTGTGTTACGAACTCAAAAAACAAATGTAGTTGCTGTTATTTTAAATTTAACCGACAGTACTGTTCAAAGCACGAGTGATCCTTTTTTGCTCAAAGTGGTGGGTGATTTAAATCACGCGTTAAATCAAAGAGGTTATGAGTTACTTTTATCAAATTCATTTATGGCAACACAAGATTGGGCTAACTACTTTATCAGTAGTAGTCGAGCTGATGGAATAATTGTCATAGGGCAAGGTAAGAGCACTACAAAAATTGAACAGGTTGCTGACTCTGGTGCCCCGCTTGTTGTCTGGGGTGATCCCACCACAAAAACCAATTATGCTGTGGTAGGTAGTAATAATGAATTAGGTGGTTATTTAGCTACAGAGCATTTAATAAACTCTGGTTACCAACGAATTCTTTTTCTTGGTGATCCTGAACATGCAGAAATGAGAGAACGCTATAAGGGGTATGGCAGGGCATTAAAGCAGTACAAGATTGAAATGAGCAATGAATTAATACTATCTTGTGATATTACCAGTAAGGTGGCTTATGAAAAAATAGGCAGCTTAATCTTCGAGCAAGGACTCATTTTTGATGCTATTGTTGCCGCAAGTGATATGGTTGCTCTTGGTGCGTTAAAAGCGTTAAAAGAGCGTGATGTCAATATCCCCAATGATGTGGGTATTGTTGGTTTTGATGATATTGCTATGGCAGAGTTATTTCATCCGGCACTGACTACCATCAAACAAAATACCGAAGCGGCGGCGAATATCATGGTCGAGCAATTATTGGCTCAGTTTCATGGGGAAAAGGCAAAATCCGTGGTTATAGATATTGAGTTGGTTAAGCGTAATTCGACCAGATCCAGCTAAAATATTTTAGAGGGTGTTCAATATTCTGTGATTACGCTATCTAAGCACCCTACTAAATATATCGCTAGCTGAGAAATGCACAAGCGCTCCACTTGTGGATGGACAGCGTCCATATCTCGATGGCTTTAATATGCCAGCATACCGCAGCTTCAACAAACTATTTTAGTTCTCGAATGCTCCCTTGGTCTTCGTTAGTTTTCTAAATGGGGCATGGACTAGCTAGCTAGCCTTGGTATGTATATGACCTTCCTGATGTGTTCTGGGTTCTTAAAGTGATGCGATAGATGGTGCCATTATCTATGCCAGGAGTTGATTACTAGCGAATATGACTCGCCCCATTTAGCTTCTAGTTGATCAAGTACTAATTCATCGGCTTCCTTTGTCGGCACACGATTCACGAACTTTGCAACTTCCATGAAGTCTTTTTGATCTTATATGCCACAGACCTCATTGAGTTACGAAACTGGTGAATTATACCTCGTTGCAGAACAGATGGCTGAGATCGCCTCTAGAAAGCCGGTTAACCCATCTACACAGGCTTACTGATGTAGCGATCATTTACTTGATTGATAACCAATAGCATCGAGCCATACTACCGGATAATGGCTATCCAGTGGTCTTTGCTGCATGCCTTAAGCTCAGCAATAATCTTGTCAGTCACCGCACTTACCCTTGTGGTGGCAACTTAATGCCGTACATTTCTTCAATATGGGCATTGATGACGTGATAGCTCATGTCTGAAATGAACATCGACAATACTTTGCGATCTATTTCGTCTGATAAGGTAGTGTGGCCTTTCTTGACGAGTTGAGGCTCAAATCTACCATTTCGGTCCTTGGAGTTTAGAGTTCGAAGTTTTTTGATGACTTTTCTTGTTTGGCCACTTTTATAATAGGGTGAGGCTCGTTAGCAAAATGATGCTCTAATTCGGCATTCAAAGCCACCTCTGTGAGTTGTTTAACACGAGCATGAGTATTCGCTTTTTTATATTGGCTTCTGACCGTTACATATTCAATACTATATGCTCCATACAGGCAATTACCTCGGACCATTCTCACGATAGATTTGGCATGCATCTTCATTAAGTGAGACATCTAGAACCCAATGTAGGCTATTTCGATCCCCCAGTGAGCTTGAATCGCCGCGGCAAACTATAATATCGATACTCTGACGGCTCTTCTTTAGCTTCGTAAGTAATATAACTTATCGATATAAAGACGGTTTTAACCTAATTAAGCCCTAGGTTATTGGCTGTGGAAAATGTTCCTACGATATTCTTTATCGTATGATCTTCGTCGCACCTTGCCATTAATGGCGTTCAATTCACCTTAACTAGGCTGATCAACGGACTCCATCCAGTCAATAAAGTAACTTTGGAATCCTTGTGGTTTAAGCCATGAAATCACACGAGCAATGGTGTCATGAACAGGTGAGTGATTTCTTATTAAACATATTTATATGGATCCCGTCAAAGTATTATCCATCTCGTCGACTCTCTGATCCTGCTAACGAGGCACCAACAGTTATAAACAAAATTTCGAATAATGGTAACTTTTTTCGCAGATTGGTGTGGGTCTTTAGAACTGAGATATGTTCATAAAAGTGTCGACATTCATATTTTCCATCGAAAAAAGAGAGGATAAGAAACCTATCATCAATCTAACTATAATCACTCAGATAACGTTCGCGAGCTCACCCTGTCTAGATTGCCGTCTTTGCCAGTAGGCTGATTCCTGTTTGTAAATCCGTTAATGCTTGGTCAAAATAAAATTAGCTTGTCACATGTCATTAATTTTTACATTCTACTGAAATTACACAGAATTATAATAACTTATTTTTTCAACAAGAAAATGCAATCGTTTGCATTTTCTTGTTTTTGGTTGTAAACTGCTTTAACTATTTAAATATGGGTATATTTATGTCACGTTTTGTTACCATTAGTGCTATTGCAGCAAGCTATTTTGTGTTTGCTATTCTTCTCAATAGTGTTGGTACTGTCATTCTGCAATCGATTAATACTTTTGATATCAGTAAGCCACAAGCGAGCTCATTGGAAGGTTTTAAAGACTTATCGATAGCTTTTGTTTCATTTTTTGTGGCCTCAATTATCCCCAGAATTGGTTATAAAGTTGCCTTAATGATAGGTTTGACGCTGGTCACCATAGCTTGTGCTTTCACTTCTTTACTCGGAAGTTTCATAGTAATCAAGCTATTATTTGCTTGTATTGGTGTATCATTTTCCTTTGTTAAAATAGCTGTTTATTCTATTGTTGGTCAGCTATCTGACTCGGTAAAATCTCATTCCTCATTACTTAATACCATTGAAGGAATATTTATGCTGGGTAGTTTGTCTGGTTACTGGATATTTAGTTTTTATATTGACGCTGGAACGGGAAAATCTACAGATTGGTTAGATGTTTATTATCTGCTAGCAATCCTATCCTCAGTAACATTATTACTAGTTTACTTTTCTTCGATTAAAAAAGCTGATCAAGCCTCATCCCCCAACAGTATATTTGCCGATTTTATTGAGATGATAAAAATGAGTTATCAATCTCTGGTGCTTATCTTTGTTATTTCTATCTTTCTATATGTTTTGATAGAGCAAGGAATAAGTACATGGTTACCGACATTTAACAGTGAAGTATTAGGTTTACCAACCAATGTTAGTGTGCAAATGACAAGTATTTTTGCCGCGTCCTTGGCCGTTGGTCGACTATTGGCTGGGCAAATTCTCCGTTACATAAATTGGTATGTTTTCTTAAATATTTGTCTCGTAGGCATGGCGTTAATTATTATAATGTTATTACCATTAACACAGGAGCCAGCAACGGTTGTAGTGACTAGTATACTTAATGCCCCCGCGGTAGCATATTTATTTCCGCTCATTGGTTTAATGATGGCACCCATATATCCAGTGCTCAACTCAGTAATGTTAACCAGTTTAGCTCGTTCAAAACATGCTGCTATGACGGGGTTGATTGTCGTTTTCTCTGCACTGGGCGGTACCACAGGTTCAATGATAACCGGTTTTTCCTTTCAAGCCCTTGGTGGTCAAAATGCCTTTTACCTGTCGTTAATACCTATGGGATGTCTCGTGGTTAGTTTGTACTTTTTCAAAGTGACAACAGCCAAGCATTCTGTTTAAAACATAATTACGAGGGGAAGGTATGACCAACAATGATTTATTTGATAAACAAGCTCAAGAAAGTTTACATTTTTTTGACTCAGATTTGTTTAAAACGGTACAAATGAGTGGTTTGTTTGATGACAGTAAGGATTTTGCTGATGCCATTCCACTCATAGCTTATAGTGATATTTTGCAACAATACCAGATAGAAAAACAAAACAATTCAGCCTTTGATGTTAATAATTTTGTCGAACAATACTTTGATATTGTTGCACATCAAGAAATACGGGCAGTCAGTAGAAAAGTTTGTATTAATGATCACATTGAATCTTTGTGGGAATTGCTAAAGAAACCTGCTGATGTAGATATTTCCGGTTCTTTGTTAGCGTTAAAAAATCCTTATATTGTCCCAGGAGGACGATTTAGAGAAGTTTATTATTGGGATAGTTTTTTCACTGCCTTAGGTTTAGTCGAATCTGGTCATCTAGATTTGGCAGAGTCAATGCTGAATAACTTTTTAGATCTACAGTCACGTTATGGCTGTATTCCTAATGGAAATAGAACTTATTACCTGTCAAGATCGCAACCCCCTATTTTATGTTTGCTTGTTGAATTGTTGTTGCCTTTTCAAAAGGATGAGAAAGAATTTATAAAAAATAATATGGCCGGCATAGAAGCTGAATATAATTTTTGGATGAAGGGCAAAGAACTTTTATTTGAAGATAAAACTGAACATAGTCGTGTGGTTAAAATGCCAGACGGTAACTTTCTAAATCGGTACTGGGATGATAATGCTGTTCCTAGGCCTGAGTCCTATCGAGAAGATATTCTATTATATCAAGAGTCGAAACCTGAAGATTCAACTTTATTTTATCTGAATATTCGTGCTGCATGTGAATCTGGCTGGGATTTTAGTTCACGCTGGTTGGGTGACGATCATTCATTGGCGTCTATTCGTACTACCCGCATATTACCTATTGATTTAAACTGTTTGTTGTATAAACAAGAAAAAATACTCGCACAATATCATGACATTCTTGGCGATAAGGAAACGAGTCTTGTTTATGAAAGATACGCGGCGATGAGAAAATCAGCGATTCAAGGCTATATGTGGTCAGAGGGTAATGGATTCTACATGGACTATGACGTAGATACAAAATCAAACAGTTCGGTAAAATCACTCGCGGGAATATTTCCTTTGTTTGTTGAACTGGCCGATGTAAAACAAGCTGAACAGGTCAGTCAGGTTATTAACAAAGAGTTTCTTAAGCCGGGAGGTTTAATCACTACTTTGATTGATACTAGTCAACAGTGGGATTCTCCCAATGGTTGGGCTCCATTGCATTGGTTTGTTGTACAAGGATTATTAAATTACCAACAAAACACTTTAGCTACTACTGTGCAGCAACGTTGGGTCGATACAGTAACAGAACACTTTCAACAAACAGGTAAAATTATGGAAAAGTATAATGTTTGTCAGCAAAGGAAGGAAGCCAAAGGAGGAGAATATGATGTACAAGACGGTTTTGGCTGGACTAATGGTGTTTATTTAGCCTTGAGATCACAATTTAAAAATAGTAATTATTCACCATTTCCGAGGGTATAAAGAGGTATCAATTCAACTGTGTAACGGCCCGTTTTAAATATAAGGAGCCAGCTACTCCTCAAACTAAATAATAAAACGATTTAACGCAGACTTCAAATCCCTTATCGCCATGGTACATTTTTTAGATGCGTTGTTTGTGTGGCAGCAGTTCAGATCGTGGTGACAAATTTTGCTCTCTTATCCCTTCAGTCGTTAAAACGTGCAAGAAGCGCAAGTTATCCCCGATAACAGTGATCAGCACTATCATTGCTGGCGTGGTTGCTAAGTGCGACTACCCAGACGTATTTGGGCTAACCTCAGCTTAGTCAAATCCCCTCAGAGGATGAGATAAAGGCGGTGACTATTTACTTGCAGTGAAAAGTAATCAAGGAATGCTTTCCAAAGCAACGACAGAAGCTTTTTCCGGCCGCTGTAATGTCGACAACATCCATTTTTAAAGGGCACAAGCTCACATCGAAGCTCGAAATATCCTGTACTTGCAGCCGACGAGTTAGCTGGAGAGTTTCCAGTGTGGGCTGGGCTTAAAACTACCAGACTAGTAATAAATTATCCTATTAAGTAAGCAAAAAGTCGTTATATTACCGGGTGTTTTCATGGATTAATCAATAATATTAATCACTTGTGTGGTCACTGATCCGGGTAGTTTGAGACACAAAAAAGCCGCCAACTCTTAGCAGAGTTTACGGCTTGATTTGAGTGTCATCATGCCAGCCAAGCGACTCGCTCTCAGCCGTTATCCCCCATCATTAATTACCGGAGTTTAGTCTGCAATTAACTGATATTCATTGCGAAGAATATTGATGATCTCTTGCTTAGGGTTCTCGCTGATGTGGAGCTTCTCACCGATGACTTTTTCCGCGATGCCGATGTAGGTATTGGAGATATCCATCATCACTTGGGTCGGTAGCTTGTTAGCTTGTGCCAGTGCGAAACGCTCAGGCATACGCTCCTTGTTGAGCAGTATGTCCGGGTCCGGGAAGTGGTTAAGTAGCCACTGTCTGAAGCCTTCTTTCGACTTTTCTACGATATTACCTTCACGGTGCGCAGGACCATCCCAGATGCGTGAGCTGTCAGGTGTGCCCACTTCATCCATATAGATGAGTTTCTCTTTACCATCGGCGCCTTTGACATAGCCAAACTCGAACTTGGTATCGATGAAGATTTGATCTTGCTCGGCAAGGGCTGCACTGATCACGGCAAAGCCTTCTTTCAATAGCTTCTCGTACAAGTCGATATCCGACTTAACATGGAAGTTAAAGCCCTCTAGATGACGTTCGAGATCGGCACGTGACACGTTGACATCATCGGCCTCTGGTACGCCTTCAAGGCCGGTAAGCACACCCTTGGTAGAAGGCGTGATTAACAGCTCAGGTAGCTTTTGGTCTTTCTTGAGGCCTTCTGGCAATGTGATGCCACAGAACTCACGCTCACCTTTGGTGTAGGCGCGCCACATAGAGCCAGTAATAAACTGTCTTGCGATAGCTTCAACCATCACGGGCTGAGCTTTTTGTACAATCCAAACAAATGGGTGCGGGACGTCCAGAATATGGCTATCGGCTAAACCTTTCTCCTTGAAAAGCTTGAACCAATGGCTAGAGATGGCATTGAGCGCAGCGCCTTTACCGGGTACGCCGTTGAGGCCATTTTCCGCTTGCCAGATACAATCGAATGCCGAGATCCGATCGCTGATCACCATGATGGCCAGCGGCGTATCTTTTGGTACGTCGTAACCTTTCTGTTCGATTAGGCGGGCACTATCCTCAGCCGTAAGCCAATAGACACTGCGAACCTTGCCTGAATGAACTGGCTTATCTGTGCGGATAGGCAGATCATCATTTACTGCTAAAACTTTGTTTGAATGATTCATAGGATTTTTATATTGGGGTCTATGTTATTGGTTGTAGTAGGTGTACATGATCGGGTCGATTGTAACAGAACTTACATTTCCCAACACTATGTTAAAAAGAGAACAGACTGTTCTTGGGTGACTTTTTCTGAATACTTGGCTGATCTGATTGTCTCATTTCCAGTTCGAAGTGACTAAAAAATCCGCAGCGCCTCGAGTATGTCGGGCTGCACTTCCCATTGAGCTGTCGAGCCGTGGTTTATATTCCTTGATAGAATTTGATTATTTGATTGATTTTTCCTGATTTTTTTAATTCGGCAATCGCTTCATCTATACTCAGTTTGGTCTTCTCATCGACCGTAGGGCTATAGGATAGATGAATTGGATAGGGAGGGACTATGCTAGAAAAGTCGATGATTTTAAATTTGTTGCGGTCTAAACCTGCTTTATTGATCGAATATAACACCCTGATTTTCATCGAAACAAAAGCTATTCCTCGATTGTTTTCGATCGCTGTTAAGGCGTTTTCATGACTCCTCACCGCTAGCTTATTTATTTCACCGCTAGCAAAATACTCATCAAGGCCTGGGTAGTGAAAACCATCTAGGGTTATCACATTTTCACCAAAAAGTGCTTCGATAGAATCAAAGTTAAAATTTCTGTCGGCTTTCACCACTAAGACATGGGTGACATCAAATAACGTCTCCTTGGACAGGTGCCGGCTTTGAAGATTTAGCTCTGAGGCACCTTGCCAGGCTGGAGAGCCATAACTTATCCATAAGGGATATTGATCTGAATGCATCATTCGCAGGTAACGCTTAAAAGGGTAAGCGCGTTGGGTGAAGGTGATATCTAAGTTTTGTACTGCCTCAGCCAGAATATCCGTCACTATTCCTGCGTTAGGCTGAGCTATGATTTGAAAAGGTTCGGCCTGGGAAGAGATGGCAAGGTACGTGAGTCTTTGTGCTTGGACACAAAAAGAGGATAAAAAAACACATAAAATGATACATAAGCGAATCATCACGAATCCAGTTAATCCATTACCTGTGTTGTTAGTCTATTCCCCTAAACGGAAAATAGACAGTATAATGATGGAAATGACAATTGTGTAAATGACACTTTTTACTGCTAATGTGTCATTTCAGCGGGTAGAAGAGCGCCAATGCGCTCTTCTATGACTTATTTAAGATTTTGTCGCGCTTGTGTGTCGCTGCATCAAGTTGTGGGTGATGTCATTCATGCTCAAGTCTTGATCTTCGAGCAAGACCAGCAGGTGATAGATGAGATCTGACGCCTCGTCGATCAATTCTGGCTTGTCGTTCGTGGCCGCGGCAAGGGCGGTTTCTAGACCCTCCTCGCCGACCTTCTGGGCGATACGCTTGGTGCCACGTTCGAACAGGTACGCGGTGTAACTGGACTTGGGATCGTCCCCCTTACGTGAGGCGATAAGCTGGGTCAGATTATCGATAAAAGGGTGGGCATTGCCATCGGGCCAGCAGCTCTCGCGCGCCAGATGACAGGTGGGTCCGTTAGGAATGACCTGTACCAGCAAGCTGTCGTTATCGCAATCTT
Organism: Shewanella sp.; assembly: GCF_013214165.1. Taxonomy (GTDB): domain Bacteria; phylum Pseudomonadota; class Gammaproteobacteria; order Enterobacterales; family Shewanellaceae; genus Shewanella. Next base: position 71,394 of record NZ_JABSSM010000019.1, on the reverse strand, counting down.
TGTCGATGGCGACTAATTCTAGGGTGTTGCCGGACTCTTCTCCTTTAGTCCAGAGACGTTGCTTGGAGCGACTATAAAATGTCACTCGTTTGCTGGCCAGGGTCTTCTCCAGTGCTGCTCGATCCATATACCCTAACATCAAGACCTTGCCAGAGAGGTGGTTCTGCACGATTGCCGGGATCAAGCCCGCTTGTTTGTCCCAATCCAGTTGATTTACCAATGCTTCATTCGTATTTATTTGTGTCATATTTTTCCTACTCGCGACTATTCTATGGCTAACCCTGTCCTATGATGACAATCATAAGCTAAGACAGGATGAGTGAGCCGATTTAAAACCAGTTAACATCTGATGGCTATGTGTTGGGCGCTTAGATAGTGCTTGAGTGCTTGAATATCTATGATACCTTTATGAAATACGCTGGCTGCCAGCGCCGCGTCGACCTTAGCTATCTCAAATACATCCTTAAAATGTGCCATGGTACCGGCGCCGCCTGAAGCGATAAGCGGTACGTCACAGAGCGCTCGTACCATAGATAGCTGCTTTAGATCATACCCTTGGCGTACGCCATCTTGGTTCATCACATTGAGGACTATCTCGCCACAGCCTCGCTTTTGTACTTCTTGTACCCAATCTTGGGTCAACCACTGGGTGTCTCTGGTGGCGGCTGCATCTCCGGTAAACTGTTTCACTTTATAGCTGTTGCTAGCGGCATCATAATAAGAATCTATGCCGATGACGATACATTGCCTGCCAAACTCATCTTGCAAACGTTCAATCAGGCTGGGATCGGTCAAGGCGGGAGAGTTGATTGAGATCTTATCGGCGCCAAAGGCCAGTTTCTCCCGAGCCTGTTCTATGCTCTTTATTCCGCCTGCGACGCAGAAGGGGATATCTATCTGCTCGGCGACGCGGCTGATCCAAGACTTGTCGATAACCCTGTCGTGGGCACTGGCAGTGATATCATAAAAGACCAGTTCATCGGCGCCTTCCTTGGCATATCGCGCGGCCAATGGCACGATATCACCGACAATCTCATGATTCCTAAATTGAACGCCCTTGACGACCTTGCCATCTTTTACATCCAGGCAGGGGACGATTCGTTTAGCTAGCATCTTGCTCTCCTGGCGTGTTAGCTCCTGAGCTGTTTGTTTGCAAACTGCGACTTCCTAAGGTATTAGGCCAACATCCAATGGCTTGCTCAACGCTAAAGTTCTCGATCAAGAGGGCCTTGCCTATGATGATGCCATCGGCGCCGCTATCTCGCACGGCTGCTACATCATCTAGGGTGGCGATACCGCCTGAAGCTTGCCAGTTGATGTCTGGATAACGCGCCGTAATCTCTTTATATAACGCGTTATTGGCGCCTTTCAAGGTACCGTCGCGGCTAATATCTGTCACTAGGGCATGCTTGAGCCCGTAGGGCATAAATGCGTCGACTAACGACTCCAGTGATTTGCCACCACCGCTCTGCCAGCCGGATACTGCGACAATTTTCTCGCCGCTGGCATTGATGTTGACGTCCAATGCTAGGCAGATGGCGTCAGGGCCGTATTTCTTAAACCAGCTCTGAACCCGTTCGGTGTCTTTGACGGCGAGAGAGCCGATAACCACACGCTTCACGCCTATTGCTAACAGCTCCGCCACTTGCGCCTCGGAGCGAATGCCGCCGCCCACTTGAATGTTGGCATCGAGCGCTGCGACCAGTTCAGAGATGAGTCGAGTCTGACGTGCATCTGGATCTTTCGCGCCGGTGAGATCGACGATGTGCAACCATTTTGCCCCTTGCTCTTGATAAGACTTGAGCTGAGAAAGCGGCGACAGGTCGAAGGTGGTCTTCTGGTTATAATCGCCCTGATAGAGGCGCACCACGTCACCATCGATAAGATCGATTGCCGGAATGATCATGTTCTGCTCTCCCTATTGAGTTGCAGACTTGTTGGCTTAAGTGTCTGCATAAGTGATTGGTTAAGTGATTGGGTCGTCATGGCTAAAAAATTACTCAAGATCCGCGCGCCCACTTCGCCGCTCTTCTCTGGGTGGAACTGCACCCCCATAAGGTTATCTTTGGCGATGGCGGCGCTGAAGCGCTCGCCATATTCACAGGTCGCGATAGTAAATTCGCTCAGTGGCGCCTTATAGCTATGAACGAAATAGAGGTAACTTGCCTCGGGTATATCCTTAAATAAAGGATGCGATGAAGGACTTATCTGGTTCCAGCCCATATGGGGCAGGGGTAAGCCCTGGCTATTTAGATCTGTGATGGCAGTCGGGATCAGCCCTAAACACTCACAAGCTGACTTTTCAGCAACTGTCTTGTTACCAGAGTCGCGCCCGCCTTGCTCTTTGGATGTATCAGTCATTATCTGCATGCCTAAGCAGATCCCGAGCACAGGTTGATCTAGGCTCTGGATTAGCGCGACCAGTTGCTTATTGTTCAAGGATGCCATGGCGGCCCCCGCGGTGCCAACACCGGGGAGTACCACGCGGGTTGCAGCCTTGATGACTCGATGATCATCACTCACCACCACATCCTTGCTGAGGCGCTCGAAGGCATAGCGAACCGAGCTTAAGTTCGCGCAGCCCGTGTCGATGATAACGGTCGAATGCGTCTGTTGGCTCATAGCACACCTTTACTGGAGGGCAAGAGATCGCCCTCGACTTTAACGGCTTGGCGAAGGGTGCGGCCCAGGACCTTAAACAGGCTTTCTACCTTGTGGTGATCGTTATTACCCTGAGTCTTGAGGTGCAAGGTGCAACGTAATCCGTCTGCAAATGAACGGAAGAAGTGTGGCACCATTTCGGTGGCCATCGCGCCAACCATCTCGCGCTCAAATTCACCGCTGAATTTAATGAAGGGGCGTCCGGACAGATCCAGCAGGCATTCGGCGCTGGCTTCGTCCATGGGGATACTGAAGCCGAAACGGGCGATGCCACGCTTATCCCCCAGGGCTTGCCTCAAGGCATCGCCGATTGCCAGCGCCGTGTCTTCGACGCTGTGGTGATCGTCAATCTCGAGATCGCCATCGACCTTGACGTCCATCTTGAAGTTACCGTGGGTGGAGATCTGCTCCAGCATGTGATCGAGAAAGCCTATGCCTGTGTCTATCTTGCCTTTAGTCTGTGAGTCGAGGTCGATAGTCACGTGAATATCGGTCTCCTTGGTGGTGCGCACCACAGTCGCGATTCGCTCACGGTTTAAGAGTTGCGCTGCGATATCATCCCAGTTGAGGTTTTCACGGTCGTACAAGACGCCCTTAATCCCCATGGCCTCGGCCAGACCCATATCTGTGTGCCGATCGCCGATGACCGCAGATTGGGTGAAGTCGACCTTACCTAAGGTGAGATAGTCTTTGACTAGGCCAAGCTTAGGCTTACGGCAGCTGCAGTTATCATCATCAAAATGTGGGCAGATAAGCACTTCATCGAACTTGACGCCCTGACTCTGTAAAATCTGCATCATCATATCTTGGGGAGCATCGAAGTCATCTTGAGGAAAAGAGGCAGTGCCCAGGCCATCTTGATTACTCACCATGACTAAACGGTAACCCGCACCTTGGAGTTTAAGAAGAGCAGGGATGACCTTGGGTTCAAATACCAGCTTAGCCAGGCTATCGACCTGCTTGTCTGTCACTGGCTCTTCGATGATGGTGCCGTCACGGTCGATAAATAATATTTTCTGTTGCATGCTCTTTCCACCTTAAATTAACATCTGGTCTATCTAATGTTTTAATCGTTATTTTTATTGAGCTTATCAAGATACCTAGATTCACTAGGGGCTCAGGTCACTCTGCCACGGGCGCTAACAGCTTGATCAAATAATCGGTCTCATCCGCGTTGCTAAAGCTAAAGCGGATACACGTCGCTAAGCGTGGGTCGTTATAGGCTCTGGCGACCACGCCATTGCTAAGCAGTAGCGCTTGAATCGCCGAGATATCATCAAATTGGGCTAGCACGAAGTTGCCATTTGCCGGCAGGACCTTAGCACCATAGTCTTGTAAGGCTTCACTGAGTCGAGCACCGCAGGCCTTAAGGCGAGTGACTTGCTCAAGCATGGTGTTTATACCCTGCTCACTCAGTGCGCGAGTTGCCAATATGGCGACGGGTAATGGCACCGGGTAGGGCGCTATCACGCGCATCACCATCTGGCAGATATTCGGGTTAGCCAACAGGAAGCCACAGCGCGCCCCAGCCAATGCGAAGGCTTTCGACAGGGTTCTGAGCACGACTAAGTTATCATATTTGTCGATAAGATCTGCCACGCTATAATCTGGGCAAAACTCGATATAGGCTTCATCGACAACCACTAATGCATCGGGCAACTGAGTGATCACTCGCTCAATCGATGCCTTGTCGATAACCGTGCCGGTCGGATTGTTAGGGTTACAGATAAACACCAGTTTGGCGTTGCCTACGCGAGAGGCGATATCGTGTGGCAGTCGATGATCTGCAGTGAGATCTAACGCGTACACCCCAACGTTGAACGTCTGAGCGCTGATGGCGTACATGCCATAGGTCGGGCCGAAACAGGCAATAGTATCTTTGCCGGGCGTACAGAAAGTACGAATGAGCAGCTCTATGGCCTCATCGGCGCCGCGGCCTGTGATGATGCACTCTTTTGCCACGCCGCTGTAGTCACTATAGGCCTCGATGAGCTCGGGTGGCTGGCACTCAGGGTAACGGTTGATGTTGGCTATTAGGGCGCCCTGGATCTCGGCATTATTGAAGGGGGACTCGTTAGCATTTATCCAGATATCCCCTTGGCCGCCGATCCGTCTCGCCGACAGATAGGGCTCTAGGCTTAATAGCTCAGGACGTGCTAGGCGCTGAGCCAGGGTGTCAGTCATTAGACGCTTAGTTTCATTAGCACTCTCACTCATGATGCCTCCCTCGCGGTTAAACTGTCTAACCTGATTTTTACCGCATGCTTGTGAGCATCGAGTTGCTCTGCCGCTGCCAAAGTCATCACAGTTTCGCCGAGTCCCAATAAGCCTTCGGCGCTGAGTTCCTGCACGGTGAAGCGGCGGGAGAAATCAGCCAGAGACAGGCTAGATACTGCCCGGCTATAACCGTATGTTGGCAGCACATGATTGGTGCCGCTGGCATAATCCCCAACCGATTCTGGTGTGTAAGCTCCGAGGAATACTGAGCCGGCGGCGCGAATAGATTTTAGCAGTTCACGGGGCGCCTCAGTCTGAATGATCAGGTGCTCGGGCCCATAGCGGTTAGAGACCTGTGCTGCCTGCTGCATGTCTGCAACTAACAGGGTGCGACTGGACTCAAGCGCAAGCTGGGCTATTGCTATTCGTGGTAGGGCTTGCAGTTGACGATTGATAGCGGCATTGACCCTATCGGCCAGAGTGGCACTGTCGGTCACCAAGATCACCTGAGAATCGGGTCCGTGTTCCGCCTGAGACAGGAGATCGGCGGCGATAAATTCTGGGTTGGCCTCTTGGTCGGCAATCACCAGCACCTCGGAAGGGCCTGCCGGCATATCGATACTCACCACACAGCGACTGTCTTGAGATACCAGCCGCTTGGCCTCGGTGACGAAGCGATTACCCGGGCCGAATATCTTATCTACCGCAGGCACAGACTCGGTGCCAAAGGCCAAGGCCGCTATGGCCTGGGCGCCGCCGACCTGATAAATCTCAGTGATACCACACATTTTTGCCGCATAAATTATGGCATCGTCAATCGGCGGAGGGCTGATCAGGACCCGCCGTTCACAGCCCGCTATTCTTGCGGGCAGCGCCAGCATCATGACGGTGGATATCAGCGGCGCTGTGCCGCCAGGAATATACAGACCCACCTTCTCGATGGCTTCAGATCTTAGCTCACAACGTATGCCGTCTTGAGTCTCTATGCTGATAGGCTCAAATTTCTGTGCCAGGTGAAAGGATTCGATATTGGCCATGGCTTGCGCGATGGCCTGCTTGATATCCCCACTGACACGAGCGCAGGCCGCGTCGATCTTGTCTGTCGATACGCTAAGCTCTGTTAAGCTCACACCATCAAACTGCTGACTGTAAGAGAACAGCGCCGCATCTTTCGAGGTTCTGACCGTGTCGACGATCTCCGCGACGGTTTGCTCCAGGTTGCCGTCTCCGACGAGAGGGGAGCGGGTCAGGGCGCTGTTACGCTCGGCTTCGCTTAAACTTGGCCAATTGAGGATCTGCATATTTTTTGTTACCCCATCATCTTTTCGATGGGCATAACCAAGATGGACGTTGCGCCAAGCTCGGTCAGCTCTTCCATGGTGTCCCAGAACAGGTCTTCTGTGCTGACGGCGTGGACGGCGACGCGATTGCTGTCATCATTGAGGGGCAGTACCGTTGGGTTTTCGGCGCCAGGGAGTAGGGCAACGATTTGTTCCAGCGTCTCGGTCGGCGCGTGTAGCAAGATGTACTTGCTCTCTTTAGCACGAACAACACCGTTGATGCGGGATAAAATCTTGTCAATCAAGGCCTGTTTATCCGCCGTTTGAGTCTCCATAGACTGAATGATGCAGGCACTGGAGCGGTAGATGACTTCGGTTTCATAAAGACCATTTGCCTCTAGTGTGGCTCCGGTTGAAACCAGATCACAGATGCCATCGGCCAGACCAGCGCGTGGCGCGACTTCTACCGAGCCCTTGAGCATACAATCGCTATAGGTGATGCCTTTCTTCTGCATATAGCGGCGCAGCAGGTTAGGGTAAGATGTGGCGATACGCAATCCTTCCAGAGACTGGGCATTTTCATAGCAAAACTCATTGGGTACGGCGAGAGAGAGGCGACAGGTGCCAAAATCCAGCTCCCTAAGCTTGATACAACGCGAAGGCTTATCGAGTCTTTCACGTTCGATCTGCTCCTCTTCGAGCACGTTCTCACCTATGATGCCTAAGTCAACCACGCCGTCCATGACTAGGCCCGGGATATCATCATCACGGACCCTAAGCAGGTCGATGGGCAAGTTGTCTGAGTGGGCGATGAGGCGTTGCTCGTTGATGTTAAATTTAACCCCACAGCTTCTAAGGAGTTTCATCGACTCTTTCGACAGGCGACCCGATTTTTGAATGGCGATACGTAATCTGTTTGACTCTGACATGATGGACTTCCTTTAACTTGATTCTAATATCTGGTTTAATTTTGTTTCTAACTGATATTTATTTTTATAAATCAGCTGATTAATAACAAAAGCTCTAAAACGAAAAACCCCCGGAATTCCTTCCAGGGGTTATTGATATTCTTGAATCAACCGCCAGAAGGAAATAGTCCTTCGGCAGTGAGCTTCCGAAGGCTACCGCATATGATGGTGAAGATGGATAGTGTTCAGAAGCTGTATCATAATCTTGTCTCTTGCTTGATTGCTGAGTCTGGTGACTCAAAAATGTGTACACAAGCTTACTTGCCTGCGTTGGTGTTTAAATTAAACATTTTCGTAAATGATTGCAACCACTAATTGTGGCGGATGAATACTCTTCAAGCATAAGTTATATGATTAAGTAAGCTTGCTAAGACCATCACCAGAGTGACCTTTGTTTGTTCATCCACGCTTAAATTTATGTCCTGAGCCTTGATGCCTTGCCATAAACAAGGATAATGCCTGATTCAATGATGATTTCTAATTTTATAGCCCTATGAGTGAGCGCCTTGAGTAGCAGACTGACAATCGACAGTGAGCAAGCCTTCGATGCCGATGGCGTGCTAGCCAGGCATATTAAAGGTTACAGCACTCGAGTCGTTCAAAAGCAGATGGCCTCGGCGGTCAGCTGTGCCATCGGCGGCAAGAGCAATCTGGTTGTCGAAGCCGGAACCGGGGTGGGTAAAACCTACGCGTATTTAATTCCTGCTCTGTTAAGCGGTAAACAGATCATCGTCAGTACCGGCAGTAAAAATCTGCAGGAACAGCTGTTTTATAAAGATCTTCCAGCCTTGCTCGACATGTTAGCCCTTGCGCCGAAACTTGCGCTCCTCAAGGGGCGCAGTAACTATTTGTGCCAACTGTTATTAGATAAGCAGCTGGAGGCGTGTGGATCTCATGAGCCTAAGGTCTTAGATGACCTGCTCCGAATCAATCAGTGGGCGGGGCAGACCGCCGACGGCGATCTCGGGGGCTTGACCTCAGTTTCCGAAAACTCAGATGCCTTGTGGCTCATTGCCAGCCAAAGGGATAAATGTACCGGCAAGAAGTGTGTTCACTATGAGACCTGTTTTACCCGCAAGGCTAGAGTCCGTGCCATGGACGCTAAGATTATTGTGGTGAACCATCATCTGTTCTTCGCCGATAGGGTCCTCAAAGAAACAGGCTTTGCCGAGCTATTGCCCGATGCAGATGTGGTGATCTTCGATGAAGCACATCTGTTACCCGATATTGCAGTCATCTATTTTGGTCAGCAAATTACAACGCGAAGTTTAGATAATCTATTAGGACAGATCCTAACTGTCTATCGAACCGAGCTCAGAGATTCAGCGCAGATTGAGCAGTTAGCGGCGCTCTGTATCAGCCGGTTAAATAGCTGGCATCAACAGATGTATGATGTTTTTGAAACCGATTGGCGCCTGTTGATGGGCAACAAAAATATAGCATCGGCCTCCTGGGCAATCATTGAAGAGTTGAAGGCGTTGGAGGACTTGTTATTGGCGCACATAGGCCGCAGTGAAGCCCTCGATGAATGCACCGAAAAATTAGCGACCTTCTCGAGTAAGATGGGCGTGTTTTTTCAGTGTGAAAATAATCAGGCCGCTTACAGTATTGACTATGGTCACAGGTACCTGACGCTGAGTATTGCGCCAATCAATGTCGCCAAGGAATGCGAGGCGTTATTTGATGCTCAGACGAGCTGGATATTTACCTCGGCGACGCTACAGATTAACCGTGATCTGAGCCTGTTTACCAAGGGGCTTGGCATAGATAAGAGTCAGCAAATAATTTTAGACAGCCCCTTCGATTATCGCTCCAATGCCTTATTGTGTGTGCCGCGTCACCTCTCTAAGGTGAGTGATCATGAGGCGGCGGTGAGGGATTTACTCGATGTCGCACAGAAGGCAATCAAGGCGGCGAAGGGCCGTACCTTCATCTTGTTTACCAGTCATCGTATGATGAACGCAGTGGCAACTCGGCTTCAAAGCCGTGTTAATTATCCCCTTTTAGTTCAGGGCCAAGGCAGCAAGCAGAGTCTGATGAAAAAATTCAGACAACTTGGCAATGCCGTATTGCTAGGCACTGGTGCGTTCTGGGAGGGTGTCGATGTCCGTGGCAGGCTGCTCAGCTGCGTGATCATAGACAAGCTGCCATTTGTGTCCCCCACAGACACCCTGTACCGAGCCAGAGCCCAGAGCGCCTGCCGGGATGGACTCGATCCTTTCACCAGTATCTCTCTGCCTCAGGCGGTTATTTCACTGAATCAAGGCGTTGGTCGCCTGATCCGAGATGAAAGAGACAGGGGAGTATTGATCTTGTGTGATAACCGAATCGTCAACCGAGAATATGGTGAGGCATTTTTGAACTCTCTTCCTCCCATGAGTCGTACGCGAGACATGGACAAGGTGGTGGATTTTTTACAGCAGATTAAATAGCGCCCCGAGTTAAATATGGGCACAAAAGGGTCAGTTTTTGTGTCACTCCGCCTTCAAAATTATCTATTAATCCTAGGTTTGTGTTCACTTCCTATGCGTTGCCATTTTCTCTCGTGACTTGAATGCCTGTGTCGAAAACTTGTCTCCAGCCCAACATTTAGTTTTATTTACTATGCTTTTAAGTATTGATTGAAGGGCAGTGACTCTACTGAAGACTCAGAAGGGGTCAAGCTAGGTTAACGTACAGGTATGGGTCTTTTCATGGCTGAAATTCAAACTCGAGCATCATTAAAGTTCACCATTGCGAAAAAATTCATGCTGGCGACGGCGTTAAATTTGTCCCTGATGACCATAGTGGCTGCCTATGCCATAGTCTCATTGGGACGCATAAGCACTGAGGTAGAGGAGGTTTCTAGCATAGATTTACCCCGAGTTCACATGCTGAGTAAAATTGAAGTCCATCTGTTAGAGCAGCAAATATATTTCGAGAAAGCCCTGCGCTTAGCCGAAGAGATACAGCTGGATATCGGTGCCGAAGCCGAAGCCAATCTGCTGATAGTAGCCCAAGATTTTAATCATGTGGATGCTCTGTATCGTGAATTATCGGCCAAGGTCAGTGATGAGATAGATGAGATAACACGGCAGGTGAAACATGACATAGAGGCAGCCTCGGCGCAGACAGATATTGAAGGTGTTAAATTAGTACTGAGTGGATTAATAAGCATAAAACTGCAACACCTTCAATTTGAGCAAGACGCTTTCTCTGTTTTGGCGACCATAGAACAGGGCGAGTGGGATCACACCCTCAGTCAATCCAGAATAGATAAGGTCGACAGGGAGGGGGCCCAGCTCGGTCTTGAGCTTATGGCCCTGCGCGAGCAAGTGAAACATTTTATACCAGTGCTGCTGTCTGATGCCGGGGTAAATGGCAGAGAGGGGGCGCTGGGGATCATTATCTTAGTGAGCATTTCACTGCTGGTGAGTATGGTGATCTCCTTGGTTCTGGCCAGAGTGATTATCAAGCCTATTACCGAGATAAAAACGGTCACAGATGGTCTCGCTGCTGGTGATCTGACCCTTAGCGTTACATGGAAAAGCGCCGACGAAATTGGCGACTTGTCGGCTTCCATTAATGCCATGGTTAGTACACTCAAACATGTAGCAGATCTGGCCGATGCCATCGCCAGTGGTGACTTCTCTAAGGAGATAGTCACCAAGAGTGACAAGGACAGACTAGGTACAGCATTGCATGAGATGAAAAGTCAGATAGAGCAGCGTAACACTTCTCTATCTCGCAGCCTGAATCTTAACCAAGCAATAGTCAACACAGCCGTCGATAGCATCATCTCCATCACGGATGATGGCAGCATACTTTCGGTTAATTCGGCTACCGAGAGGATGTTTAAGTATTCGGCAAAATCACTCATAGGCAAGAATATTAAGATGTTGATGCCTGATCCCTTTCATTCTGAACATGACGCATATTTAAGTCGATATAAGACCACTGGAAGCAAGAATGTGATCGGTAAGGGCCGAGAAGTTGTCGCCTTGTGTAGCGACGGCAGTACCTTTCCTATCTTTCTCTCCGTGGGCGAGGTGAAGCAAGGTGAAGAGGTCATGTATACCGGCTTCATTCGTGATATTAGCGCACAGAAAAAGTTTGAGATGGAGATCTTAAAGAGTGAAGCTCTCAATAAGGGACTGGTTAATACTTCCCTGGACGCCATCATTTCTATCAGTCCAGAAGGCATCATACTGTCATGTAATCAGGCAACCGAGACCATGTTTCAATATTTGAGCAAGGAACTGGTTGGCGAAAAAATTAACATGTTAATGCCGAGCCCTTATACCGAAGAACACGATACTTATCTTAGCAATTACCTGACCACGGGAGTGAAAAAAGTCATAGGCAAAGGCAGGGAACTTGTTGGCTTGAGAAAGGATGGTGATCAGTTTCCTATTTTTCTGTCTGTTGGAGAGGTCCAGCTCGGTTCTGGCGTGGTGTTTACTGGTTTCATTCGTGACATCAGTGAGCAGAAAAAGTTTGAGCGAGAGATGATCAAGAGTGAAACACTCAATCGGGGCATGGTAAACACCTGCTTAGATGCCATCTTGTCCATTTCGAGTCAAGGCGTGATCATCGCTTGCAACACCGCGGCCGAAGCGCTGTTTCAATATCGAGCGGATGAGATGATAGGTGAGAAGATTAATACCTTGATGCCCAGCCCTTTTACCGAGGAGCACGATGGGTACTTGCATAACTATCTGACCACAGGGGTGAAGAAGGTGATAGGCAAGGGCAGAGAGGTGGTAGGTTTGAAGAAAGATGGCAGCACTTTTCCCATGTACCTGACTGTGGGGGAAGTGAAGCAAGGAGATGAAGTCGTCTTTACCGGATTTGTGCGCGATATTACTCAAGAGAAACAATATCAACAAGATCTAAAAAAGACCAATGAAGATCTCTTGAAGCAAAATGAACTCAAGAGTCGAGTCTCCATAATTAATCAGTTGACCCAAGGGGCTAACGATTTGGATTCAATGGCGAATGAAATCATCTCGGCGTTAGCCGAAATGATGAATGCTGGTCACGGTGTCCTCTATACCTACATCAATTCCGGCGAACAAGTGGGGCTGACTTTATCGGGGAGTTACGCATTTAAGAAACGTAAAGCCGTTTTGCCCTTGATTCCGCTTGGTGAGGGACTTGTGGGCCAATGTGGTAAAGAGCAGAAAACAATTTTGCTCACACATGTGCCGGCAGACTATATACAAATTAACTCAGGACTGGGGGAGAAAGAGCCATTGAATGTGCTGGTGGTTCCAGTGCTGTTTGAAACTGAGCTAATGGGGGTCATAGAGTTAGCCTCATTCCAGACATTTCATGATGAGCAACTGGAAGTGATGGAGTTGATTAGTTCAAGTTTGGGTGTCGTTATTAATAATTTACGCAATCAGCAACAGACACAACAATTATTGTTGGAGACCCAGAGGCAGACGGAAGAATTACAGGCTCAGCAAGAGGAACTGAAAAGTTCAAATGAGAGCCTACTGGAACAGACGCAACTGCTTAAAACCTCCGAAGAAGAGCTCAGACAGCAGAGTGAGGAGCTCAAGGTGTCCAACGAAGAGTTGCAAGAGAAGCAAGTGTTTCTTAAACGCCAAAAAGATGAGATAGAGGCGGCTAAGGTCGATCTCACCATCAAGGCCAATGAACTGGCGCTGGCGAGTAAATACAAGTCAGAATTTCTGGCTAACATGAGTCATGAACTCAGGACGCCTCTCAATAGCTTACTCTTGCTAGCCAAAGGGTTAGCCGACAATAGGAGCCAACACTTAGATGAGACGGAAGTGGAAGATGCTAAGGTGATTTTCGATGGGGGCAACAATCTCCTCAGCCTCATAAATGACATCATGGATCTCTCTAAGGTCGAAGCCGGTAAGCTCACCATACATATCGAAGCGGTGAATTTGAGGGTGCTTAGCCGTAACCTGAAGCAGGTATTTGATCCTATTGCCAAGAGTCGCAACCTGGAGTTTATCATTAATCTGGATGACAAATTGCCACAGAGCATCACCAGTGACGGTCAGAGGGTCGAGCAGGTACTGAGAAACTTATTGTCGAATGCGCTGAAATTTACCGAGGCCGGTTCTGTCTCTCTCAATATTGGCTTTGCCACATCCGATACTCTCTTTTCTCACAGTAGCCTAAATGCTAACCAGGCTGTGTCACTTGCCGTTGTCGATACCGGTATCGGCATACCTTCAGACAAGCTACAGGCCATTTTTGAGGCATTTCAGCAACAAGATGGTTCTACCAGCAGGAAGTATGGCGGCACGGGTCTGGGTCTTACCATCGCCAGGGAGCTGACGCGTCTGTTGGGCGGCGAGATCCAGCTCGAGAGCACTCAGGAACAGGGCAGCACCTTCACCCTATACTTGCCCAGTAAGTTTGACCCAGACGGCATAGACCCTAAGTCTCAGGGGCACAATGAAGCCCTGCTGTCTGAGGTTAACTATTCGAGCGCAGCAGATGAATCCGCTTCCCCATCAAACGTCAGCCACTCCTCCACAGGTGAGCGTGCCAAGCATGATCCTGCGATGCAGATCCATCCCGAGTTCATTGCCGATGACAGAAATAACATACAGCAGGGAGATCGCTCCTTGCTTATCATCGATGATGATAAAATATTTGCCAAAATATTGCGGGACCATGCCCGGGAAAATGGTTACAAATGTCTGGTTGCCGGTGACGGGCGTACGGGTATTTACCTGGCGCAGGAGCACCAACCCGACGGTATCATTCTCGATATCATGCTACCGGATATCGATGGTCATAGGGTGCTTGAGCAACTCAAATTTAGTCTCAAGACACGCCATATACCGGTAGAGATCATCTCGGCCCATAGTGACGACAAAAACGCTGCCCTAGTTCAGGGAGCTATCGGTTTACAGACTAAGCCTGTCAGTCAGGAGCAACTCTTGACGGTATTTGACCAGATAAGGGCATTCTCTGCCTCCGAGTTGCGCCATGTGTTAGTCATAGAAGATGATATCGCCAATCAAACTTTAATCAGCAGGCTATTGGAGAATAGTGATATCGACATCAAGTGTGTCGATAACGGCAGCCAGGGGGTCGATGAGATCATGTCGGGACAATATGATTGCGTCATCTTAGATTTGGGACTGCCGGATTTCAGTGGTTTCGAAGTGCTAAAGCGGATCGATGCCAGTGACCTTGCTCGGGTGCCGCCAGTGATCATTTACACGGGGAAAGAGATCACCGATGAAGAGCAAGATGAGCTGAACAAGTACTCATCCAGCATAGTGATCAAGGGCGTGGGCTCTGCAGAGCGACTACTAGATGATATTTCACTGTTTTTACACGATATAGAGTCGAGGTTTTGTACCAGTAGCCGCAAGACCATACATATGCTCCACGATGAAGACTCCATGCTTAAGGGCCGTAAGGTTTTACTGGCCGATGATGATATGAGAAATACCTACGCCTTGTCGAAAAAGTTGATCGAGATAGGATTAGATGTCGAGATGGCCCATAACGGTAAGGAAGCGGTGGAGCAGCTAGAGCAAGATAAAAATTTCGAATTGGTGCTGATGGATACCATGATGCCTGAGATGGATGGTTATGCGGCGACGCGAAAAATTCGGGCCATGAGCCATTACAAGCAGATCCCTATCATAGCGTTAACCGCTAAGGCCATGCCCGAGGATAGGGAGGAATCTCTTCAAGCTGGCGCTTCGGAATATCTGACTAAACCGATTGATTTCGATAAATTATTGTCGATTATGCGGATATGGCTATTTAAGCACTAGACTTGGGGGAGGGTATCTTTTGATGATGAAACCCGAAGATATGATTGAGTTTGAAGTCAATCAATTGTTAGAGGCGATAAATTTCCGTTATGGCTATGATTTTCGTGATTACTCCAGAGCCTCTCTGGAGCGCAGGATTTTAAATCGCGTTCAGCTATCGGATCTCGGCTCTGTGTCCGACATGGTGCCTAAGATTTTACATGATGCTGATTTTTTCGATCTCTTTCTACGAGACATGTCGGTGACAGTGACCGAGATGTTTCGTGAACCTCTGGTGTTCAAGAAGGTACGCCAAAAGGTTTTTACGCAACTCAAAACCTATGCGAGAGTCAACATCTGGCATGCCGGCTGCGCGACGGGAGAGGAGGTGTATTCCATGGCCATCATGCTCAAGGAGGAGGGCCTGCTGGAGCGTACTCGGATCTATGCCACCGATTACAATAATCATTCTCTGGAGATCGCCAGAAAGGGGATTTATCCTGCCGAAAAGATAAAACTTTTCACGCAAAATTATCAGGGTTCCGGTGGCAAGGCATCCTTTGCCGATTACTACCTGGCCAAGTTTAATTCGGCTAAAATGGCCGAGTCACTCAAGGAACACATCACCTTTGCCAACCATAATTTAATGAAAGATCAATCCTTTGCCGAGATGCATCTGATCGTGTGTCGTAACGTGCTCATCTATTTTAACCCCAGATTACAAGACAGGGTGCTTAGCCTGTTCAAAGAGAGCCTGATCCCCAGAGGCTTTCTCTTGCTAGGGGATAAGGAGACGCTGGAATTTAGCCAAGTTAAATCTTCATTCGAGGTGTTTGCCAGTAAGGAGCGGATATTCAGGCGGCTCATTCATGTATGAAGCCATGGTCATAGGGGCCTCTGCGGGAGGATTACATGCATTGACCGCTATCTTGCCACAGCTTCCCTATGATTATCCTTTAGGGATACTGATCGTTCAGCATAGATGCAGGCAGGCGGATAATTTTTTGGTGGAATATTTAAATGACAGATCCGCAGTGGTGGTGAAAGAGGCTGAGCCCGGTGAGCCTGTGTTACCAGCTCATGTGTACCTTGCTCCTGCCGGCTATCATCTGTTGGTAGAGAGGGATAAAACCTTGAGCCTGAGCATAGACCCGCCAGTAAATTACTCTATTCCTTCCATCGATGTATTGTTTCAATCTGCGGCGACTTGCTACAAGGAGCAGCTGATTGGACTTATACTTACAGGAGCCAATTCTGATGGAAGCTTGGGGTTGAAAATGATCAAAGACTATGGCGGTTTTGTCCTGGTTCAAGATCCACAAACTGCCGAGGTCGATGTGATGCCAAAATCTGCTATAGCTATGGTGGTTGTTGATAGGGTTATCTCAATGGATAAATTGGGGCACTATCTGGCTCAGTGTGATTTTAAGCCTGACCTTGATGTGAATAAAGGCGTTTTGCATGAGTGACCCCCAAGCTAAAATCCTCATCGTCGATGACGAGCCTAATAACCTACGTGTTTATGAGCGAATTTTAGCGCCACTGAACTTAGACTTTACCAAAGCCATGTCCGGTCAGCAGGCCTTGGCTGTGGCTCACAAACATGATTTCTTTCTTATCTTGATGGACGTACAGATGCCTGGTATGGATGGTTTCGAGGCGGCTTCACTCATCTTAGACCATCCCAAAACCTGCCATATCCCCGTCATCTTCATTACCGCCTTTGCCCGTGATGAGGCGTTTGAGTTCAAGGGATATATCAGTGGCGCGGTGGATTATCTGGTGAAACCGATTAACGATGAGATACTGAAGAGTAAAGTCGGGGTGTTTCTTGAACTCTATAAAGAGCGCCTTAGATTAGGCCAGGCTTATGAGACGAAGAAGAAAGCCGAGGAGGAGTTGAGGGTACACAAGGAAAACCTTGAAGAGTTAGTTAAGGCCAGGACCAAGGAGTTGCAGCAGTCAATGGAGCACTTGATATCGGCTCAGGACAAATTAGTCAAAGCTGAAAAAATGGCGTCCTTAGGCCGATTAGTTTCAGGGGTGGCTCATGAGCTTAATACGCCCATTGGAATTTGTGTTACGGCAGCGTCCTTTATGCATGGGGAAACTGCCAGATTGAATCATGATTTTAAAGAGGGACAACTGGCACACGAGGATATGTCTGGTTTTTTCGATGCCGCCATTCAGTCATCTGAGATGATTTTATCGAATTTGAATCGAGCTTCTAAGCTGATAAAAGACTTTAAGCTGGTGGCTGTTGATGTGTCATCAGAAGCGCTAACCACATTTAATCTTATGTCTCATGTCGATGACTGCATTACTGAAATATTACCCGAGTTAGATTTAACCCATCATCAAGTGAGTATCGAAGGTGATAAAGACCTCTGGGTGACTAGCTACGCAGAAACCTTGAAATTAGTGCTCAAAAATTTACTGCTTAATGCCATCATCCATGCTTTTGACCATGACGCTAATGGAAAGATCTTGATCAATATTGCCCAAGCAGAGGACAGAGTATTGGTGCGTTTCAAAGATGACGGCAAGGGCATGTCTGCGGAGTCCGTGTCTATGGTCTTTGAACCTTTTTATACGACTCGTAGAGGCTTAGGGGGCAGCGGGCTTGGTTTATATATTGTGTTTAACCTGATCACTCAAGTGTTAAAAGGCGATGTGCTTTGTACCAGCAAACTGGGTGAGGGTACTGAGTTTAAGATCATCTTCCCGATCGAGAGAGATACCGATAATCGGTCATTGAAGCACTTTAGTAAAAGCACTTTAGTAAAATGATTTAAGGAAAAGCATTTAAGTAAAAGCACGTTAGTAAGATAATTTTAAGCCCCTTGTCACCGAGGGCATGCAATCATTAACAGTACGGCTTAGTGTAATTTCATACGAGGTCTAACTAGGCGCATGATTTTCTCGGCTAACCACAGAGCTATGGTCTTCAATGCCCCATGTATGGCTTGTTGATGCATGCGGTAAAGAGAGGGATATACCAAGTGGACGATCTTGCCCTCAATAAACATACTGTTGTTGGTTAAATTCCCCATCAGGCTGCCGACCGTGCTAAAACGCGACAGCTTGACCAAGGAGCCATGATCCACATCATTTATTGTGCTGAGTAAGTTAACCTTTACCATGATCTGATTGGCTCGCTTTAACTCAAACATCTCGATATTTTTGATGAAATCCGGGGCTTTCACTCCAGCGGCCCACGACATCAGGTTGGCTTCGATGAGTTTTTCTGGCCAAGCCTATGGCCTAATTGAGTCGCAAGCTCTAACCCTCCGGCCCACCACCTACAATGACAATTTTTGGACATGATGACTTCATTACGCGCTCCTTAATGACAGCATTGTTAACCTCACTGGCGATGGCTTGATTTTTCACCGAATGGATTTTATTCGAAACACTCATTGATTAAGACTGCTCTATAACCTAATTATCTTGGCGTATATCACAGCCTAAGTCATGGCCATAAATTCTGTTGTTTTAGGTTTATCCAGTTTTATCTGCTTAGGTGGTATCTGTGATATCTCCAGTAAGGCTAGATATAGGCAGTTTAATTTACGATTTTTGATTAATAAAGCTACTAAATCGATGCGTTTCATGGCATGTTTTTGCTTCATCCCATGGTTTTCTAAGGTGTTAATGCGATCATTTGATTTCGATTTAAAAGCCTTGCAGGTATTTGTCATGACTGCGCAAACCGGTAACATGACTGCAACGGCTAAACATTTGGGGCTGACTCAGTCTTCGGTCTCACAGACCTTGTCGGTACTGGAAAAAGGGGTGAATGCCAAGCTGCTGGATCGCAGCATACGTCCCATTGGCCTGACTATCGCCGGGCGATATTTTTTCGATCAATCCTCACATCTCTTATATCAAGCTGAGCAGACTCAAAGAATGATCGCTCAAGGCTGCTTCGAGCAGCTGCACCTAGTGCGTATTGCCTTGGTGGACTCCTTAGTCACTGCCTTGGGAAAGCCCTTAATTGAGGTGGTAAAACGACGCACCGAGAACTGGACATTAACCACGGGTCGCTCAAACATGCACGCCGATGCATTACTGTCTCGGCAACTCGACATCATCATCTCCGATGATGCCCTCGAAGATAACGATGATATCTGTCGTTATCCCATTCTTTCTGAGCCATTTGTGCTGGTGGTTCCCGCCAATTATAACCTGTGTGTTGGGGGGCATCCTTCGTTGCACGAGGTTAAACAGCTCGAGAAAGAGCTAGATTTTGTCCGTTATACCCAGGATTCTCTGATTGGCATCTACATCGAACGTTATCTCAAGCGGCTCGCTATAGAGCCAAGCATGCGGCTGCAACTGGATAATACCTTCGCTGTCTTGTCTATGGTCGCTGCCGGTATAGGTTGGACGATAACCACGCCTCTGTGTCTGTATCAAAGCGGAATAGGACTCGAGCAGATTAAGTGTCTGCCGCTGCCGGCTAAAGCGCCGCTACAGCGTCAATTGACATTGGTGTGCCGTCGGCATGAACTGGGGGATTTGCCGCTAAAAATGGCCAGAGACAGTTGCAATATCATGCGGCAGAGCTTCTTGCCTGAGTTAACCAAAGATCTACCTTGGCTGGTCGCATCGATAGAAATTGGTGAGTGAAATAGGCTGAGGTGTGTGACTCACATAGCGGCAATTAAACAGCAATAGGCCCTAGTATTAAAAAAATTAATACTAGGGCCTTAGTACAGATGATTGTAGTTGTCCAATTGGTTGAAGGGCATTAGGGTCGATATAGAGTTAATTTAGCAACATTTTGTTAACGCATCTATCGGGCCATTTCGCCAACCAAGTTAAGGGGAGTGTCATGTCACAAGCATCAAAACAAGAGGCAGTAACGGGTAACAAGCGTACCCACGAGTATAACGCTGTTTCCGATGAATATATGAGTAAGAGGCAGTTAAAAAAAGGGGTAGCGGGCTGGATCGTGCTCGCTAGCCTGGGGGTCTCGTATGTTATTTCTGGTGATTTCGCTGGCTGGAATTTTGGTTTAGCCTTGGGCGGTTTCGGTGGCATGTTTATCGCGACTCTGGTGATGGGCTTGATGTACATCTGCCTGGTATTGAGCTTGGCTGAGTTGTCTTCTTCTCTACCCACAGCAGGAGGCGGCTACAGCTTTGCTCGTCGGGCCATGGGTCCTTGGGGAGGTTTCTTGACTGGCACCGCTATTTTACTGGAATATGCCATAGCCCCTGCAGCCATTGCCGTGTTTATTGGCAGCTATGTCAATGAACTCATAGGTATCGACGGCCCCATTGTTTACGGCGCCTTCTATCTAACCTTTGTCGGACTCCATCTGTGGGGCGCGACTCAGGCATTAAGGATCATGATGGGTATCACCTTGCTCGCAGTTATCGCGATTGGGGTGTTTGCTTTTTCCATGGTGCCTCATTTTTCTGTGGACAACTTGTTCGATATCGCGGCTAACCCAGATGTTGTAGGTTCGAGTCGTTTTCTGCCCGAAGGCTACATGGGGATATGGGCGGCCTTGCCATTTGCGATGTGGTTGTTTCTCGCGGTGGAGGGGGTGCCGTTAGCTGCAGAGGAAGCTAGAAATCCGGCTAAAGATATGCCCAGAGGTATCATAGCCTCCATGTTGGTCTTGATTGTATTTGCAGCGGTGGTGCTGTTGTTGGCCCCCGGTGGGGCAGGTGCTGAAGCGATGAAGGCACATGGTGCGCCTCTGGTCGGTGCCCTAGAGGCTGTTTATGGCACCGACTCGGTCGCGGCTAAATTTGTCAATGTCGTCGGCTTATTTGGCCTGATTGCCAGCTTTTTTTCTATCATCTACGCTTATTCCCGTCAGGTGTTTGCACTCTCCCGCGCCGGTTACATCCCTCGCTTCTTGTCATTATCGGGCAAGCGTAAAGTGCCGGTGTGGGCCTTGATTGTGCCAGGTATCTTGGGTTTCTTATTGTCCTTATCCGGCGAGGGGGACATGATGATCACCATGGCGGTATTTGGCGCCACTATCTCCTATGCCATGATGAGCCTGTCTCATATCATTCTTCGCATGAAAGAACCCGATCTCGAGCGTCCTTACAGGACACCAGGCGGCATCATCACCTCAGGGATAGCCCTAATACTTTCCCTCGTCGCACTGGCATCGACCTTTATCGTCAGTCTGCAAGCCGCTGCTTGGTCGGCACTCTTCTACTCGATAATGGTGACCTATTTCGTGTTCTACAGTCGACATAGGCTGGTGGCTTCGGCTCCCGAGGAAGAGTTCGATATGATCGCATCCGCGGAATCTGAGCTTAACTAAATCTTGAAGTAGCGGCTGCACCTTATTGTTTTTTATGACTAATGTTAACTTGTCTACGGGTGCTGGCATTGAAGTGTGAATGAGGGTTACAGGCGCGTTAGGCTACGAATAGGTCGGCGTGCCAGCCAATAATAGGAAACATGATTATGGATACAAGAATGCAAGCGAGAGATGTCAAGAATGTGGCCGATGCCATGGCGATTATCGAAGAGCGTGGCCTGAGTCATATAAAAGTGGGTGTGTTTGATAATGATGGCGTGATGCGCGGCAAATATATGTCCAAGTCTAAGTTTGTCGCTTCATTAGAGAAAGGCTTCGCTTTTTGTGATGTGGTGCTTGGCTGGGACATGAAAGACCAACTCTATGACAATGCCAAATACACAGGCTGGCACACAGGTTACCCGGATGCACCGGTGCGGATCTTGGCCCACACTTGTCGTGACGTGGTTGGTGAGCCGGGTATGTTGCTATTTATTGGCGAATTTGCTCAGGAGGCCGAAGCGGTTTGCCCCCGTGGCACCTTGCGGCGGGTGATCGAAAAAGCCGATGAAATGGGGTTTAAGGCATTCGGAGCGCTTGAATATGAGTTCTTCCTCTTCAATGAAACCCCCCATTCAATTCGTGAGAAAAACTACCGTAATTTAGAAACCGTGACGCCGGATTGGTTTGGTTATTCGATGATCCGTAATTCGGTGCACTCGGACTTGTATGAAGCCATTCTCGCCATGGGGGAAACCATGGATTTCCCCATCGAAGGGCTTCATTCTGAGACTGGGCCTGGCGTTATCGAGGCTGCCATCGCCGTTGACGGCGTGGAAGCGGCGGCCGATAAAGGCGCACTGTTTAAGACTTATATGAAGGTGTTAGCACAGAAACGCGGTTTGATGGCCACTTTTATGGCGAAATGGTCCGGTGATTGTCCAGGGCAGAGTGGTCACATTCACCTATCACTGCAGCATAAAAATGGTCAGTCGGCATTTTATGACCCCAGCCAGCCCCACAACATGAGTGACAATCAGCGTCATTTCCTCGCTGGGCAACAGCAACTTATGCCGGAGTTTTTGTGCATGATAGCCCCAACTATCAATAGTTATTCCCGTATGGTTCCCGGTTTTTGGGCCCCCACCGAGGCGACTTGGGGAGTTGAGAACCGCACCACAGCATTGAGAGTGATCCCTGGTAGCCCTCAATCCCAGCGAATCGAATATCGTTTAGGCGCCGCCGACGCCAATCCTTATCTCGCCTTAGCTGCTGCCCTGGCCAGCGGGTTATACGGCATAGAGCATAAGTTAGAGCCCCAGGCTCAAGTCAAAGGCAATGCCTATGCGCAGCAACATGACGTGTCTTTGGCCTTGCCGGCCACCTTGTGGGACGCCGCGCAACGATTCAAACAATCCCAGGCGGCGAAAGCGTGTTTCGGCGAGCAGTTTGTCGAGCACTTTGCCATCACCCGAGAATGGGAAGAGAGAGAGTACCGTAAACATGTTAGCGACTGGGAGATGCAACGGTATTTCGAGATCATCTAGTCGCCGGCATGTGTCACGTAACGGCTAATGAGTCGAGTGATTAGGGGTAGTTTTGGTATTAATTGTGAGTAAGGTTCGAGGCTAAATGAATATGTCGCAGCAAGTGAAATTATCAGATGAAACCAGTAACTCAGGTATTCAGCAGACCATCTCGCCCATCGATGCCAGTGTCTATGTGACTCGGGAACTGGCCGGTGATGAGCAGATTGTTGCCTGTGTGAAACGGGCAAGGCAGGCGTTTAAAGGGAAGGGGGAAAGTTGGGCCTTGACCCCGCTGGCCACGCGAAAAACGCTCTGTCAGGCGGCAATCGATATTTTAGTGAGTCATAAAGACGAGATAGCCCAAGAGCTGAGTTGGATGATGGGCCGTCCGGTTCGCTATGGCGCCGGCGAGCTTGCCGGTGTCGCCGAGCGCAGCGAGTACATGATTGGCGTGTGTGAACAGGCTCTGGCGAATATTGAATGTGAAGACAAGCCAGGTTTTACCCGTTATATCAAGCGTGAGGCCTTAGGTGTCGTGCTGGTGATTGCGCCTTGGAATTACCCGTATCTGACTGCCATCAACGCGATTATTCCAGCGCTTCTGGCGGGTAATACTGTGATCCTCAAGCATTCCGCTCAGACTCCATTGTGCGCCGAGCGCCTGTTTCAGGCGTTTGAACAAGCCGGGCTGCCCCCAGGTGTGTTTCAGTATTTACATATGGATCATCATCATACGGCAAGGCTTATCGCCAATGAAGAGGTGGCCTATGTGGCCTTCACTGGATCAGTCTTTGGCGGGGAAATGGTGGAGAAGGCTGCCCTGGGGCGGTTTATCGGTGTTGGCCTCGAGCTTGGGGGCAAAGATCCCGCCTATGTTCGCCAAGATGCCGATATCGACAAGGCGGTCGAGGCCCTAGTCGATGGCGCCTTCTTCAATTCGGGCCAATCATGCTGTGGCATCGAACGCATCTATGTGCATCACAGTGTTTATGATGAGTTTGTCACTAAGGCCGTGGCCTTAACTAAGCAATATCAATTAGGACGCGCCGATGATAAAGCGGTGACCTTAGGCCCGCTGGTGCGGCGCGAGGCCGCCGACTTTGTGCGTGGGCAAATAGCAGAGGCCTTGGCTCAAGGGGCTGTCGCTCATATCGATGAATCCTTGTTTGCACTGAGCCAGGCAGGGACGGCTTATTTGGCACCGCAAATTTTAACCCATGTGGATCACCATATGCGGGTCATGACCGAGGAGTCTTTCGGCCCGGTTGTTGGCATCATGAGTGTGGCAGATGATGATCAAGCCTTGGATCTGATGAACGACAGTGATTTTGGCTTAACGGCGAGTATTTTTACCCGGGACATCAACAAGGGGATTGCCTTAGGTGAACGCGTCGAGACCGGCACCTTCTTCTTAAATCGCTGTGATTACTTAGACCCCGCCTTGGCCTGGACTGGCGTAAAGCTATCTGGCCGAGGCTGCACCTTATCACAGCTTGGATTTGAGCAATTTACGCGGCCAAAGTCATTTCATATCAAACACGCATAGTGCGGCGCGCTTTAGCCTGTGTCGCTAGGTTGAACGCAGGCGTTTATCCCATAAGAACTAAGGAAGTTGTCCATGTTATTGCAAGCCAATTGGAATTATCCCACTGATATCACAGTGGGCGAGGGCTGTATTAAGCAGATTGCCAGCTGTTGCCTCGAGCTTAAGATGACCCAGGTGTTACTGGTGACAGATCCGGGACTAGCCAAGCTGCCCATGGTACAAGACATACTCGATATCTGTGTCGGTGCGGGGCTGGTTATCCAGGTGTTTTGCGACATTCAGGCTAACCCAACGGGTGATAATATTCGCTGTGGTGTCGACGTGCTTAACAGCGGCCAGTTTGATGGTGTGGTGGCGCTCGGCGGCGGTTCGAGTCTCGATGCCGCGAAAGCGATTGCCTTGATGGCAAAACAATCGATTTCCCTGTGGCAGGCAGAAGATGTAGGCGATAACTGGCGAAAAATTGATGCGAGTGTGATGTTACCTGTGGTTGCCGTGCCCACAACCGCAGGCACAGGATCCGAAGTCGGACGGGCCTCGGTGATCACTGACACGGATGGAGATCGCCATGTTAAGCGCATTATTTTTCACCCCAAGATGATGCCTGCCAAGGTATTGCTCGATCCTAACTTGACTATAGGCTTACCGGCCCATATCACCGCCGCCACGGGGATCGATGCCTTATCTCATAATCTAGAAGCCTATTGTGCCCCTTTTTACCACCCGATGGCGGAAGGCATCGCCCTCGAAGCCATCAGCTTGATTAAAGACTTCTTACCCAGGGCCGTGGCCAATGGTGAAGATATAGAGGCGCGCACTCAGATGTTGGTCGCATCGTGTATGGGGGCGACCAGTTTTCAACGTGGCCTAGGGGGAATGCATGCCATAGCGCACTCGCTGGGCGCCTTGTACAACAAGCATCATGGCTTATTAAACGCGATCTTGATGCCCTATGTGCTATTAAGAAATAGGGCCGAGATTGAGACTCGCATCACCAGACTCGCCGGTTATCTCGGCTTAGAGGATCCAAGCTTCGATAGTTTTCTCTCCTGGGTGCTCGAGCTTAGGCAAGCGCTGTCGATACCGGATAATTTGAGCGAAATAGGCATTAATCTGGATGATGCGGTACTCGTGGGGGAAATGGCGGCGAGTGATGCCGCCGCGGGAGGCAATCCCATCCCCTTAACACCCGCACAGTACGCCATGTTATTCAGTGATGCGGTCAAGGGTCGGCTCTACTATTAATAGAGGTGGAATATGTTGACTGGAGGACACAATATGATAATTGGAATTTTGCAATGTGATGATGTGGCTGACACATTACGGCCCAAGCATGGCAATTATCCACAGATGTTTACTCAGCTGTTCGAGGCGCTAGGGGAAGATATTCAATGTAATGTGTACCGGGTGATTGAGGGACAATATCCGAGCACCCTAGATGAATGCGATGCCTATATCACCACTGGTAGCCGTTTCGGGGTCAATGATGTCCAGGATTGGATCGAAACACTGGAACACTTTGTCATCGAGTTATACCGGGCTAATAAAAAATTAATTGGCATCTGTTTCGGTCATCAATTGATGGCTAAGGCCTTAGGTGGAGTGGTGGAGAAGTCATCTAAGGGCTGGGGAGTCGGTGTCAACACCACACAGGTGCAGCGACAGCAGCGATGGATGGGCCAAGGTCAAGATGAAATATCACTGGTGGTGAGTCATCAAGATCAAGTCGTCCAGTTGCCGGCAGACTCGCAGATCTTAGCATCGAGTGAGTTTTGTCCCTTCTACATGATACAGATTAATGAGCATTTTTTAGGGATACAGGGCCATCCGGAATTCAGTAAGGATTATTCATATGATCTTATGCTGGCACGGCGGGCTCGCATACCGGGCCGTTGCATCGCTGCGGGGATAGACTCATTGGCATTACAGACCGACGATAAGTTAGTGACCCGCTGGTTGATCAATTTCTTAAGACAAGGCGGTTGATGCTGGATTTTTAGCCGTTAAATCTATGTTTAGCGGGATAATTTAAACCTTAACCGCCGACAAGTGAATATCACATAGGTTATAATAGCGGATTTATCCCTTGTCTTGTTGCGCTTATCTAGGCGCTTCGAGGCGTTATTATAGCCTTTTTTGTTTGTGGTAACAGATGACAGATATACAGAAAACCTCCGATGAGCTCACCATACTCTCGATAGATACTTGTACCGAATCTTGTTCGGCGTCCCTGGTGGTCGATGGCGAGATATATCATGAATTGGCGATAGTGCCTCGTGAACACAGCCAGCGTATCTTGCCCATGATAGACAGTGTCTTATCTCAGGCAAATATCAAGATTGCCGATGTGGATCTTATTGCCTATGGTCGCGGGCCGGGCAGCTTCACCGGGATCCGTATCTGTACCAGCATGACCCAAGGTCTGGCCTTAGGACAAGATATCCCTGTTATCGGCTTATCTAGCCTACAGACCATGGCACAAGCCGTATATGACGATCAAGGTGGCGAGCAGATCGTTGCCGCCATCGACGCTAGAATGGGTGAGGTCTATTGGGGCCAGTTCGTGGTTAAAGAGGGTATCGCCGAGCCTGTTAGCTCTGAGGTGGTGATCGCGCCAGATTTAGTGACCCTAGCGCCTGATACCCAAGGTGCTATCCTGGCCACAGGTACCGGATTCGATACTTATCCGCAACTACTCGAACTATCGAATGAGTTAGTGGCGGCGAATAACATCAAGTTTCCCGATGCTAAATCGATGTTAGCCTTGGCAAAACAGGGGTATACTCGAGGACTATCGACCTCAGTCGATGAACTGGCACCCGTGTATGTACGTGATACGGTAACCTGGAAAAAATTACCGGGACGTGAGTAGGGCTTATACCGGTATTTAAGGTAAGCTTAATCTGTTAAAAGCCATGACGGGAATATGTGTGGCCTGAGGCAAGGAGTCGATATTATGCAGATACAAACCAACCATTATAACGTGCTCAAGTCCGGGTCATCGAGTATTGCGCCGGCATCAATAGATGCCATAACCTTGACTCCAAGTGAGCGGGTCGAGAGCTCATCTAGAGTCGAGCAGCTTGATAAGGTTCACGCCTCACCCCAAAGAGAGGAGACTAGAGAGCGCGCTGCAGAGGGCTTATCGAATGAGCCTCTCCTTGCTAGCCAAGTTCAGTCGCCTGCACCCGACCCCTTGGCGTCTCGTTTAGGCGCCAGGCTGGAATATGAGCAGCAGACCCAAGCCAGTGACGGCGCTGTTGCCCAATACCTGACGAATCAACATGCGGCCGAAAGAGAAGCCATTCAACAGATGGTTGGAATTGATACCTATGCTTAATCAGCCAGGCACACTAGAGACTCAGATAAACCAAGCTGTGACTGGCGCGCCCAGCCGGGGACGATTCTTAGTCGAACTCTTAATCGCTTTACTTATCACACGTTTACCTTTTATCAGTGTCCCTTTTAAATGGCTCGAAAGCTATTTTCATGAACTCTCCCACGGCTTGGCCACCTTATTGACCGGTGGTGCTGTGAGCCATATTCAGCTTTTCCCCAATGGTGCAGGCTTGTGTTTCAGCCAAGGTGGTTGGCCTGTGGTTATCGGCTTTAGCGGTTATTTCGGTGCCGCTCTTTGGGGGTATTTAATCTTTATTCTGGCGACTTGGCCCAAGGGCATAAGAGTGAGCTTCGCCCTATTGGGCGGCGCGGTCATATTGACGACCTTGTTGTGGGGCAGGGATGTGCTCACTATCTCCATCTTAGCCAGTCTTGCCGTGCTTTTCTTGTTGCCGCTTAAATTAAATAAAAACCGCTTCATGGGGAGTGGCTTAAGGATCATGGCACTGATGATCATGTTAAATGCCTTGGCCAGCCCCACTGTCTTGCTCGGCCTCAATGGCAAAGGTGATGCCGCCATGTTGGCGGGTGCGACTTGGATCCCAGCCTGGATCTGGGTGTTCATCTGGCTAGCCTTCAGCGCCTCGATGATCTTCCTTTGCTGGCAACGTGTCGATAGGGCCGCATCTAACACGGCTTAATCGGCTCAATTGATTGCGTCTATTCATTATCTTTTTACATTCCCCCTGCATTTTCGGCCAGTAAGCCTGCCTATGGGCGGCTAAAGCCACTTGGTTTTTGAGTGCGCTGCTGCTAGGTTAGTCGAGTCCGATTAATGATTAACCTATCTACAGGGAAGCAATAATGAGAAATTACATGTTTGTGGCTGGCATGCTCGTCAGTGCCACGCTGAGTGTCAACGCCTTGGCCCATTCTGATGGTCATGGGGCGAGCAGTTTACAGCAAGCGGTGAATAGCGATTTTAGACAAGCTAAAAATACCAGCCGAGATGACTTTCGTCACCCATTAGAGACGTTAGTCTTTTTTGACATCAAACCAAGCGATAAGGTGATCGAACTCTGGCCTGGTGGCGGCTGGTATGCCGAGATCTTAGCGCCATACTTGGCTGCAGATGGCCAATATATTGCTGGTAACTTCAATACTCAGCCTATTGATGAGAACAAGCGTGCAGGTTATAAAGCTAAGTCTGGTAAGAAGTTTGAAACCTGGCTGCAAGATAATCGTCAACGGCTAGGTAAAGCGACGACTGTGACGTTCGAGCCGCCGACACATTATGCACTAGGTGATGACGCCAGTGTCGATGTGGTGCTGACATTTAGAAATTTACATAACTGGGCGATGAAAGATCAACTAGAGCCAGTATTCGAATCGGCTTACAAAGTGCTAAAATCTGGTGGAACCTTTGGCATAGTCGAGCACAGAGCCAAGGCGGGAATGGACGCTAAAACGGGTTATATGGATGAGGCTAAAGTGATCGCGTTAGCCGAAAAAGTGGGCTTTACCTTGGTCGCTAAATCTGAGATCAATGCCAACACCAAGGATAGCAAAGATCACCCTAAAGGTGTGTGGACCTTGCCGCCCAGATTAGCCTTAGATGATCTTGATAAAGAAAAGTATCTGGCCATAGGCGAGAGCGATCGCATGACATTAAAATTTATTAAAAACAGTCAATAAATAACTGACATCTTAGGTTAAGTATGGCACTGTTGCGCCCCTGAAAAAGGGGCGTGTTAACTAATGAGGTCTTATGCTGCATACTCGAGATGAGAAAAATGAGGTCCAGATACAGTTACCTCATATCCGTTTATCCGGACGTCGTTGGGGGAGCGCTGATAAGCCCTTGTTATTAGCCCTGCATGGCTGGTTGGATAATGCCAACAGCTTCGAGCCTTTGGCACAGTTCTTACCTCAATACCAGATCCTGGCGATTGACTGGCCTGGCCATGGTCATTCCGAACACAGGCCGGGATTATATCCATTGCATTGGATAGATTACCTCTATGATCTTGAGTTGTTAATCGACAGTCTCAAACAAGAAGACACATTCGAAGGCATCATAGGCCACTCGTTAGGGGGCATCATCGCTGCAGCGTATACGGCGGCGTTTCCAGAACGGGTCAACAAGCTGGTGCTGCTCGAAGCCATCAGTCCATTATTCGAGTCAGCCGCTAAAAATAATGTAAGACTAAGAAACAGCTTCGCCAGTCACCTTCGCATGGTCAACAAGAGCGTGAACTCGGCGGCCGTTTATGACTCGATTGAACTCGCGGTCAAGGCCAGAGTCAGGTTGACCGGCCTCGATGAAGCTTGGTGTCGTTTATTAGTCGATAGAAATATGCAACAAGAGGTTAGCGGTTTCAGCTGGCGCAGTGATCCCAGGCTTAAATTAGACTCGCCATTGAGACTGACCTTCGAGCAGGTCGATGCCTTGATGACAGGCCACAGTACTGAGACACTGATTATTACAGCCGAATCAGGTTATGAGCAGATAAGTCATTTATTGCCCAAGGCTCAGCTATGGTTCAATCATCTGTCTTGTATTGAATTAGCCGGCGACCATCATCTGCATATGGGAAATGCGCAACGAGTCGCCGATGCGATCCTTGCCTTTCTGTCTGCAGGGGGAAAATGAGATAAAGAAAAATGGGACTAGGTTTTTTACGCCATTTATGTGATGATGATCAAAATTAAAACACTCGTATGAAACTAGTGTTTATAAAAAAATAATTAAAATCAGTGATTTTGCTTGTTGATTTTCAAGCTATTTATAGGCGAATAAGCTTATATCCACTGGATGTGGGGATTTAGGAGATATTTGTGGAACAGATTTGGATTGATAATTTACCGGATGATGTACCCGCTGAGATCGACGTTGAGGAGTATGACTCGCTTGTCGATATGTTTGAGACTTCAGTATCGAGGTTTGCCGACCAGCCTGCTTTCGTCAACATGGGTGCGACCTTAACCTACCGTAAGTTAGAGGAGCGTAGCCGTGCTTTCGCGGCTTACCTTCAGAACGAGCTTAAGCTAGAGAAGGGCGATAGGGTGGCTATCATGATGCCAAATCTATTGCAGTATCCCATCGTCTTATTTGGTGTGTTACGCGCGGGCATGGTGGTAGTCAATGTTAATCCCCTTTACACGCCCAGAGAATTGAAGCATCAGCTGAACGATTCGGGCGCTAAGGCCATAGTCGTCGTGTCAAACTTCGCGCATACCCTGGAAAAGGTTGTCGAACAGACACAGGTAGAGAGTGTGATCTTGACCGGACTGGGTGATCTTCTTAGTGCTCCGAAACGCACCTTAGTTAACTTTGTTGTCAAATATATCAAGAAGATGGTACCAAAGTTCGATCTTCCCCACGCCATGTCCTTGAGAAAGTCTCTCAGCAAGGGTCGCCGTTTACAATATGTGAAGCCTAAGCTGAATAAAGATGATCTGGCTTTCTTGCAATACACAGGTGGCACCACCGGGGTGTCTAAAGGCGCGATGTTGACCCATGGTAATGTGGTTAGTAACTTGCTCCAGGCCAATGCGGCTTACTCGCCTATGCTCGACGACGGCAAAGAGTTTGTCGTTACCGCGCTACCGCTTTATCATATTTTCGCGTTAACGGTGAACTGTCTGCTGTTTATGCATAAAGGCGCGAATAACCTATTGATCACCAATCCCAGGGATCTGCCCGCTTTTATCGCTGAGTTGAAGAAACATCCCTATACTGCGATTACTGGGGTTAATACCCTATTTAATGCGCTGGTTAACTCGGAAGAATTTAGAAAGCTCGATTTTTCAAATCTGAAGTTGTCTATCGGTGGTGGTATGGCCGTACAGCGCGCCGTCGCTGAGAAATGGCAGAATATCACTAAGACCAAGTTATTGGAGGGTTATGGTTTAACCGAAGCCTCGCCTCTGGTGACGTGCTGCCCCTATAACCTGGCAGGTTACAACGGTGCCATAGGCTTTCCCGTGGCAATGACAGATATTCAGGTTCGTGATGATGATGGCAAGGTCCTAGCTCAGGGAGAGACTGGAGAGCTGTTTGCTAAGGGGCCGCAAATCATGCTTGGCTACTGGCAGCGTCCGGAAGAAACCGCTACCGTCATCGATAAAAATGGCTATCTGGCCACCGGTGATATCGGTTATATGGATGAGCAAGGTTACTTCTATGTCGTCGATCGTAAGAAGGACATGATTCTTGTGTCTGGCTTTAATGTATTTCCCAATGAAGTCGAAGAGGTTGTCGCCATGCATTCGGCCGTGGTTGAAGTCGCCGCCGTGGGCGTACCTAATGACCTCTCGGGTGAAACCGTGAAGGTGTTTGTGGTGGTAAATGATAAATCTTTAAGCGAACGAGATATCATCGACCATTGCCGACTGCATTTAACGGGATATAAAGTGCCTAAGCTGGTAGAATTCAGGGATGAGCTACCGAAAACCAACGTAGGTAAAATCTTACGTAGAGAGCTAAGAGATGAGGTTAAGTCAGCTTAACCTCATTATTGATATCTTTGCTCTCTAAGCCGGCTATATGCCGGCTTTTTAACGACACAATCTTGGGAGAAGACCTTGTTAGCGTTTGAATATATAGAGGACGATGCGAGCTTAACAGCACTCGTATCGCAATATCGACAAAGTGATCTATTGGTATTAGATACCGAGTTTGTTCGCACCCGCACCTTTTATGCCCGTCTAGGTTTAATCCAGGCCTATGATGGCAAGACGTTAGCTCTGATTGACCCGGTTGCTGTGAATAATTTATCTGAGTTTTGGAGTTTACTGACTGATCCTAATATCACCACAGTGCTGCATTCATGCAGTGAGGATCTAGAGGTCTTTGCTCGTAACGGGTCTTGTCAACCAAGCAATCTATTCGATAGCCAGATTGCCGCGGCCCTGTGTGGCTTAGGTCATGGACTCGGTTATGCTAAGTTAGTGGAGCAGACGTTAGATATCAGCTTAGATAAGGGGGAGTCACGTACCGATTGGATGAAGCGTCCCTTGAGCGAGGCTCAGCTTAACTATGCCGCAAACGATGTCTATTATCTTTATAATCTCTATCCTCAGTTGCTCGAAAATCTCCAACAGCAGGGGCGTTTAGACTGGGTCATTGAGGAGGGAGAGCGAATGACCCGAGGCCGATTAACGCCGCCGGATCTGGAGCAAGCCTACCTTAAAGTTAAGAATGCCTTTCAATTGAGTCCAAGGCAGTTGGCCTATCTCAAGGTACTGGCTCAATGGCGCTTGAAAAAAGCCATCGCACGTGATCTGGCTGTGGGCTTTGTGGTTAAAGATCATGCCTTGATAGGTTTAGCTAAGAAGCAGCCGAAAAATAGCCAAGAACTTTTTAAGATGATTGAGCTCACCGAGCAGGAAAAACGCATTCACGGCAAAGATATTTTGGCCTTATTGAAAACCGCCGATGTCGAAAATCCGCCTAACGCAATCGATGTTATCGCCTTGAAAACGGGCTACAAAACATCATTTAAGGTGATAAAGAACTGCCTAGTTAGCATATCTGAGCAGCAGGAGGTTCCCATCGAGCTCTTGGGATCTAAGCGATATATTCATGGGTATTTACAGTGGCTTTGGGACGGTAAGATAGGTGAATCGCCCTTGTTATTGACGGGCTGGCGTAAGGCTTTGGTTGAGACGGCATTGGCTGAGCTAACACTGTCAAATATCTGATAATCATCATGTAGAACCAAGAAAAACGCCGCATTATCGATGCGGCGTTTTTTTGTTTAACTGACCAGATACTCATATGGAATGGTATTACTTTTCCGGTAAAGTCACATTCAGTTCGAGTACAGATAGTTGCTCATCATTTTGATCCAGCTGCACAGTTATTTGATCTGTGTCTATCTGTACATACTTACGGATCACTTCGATGATCTCTTGCTTCATCTTAGGGAAATAATCAGGCGCATCGCGCTCGCCCCTTTGATGAGCGACGATGATCTGCAAGCGCTCTTTAGCCGTCGATGCCGTATTAGGTTTTTTCTTGCTCTTGAAATAATCGAGTAAAGTCATAATTAGCTCCCAAATATCCTCTTTAAGAAACCTTTCTTTTTTTCGGTGGTGAAACGCAGAGGAAGTTCTTTACCCAGTAGACGCTCTACACTGTCGCTGTAAGCTTTTCCGGCGTCACTCTCTAGATCTAAGATCACAGGTACACCAGAGTTCGAAGCTTTCAATACCGCTTGCGACTCAGGGATCACGCCGATAAGTGGAATTGCGAGGATATCTTCAACATCTTCGACACTTAACATCTCTCCGCTCGATACCCTCTTGGGAGAGTAGCGGGTGAGTAACAGGTACTCTTTAACCGGCTCTAAACCCTCTTCGGCGCGTTTCGATTTACTCTGTAGCATGCCAAGAATACGGTCAGAATCTCTTACCGAGCTCACTTCCGGGTTCGTCGTGACGATGGCGATATCGGCAAAATAGAGTGCCATCATGGCACCCGTTTCGATGCCAGCGGGTGAGTCACAGATGATATATTCGAAATCTTTAGCAAGATCTTGCAGAACCTTGCCAACGCCTTCCTTGGTCAATGCGTCTTTATCACGGGTCTGGGATGCTGGCAGTATGTATAACTTTTCGCAGCGCTTATCCTTAATCAAGGTTTGGCTGAGATTTGCTTCACCATTGATAACATTGACAAAGTCATACACCACGCGACGTTCGCAACCCATAATGAGATCTAAGTTACGCAGTCCAATATCAAAATCTACAACGACAGTCTTATGTCCCTTCAATGCCAAACCTGTGGCAATGGCAGCACTGGAAGTTGTTTTCCCTACGCCGCCTTTACCTGAGGTGACAACAATAATTTGCGCCATGTGTGCTTCTATCCTTATTTCTATCTTTTTAAAGTGGCAAAGCTTCGATGGTGAGAGATTCACCGTCGAGCCGAATACAACCACTTTTCGTTGTGCTGTTTGCTTGAATGTTTTCCGTTAGCCAATATTGACCCGCGATGGAAACCAGCTCGGCATCGATGGATTTTGCGATTATGACCGCATGTTTATCACCCGCAGCCCCAGCCATTGCCTTACCACGCAGTGAGCCGTAGACATGAATGCTGCCATCGGCGATAAGCTCTGCGCCATTGCCGACTGTGCCGACCACGATCAGATCACTGTTCTTAGCATATATCTGTTGTCCTGAGCGGACATTGCGTTTCACTATCTTGGTGGTCTTTGGCATCTGTGGTTGAGCTGTTACCTGCTTGCCAGACTTGATCAGTGCCAAGCCTAAATCTTTAGCTTGCGCCGCCACTCCTGTGACCGCACCTGTGATGCCAACGATGACGAGTTGCCTCGAAATGAGCAGGTCTCTGAGGGCGGCAAGGTTATACTCGGGATCGGTAATTGAGCTAAGATTGACAACCAGAGGGGCGCCAATAAAAAACTGCGGGGCGATAGCTAATTTACTATCTAACTCTGCTGCGACTTTTTCCAGATCAAAATGATTGATATGAAGCACAGAAAGCGTAAAAGAGGAGCCTTTCAGTTCTAGGCTGGGTTTCTGCATGCCGATATTGCTCTTTTATAAATAATCAGCATTGATGCTGATGTGCATTATATTCCTGACCTTCCATGTTATAGTGTGACTCAGTCACTGGCAAGTTGAATAGTTTGGAAAGTTGGTAGTATATGATCTGTGCTGTATATAAGAGTCGCCTCAAGGCTGACAGTTATCTTTTTGTTGAAAAACGTAATGAATTTGAACGTGTCCCAGAGGCTTTAATGGAGATGTTTGGTGCACCGACCTTAGTGATGATGTTACCCCTGTCAAAAAGAGATCATTTAGGCTTTGCCGATATTAACAAGGTTAAAAGTGAGCTGCTTAATAAAGGTTATTATTTACAAGTCCCCCCACCAAAGGTTAACTTACTAGAAGAGCATAAGAAAGCGATCGGCTACAGCGGTAAATAGCCTGAATAGGGAATGTTTATGGTGCTAAATAGGCGTTGGCTTCGGGTGGTGTCATTACTGATGATGTCATCCCCGAGTGTTTTGGCTAGTGAGCCAGAAAAACAGCACAGCTTTAATGAGTTTTTGGCTCAATTAAGGCAAGAATCCACGATTTAGGTATTGATAAAACCACCATAGACACAGCATTTTCTCAGATTAAACGCTTTAAACAATCTACTCCCCCAAAGCAAGATCCCAATCTTCCTATATCGCTTGAGACATATTTGCCCATTCGCGTATCAGACGCCAACGTGAGCACGGCCCGTGCCTTTTTCAAAGAACATAAGGACGAGCTGGACATCTTGGGTGAAAAGTATGGGGTTCAGCCCAGATTTATTTTAGCCCTGTGGGGTATTGAATCTAATTATGGCGGCCATTTAACTGGCTACCCAGTACTTTCTGTTACCGCTTCCTTAGCCTTTGAAAGTAGACAGCCGTCCGCTTATAAAAAAGAGTTTTTCGCCGCCTTGAATATTCTTGCTCAAGCACGAATAACGTACGATGACTTGAGGGCGTCGAGAACCGGCACCATGGGGCAGATTCAGCTTACTCCCAATATGTATCTTAGTTACGCCCAAGATGGTAACGGAGATGGCAACAAGGATATCTGGAATAACACCTTAGATGCGTTAGCGTCGGCAGCGGCTTTTGATGCCGAACTCGCCGCCTTAGCGGTGAAGCAGACATTCTCACAGTGGTCTAGTCTGTGACTTATCTGTCTGAAAGATTGAAATACCCTCCTATCAAATAACTCTTACCTAACGTTTACCAAGGTTGGGGAGCATGCAGAGACTCATGAGCTTCAATGAATTCACTAACTAGTGTAAAATAGCCTGCGAAAGTTGTCTTTTTTATAGAATTGAATAATGGAATTTTGGAAAGAAAAAACCTTAGCTCAGATGAATATTTCAGAGTGGGAGTCTTTGTGTGACGGCTGTGGTAAGTGTTGCTTGAATAAAATTATCGATGATGATACCGAAGAGCTCTATTACACCAATGTGGCGTGTAAGTTACTCGATAGCCACCAAGGTCATTGTATCCACTATTCAAGCCGATTCGACTATGTGCCTTCGTGTACTCAAGTGACCATGGACAATGTCGCCGAATTAACCTGGTTGCCGGATAGCTGTGCCTATCGACGTTTATATCTAGGTAAGTCATTACCGAGTTGGCACCCACTCATCACTGGCTCTAAATCAGAGATGCATCAAAATGGCATGTCGACACAAGATAAGGTGATTTGTGAGACAAGGGTTAAGTATTTGGAAGATCATATCGTGATTTGGCCATTGAACGCGCTGGATTAGTCGATCCATCGCTGTGAGAATAGAAAGCAAAAACGCCCGGGTAGGGCGTTTTTTTGCGCTGATTATCTATAATCGGCGATAAATCCTGGTCTTGGTTTGTTTGCCGATAAAGCCGGGATAATGAAGAGAAGTAAGGCCATCAGGTAAGCCGCGAAAGCCCCAATCATATATTGTCCCATGGTGACTCCCATCATTTCCCAAGGAATATCACTGCACATACCTGTTGGCAGGAAGATATCAGGCATCCACTCATGGAGCGGCATCCAAGCAGGAAATTCGGGTAAGAAAGAGCATGTCGCAAATGGAGATGGGTTGGTTTGCATATCGACTAGCTCAAGTGCTAGTTTCAAGCCCCAAGCGGCGCTAACCCCCCAGCCAATCACGGCGATTAGCCGAGCAAATCGATTTTTATGGCCGACAATGCCAATTAAGCCCGCGGCCAAAATGCCAAAGATAGCCAGCCTCTGGTAGATGCACATCACACAAGGATCTAATTTCATGACATGTTGAAACAAGAGGGCGCATACCTCGAGTCCCAACGCCGTGCCAGCCAGGATAAACCAGGCAAGACGGGATTGAGCGAATCTAGTCATAGAGTTCAAATCATTTTCTCCGTAATATTTTATACCGCAGG
The DNA here is from genome assembly GCF_013214165.1 of Shewanella sp. Lineage (GTDB taxonomy): Bacteria > Pseudomonadota > Gammaproteobacteria > Enterobacterales > Shewanellaceae > Shewanella. Next base: position 33,897 of record NZ_JABSSM010000019.1, on the reverse strand, counting down.
CTAGGCCCTACTCATTATAGATAAACCATATCCTACTGTGGCGAATGTGCCAATGAAAAACGCCCATGTAGGGCGTTTATAGGACTGAATTAGCAGATAAAAGTTCAGTATCTCTATTAATGACCGGTCACGGCACCCACAGCGTCTTTCGCAGAGTGGTGAATGAGTATGCCTGAGTCATAGAAGTACTGAGTCATGTGCTCGAGCGCGCCGAGCTGAATGGCCAACACACCCACTATGGATAACACTATGGTGTATGGCAAAGCCATCCATACCATGCGCCCGTATGAGAGGCGTATGAGTGGAGCAATTGCCGAGGTCAACAAGAACAGGAAGGCGGCCTGACCGTTCGGTGTTGCAACCGATGGCAAGTTAGTCCCCGTGTTCACTGCGACGGCTAACAAGTCGAATTGGTCGCGGGTTATCTGGCCATTGAGCAAGACGGTCTTGAGCTCGTTGATATAGACGGTGCCGACAAAGACATTATCGCTAACCATAGAGAGTAAGCCGTTGGCGATGTAAAAAATCACCAATTGAGTATTCCCTTCGTAACTCAGTGCCCATTGAATCACAGGTGCAAACAGCTGTTGATCTATGATGACACCTACGATGGCAAAAAATACCGCTAAGAGCGCGGTAAAAGGTAGGGCTTCTTCGAATGCCTTACCTAGCGCATGTTCATTGGTTATGCCATTGAAAGCCGTTGCTAGAATGATGACTGATAGACCTATTAAGCCCACAGAGGCTAAGTGTAGGGCCAGACCCACTACCAACCAGACGCCGATGAGGGCCTGAACAACCAGCTTCATCTTGTCGTGTTTAGTACGATGTGCATCTTCATAGCTGGCGTAATCGGAGAGTATCTTATGCACGGCTTCTGGAAGTTGCACGCCGTAGCTGAAGACTTTAAACTTCTCTACCAGATAACAGGTCGCTATGCCGGCAATAAATACCGGCACTGTGACCGGTGCCATACGTATCGCAAATTCGGCGAATTGCCAGTTTGCTTGTGCGGCTATGATTAAGTTTTGTGGCTCTCCCACCATGGTACAGACACCACCGAGCGCGGTACCCACGCCGGCATGCATCAATAAGTTACGTAGGAAACCGCGGAAGTTTTCTAACTCTTCTTCACACAATTGGTTATTACCTTCATCGGTATGGTCATGTTCATCCGAGAAAGATTTACCCGAGGCCACTTTATGGTAGATGGAGTAGAAACCTATGGCCACGGCAATGATCACCGCGATGACGGTTAATGCATCGAGGAAGGCCGATAAGAAGGCGGACGCTAAACAGAACATTAAGGATACGGCGATTTTAGAGCGTACCTTAGTGATCATCTTAGTGAAGGCAAATAGGAGCAACTGCTTCATAAAGTAGATGCCTGCGACCATGAAGATCAACAGCAAGAGTACTTCTAAATTGGCCTCTATCTCATGCATTACCTGATTCGGTGAGGTCATGCCTATTGCTACAGCTTGGATAGCTAATAAGCCACCGGGCTGCAGAGGGTAACATTTTAACGCCATGGCTAAGGTGAATATGAACTCGACGACGAGTAACCAACCGGCGACGAAGGGGTTAATATAGAAAATTATTGGATTTATTATTAAAAAAGATATAATCGCGATCTTGAACCACTTGGGTGAATTTCCCAAGAAGTTATCAATAAACGCCTGACGCATTGTCACAGGCATGGCACCCTCTCAAATTGATATATGATTGATTGTAAAAACTACAGTCTATTTGAATCGCACCAGTCTAGCGTAAAGAAACCATTAATTTAATACCTTAATTAGCCCAATTGCTTAAAAATAGCTTAAAATTTAGATCTAAATAGCAAAAATGTGCCAAAGTCGTGATCTAAGCGTGATTTTACCCCTTATGTGAGTGCGTGATTTTTGAACAGAAGCAGTATTATTCATATTAGGTTTCCATTTTTTCCCGCTCTGGTATGATCAGTACTCAAAATAACACGAACTAGAGTGGGAAAAGTAACCTGATGACAATTGCCCAAAAAGCTCCTTTAACTTCAAAAGATTCAGGTATCATTGAGGCTAAAGGACCGGCGAGCTTTGCTGAAAAATACATTGTCCGATCTATCTGGGAAGATAAGTTCCCCCCAGGTACAATTTTGCCTGCAGAGCGTGAGCTTTCCGAATTAATCGGCGTTACACGAACCACACTCAGAGAAGTGCTCCAGCGATTGGCCAGAGATGGCTGGTTGACGATTCAGCATGGTAAACCGACCCGAGTCAATGATATCTGGGAATCGTCAGGCCTCAATGTACTTGAGACCATTGCGGATCTTAATCCAGCCGGCGAGCCTGTACTATTAGAGCAACTCCTCTCGGCACGAACGAATATCAGCGCCATCTATTTCAAGGGGGCGGTGCGTCATAATCCCGATAAAGTGCTGCAAGCATTGGAGCAGATCTCTAGTTTAAATGATGATCCTCAGGCCTATGTCGATTTTGATTATCAGCTGCATCATACTTTAGCGTTTAACTCAGGCAATCCACTCTATGTGCTGATCCTCAATGGGTTTAAAGGCCTTTATAGCCGAGTCGGTAAAGATTATTTCACCATACCTGAAGCCAGACTGCTAGCGTTTGATTTTTATGAAGGGCTAAAACAACTTGCGGCAGAGAAGAATCACAACGCGATACCGGCTTTGATGCGCAGTTATGGTATCAATAGCGGTAAGGTGTGGCAGAAATTTAAAAATAGCCAGGCTAAAAATATGGAACATAAATAGTCGCTATTTTTTTGTTCAATGATTGTCATCTAGTAAAACTGACACTTGTTCTGTTAAGAATAGGTGTCAGTTTATGATTCCTAACTGTGTTATCTACATAAGAAATCATAACTAAATGCTAATTTTAAGCTAGCAGGTTACAACTTTTTAGATTGGCGAAGTATTTCTATGAACGTAGACTTGTCAATTAAATCAGTGGTCTGGAGAGGGAATGATTAGCCAACCCAGCCAATAGTAAAGGGGGGCTGGTCGCAAACCATGTTCACTTTCAACGTGCTTAGTCGTAGCTATTTTAAATAAACTCTGCTATATTGAAGATCATGGTTCCGCAAGAAACTATCTAGCAACTCACAAAGTTGTGCACCCAGAACTTTCCCTTCAAAGCTTGATATATGGTTAATAATTATCAATGAAAGTTCTCGCTTAATCGTACCCACTTGCACCAAATTAGTACCCATTAGTACCCATTAGTACCCATTAGTACCCATTAGTACCCATTAGTACCCATTAGTACCCATTAGTACCCATTAGTACCCATTAGTACCTAATTGCACCTAATTGCACCTAATCGTATTAATCGTCTGTTCGCTATATTATTTGACGTGATCCATAATTCATTTCCATTAAGGTTCATTTACGAATAAGTCTATAAAAAACATGACTGTTGTACACTTGTCTATAATTTTTAGTGGAGAAAAAAAACAATAATGAACAATTATCTTTTGTTTACACCCGGTCCTGTTAATGTGGCAGATAATGTCAGGCAGGCAGTTGCTAAAGAAGATATTTGTCATCGAGAGGTTGAATTTGACCAGCTATTGCAAAGTATTGAAAGTAAATTGCTGAAAATATTTAGGGTTAAACAAGCAGATTATAGAGCAGTGGTTATTACTGGTTCTGGCACTGCAGCAAATGAATCTATGCTTTCGTCGGTAGTAGGTGATAAAAACATTCTTATTATTACTAACGGTGAATTTGGTGAACGCTTAGTCGATATTTCTACTATCCATAATAAAAACACCTTCAGGTTGGATTTCCCTTGGGGGGAAGAGTTAGATATTGATAAAATATCGGACTATCTTAAGCGCAATAAAATTGATGTCGTCGCCATGGTTCATCATGAGACCAGCTCAGGAATGTTAAATTCAATTGAAAAAGTTGGGGCCGTAGTTAACAAACACAATATTTTGTTTATCGTTGATGGTGTTAGCTCTGCTGGAGCCGAAGAAATAGATATGAAAAAATGTCATATTGACTTCTTTTCAAGTTCAAGTTCGAAAGCAATGAACTCGTATTCCGGCTTATCATTTATCTTGGGAAAAGTGGAAGAATTTGAAAAACTAAAAAAACTTCCAGTCAAGACCATGTATCTAAATCTATACAAGTTTTACTATTTCATTAAGACATTTTATCAAACACCCAATACACCAGCGGTGCACCTGTTTTTCGCATTGGAGCAAGCATTAGCCAATTTACTCAATGAAGGAGTGGCTAATCGACATGCTTTATTAAAAGCTAGAGCCACACGATTAAGAAAAGGCATGACTAAATTAGGCTTGAAATTTTTAATTGCTGAAAAAAATATGTGTTCTGTATTAACAACGGTTTATATACCTAGAAATATAAATGTGGGTTCTTTTCGTCAAAAATTACGTGAAAAGTCTATTATTATTTATGAAGGTAAAGGCTGTTTCAAGAACAAGGTATTTCAGGTCGGTAATATTGGAGAGCTTTCAGCTAATGACATCCGGTATTTTTTATCTTCATTGACCGATGTACTCGAAAATTTCAATTCGATAGAAAAAAGTAATCTTCTGCCAACTCCCGCCGCTTTTATTAGCGTGAGTCCATTTACTAAAAAATTATCTCCTACGAAGCTTTCCATTGCATGAAACTGACGAAGTCAAAATTTGCCCGTTTATGGGCAACTAAAACGAAAGACGACGAATGGTGGTCATCATTCGTTACCTCGCCTTTAGCTATTGTCTTAAATTTTATAGTAGTTGATTTTAAATGGTTAACGCCGAATTTAATCACCTTAATTTCATTTATTACGGCTATTATTGCCACTGTTTTTATTGTGCTCGGAGGTTACCAAAATTTCATTATCGCAGCCATTTTGATACAGTTAAGTCATGTGTTTGATTGCATGGATGGGCAGATGGCGCGCTACCGGAAAACGACCTCTGTAGTTGGATGTTATTATGACAAACTTACCGATGAAATCCAGGTGGCACTTTGGTTTGGTGCGATCGGTTACGCCGCCTACAGTCAAACTCAACAAGTATTACCACTTCTTTTAGCTTTTATCGGTGTGGCAGCATACTCCTTCAGGGGCTATGTCAAATACGTAGGCTATCATACGCAAATGTGCCACAACAGTAACTATTTAGCAGATCTTGCTCTACAAGAGTCTACGGCTAACGCTAGCAAAGAGGATGTGGCTGGATTTGGCTTTGGATTACGGGCAAACTTACGTTGGTTTATTGGTGAGCAGTACAAGATCATTTATGTTAATGAAGGTGTGTTTATTTTCATGCTGTCGTTAGCCTTAATACTTGATTGCTTAATTCCAATGTTATGGATTTTCGCTTTTAGTCAATTTTTTCTTGCCCTTGGACGTGCTTGGCTTAAATGCAGAGAAATTGAAAAGATTAAAAGTTAGTTACCTGACTATGTCGTAACCTACTAAATGTAATTTAAATTATTATTTGAGAAGTCAACATGCCCCCAGTAGAAACCATGAATAACCAACAAGCACGACCGAGTATATTATCATTTGCTAAAGATTTACCCAACATATGTTCATTGATGGGATTATTATCGGCATTATTAGCCATATATTTTGCTTTTTTATCTTTGTACCCAGCAGCAATGATTGCATTGATTGTTGCGGTATTTCTAGATTGGACTGATGGCATTATCGCCAGAAAAATGCAAGGGCGGACCAAAGAGCAAAGCCAGTTTGGCGCTCAACTCGATTCCTTAATTGATATTGTTAGTTTTGGTATTTGCCCTGCAATATTATTATTGAGTTATGGCGATTTTAGCCCTTGGTTTTTCCCCGGAGCCTTTATCATTGTTGCAGCCGGTGTTTTACGTTTGAGTTACTTCAATGTTTTTGGTTTAGATGGTGAGTCATCGTATCAAGGTATGGCCATTGATAATAATGCCATTATTTTGGTTTTTCTTTTTCTATTTGATGGTTTGCTCGAGCCTGGCTTATTTATCTACCTGCTATATGGGAGCATTATCGCTATAGCTTTTCTCAATGTAGCACCAATCAGAACACCAAAATTAAGTGGTGCTTGGTATTATGTGCTTATTGCATACACCATCATTATATCGATAATTTATACTTGGAAGATAATGTCTACTAGTGTTTGAATGCCTAGTCAATATATACAGCATCAATAACATTATTAAACGTCGTGACGATTTTAGTTGAAACTTAACAATTTAGAGTAATAACATGAAAGAGCAAATTAATAACACCAAAATTAAAGCCATCATCTTGGCTGCAGGAGTCGGTTCTAGGATCAGACCTCTGACTGATAATTGCCCAAAAAGTTTACTAAAAATAGGAGACCACACTATTTTGCAAATGATGGTTTCAAATCTTCAAGCTTGTGGCATTAATGACGTGATTTTTGTTCTAGGCTATTTGCAAGATCAAATAAAAGATTATGTCAGGTCTAATTTCCCTAGTTTAAACGCACAGTTTGTGACTAATGAACGCTATGAGCAGACAAATACTGGTTATTCTTTAATGTTGACCGAACCTTTTGTTAAAGATTGTGATTTTATAAAATTTGATGCAGACGTTGTTTTTGATCAAGACATTCTGCGTAAATTGATAGTGAGTGATGTTGCTAATTGCCTTTGCATCGATAAAGATATTAATCTTGATGCCGAAGAAATCAAGGTGATTGTTGATGAGCAAAATAAGGTACTCAAAGCCAGTAAAGAAGTCGCGCCTCAAGATGCCATCGGGGAGTCAATTGGTATCGAAAAAATCAGCAAAGCAACCGGGAAACTATTATTCACTGAATTAAAGTTAATGATGAATGATCCAGAAAATCATCAAGCTTATTATGAAGCGGCTTATGAGCGATTGATTGAGAAAAATGTCACTTTTAATACCCTAGATATTACAGGGCTTAAGTGGACTGAAATCGATACACAAGCTGATTTCTCTTTGGCAAAGAGCATTTTTTGCAATCAAATTTAACTGAGACTGTCAATTATTTTTAGTGCTGAGTCTAAAAATAATGAACAAAAATTGCCAAGATGCTAGTGAACAGTATCAGTCCTTAGCTGATTTTATGATGTCTGCTGGTGTATATCCCACTCTTTGAGTGGGATTTTTCGTTTAAGCATATGCTCCAGGAGCATTGACTCATCAAGGAGCGAGTTTGAGTCTAGGTCATACATAGGACGTCATTTTTAGTATCAATAAACCTAATCGATATCGAAGTTATAATAGATGTCTAATGATTGCTCTATGGTGCCCGATACGGACTCTAAATAGAGCTGTGACAACAGGTAATACCGTACCGTCATCTCATAACCAGGATTAAAGACCCCATAACCATATTTGACCATCAAGTCTTCGCCGATGAAACCGCTGATAGCCACACGGCCGTCATCATTTGCATCGAGTTGAACATTTGAAAATCCAAGTTTTTCAATTAATCCGGTTGCCGAATCGCCGATGTTATTCACAGCCCCCCCCCCGATCTGATTACTCAAGGTTAGCGCCGCACCCAACATCAAACCACTGTTCTGTTCATTATCATTATTGTGAAACCCAGTGCCCTTGATGATGTATGAGAGTATTTCGGCTTGTTCCTTGGTTGGGCTAGAAAACAAGGTGACGATGGGTTTGAGCGGCGTGCCGGTTATTCTTACTCCGGCCAAGACATCTTCATCTTTGATCTCTCTTACCGCCTCGATATTAAGATTGGGCACTTCCATTGGGCCAATAAATTGGACTTCGCCGGCCTTAATATCTAAGGTTTGCCCCATGAACTTATATTTACCATCTACAACGCGTATATCGCCGTAGAGTAATGCTGGTTTGAAGGCTGCTTGTTTTAGCTCTAAGACGCCTGTCAGCTTACCTGTGAGGCCCATGCCATCAATTTTCAGGTTGTCTGCGAGCTTGATTTTTATGTTAGATGTAAGAGTCAGGGGAATTTGATTGCTCTGCCCGGTGGAGAGACTGTCGTTAAAAATCACATCTTGAGATACCTCTACCCCTCCTTCGGGTAACTGCACTATCTTGATATGGCCTGATGGCACTTCGATGACGCCTTCTATATTAAAACTGTCTTTAGCGAAAGTAATATCAAGCGCGGGTGATACATTGATGATGGCCAGAGGAGGTTGAATGATAACTAGGTTATCACCGTTAATTTGGATATTGCCATTGAGCGCTCCTGTGCTCCAGTCTATGTTGCCTAATACCTGTGCCTGGCCTTGTCCCATTTTCCAGGTACCATCGAGTAGAGCACCTTGACCCGATAGGGACACAGCAAGCTCAATCTCTTCCAATAGTGTTGGGTTCGCTGTGGTCAGGAATTGACCATTTTCAAGTAGTAGTTGCCCAGAAACATCGGGGTGATCTAATGTGCCCGTTATCGTCAACTCACTGGATATATAACCCTGTATCACTTCGAGTTGCGGCAAAAATTCAGCCAATGCATTCAAGTTTATCTTATGTAATCTTGTATAACCCGATAGCGTCCGGTCTGGGGTCACGGCTATGTCTAGTCGTCCTTCCCAGCTAGCGATATCATGTGAATCGAATTGTAACTGGCTTGATAATCTCTTCTCATCTAGTGAGGCGTGCAGTGACAGTGTCTTATAACCTATGTCCACATCATGCTGGTCATTCTTAAGGCTGACATGACCGGGTTCGAAATTGAGGCTCAATGCTCCTTGAGGCTTACTATCTTTGGCCCATATCAAATGTGAAGATAATTTTGCCGGCGCTTGCCATATTAAGTTGTCGGGTAATAGCGGCGCTAATATGGCGCCTATGTCTCCTTGGAAGGTGATTCTGGCATCACCATTCTCGCCCAACTCGGCTTGATCATCCAGACACAGCTTGCCATCGATGTTGAGCCAACAAAAGGTGCTGAGTAAGCCTGTCTGGCTCAGGTTGTCCCAAGATATCTTAAATGGCGCTTGCAGAGCCCAGTCACCTAAGAGTGAACTCAGGCTTAATCTTCTGACCTCGGCGACTATTTTTTCGGTTTTGGTGTTGAGTTTCGAGTCTATGTGCGTATCGAGTCTATGCTCTCCCGATGTCTCTAGCTTCAGCTTTTGATCTTGCTTGTCTCCTGTAATACTCAGTGTGATGGAGTCTAATGTTTGAGTGTTATATCTGAACTCTCCGGTACCGAGTGTTAGGGCAAACTCTTGATTATCCAGCGGACGATAGAAGCCATTAATCTTAGCTTGTTTTAGCTTGAAACGTTCAAATTGCAGGTCCTGCGCGTTAGCCGAGACGCTGATTTCAGGGTGGTCACTCTTTCCCGACACATTCATCTTAGCCTTGATACTGCCAGATGAATCCGGGTGCCAGAGGTTAAGGTCGGGAACATCTAGGCGTGCATTGACGGACCAGTCGTCGTCGGCTGTGCCCGAAAGTGTCAAGATGGATTGTAAGGCGCTCAGTCTTAAGCTGTCGGCACTGAGATGAAGTTGATTATCCAAACTGAGATCGCCAATGAGATGAAAAGGGTATCCTTGAATTTCACCGGTTAAATCAGATTGAGATATAGCGACCCGCCACTGTGTTGTATCAAGTTTACCTTGGGTGTTAAATCTGCCACTGATGAAGCTCTCCGGTAAAGGATTATCAAGGGCTAATGCCAGCTGCTCCATATCAAAATCTATGACATCGATAGCCACATCCCAGCTGATGCCGTCTGTGTAACTGGCATGGCCGGAAATGTCGATGTCACCCAGCTTGCCTCTTGCCTTAAGACGTTTGACTTCGACCTTGGAATTGCTATGGGTAAACTCGGTGTCGATAGCTAAAATGGGATGGTAAGGGGTGTTAACACGGCCTGAGAACGTCAGGTTTTGCAGGTCAAGATCGCCCTCACTCTCAAGGTCGACAGACTGGGCTGAATAGGTATTTGTGTCTAAGGGCCAACCCAGTTGTCTAGATGTGAGAGAAAGATGATAGGCCAGTTTAGGATCGGCCAGTGCAATATCGCCAGTCAGTGAATAGTCGATATGGCCATTGCCGCTCGATTCTATCTTGAGTCTATTGAAGCCTCCGGATAATGCTAAAGTGACATGCTGCTGTCCTAATCCCGGTATCACATCGACTTGCCGGGCATCTATGAGGGCAATAAAATCCAGCGGGTAATCGTCGTGTAGGGATATCTCGCCCTCGAGTTCGACCTTACCATAGGTGTGCTCTAGCTTAAGTTTCTCGATATGGATAAGGAAACTGTGATAACTGGCTTCAAAGTCTATCTGGGAGAAGAGGTCATCTCTGTGCCCAAGTCTTAGATGACTGTTGGTGAGGGAAACACGCTCGGCAAAGACAGGAATTGGCATAAAGACCTGGGGTAAGTCTGCCATGGCCCAAGTGTGATCTTGGTCTATATCTATATCAGTATCTATTTGTGAATGTTTATCTGAATCCCGCGATAATGGAATGTCGACCAGCAGATCTTCAGAGGTTAAATAATTCACTCTGATACCTGTTGACTGCCATTGGGCTCTTGTTTGTAGTCGCGATACATTGAAATGCATTTCATTGACCCTGACCCTGACATTAGCCAGATCAGCCTTAGTCAGGTCGATGCCGAAAGGCAGGGTGATTTCTGCATCAATTACATCGCGCTCCTTTGGCTCTTTTATATCATCCTTAACCGGATTTTTAGCATCAACAAGGGCTGCGGTCGTTAGGTTTACTTGGCTTAAATCGGCTGTGTCTCTCTCTATTATCGATGTTTGTTGTTTTGAGGATGGATCAGTATCTATTTCGACAATGACTCTCGACGCCAACAGTTCACCAACACAAAGCTGTTTGCGCAGCAGACACAAGGGTTGCCAATCTAAGGTTAAGTCATCGAGCTCTACTGCGACTCCCGGCATCCGCCAATGGACACCGGTGACCTCCAGCCTGTTATTGATCGCACCGCCGACATAGGTTATCTGCAGATCCGGCACTAGTGTATCGGCCAAGAATACCGTTAACCGGCTACCAATATGGGTGCCTATTAAGAGTGCAAATGTGATCAAAAAACCCAGTGGGATGTAGATCAAGGCACGCGAAACAAGCTTGAAACTTCGCCAAAGCGTGTATTGATAACCTGTTTTTTTATGTGGCTTTTCCCGGGTTGTTTTGTTTGGCTGCACTGGCTCATCGATGGGCATTTCAGTCGACTCTTGGGTCATAGCTCTGCCCCCATAGTCAAATGGATACGCCATGGTCTGTCTACCGTATCAGTCTCTTTGAGGCCAACACCGAGATCCAGCTTGATGGGGCCGATAGGCGATATCCAATGTAATCCGCCGCCAACAGAGACTATGGGTTCTATTTGGTTGATATCGAATGCATTACCCGCGTCGATAAAGGTGCCAACACGCCAGGTTGGCGTCACGTAATACTGATACTCGAGACTTCCCACCATCAGGTAACGTCCACCGACAACGTCTCTGGCTTTATCGCCATCAATATTGGTGTAGTCAATGTAGGGTCCCAAGGCTTGATAGCTGTAGCCCCTGATACTCTGATCCCCCCCGGCAAAGTAGCGCAATGACGGTGGAATAAGCGCTAAATCGGCATCATCGGCTAAGTTAACGCCTAGATCTAACCGAGCCACAACTCTATGTTTATCGAAAAACGTGTCAATCCATTTATATTTAGTCTGTATACGGGTGAGCTGAATCGCTGAGCCTAAATTAGGGTTAGCATACTCGATACTGTAATACTGAAAAAATCCAGACTTGGGGTCTAACGTGTTGTCGCCACGTGTGGTTTTGGAGATGCTGGTGCCAAACAGAAAAAAATCAGGGGAGTAATCAATATCAGACTGGGTGTAGTATTCTTTCATCGCTTCAACCGAATAACTTAATATCCAGTTATTAGCGAGCCTTTGCTGGCGTATCACGGCGACTAAGCCTTTACTCGCCTCGAGTTCACCGGTATTGGTGAACTTGTTATCATCGGCATCGTAGATCTGTGTCACACCGTATTTATCCCTGAGCATACCGAAACGGATTTTTAGCTGATCATCCAGAGGATGGGTCAATGGGATAGTGTAAGTGGTCAGATATTTGGGTCTATCCGGGGACCATTCTAAACTGGTTTCTTGGGAATGGCCGTAGCTGTTTATCTGTGGTGTGCGCCAGTTTATACTGACTCTGGGCTCGACGGCGCTGTCTGTGGTATTGCCTATATCGACACCTAAACCTAACTCGATCGAGTGACTCGGCTTGGGGCTTAACTCAACCTTGATGGGAACATCTAGCCCTGTTGCTCTATCGAGCTGAGGCAATACTTTGATATTAGAGAAGTAACTGGTGTCTAATAGCTCCCGGTTCAATCTAGATAACCCCCCAGTGCTATAGGGCGCATTTTTTTCAAATGGGATTAAGGTGTCTAGCAATCCATCTTGTAAGTTATGACCTGCAAAACTCACCTCTCCCATATGGTATCTGGGTCCTGAATCATAGTGCAGGGTGATCTTGGCTGTGTTTATATCACGGTTAACTTCGATGGAAGACTGAACATAATTACCATCGAAATAACCTCTGGCGAGTGCGAGGGTGATTAATTGAGATTTCATCAACTGGTACTTGCCGTGATTGAGTATATCGCCAGGTTTGATGGCAAGCTTGTCGAGCCATTGCAGGATAAACACGTCTTCGAGGATCTCACCGTCAAAATGTAAGTCAATCCATTCGATGCGCGTGGGCTCTCCCGGGGTCACCTCTAATGATAAGACCCAAGGTGAATCAGGACTGGTTTGCACATCTTGTGCTATCTCTCCATGGTAATAACCCAGGGAATTCAATGCTGCGATCACATTATCTTCGGCATTAAAGATGAAAGCCCGTCGCTGGACTTCTGAGCTGGGTAACGTCCCTAAATGGGCTTCAATGTTGCGGCTTAGGGAGGCATTCGCACCGGTGATTTTTAACAGTAGGAAAGTATTCGCCATGACAGGAAATGTGCTGAGCAGACAGCTCAATAAAATGATGCTCAATGGCCATAAGTGTAACGAGGATAATTGCAAAAAATCGGGCTCTATTCAGTGAGTAAAGAAGGCTGGGTATATTGTCACTATATAATTGATTGCTAGCAAGCTTATGATTGTAATTAGCACTAAAAATGGTTACAAAGAGTGCAAATAGAAAATAAAGGCCCTAAAAGTGAAAAATAAAAACAAAATACTCGCCATTTTGCTGGCTATATCAAGCGTGTCGAGTTCAGCAGCCTGGGCTGAAGACAAGCCATTTGCTATCGCCATTCATGGCGGAGCCGGGACGATTAAACCAAGCAACTTCACTCCAGAGAAAGAGCAGGCGTACCGCGACAAGTTAGCCCAAGCGGTCGATGCCGGTTATGCCGTGTTGGCCAAAGGGGGCTCGAGTCTGGATGCGGTCACGACAGCCATTAATGTGTTGGAGAACTCGCCATTTTTTAATGCGGGTATAGGTGCTGTCTACACTCATAATGAACAACATGAGATGGATGCCTCCATCATGGATGGTCAAACCATGAATGCTGGCGCCGTCGCTGGGGTTAAACATATCAAAAACCCGATAGATTTGGCGCGTCTGGTCATGGATAAATCTGTTCATGTGATGCTCTATGGTGAAGGGGCCGAGGAGTTTGCCTTGACTCAAGGTGTGTCACTGGTTGCCAACGAAAGCTTCGACACTCAACACAGATACCAAGCACTGCAGCGCGCTAAGGCTAAGATGGAGCAAGCTAAGCTCGAAGACAAAGATTATCTTGTTGCTCACAGCGATCTCGATACTGAATATAAGGTAGGTACCGTAGGGGCTGTCGCCCTCGATAAGCAAGGCAATATCAGCGCCGGCACGTCAACGGGGGGGATGACCAATAAGCGTTATGGTCGGATCGGTGACGCGCCAATCATAGGCGCAGGAACCTACGCAGAAAATGGTGTCTGTGCCGTATCGGCGACGGGCCATGGTGAATTCTTTATTCGCTATCAAGTGGCGGGAGATATTTGCGCTAAGGTGAAATATCAGCAGAAATCTATTATTCAGGCTGCGGATGAAGTCATCAACCAAAGGCTCATTACCGCAGGCGGTATGGGGGGAGTTATCGCCATAGACCATCGTGGCAATATCGCTACCCCATTCAATACCGACGGCATGTACCGTGCGACCCGCAAGAGTGGTGAACAGGCCCAAGTGATGATCTGGCGCGATAAGTAATGGCTTAAGAAGTGGATTTAAGCTTATGACGGCTGTTTTGGTGAATTGCCAGAGCAGGCGGTCATTTTTGTCTGTCTATATAAGCGAGCATCCGAGGAGCGTATTAGGCGCAAAACCTTCGTCGTCGTAGCCGACACTCGATTAGACCTTAGATGACATTTCTTTTTGAACATCTTATTGAAAAGACTTATCTAAAAGAGTCATTGAAGATTTAGATTAGCGAAATCGATTGTTTACTGTTCTGTTTTTTAATAACTTATGTATATTGGAGTCATACAGTATTCAATGAATGTGTCGTTTTAATACTAGGCATTTTCAATACAAATACTGTTAGATAAGAAAGATCAAAATCATTGAGTCATCAAACGACTAGGGAGTGAATATGGATTCAATTAAAGTAAGCGAATATATGGATCGTCAACCTGTGCTGTTAACTGCGGATATGCCTCTGTCCAATGCCGTCGATGCCTTACTGTCGAGGAATAAGCCGGGGGCTCCCGTTGTCGATGATTCTGGGGCATTGATTGGCTTTCTGTCTCAACAAGATTGTATGTCAGTCATGCTCAAGAGCAGTTATCACTGTGATCTCGTGGCTAAGGTAGCAGATTGCATGCGCTCCGAAGTATTGTCGGTAACGCCGGATACCAGCGTCTTGCAGTTGGCTGAGCAGATGTTAGGCCCTAAGCCTAAGGTTTATCCCGTGGTCGATAATGGCAAGGTTGTCGGCACCATCAACCGAACCAATGTGCTTAACGCGATCAACATCTATATGCAGCAGTGCTATCTGGCACCGGTATAAGTTTTGATTAATAGATGTCATTAATGCATTGACCTTAATGGGTGAATCTAGCACCTTTGGTGATTCTTCGAATGAAGCTAGATTACATTTTCTGGTTTAGCTTCTGGCTGAGTGGGTATTAGCTAGTGCTTTGAAGGTCGACCCTTCATGGTTATCTATCACTTGCCGTGGTGCCGTGCAGGGTCTTGTATGTTCCAGACATACATTAGACATTTCCTATCTCCCTATAGGTCAGATTCACCAATGTCGTGATCACATGGTCAGAGATGTTCCCTACATCTCAAGACATTTCCAATCTGACCCACAAGGACGTGGGGAATGCCTGAGTGATATCTGGAGTATCACAGGCCCTATGGGTCAGATGTGAATGACCTTTCATGCAGATACTTCTACGAGACGCTGCAAGTCCGTCCATGGAAGCTCTGCCAAAAAGTCCCTTTTTTGGAAGCTCGCAGCCGCATCTACACCTGTTCTTACAAGCAAAGAGTATGCAGTTGGTTTCTTCGATTTAACTTTGCTAATTGTCGATAGCTTGTCTAGGGCTCGTTTTTCTCGGAATTTAATATTCGCCTTTCTGCTATTCAACATTCGTCTTTACTGCAATTCAATACTGGTCTTTCCCGCAATTCAACATTCGTCTTTCTGCAATTCAATACTGGTCTTTCCCGCAATGCTTGTGGGCGGGAATCCAGCCCTTTGGTGATTCTTCGAATGAAGCTTGGTTACATTTTCAGATTTAGCTTCTGGCTGAGTGGGTATTGGCGAGTGTGTTTATAATTTCTGCTTCATGGTAATTTATAGCCTGCGGCGGTGCCGTGCAGGATGCACCAATGTCGTGCTCACATGGATGTGAATGAACGACCCTAATATGTAAACACTTCTGTGACGCGGCGCCCTCTCTATTGACGGAAGGGTCCCTATAGCCTCTGCGATTTCAAACAACGTCCATGTTTAAATGCCAGTTCCCTGCTGTCGAAGGTCACAGCCGCGTTCACATTTTATGCAGGGTGGCTCGATAAATTATTTGCATATGGGAATTCCAATAGAGGTAGGACTTATCTGTTTGATAGCTGTAATGACGTACCCTGATCTCGCTCCGTATAGCCTCCAGAAATGTTAACTTCTCCATAGTCGTCACCCCATTAGTTTACTGTGTTTATACAAGGGTATAACTGGGGTTGAGATAATTGCTATAAAAAAGATGCATAAATCGCTGAGTTGACGCATCGATGACACGAATGTGAAAATATTAATCAAATCTTATCAATAGGTTACAATGTTGTAAAAGCGTTATGCAGACCTCGTAAACATCCACACATCTTTTTTAGCTGATTATTTACGGTATACCATCTGTGGGTTATATAAATAATCGATTTACAACAGCGACTTAGCGGTGATAAACTGGCAAAAAATTAATAAGCAGACAGGAACGTTATCCTACTGCTAATCAATAAGCTGTTAGCTTTACAAAAGGGATATCGTGAAGAATCTAATCTTAGTTTTATTTACCTGTATATTCGTTTTTGGTTGTGGAAATACGCATAGCTCTGCGAAGTCGGGTTATGTCCAACTTCAATATGATGTAGATAGCAAAGGAAAGACTGAAAATATACAAGTAATTAAGTCTCAGCCAGAAGGTATTTTTGATGACGCGGCGGTAAGAGCTTTATCTAAATGGAAATACAACCCAAAGATAGCTGATGGAAAGCCAGTAAAGCAGTTAGGGTTAAAAGTTCAACTTGATTTTTGATCCAGTTAGTAAGTAAAGCTAACAAACTGCTGAATTCAGACTCACCAAGGCTGTCATGCCATTTGCACAGCAAATCGCCCGCCAGCACTTGGCTCACTATTAAATGGGCGTTAGGCTACTTTGCAACTTTATCTTCCCATTCCGCAGCCCATTCCCTCAAAGGATTCAGTGTATTCATTAAGGATAATCCTAACTCTGTTAGTTTATAGCCCTCTGATGTCGTAAAAACCAATTCAGCCGCAGTCAATTGCTTAATCCTAGTGTTTAAAACCGAAGGAGACATACCGTCACATCGTTCTTGTAATCCTCTAAAACTTAAAGAAGAGGAGTTAAGTTCCCACATGATTCTCATATTCCACTTTCGACCTAGCAGATCAAAAACAGCCATGATAGCTACACCCGAACTCGATCCTCTTACTAATTGTCTAGGTAATGGTGTTGTCATAAATGTTGCGCTTCTAAAAAAGTAGCGGTATAGTCGCTACGAAATAAGTAGCGATATTATATTAATCTATTTAAAAAGCGAGAATAATATGTACCTAGTAGATATGAGTTTTACAGACATGGCAAAAATCACACCGGAACTAACTGATAAGCATAAGAGTTATCTTGAACAAGAATATAAATCAAACAAGTTGATGTTTGGTGGAAGAAAGGTACCTCGAACTGGGGGGATACTTATTTCACAGCATGCGAGTGAACATGAGCTTAAGCAAGTTTTAAACTCAGACCCATTCGTTAAAAGTGGAGCTGTAACCTATTCAATTACCGAATTTATTCCTGTAATGGCTTCCCAAGATTATGAAAATGTCTTAACGAAATAACGCAGACCCCCTTGTTGATGATACAGGGCGCATCGTCATAGGTGACAAGCGAGGCTCTATGAGTCGAGAGTCGGCTAATATCTTAAATAGACTTAATATCCCGCAAGAAAACGGGATATAACTGACCACAGAGTTTACCAAGATTTTCAAAGGGCCTATGGGCAACATCCAAAAATTGATAGCGTATTTGAGCATCTTGACCGCAAGCGCCGGCAAGGAGCCGCCAACTGTCATCGATGGCACAGGCTATCTTCCTTAGAATATAACGGATGTCTTGGTTACTGTTCTCCTGCCATTGCTCTCGCTGAAAACAGAGTTTACATAATACTTCAATTCGGACGCTTTCTTTGAGTGGCAGTTGTTTATACTGGTTTACCATTAGGTTACCTTGGCGGATTGTGTGAGGATCAGAAGCTTATAAGTAACTGACTATCATTTTTATACACAAAGTGTTCGGTTATCCTTGGAATCTAAGAAAAACTAATGAAAAACTTCGCAGAGTTGCATAAGATACAGTGATAATTATATAGGGATATAAGATGAAAATGAAATACTTAGCGGCGGTGATCGCTGCAAGTTTAACGTTATCCGCCTGCACGGCAACCACTGCTGACTCTAGCAATGGCGCGTCACAGCAGTCAGCCGAAAATAGTGCCAATAAAGTCTTTAGCCAAAAGTATTTATTTAAAGAGTTAGCTAATGGTTTACGAGTATTAGTGGTGAAAACAGACTATCCAGATCTTGTTTCAGTACAAATTCCTGTGTCAGTTGGCTCTCGTGATGAAGATGAAGCAGGTAGAACCGGCTTTGCGCATTTTTTTGAACATATGATGTTTAAAGGCTCTGATAAATATCCACAAGATGTTTATTCAGAATTATTTAAAAATGCCGGTGTTGACAATGGTGCTTACACGACCAATGATTACACCAATTATCACTTAGATTTTTCTAAAACTCATTTAGATAAAGTATTAGAGATTCAAGCGGATCATTTTAAAAACCTAAAATATACCGATGCACAGTTCAAAACTGAAGCGTTAACGGTAAAAGGCGAATACTTAAAAAACAATGCTAGCCCAATTCGGAAGCTATTAGCGGCTGTGCGAAAAGAAGCATTTGATACTCATACCTATAAACATACCACAATGGGCTTCTTTGAAGATGTAGAGGCAATGCCTGAGCAAATTGCTTATGGTAAAAAATTCTTCGAACAGTTTTATAAGCCAGAATATGTTTCTTTAGTGATTGTTGGTGATGTGGATCCACAAGCAACAATGGCGCTGGTAGAAAAGCATTGGGGCAGTTGGAAAAAAGGTGATTTTGTTAATGAAATCGCGCAAGAGCCAAAGCAAGAAGCCGCGAAGTATGTTCATGAAAAGTTTGATGGTTTACCAGGTCATTGGTTATTAGTTTCTTATAAAGGCTCTGATTGGCAACTGAAGGAAAAAGATCGCGCTGCTTTAGATTTAATTTCTGAATTATATTTTTCAGAAAACTCAGCATTGTATCAAGAGCTAGTGGTAGATAAGCAGTTGGCGAGCCAAATGTTTAACTACAATCCTGAAACTAAAGATGCGGGCTTACGTCACGTATTTATCAAAGTGAATGAAGAAAATGATTTAGCGATTGTCCGTGATGCGGTGAATAGTACCTATGCACAAGCACGTACCGAGCTTGTTTCTGCAGAAAAACTTGATAACTTAAAATCTAATTTAAAATATAGTTTTGTCAATAGCTTAGACTCTTCAGAGTCTATAGCGGCAACACTAGCCGGTTATATGCACTTTGATCGTGATCCAGAAACAATTAACCACCTATATAACAGCTTTGACAGTATTTCAGCTGAAGATATCAAAGATATCGCCAATCAATATTTTATTGATGAAAACCGTACAACAGTCACGTTATCAGCATTAGATCAAATTGCTGGTTTTACACAAGAAGTTGACTTAAACGCTGCTGTGGCAAAAATCGAGATGAAAAAGGCTCATCCTAGCGCTCCGCTGTTTTCGGTATTAGACAAGACTAATGATTCGCCGTTGATTGATGTTAATTTCCTGTTTTATACCGGTGCCGCAGCAGATCCTGCAGGGAAAAAGGGCGTGGCGGCAATGACCGCGCGCATGTTAACCCAAGGTGGTTCACAAACGCGTAGTTATAAAGACATTCAGCAAGGTTTATATCCTTTAGCGGGACAGTTTTCGTCTCAGCTTGATAAAGAAATGATGTCATTTACCGGTCGTGTTCACAGAGACAATGCGACGCAGTGGTATCAACTTATCAGTGATCAATTATTGAACCCGGGTTGGCGTGAAGACGATTTTAAGCGTCTGAAGAAAGAGTTAATTGATGACATTAAATCAGGGCTTAAATCTTCTAATGATGAGGAGTTAGGTAAAGAGGTGCTTTATAGTGAGCTTTATAAGGGCCATGCTTATGAAAACTTCAATAGTGGTGATTTATCTGACTTAGCAGCGATCACCATTGAAGATGTTAAGGATTTTTACAGCACTCAACTTACGCAAGCTAAATTACACTTGGGTATCACTGGCGCTATGCCGAGTGCGTTAAAAGCACAATTAATGACCGACTTAACGGCGTTGCCTGTTGGTGATGAAAAGCGCTTAACGATTGCCAAAGCGCCGACTTTAAAAGGCCGTCATGCGACAATTATTGAAAAGAATGCACAATCTACCGCTGTTTCTTTTGGTTTCCCAATCGATATTATTCGCAATGACAAAGATTGGGCAGCACTTTGGTTAGTTCGTTCATATTTTGGTGAACATCGTAGTTCTAACAGCTACTTGTATCAACAAATACGTCAAGCGCGTGGTATGAACTATGGCGATTATTCTTATATTGAATACTTCCCGCGTGGTATGTACCAAACTAAGCCTGACGCAAACTTAGGCCGTTCAAGTCAGATTTTCCAAGTTTGGTTACGTCCTTTACGTTCAAATAATGATGCGCATTTTGCTACACGTGCCGCTTTATATGAGTTGGATAAACTGATTGAAAATGGCATGAGCGAAAAAGACTTTCAGTCGACACGTAATTATTTAACTAACTATGCGCCGCAATTAGTTGCTAGCCAAGACCAGCAGTTAGGCTACGCACTTGATAGTGAGTTTTATCAAACAGAAGAGTTTGTAAAATATGTACGTGATCAGTTTGCCAAACTAACGTTAGCCGATGTCAACCGTGTTATTAAGGAAAACTTACAAACTGATGATATTCATTATGTTTTCATATCAGCCGATGGTGAAGATATGAAGCAACGCTTATTGTCTGAACAAGCATCACCGTTAACCTATAACAGTGACAAGCCCGCAGAGCTTTTAGCCACCGATAAAATTATCGAAAGCTACAAGTTAACGCTACCGGCGAAGAATGTTGAAGTTATTGCCGTTGACAAGGTTTTTAAATAAGGAGTTCAAATAAGCCCTAACCATAGTTAGGGTTGAACCCACTGACCTTCAGATACTTTATTAAACACCACGCTTGACGTGGTGTTTTTATTATTAACAAATACATTTTTAAGAAAAATAGTAAGAAAAATAGAGACAAAAAAAATAGAGACAGCCATAGTTAATGGCGTGACAGAAAAATAGAGACAGCCATAGTTAATGGCGTGATGTTTAACCACCTACTAAGCTTTAGATATGGGTTTAAAGTAGGAGTTAGCGATGCCACGCCCAAGAAGAACTCAAGTCAGTATCGAAGACACATCTTGGTACCATTGCTGTAGCCGGGTAACTAGAAGAGCCTTCCTCTTTGGAGAGGATAAGTTCACAGGGAAAAACTATAATCACAGACGAAACTGGGTAGAAAATCAGTTACTTAAGCTGGGTGGGATATTTTCAATAGATGTAGTAGCATATGCAGTGATGTCGAATCATCTGCATGTGGTACTTAAAATTGACATTTTTCAAGTAAATAGCTGGACAGATAGAGAGGTGGTAGAGCATTGGCACCAACTGTTTAAAGGAACGGACTTAACCCAAAGGTTTGCTAAAGGTGAATTAGTTGCAGAGCAAAACCTATCTCAGCTAAGACATTCAATTGCTCAATACAGAAGCCGATTAAGTGACATCAGTTGGTTTATGCGCTGTCTCAATGAGCCAATCGCGAGGAGGGCGAATAAAGAGGATAACTGCACTGGGCATTTCTGGGAAGGGCGGTTCAAAAGCCAAGCGTTACTCGATGAAGTGGCAGTGCTGGCTTGTATGGCATATGTAGAACTCAATCCCATACGCGCAAAGATGGCTAAAACACCAGAAACCTCAGACTACACTAGCCTTAAAATGAGAGTAAAAGCAGCTTTAAAAGACCAACAGCCGGCAAAGCTATTGCCCTTTATTGGGGATGAGCGACTCAATCAATCTAAAGGAATCAATTTTGTTCTGAAAGATTATCTTGAACTTGTTGATGAAACCGGCAGGATAATCCGTGATGACAAGCGTGGGAGTATTTCTACCAGTTCGTCTAAGATACTCAACAGGTTGAATATATCACCAGGTAACTGGATAAAGATGACCTCTGACTTTGGTAAAATATTTCATGGCCCTGTTGGGACAACCCAAGAGCTTACAAATTACTGCGACCATCTACAGAAAAGACGTCGTCATTTTGCTAAGTGCTGCAAGTACCTGGAAGATGGCTGCGGTGCTTTTCAAGATAGTCATTAGCTGATTTTCCCTCCTTTACAATTATTTCTACTTAAACAGCTTGAGTTCACCAGCCTTGCCTGAAAATCGATATTTTAGCTAGAAATTCCCAGTTCGACGATGGTAATGGACAGAAGTTGCAGTTATATCGGTAATCACTGAGCTTTCTGTACGTTGAACTGAAAGCTCGTTATTGCAGCGTTATGTTGTTGATTTATTGTGGGTGGCCTGATTAAACGGCGGATTTATTGTGGGTGGCCTGATTAAACGGCCTGATTAAACGGCCTGATTAAACGGCGTGATTAATCGGTTTTGTGGGTGGCGTGATTAATCGTGATTAATCGTGATTAAACGACGTTAGCAAGGTCTTCGCGGCTGAAGACGCTCCTGCCAGTAAGCTTAAATTGTGATCACACTGACACATTGATACTTTAATCACAGAGATGAATAATCCGCTGTAGATGCGGCTGTGGGCTTAGGTTTCAGGGCGAAGTTTCACACTGTGAGGCTCTTTGAGCGAGAGACTGGGATAATATGGCATTTATCGGGACTATCCCAGGGAGAATCTGACCGACAGTGACACCTAAAATAGCCGCAAATTTTCATTTCATTATTTTACCTGCATTTAAACCTGAGTCTTGCTGGTTTATTAGACGTTTGGTTAAGTTTCCGTACCAATAAGAATCGTTACTTGCTAGGATCGCTTTTTTGCTCCGAGTAATGGGATCTGACTTGAGTTCGCAACCACATCCGCTATCAAACAATTATCTAAAACTCTGCTATCAGGCCGATGCCTCGAAGATCAGGCGTCGTCTCTTCAGGCTCAATAACGAGGCTGATTCGGATAAGAAGCGGGCTAATCTGGACCAGCTCGAAGCTCAGGCCGTTGCTGCATTCGAAAAGGTTGAGCGGCGTCGCCGAGATCGTCCCGAGATCACCTATCCCGAAAGCCTGCCTATTTCTCAGAAGCGAGATGAGATTGCCAGGGCGATTGCCGGCAATCAAGTGGTCATCATAGCGGGTGAAACCGGCTCGGGTAAGACGACTCAGCTGCCAAAAATATGTCTGGAGTTAGGTTTAGGTTGCCGTGGTCTCATAGCCCATACTCAACCTAGGCGACTCGCGGCGCGGAGTGTTGCCAGTCGTATCGCCGATGAACTCAATAGTCCACTCGGTGAGGTGGTCGGTTTTAAAGTTCGCTTTGCCGATGCCATCAATCAAGATTCTTATATCAAGTTGATGACCGACGGTATCTTGCTGGCTGAGCTGACCCATGATAAGTTTCTCGACCAGTACGACACCATCATAATAGATGAGGCCCATGAGCGAAGCCTGAATATCGATTTCATCTTAGGTTATCTCAAGAATGTATTAAAGAAGCGCCCGGATTTGAAGGTGATCATCACCTCGGCGACCATAGATCTGGATAAATTTTCCAAACATTTCAACGATGCCCCCATTATTCAAGTCTCGGGGCGTACCTATGAGGTTGAGACTCGCTATCGTCCCTTGCTGCGTGATGCGGGAGAAGATCTGGACCTCACCGAAGGCATATTCGAAGCTGTCGATGAACTGGTTGCCGAAGGGCCCGGTGATATTTTGATCTTCATGAACGGTGAGCGTGAGATCCGTGATGTGGCGGATCAACTCAATCGCCGTCAGTACCGAGATACCGAGATCTTGCCCCTCTATGCGCGCCTGTCATACGGCGAGCAGTCTAAGGTATTTAAGAGTCATATTGGCCGCAGAATAGTGCTGGCGACTAACGTAGCCGAGACCTCATTGACGGTTCCCGGCATTCGTTACGTCATCGATCCCGGTACTGCTAGGATCAGTCGTTATAGTTATCGCACTAAGGTGCAACGTCTGCCCATCGAGTCCATCTCACAAGCCAGCGCTAATCAGCGTCAGGGACGTTGTGGTCGTGTCGCTGCGGGCATTTGTATCCGTTTATTTAGTGAGGATGATTTCAATAACAGACCCGAGTTTACCGATCCTGAGATCTTAAGGACTAATCTGGCCTCGGTTATTCTCAAGATGCTCTCAGTAGGTCTTGGCGACATAGAAGCATTTCCTTTCTTGCAGCCGCCAGACCCTCGCTATATCCGTGATGGATTCCTGCTACTGGAAGAATTAGAAGCGGTGAAAAAGTCTCAAGGGCGCTTAGCCTTGACGACACTGGGCAAGCAACTTGCACATATTCCCGTGGATCCGCGTCTGGCCCGTATGGTTATCGCGGCGAACACAAATGGCTGTCTTCATGAAGCCTTGGTGATCACCTCTGCATTGTCGATTCAAGATCCAAGGGAACGTCCCATGGATAAGAAGCAGGCGGCCGATGAGGTGCACAAGAAGCACAGCGATAAGGATTCAGATTTTGTCTCCTTCGTTAATCTGTGGGATCACCTCAAGCAGCAACAAAAATCTCTATCCAGCAGCCAGTTTAGAAAGCAGTGTAAGAAAGAATTTCTTGCCTACATGAGGGTGCGTGAGTGGCAAGATCTCTATGCCCAGATGAGACAAGCCGTGCATGATTTGAAGTGGCGTCTCAACAGCGAGCCTGCAGATTATGAACTATTGCACAAGTCTCTGCTCACGGGTCTGTTGAGTCATGTTGGCTTTAAAGACAAAGATAATGAATATTTAGGCGCCCGTAACCGTAAATTCTTCGTGTTTCCAGGATCGCCCCTGGCGCGCAAGGGGCCTAAGTGGATCATGGCCGCTGAGCTCACCGAGACCTCACGCCTGTTTGCCCGCTGCTGCGCCAAAATTCAACCCGAGTGGATCGAGCCTTTGGCCGAACACCTGGTGAAGAAAAACTATCTTGAGCCACATTTTGAGGCGAAGCAGGGCAGTGTGGTGGCCCTTGAAAATCAGATCCTCTATGGACTGACCATAGTTAACCGCCGCAAGACCCAATACGGCCCAGTCAATCCACTGGAGGCCCGTGAGATTTTTATTCGCAGCGCCTTAGCCGATGGTGAGCTGAGAACCAACGAAGCCTTCTTTATCAAGAACCGTAACTTGCTTAAAGAGGTCGAGAACTTAGAACATAAATCTCGCCGCCGCGACATCTTGGTGGATGAGCAGGTGTTGGTGGATTTCTATGAGCCCAGAATTCCTGAGGGGATCTATAACGCGCCTAAGTTCTTTAGCTGGTGGAAGGCTGAGCGTAATAAAACTCCAGATCTATTAGATTTCGAGCGTGAGCAATTGATGCAGCGAGGAGATGATCACATCTCGGCGCTGGATTTCCCAGACTTTTGGCATCAAGCAAATCTTAAACTCTGCTTGAGCTATCATTTCGAGCCTGCGGCCGAGGATGATGGCGTGGCGGTGCACATTCCTGTGGCACTGCTCAATCAGATAGAAGATGTGGATTTCGATTGGCAGGTTCCGGGCCTGAGAGAGGAAAAGTGTATCGCCCTGATCCGCGCTCTGCCTAAGAGTCTCAGGCGTAATTTCGTCCCGGCGCCCGATTATGCTAATGCCTGTATGCAGGCGATGAAGCCCTTCGAAATGAGTTTCATCGATGCCATGTGTAAGCAGTTGCTGCGCATGAGTGGCGTTCGTGTGAGCATCGATGACTTCGATCTTAGCCAACTCCCTAAGCATCTGTTGATGAATTTCAAGGTAGAGGATGATAATGGCAAGTTAGTGGCTCAAGCTCGAGATATTGAGCAGCTCAAAGCCAGCCTTCAAGGCCAGGTGACTCAAGCAATCCGCAAGGTAGCCGATTCTGGTATCGAAAAAACTGATTTGACCCAGTGGTCCTTCGGCGACCTGCCACAGGCGTTTAAACAGAAGAAAGGCAACTTTGAGGTCAAGGCGTTCCCCGCATTGGTGGACGATAAATCCAGTGTTTCTATCAAATTATTTGATGATGAAAATGAGGCCATTCGCTCCCATCAACTAGGTCTGCAGCGCTTGTTGTTAATTAACATTCCTTCACCGGTGAAGCATCTGCAGCAGACCCTACCAAATAAGGCTAAGCTGGCCATGTATTTTAACCCCTTCGGTCAAGTACAGATCTTGCTGGATGATATCTTATCGGCGTCTGTGCAGCAGCTACTCGATGAGAAGGGGCTTGATGTTCGCTGTGAGTCCGATTTTGAACAGGCTAAAGATTGGGTGAGGCAAGAACTCAATCCAACGGCGGCTAAGATTGCCCTCAGAGTCGAAGAGATACTGACGCTTTATCAAAAGGTGAAGAAGCGATTGAAGGGCAAGATAAGCCTGGATATTGCCTTCGCCATGAGTGATATCAAGACTCAGTTGGATAAACTCGTGTTCAAAGGTTTTGTCGAGGCTTGTGGTTGGCAGCGTTTACCCGACATGGTGAGATATCTTAAAGCCGTCGATAATCGCTTAGACAAGTTGCCTGTGGATCCCAATCGTGACCGCTTGCATATGCACAGCATTGCCAATGTGCAGCAGGAGCTGGAGGGTCAGTTAGCTAAAGTGCCCAGATCGGCGGCCACGCCTGAGTCCTTGCTCGAGGCTAGGTGGATGATAGAGGAGTACCGTGTCTCCTGTTTTGCTCAGATCTTGGGGACGGCTTATCCTATCTCAGAGAAACGTATCTTGAATCAAATCAAGCAAAACTAACTTGCCAAATTAATCGGTAGCATACACCTGATTAATCATTACAAGCACTGACCTCATGGTCGGTGCTTTTTTTGTGTCTCTCACCTACCACTTAAGTTATACCTACCTCATATTGTTAACCTCCCAGATTGATATTTATACGCTGTCAACTCCTTGTTTAGACTATGCTGAATAGTCATAGCTGATGATTTAGGTGCTTGCCAATCTGCCAAGGCAGTTAATTTAGTGGATTCATCATTTATTTTGTTAAAAACGATGATCCAGATCAAGCTAGTTAGTCTTTACCAAATTGTGGGTATACAGTTTAGTTACACATTAGGATTATGATCCACAGCAAGAAGGAACTTGATAAAACATAACGTTAATTACCACCAAACCTGGAGTCATTTTTATTGACTCACCTTGCTTAGGGTCATAACCCTAAGTTGGAGTGCTTATGAGTTCCACAGCCAAAGAAAAGAAAAAATTAGGCTTTGCAATCTGGTTGGCCAAGCAGCGCCATGTCAGTATTTTTCCCCAGATAGATAAGGAACGCCCACATGTCGTTACCTGAGGCGCATATCTCAAGCCTACTTGTTCAGGTTAGCCCTGAGCATTTAGATGAAACTAAAAAAAGAATTGCAGCATTTGATGAAGCCGAAATTTATGGTGTGAGTGAAGTCGGAAAAATCGTTGTAGTCCTAGAGACTGAAGCAGAAGGCTTTATTACCGATGTTATTGAAAAAATAATTAATATGCCAGGCGTGCTCGGTGCCTCTATGGTTTATCACCAAATTGATATTGGAACCGATACCGATACCAATAACCTAGCCCCTGATAATAGCGATAGTGTTAGCGAGGAACAAGTATGAAAATGTCTAGACGTGATTTTATTAAAGCCAATGCAGCGGCATCTGCTGCGGCACTTGCAGGGATCACTCTTCCAGCCACTGCAACGAATTTAATTGCATCGACTGAAGAGTCAAAAATTCATTGGGATAAAGCGCCTTGTCGTTTCTGTGGTACAGGTTGCTCGGTACTTGTCGGGACTCAAGAGGGTCGGGTGGTTGCGACTCAAGGTGACCCAGAAGCTCCAGTAAACAAAGGGCTTAACTGCATTAAAGGCTATTTCCTCTCTAAAATCATGTACGGTTCAGATAGGCTAACGCAGCCGCTTTTACGTCAAACTAATGGCAAATTTGATAAAAATGGTGACTTTGCGCCGGTAAGTTGGGATCGAGCCTTCGATATCATGGCTGAGAAGTGGAAAGCGGCGTTAAAAGAGAAGGGGCCAACCAGTGTGGGTATGTTCGGTTCTGGCCAGTGGACCGTAATGGAAGGTTACGCCGCGTCTAAGATGATGAAAGCGGGTTTCCGCTCAAACAACTTAGATCCCAATGCGCGTCACTGTATGGCTTCAGCCGTTGGTGGCTTCATGCGTAGCTTCGGTATCGATGAGCCAATGGGTTGTTATGATGATTTTGAACATGCCGATAGCTTCGTTCTGTGGGGCTCGAACATGGCCGAGATGCATCCAGTGTTATGGTCTCGCATCACTGACAGACGCTTGAGTCATCCCCATGTGAAAGTGCACGTATTATCCACCTATTACCATCGTTCATTTGAACTTGCTGATAAAGGTTATATCTTTAAGCCGCAAACAGATCTAGCAATAGCCAACTATATTGCTAATTACATCATTGAAAACGATGCAGTGAATTGGGATTTTGTTAACAAGCATACCCATTTCAAGCAAGCCACTACCGATATTGGTTATGGGTTAAGGGACGAGCATCCCCTGCAAAAAAAGGCAGCTAACCCCAATGTAGGTAAAATTCATTCAATTGATTTTGAACAGTATAAAAAATCAGTAGCACCTTATACGCTTGAAAAAACAGCTGAAATGACCGGCCTAAGTGAAGATAAACTGCTGATACTCGCTAAGCAGTTCGCCGATCCTAAGATAAAGGTGATGTCACTTTGGACCATGGGGATGAACCAACATACCCGTGGTGTGTGGATGAACTCTCTGGTGTATAACATTCATCTCTTAGTCGGCAAGATATCACTACCGGGTAATGGCCCATTTTCATTAACAGGCCAACCATCAGCCTGTGGTACAGCACGTGAGGTGGGTACCTTCTCTCATCGTTTACCCGCAGATATGGAAGTAGCAAACCCAGAGCATCGAAAGCGTGCTGAGAAGCTGTGGAAGATTCCACAAGGCACTATTCCACCCAAGCCGGGTTTCCACGCCGTGGAGCAAGACCGTAAATTAAATGACGGTGTGCTTAATGCTTACTGGACAATGTGTAGTAACAACATGCAGGCCGGTCCCAACATCAATGGAGAGCGCTTACCTGGTTATCGTAATCCGAAAAACTTTATAGTCTGCTCTGACCCATACCCAACGGCGACGGGACAAGCTGCTGACTTGATCTTACCGACAGCCATGTGGGTGGAAAAAGAGGGCGCTTACGGTAATGCTGAACGTCGTACTCAGGTTTGGTATCAGCAAGTTAAAGCGCCAGGTGAATCGAAATCCGATCTTTGGCAGATCATGGAATTTGCAAAACGCTTCAAAATTGAAGAGGTGTGGACCGAAGAGCTGATAGCAAAAATGCCAGAAGTACGTGGTAAGAATATGTGTGAAGTGCTATTTGAAAACGGCCAGGTGAACAAGTTTCCATTATCAGAAGCGCAAGCGCTCAATGATGATGCCAAAGACCAAGGTTACTATGTACAAAAAGGTCTATTTGAGGAGTACGCCAGCTTCGGACGTGGACATGGCCATGATTTAGCGCCATACGACCGCTACCATCAAGAGCGCGGTTTACGCTGGCCTGTCGTCGATGGCATAGAGACAAAATGGCGCTTTAAAGAGGGCTCAGATCCCTATGTTGGCAAGGGTAAAGGATTTGAATTCTATGGCAAGCCAGATGGCAAGGCATGGATAATCTCGGCACCTTACGAGGCGCCACCAGAGTCTCCAGATGAAGAGTTCCCCCTGTGGTTATGTACGGGTCGTGTACTTGAGCATTGGCATACGGGAACAATGACACGCCGTGTACCTGAACTGTACAAGGCCGTTCCTGATGCACTTTGCTACATGCACCCAGATGATGCTAAGTCTCATGGTGTGCGTCGTGGTGATGAAGTGTTAATGAGTAACAAGCGTGGTGAAATTCGTGTGCGTGTCGAGACTCGAGGGCGTAACCGTCCACCAAAAGGCTTGGTATTTGTGCCTTTCTTCGATGCGCGTATTTTGATTAATAAACTCATTTTAGATGCAACCGATCCGATATCTAAACAGACAGACTATAAAAAGTGTCCTATTAAAATCACTAAAGTAGGATAAGGCGGGGTTATGATGAACAAATTAATTTTAATAACGTTGAGCATGACTTTTACTCTGATCAGTGGTTTTGCAGTCAGCCAGGATCGGGGTATAGGTGGCGTCGAGTCTTTGCGCGGTAGTGCTGAGTTAGAAACCACGAGAGCGGCAGATCCTATGAAGAAAGTGCCGCGAGATCAGGTGGATATTGAAAGCAGTTATGTGTTTCAGCCACCTCTGATCCCGCATCACATCAGGAGCTATGAAGTCTCACTCAATGCTAATAAGTGCTTATCATGCCATGGCTGGAAAAAAGCCAAGCAGATGGGTGCCACTAAAATCAGTGTGACTCACTTCACTAATCGACACGATGAAGTGTTGGCTGATGTGTCTCCTAGACGATATTTTTGCCTGCAGTGCCACGTGACACAAGCAGATGCTAAACCGTTAGTGGGTAACTCCTTCGAGCGTGTTAAATCACTGCAATAACAACATAGGCAGGTAAAAATATGAAATGGATTATTAACGCCTTAAAAGGCATCTGGAACATATTGAGGCGGCCCAGTAAAGCCGCCGTAGGTATCGTTCTATTTATGGGCTTTGCTGGTGGACTCATGTTCTGGGGTGCCTTTAACACAGGTATGGAAGCGACAAACACTGAAGAGTTTTGCTCTGGATGTCATGCCCCCATTGTGGCGGAAATTCAAGAAACGATTCACTACGCTAACCGCTCCGGTGTTCGTGCTACCTGTTCAGATTGTCACGTACCTCATGCTTGGACGGATAAAATCATCCGTAAGGTTCAGGCTTCTAAAGAACTGTTTGCTTATTATGTGACTCAAACCATTAACACACCCGAGAAGTTTAAAGAGCGACGAGCTCATTTGGCCGAAAGGGAGTGGGCAAGAATGAAAAGCAACGACTCTCTAGAGTGTCGTAATTGTCATAACTTTGAATTTATGGACTTCTCAGAGCAGAGCCCACGCAGTGTCAGGCAGCACTCTACGGCGCTTGCCAGTGGTGAAAGTACCTGTGTGGATTGCCACAAGGGTATCGCCCATAGATTGCCAGATATGCACCAAGTTGAAGGTTGGAATTAAGGAGCCATTATGAGTACATTAGAAAATGTTATATGGCATGTCCTGGGCTACGGCGCCATGCCGGTCATTATACTAGGTGGTTTTTCTGTCGTGGCACTTGCCTCTATTTGGATCCTGTCCAAAACATCAGATAAGTAAAGGGGCTTGTTCCAGTCGCCAGAGAGCGGGGCGAGCTAAACAATAAGAGATGCAATAAAACCTAAAAGCCTGACGTTAATATTAACGTCAGGCTTTTTTATTCGCTGCGCGTTCACTGAACGGTCTGCTAGGTCATCATGTATGCCTATAATCTGGTTTCTGGTTTCTGGTTTCTGGTTCCGAGTCTAGTGCCCTAGGCAGGATAGACTTGCTGCACCGACTCTATGATCATCTCTCTAAGCCAGCGATGACTGGGGTCTAAGTCAAAATGCCGGTGCCATAGCAAGACATAGGTCCCAGGCACGAGTTTAGTGGGCACAGGCAGTGTGACTAGCTGATAATGTCCCAACATCTCATTGGCGTATTTTGCCGGGGAGCAAAGAATGAGATCGCTTTTTTCACAGAGCTGCATGGCACAATTAAAGTCGGTGAGATTAATGGCGATGTCTCGTTTCAGATGCTGTATCTGCAGCACATCGTCTAACAGCCATTGGGCGATGCCGCCAAAGCTCACTTGCAGGTGACGATGCTTAAGAAACGTGTCTAAGTTCCACTCTTCTTTTAATAAGGGGTGGTCTTTTCTTACCAGGCACACTGAGTGATCACGAGTCAGCTCGATATAATTAAGCTCTTGGGGCAAGTTTTTTATGTGTAAAAGCGAGCGTTCATCCCATTCTCGGCACGCTATCCCCATGTCGGTTTCACAGCGCAACAGTTTATCCATGCTCTGACTGTGCCAGGTTTTACTGTCTATGCTGATATTCGGTGCCTGCTTGAGCAGTTCAGGCATGAAATAGGGGTAGGTGAGTGAGTAAGCCGTCTCAACCAGTTCGATACGAAACTTTCTGCGGCTCAAAGAGGGATCAAACTCACTGGGACGGGTCAATTGTTCAACCTGGTTGAGTACACGTCTCAATTCTGGTGCCAGTTGCTTGGCCTTAGGCGTCGGCCTCAGACCATAAGCCGTGCGTTCAAACAGCTTATCGTCGAAGGTTTCTCGTAGTTTTGACAGTTGTTTACTCACCGCCGATTGGCTCAGGTGTAGACGCGTCGCCGCGGCGGTGACACTTTGCTCTTCGAGTAATACTTCCAATACAGTTAACAGGTTAAAGTCAAAATTTTTCAATTGGCTACCGCCATTAAGAGGAAAATGTTTCCGAGTAAACTAAATACTTGTGCTTGGCCTAGTGTAATTAATTTTATTCGAAAGACAAGGTGGTGATTGGCACAAACATAGCGCCTCAGCCATAGTTATAGTGAGTTGAGTTTGACATGATTGGAGAAGCCGAGTGATACATTCCAATAAACATTATTTACTGTTAGCATTATTTCTCCTGCTGATATTTGTCAGTTTTACGGTGACGGCAAATACGATGTTAAATCCCATGGGGCAAAACATTGGCTCAACCATGAGTGCCAGCCAGGTTTCTCACCCGGCAGGACTCGGTATCGATTGGTTTTAATCGGGTTCAGGCCTTGTTATTGAGTTGGCGCATTATGTTGTGGCTGAGGTAGTCACTGAAATCGTCACCTTGGTGTTGTAGCATCTTGGGGAACATGGAGATGGGGGTGAGTCCTGGAAAGGTATTAATTTCATTGAGGAGAATTTCATTGTCCTCGGTGAGAAAGAAGTCGATACGGGACAGGTGACTGAGTTTCATGCCCTTGAATACCTTGACCGCATATTCACGGATCTCCTGGCTCACACTGTCACTAATATCGGCCACTACCTTGGTTTCTGCTTGACTGTTTTCGGCGTACTTCTCATCGAAGGTGTAAAAGGTATTGGTCGCACAGATGATCTCACCTGGCTTGGTCGCGATAATCTTGCCATCTATTTCATATACGGCCACTTCCAGCTCTCTGGCTTCAATGGTCTTCTCGACGATGACATAGGGCGAATAGTTGAAAGCTTGTTGCAATGACTCAGTTAATTCCTCTTGGCTGTCGACACGATAACAGCCCACAGAGGAGCCTTGTGAGGCGGCCTTGATGAATATCGATCCCCAAGAGCTCAGAGCCTGCTGAGCTTGAGTGATGGCATCATCATTGAAGTCATTGAGAAAAATATAGGGGGTATTGGGGATCCCAAGCGCCGAGAACCACATCTTGGCGGTGACCTTGTTGAAGCAATTACGG
Organism: Shewanella sp.; assembly: GCF_013214165.1. GTDB lineage: Bacteria > Pseudomonadota > Gammaproteobacteria > Enterobacterales > Shewanellaceae > Shewanella. The sequence continues at coordinate 353 of NZ_JABSSM010000019.1, read as the reverse complement.
CTCGCTTCTGAATCGCAACCGAAATAGGGCAAGTTAATCAGCTCGAAATAGGATTGAATGTCACCGGTTTCTCCCGGATAACCGTGGATGCAGGGAATGACGTAATCTACCGGCCAGGACGCCTTGTTGTCATCATCGAAACGTATCTGTTTGCGATTGGTCAGCTCACAGAGTTCACCTTCTTGAGTGCGATAATGGCCCTGAGCGTCGAGCTCAACTTTCAATACGTTGATATGGGCTATTTTAGCCAGTGATGTCTCAAAAAATTTGGCTGACATCAGTGAGATTGCGTGTTCATCCCCACCGCCGCCACATATTAACAGTAGATTCGTTTGGCTCATTGTCTCTCCATA
>NZ_JABSSM010000181.1 GCF_013214165.1 Shewanella sp. | reverse complement strand
GAAAGCTATCTTCGTGAACTGACTAAAGGTATCCGCATTGCACGTAAACAGGGTGCTCCGGATCTATTCTCGTTACCAATCCCTGCTGCGGAGGCTGCACAATAATGAAGAAGTTAATAACTACAGCTATCGTTGCTGCAACCCTGATTTTATCTTCAGGTATTGCAAGTGCAGCAGATGCGCCTAAAACGATCGACCAGCTGCTTAAGCAGGTTCAAACAGATCGTGCCAATGCTTCGAATACAAACAAGAAGCGTGAGCAAGAGTTCAGAAATGAACGTGGCGATAAAGCCGCTCTACTTAAACGTGAAAAGAATGCTTTAGCTACCGAGCGTCAACGCGGTAAAGATTTAAACCAAGCTTTCCTCGATAACGAGCGTAAGATTGCTCAGTTAGAAGAAGATCTTAAAACGGCTCAAGGTGACTTGGGTGAGATGTTCGGTGTCGTTAAAGGTGATGCCGGTGATTTCTCCGGTAAACTGGTAGCGTCTAACATCAGTGCTCAATATCCTGGACGTGATGTTTTCATCGCAGAACTTGGTGCGCGTAAGCAACTGCCAAAGATCGACGAGCTGGAGCGTTTCTGGGAAGAACAGTTATTTGAAATGGCACAGTCTGGCAAGGTTGTGAACTTCGAAGGTGCTGTTACCGATATCGACGGTAATATCCGTAATACATCCATCACTCGTGTTGGTGCATTCAACTTACTTGCCGATGGTAAATATGTCGTTTATAACGCCGACCTTGGTCTGATTCAGGAGCTATCGCAGCAGCCATCTGGTTACCAAGTCAAAGCCGTGTCTAAGTTTCAGGATATCACTTCGGGTATCGCTCCTCTCTACATAGATCCTATTAAGGGTGTGTTGTTGAGCATCTTCACGCAGAAGCCGACTATTGAAGATCGTATCGAAGCGGGTGGAACCATTGGTTACATCATTATTGGCCTGCTTATTATCGGTGCCATCATCTCTATCGAGCGTATCGTCACTCTTACTCTTGTAGGCGCTAAAGTTAAGGCCCAACGCAAAAATCTGGATAACCCAGGTGACAATGCCTTAGGTCGTATTCTTAAGGCTTTCCACGACAACAAAGATGTCGATGTTGAAACGCTGGAGCTTAAGCTTGATGAAGCCATTCTGAAAGAGACACCGGCACTAGAAGCGCGTATCTCGATCATTAAGGTACTCGCTGCAATCGCACCTATGATGGGTCTACTCGGTACAGTAACCGGTATGATTGCCACCTTCCAGAGCATTCAGTTGTTTGGTACCAGCGATCCTAAGCTTATGGCTGGCGGTATCTCAATGGCATTGATGACTACTGTACAAGGTCTGGTCGCTGCTCTACCTCTGATGCTTATGCACGCAATTGTTATTGCCCGCAGTAAGTCAATCGTACAGGTACTTGAAGAACAGAGTGCAGGCATGGTTGCGACTCACGCTGAGAAGAGGAACGCCTAATGTTATTCCTGATGGATATCTGGGATTCCGTCAGGGGCTTTATGG
>NZ_JABSSM010000180.1 GCF_013214165.1 Shewanella sp. | reverse complement strand
ATTTTTGTATTGGTTTCATTTGGCTGTCGATAGCTTTATCTCGTCGTTCCGGTAGCGCTTTTGAGCCGGAATCCAGCTGTTGTTGGGGAGTGTGTTCGAAGGCCTTGCCTTCATGGCTATCTATCGCTTGCTGTGGGTGTTGTACAGGATGTACTAATGTCGTGATCACATGGATGTGAATGAACGACCTTATGTGCACTCTTTATTGCAGTAAATAGAGCCATCCAAGTAAATAGAGCCATCCATAGTTAATTGTGCATGTTCTCTCCTCCTACTAAGCTTTGGTTATTAGTAAGAGGTAGGAGGTTGTTATGCCCCGTCCCAGAAGAACTCAAATTAGCATTGAAGATACGCCTTGGTATCATGCAGTGACAAGGTGTGTGCGTAAAGCGTGGCTCACAGGAATCGATCCAAACACGGGGAAATCCTATGAGCATCGACGAGAATGGGTTGAATCTCAGTTGCTTAAGTTAGGTGCAATCTTTGCTATCAACATCGCTGCTTATGCGGTGATGTCTAATCATCTTCATCTGGTGTTGAGGATAGATATTGAGTTAGCAAATAGCTGGACAGATAGGGAGGTCGTTGAGCAGTGGCATCAGTTGTTTAAAGGCACTGAGCTAACACAAAGGTTTGCCAAAGGTGAATTGGTTGCAGAGCAAAACCTATCACAGCTAAGACATTCAATTGCTCAATACAGAAGCCGTTTAAGCGATATTAGCTGGTTTATGAGATGCTTAAATGAACCGATTGCTAGAAAGGCCAACAAAGAAGACAAGTGTACTGGTCGTTTCTGGGAGGGACGTTTCAAGTCCCAAGCGCTGCTCGATGAAGCCGCTGTTTTGACCTGTATGGCTTATGTTGATTTGAACCCTATTCGAGCCAAGATGGCACTTATTCCAGAAAAATCAGACTATACCAGTATTCAAGCGCGTATAAAGGCAGCATTGAAAGGTGAGCAGCCTAAGTCGCTACTTACCTTTATTGGCAATGAAAAGAATAATCAGCCCAAAGGGGTTAATTTCGAGCTACAAGACTACTTGCAACTAGTGGATGAAACTGGTCGAATAATTCGTGAAGATAAGCGTGGGAGTATTTCTACCAGTTCGTCTAAGATACTTAACAGGTTGAATATATCACCAGATAACTGGATAAAGATGACCTCTGACTTTGGTAAAATATTTCATGGTCCTGTTGGCACAACCCAAGAGCTTACAAATTACTGTGACCATCTACAGAAAAGGCGTCGTCATTTTGCGAAGTGTTGTAAGTATCTGGAAGATGGCTGATAGTCATTAGCTAATTTTCACTCCCTCACCAATTATGTCTACTTAAACAGCTTGAGTTCACCAGCGCTGCCTGAAAATCGATATTTTAGTTAGAAATCCCCAGTTCGACGATGGTAATGAACATAAGTTGCAGCCATATCGGTAATCACTGTGCTTTGTTGTACGTTGAACTGAAAGCTCGCTATTGCAGCGTTAAATTGTTGATTTATTGTGGGTGATGGGATGGACGCTCCCTAATTCGGCGTCAATGCGCCAAACTGATATTGAATATGCAGTTACATCAAGGAGCGTCCACCATGAAAGTTACCACTATTGCTATCGATCTTGCAAAGAATGTC
>NZ_JABSSM010000018.1 GCF_013214165.1 Shewanella sp. | reverse complement strand
TTCGAACCCTCGATGGGATTTAAAGCCCATACTCCCTTAGCAGGGGAGCGCCTTCGGCCACTCGGCCACCTCTCCGTTTCTTGGCGCACATATTACTGTTTGACGAAAATAAGTCAAACCATTTCTTATAAAGGGTTTCTGTTTGAGCTGTTTTTAAACAGATTAGTCAGATATCAACCAAACTCGGTATAAATCATCGGATTTACGTAATAAATATATCGTTCTAAACCTAGAACACACCGAGACAATCAATATTAAAAAACCAGAAACCCAAAGCCAGAAAACAAAAAAGCCAGTTAAAAACTGACTCTTCTATTTTATGAGGTAACTCTTAAGACATTTAAGACTAAAAATTTCCACCCTCAGACGCATTGCCTGCTTTTTCAGACTGAATACGCTGGTAGATCTCTTCACGATGCACAGATACTTCTTTAGGTGCATTAACACCAATACGTACTTGATTACCCTTAACGCCTAAAACAGTGACAGTTACTTCATCACCAATCATCAGTGTTTCACCAACACGACGAGTCAATATCAGCATTCGTTTACTCCTTTAGTTCCAAATTTAGCTTTATACGTACTATTTCCGTTATATGCTTATTATAAGGTTAGCTTAGTACAAATTAATAGTACTCTAGTGGAAAACCACCATTAAAATACATCTTATTGTAAGTCAAAGGCCTGATCTAGTCCTCAAACAACACTCTAGAGGGCTACAACCTAGAGCCCGCTGCATAACTATTATCAAACCTTAGGATTAAACTAGCATTAAATCCTAGTCCCACCAAGGCTGAAAGCACGACCAAGCACAACACCTTAAACATTGATCATATTATTTAACAAAAATTGCGTGAATAGCCGACTAGAACTCACAACAAGCTAGAAGGCTTCACCTGGCCGGGCTTAGCGCCTGCGACATTGGACATGTATGCTCTATACATCCCCATGCAACCATAGATATTCTTCCCTCCTCTGTCTAGCGGTAACTTCTCCCATGCACGCTCAGAATGTAACAATTAATGACTGAGCCCATAACAACAATAAAAAAGGGCGCCATATTAATATAGCGCCCCTAAGACCTAGGCTAAACCTTGTAGCCCTATCGGCTCAGAGCGTCGTCATGACGAGTAATGCGTCTGACAAGGCATGTACTTATGCTAGGCGCTCTTTTAACCAAGATGATACCTGGCTCAGAGCAGCATCTAGGTGCTCAGGTTGACTTCCGCCAGCCTGAGCCATATCAGGGCGACCACCACCTTTACCACCGACTTGAGCAGCGATATTGGCGACCAGTTCACCGGCCTTCACTTTAGACGTTAGATCTTTGGTCACGCCCACAATCAGGTTTACCTTAGCATCACCAGCGATCCCCAGTACGACAATACCCGACCCCAGCTTTTGCTTTAACTCATCTTGCAAGCCTCTTAACGCACCAGGTTCGACGCCATCGAGCTTCTTGATTAAGACTTTAACGCCGTTAATCACTTGAGCTTCGCCGGCTAAGTCTGCACTCGTCGCAGCAGCAAGCTTATCCTTTAGCTGAGATAACTCTTTCTCCAGCTGTTTGGTACGCTCTAGTTGCGCCTTAAGCTTAGTCACAACAGAACCGCTATCGGCCTTGAGTAACTTGGCAGCTTGATCTAACTCGGATTTTTGACCTGCCACATAAGCCATAGCAGCGGCCCCCGTCACAGCTTCGATACGGCGTATACCCGCAGCGATGCCACCCTCCGAGGTGATCTTAAATAACCCTATATCTCCAGTGCGTCCCACATGGGTACCACCACAGAGTTCAATTGAGAAGTCTCCCATGGTCACGACACGGACTTCATCGGCGTATTTCTCGCCAAATAGGGCCATAGCCCCCTTCTCTTTCGCCGCATCGATAGTCATGACTTGTGCCGTCAATTGATGGTTGTGACGAATTTGTGTATTCACTAAGTCTTCGACGGCTTGCAGCTCTTCTGGCTTAACCCCTTCAAAATGCGAGAAATCGAAGCGCAGACGTTCAGGATCGACCAAGGAGCCTTTCTGACTCACATGAGTGCCCAGCAACTGACGCAGCGCGGCATGGAGTAAGTGAGTCACTGAATGGTTAAGCTCGGTGCGCTGACGCAGCGATTTATCGACACTAGCCTCGAGGGATTGACCCACCACCAGACTTCCCGTCTTTAAGGCACCAATATGGCCCACGGCTTGGCCGTACTTCTGAGTATCTCTAACGATAAACTCGATACCATCCGCACTCAGGGTACCGCTATCACCACATTGGCCGCCTGACTCACCGTAAAAAGGCGTGCTATCAAGCACAATGACGGCCTCTTCGCCGGCGTTTATCTCGGTAACAGGCTCACCTTCTTTATATATGGCGGTAATTTTTGAGTTCGAAACGAGATCGATATAACCTGAAAACTCGGTCTCTTCATCTATCTTGAGTGAATCGTTGTAATCGGTATCAAACTGACCCGCCGCTTGTGCACGTTTTCTTTGCGCCGACATCGCCAGTTCAAAACCTGCTTCATCTACCGTTATTTCACGCTCGCGACAGACATCTGCTGTCAGGTCGACCGGAAAACCATAGGTATCGTAGAGTTTGAAAGCAGTCTCGCCATCGAGAACCTTACCCTTTAGCGTGTTAAGCGCACCGTCTAAGATGCCTAAACCACGCTCAAGCGTACGCGCAAACTGCTCCTCTTCCGCCCGCAATGATTTAACCACAATGGCTTGAGTTTCTACTAAGCCCTTACCCGCTTCACCCATGACCTCGATTAACGTCGGCACCAACTTATAGAAGAAAGAATCTGTCGCACCTAACTTATTACCGTGGCGAACCGCACGACGTATGATACGACGAAGTACATACCCCCGGCCTTCATTGGAAGGCATCACACCATCGGCAATTAAGAATGCGCATGAGCGAATATGGTCGGAGATAACTCGTAGTGATTTATTTTCTAAATCGCTAACCGCTAATATTTCAGCCGTTTTCTTAATCAGAGCCTGGAAAATATCGATTTCATAATTAGAGTGAACGCCCTGCATGATGGCCGCAATACGTTCAATTCCCATCCCAGTATCGACAGAAGGCTTAGGAAGCGCCAACATCTCACCATTGGACTGACGGTTATACTGCATGAAGACTATATTCCAGATCTCGATAAATCTGTCACCGTCTTCTTCTGGCGTGCCAGGGCGACCGCCCCAGATGTGATCGCCATGGTCATAAAAGATCTCTGAACATGGTCCACAAGGACCAGTATCACCCATCTGCCAGAAGTTGTCAGAGGCATATGGGGCACCTTTATTATCCCCGATGCGGATCAGATTCTCTGCCGGAACACCTATCTCTTTGGTCCAAATATCATAGGCTTCATCATCTGTCTCATAAATAGTGACACACAGGCGTTCCTTAGGAATTTTTAACTCTTGAGTCAGGAAGTTCCACGCAAATGTGATCGCTTCACGCTTAAAATAATCACCGAAGCTGAAGTTACCTAACATCTCGAAGAAAGTATGATGACGTGCGGTGTAACCTACGTTATCTAGATCGTTATGTTTACCGCCGGCACGTACACAGCGTTGAGACGAGGTCGCACGAGTGTAATTACGTTTATCTTCACCCAAAAATACATCTTTAAACTGGTTCATACCCGCGTTAGTAAACAGTAACGTAGGATCGTTAACAGGGACCAGTGAACTGCTGTCCACAACCTGATGACCATTTTTGCGGAAATACTCCAAGAAAGCCGTTCTTAGCGCTGCAGTGGTTTGATACATGAAATCACCCTGAATTGAAATTACTTAAATTATTGGCACTGTGTTGGACGATTATTTTTTCAAACTGAAAATCGTTATTCAAAACACACTTGCGCTATTTTGAGGCGTATTATAAGCAGTCTACGGTATAACAACCAGAGTTTTAGGGAGGGTATTGCGCAAAATGAAGCTAGAGTGTGAAAAATAGGGCTTATAGGAGAAGTGAGTTTAGGTGCAAATATTTTTGCGTCATCGGCTGTTTGATAGGTGTTGAGCCATGAGCCTTACCGATATGGCCGGTGAATGGCCGGTGAATGGCCGGTGAATAACCGCCGCGTGTAAGTTGCGAAACTGCAAACTAGTGGGCCAGATGGCCCACCGAGTTACTTATATTCTATTGCCTGAGATTAATTACGTCTCTAGAACACTTCACCAGTCTCGAGATCGACATTCTCATCGCCTGTAGCTGAGTCAGCCGCATCGGGAGCCGCGAGTAACATGCTACGAAGTGTCGTTTCAATTTCATCAGAAATTTCAGGATGTTCAATCAGGTATTTACCCGCATTAGCACGGCCCTGACCAATTTTATTCCCCTTGTAGCTGTACCAGGCACCCGCTTTCTCTACTAATTTATGTATCACACCAAGGTCAACGAGTTCACCCGTACGGTTGATGCCTTTACCATAAATAATTTGGAATTCAGCCTGCTTAAATGGCGCTGCGATCTTGTTTTTAACCACTTTAACTCGGGTCTCGTTGCCGATGACTTCGTCACGATCCTTGATCGCACCGATACGGCGAATATCGAGACGCACAGAAGCGTAAAACTTAAGTGCATTACCACCTGTGGTGGTTTCAGGGTTACCGAACATGACGCCAATCTTCATCCGGATCTGGTTGATAAAGATGAGCATGGTACTGCTCTGTTTCAGGTTACCGGCAAGCTTACGCATCGCTTGACTCATCATACGAGCCGCGAGTCCCATATGCGAATCACCAATTTCCCCTTCAATCTCGGCTTTAGGCGTCAAGGCCGCAACCGAATCGACGACGATAACATCGACGGCACCAGAACGAGACAGGGCATCACAAATTTCCAACGCCTGCTCACCGGTATCGGGCTGAGAACAGAGTAGATTATCGATATCGACACCTAAATTTTTAGCATATATGGGGTCTAAGGAATGCTCCGCATCGATGAAGGCGCACACTCGGCCTTGACGTTGTGCGGCGGCGATGACCTCTAAGGTCAATGTTGTTTTACCAGAAGATTCGGGGCCGTAAATTTCAACGATACGTCCTAAAGGAAGTCCACCAGCACCGAGTGCGATATCTAAAGAAAGTGATCCGGTAGAAATAGTCTCAACATCCATCGAGCGGTTCTCGCCCAATTTCATGATAGAGCCTTTACCGAACTGTTTCTCGATCTGACTTAACACGGCATTCAGTGCTTTCTCTTTGTTCGCATCAATCTTCATTCCGATATCCTCTTGGCGCATAATCTAAATCACGGCAACAACGCCGATATAAACGTGTGGCGACTCCGCTATTTGAGCTAAGGAAAACTGTATCCTGCCCTAATAGGAGTCTCAATATGCAAACTAGTATACTGTACAATCATACAGTATCAAGTACTGATCATGATTATTTTTTTCTGCTCATCTTGACTCAATTAGAAGCAGCGGTTGCAGAAGAAAATTTCTATCTGACTATTTAATTTTTAACGACGCAACTGAATCAAAAAATTGCTAATATTGGCATCACATTTTTAAGGCTGCTCCGATGGGGCATCTAGCCTGTTCAATACCTCATAGAAGAAACGAGCTGTAGATGAATGCAATCGACACCCAAAACCTAGAAAAACACACACCTATGATGCGCCAATACCTGACGCTCAAGGCCGAAAACCCTGACATGTTATTATTTTACCGCATGGGTGACTTCTACGAGCTCTTCTATGACGATGCCAAGCGAGCATCCGAACTCCTAGGCATTTCACTCACCGCTCGGGGTAAGAGTGGCGGCGATCCAATCCCCATGGCGGGACTGCCCTATCACGCCGTCGAAGGTTATCTCGCCAAGCTAGTCCAGCTTAGAGTCTCAGTCGCAATCTGTGAGCAGGTAGGCGATCCGGCCACCTCTAAGGGCCCGGTTGAGCGAAAAGTGGTACGTCTGGTCACACCCGGTACCCTGACCGACGAGGCTTTACTGCAAGAGAGACAAGATAACCTACTTGCCGCGGTATACCATGGCAAGGCGGGCTTTGGTTATGCCACCTTAGACTTGAGCTCCGGCCGTTTCGTGGTCAGTGAATTAGAGACAAGAGAAGCGTTAGAGGCTGAGCTGCAACGCACGAGTCCAGCCGAGCTGCTCTACAGTGAAGACTTCAGTGAGATGTCTCTTATCACAAGATTCAATGGCAAACGCAGGCGTCCGGAATGGGAATTTGATTTCGATACCTCCCGTAAGCTGCTCTTAGATCAATTTAAGACCAAAGATCTACGCGGATTCGGCTTGGATAATGCGCGCTTGTCACTGCAGGCGGCAGGATGCCTGATGCAGTACGTCAAAGATACTCAAAGGACAGCCCTGCCCCACATCAATTCTATCGTGCTGTTCAATCAAGATGACAGTATCGTTCTCGATGCTGCCACGAGAAGAAACTTAGAGCTGACCATTAACTTACAAGGCGGGCGTGAAAATACCCTATCGGCGATATTGGATAATACCACTACCCCCATGGGCAGTCGTATGTTGCAACGTTGGATCCACGAACCGCTGCGAAATAGACAACAGATAGAGTCTCGCTTAAGTGCACTTACCGAGCTACTCGACAGCGGTCTGTTTGACACGCTGACGCCACATTTAAAAGCCCTGGGTGATATAGAACGCATCACGGCTAGACTCGCACTGAGAAGCGCCAGACCAAGAGATTTCTCTCGTCTGAAGCAGGCATTATCTACCTTGCCCGAGATCCAGCAGCTACTCATTACTTGTCAGTCACCTCATCTCAAGCGGTTAGCGTCTATTATCGGTGAGTTCCCCGATGAGCTTGCGTTGCTCGACAGGGCGATCATAGACAATCCGCCTATGTTGATCCGCGATGGTGGCGTCCTGAAGGATGGCTACAATGAAGAGCTAGACCAATGGCGCGCCTTGAGTAAGGGGGCGACGGATTACCTCACAGAATTAGAGGCTCGCGAAAAAGAGTCGACCGGTATATCTACCCTTAAAGTCGGCTACAACCGGGTTCATGGTTATTATATCGAAGTCAGTCGTCGGGAATCTTCGCTGGTGCCTCTGAGCTACCAGCGAAGACAGACCCTGAAGAATACTGAACGTTACATCATTGCCGAATTGAAAGAGCATGAAGAGAAAGTACTTTCCAGTCAGGGCAAGGCACTGGCACTCGAAAAACAGCTCTGGGAACAGCTATTCGATCTGCTGTTACCGAAACTGCATGAGTTACAACTCTTCGCCCAAGGTGCGGCAGAGCTTGATGTCATCTGTAATTTTGCCGAACGCGCCGAGACGCTAAACTATCGATGTCCGACACTCACCGACATCTCGGGTATACAGATAGAATCGGGCCGACATCCCGTGGTCGAGCAAGTCAGTCAAAGCCCTTTTATCGCTAATCCCGTGACCCTGAACTCCACGCGTAAAATGTTGATCGTAACAGGGCCAAATATGGGCGGTAAATCAACCTATATGAGACAAGTTGCCTTGATCACTCTTATGGCACATATTGGCTCTTATGTACCGGCCCAAGATGCCGTTATTGGCCCTGTGGATCGTATCTTTACACGTATAGGCGCATCGGATGATCTCGCTTCCGGTCGCTCAACCTTCATGGTGGAGATGACAGAAACGGCCAATATTCTCCATAATGCCACGACCCAGAGTCTGGTACTGATGGATGAAATAGGTCGCGGGACGTCGACATACGACGGACTCTCCCTGGCCTGGTCGGCTGCCGAGTATTTAGCCGAAAAAATTGGCGCTATGACGTTATTTGCGACTCACTACTTCGAACTCACCCAGCTACCTGATCTCATCGACAATGTAGAAAATGTTCATCTCGATGCGATAGAACATGGAGACACCATAGTCTTCATGCATGCGGTACAAGAAGGCGCCGCGAGTAAAAGCTATGGCTTACAAGTCGCCGCTCTGGCAGGTGTACCAGCCAGAGTCATAACCGCAGCCAAACATAAACTGCATCACTTAGAGAGCCGCGACAGCAAGGACATCACTCTGGAATCACCACTACAAGCTAGGGTCTTTGCAGAGCAACAAATATCGCCGGTCGAAGATGCATTACAAGGTATTAATCCTGATGAGCTCAGCCCGAAGCAAGCCTTAGAGATATTGTACAGACTGAAACAGCTAGCTTAGGCATATGCCTGCTCTTCAATGGAATGCTGATGTAGGGATAGGGATAGGGATAAGAGAGTGACATCACTCTTTACAAGAGATGCCAGACACAAAGTCTATTTTTTACCATCCCTGGCAAATAGACATAAGTGTTCCAGACACAAAGTCTATTTTTTACCATCCCTGGCAAATAGACATAAGTGTTCCAGACACAAAAACGCACCTAGAGTGCGTTTTTTTTATGTAATACTGATAGGTGATACTGACAACTATTCTTACGGCTAATGACAAAGACTAGTGCCTGGCCTTAACTTGAAAATCTAATCACCAATGCATCAATAGAAACGGTTATCCAAAATGTTTAGGCTTGCTCAAAAGAAAACACTCTTATAATGCGTGAGGCTAGCCTTCATCTTGATTCTGCGACTCACAGCTTAATAATTAAGGATAATAATGAACAAGTTACAGCTAACTCTTAAAAATGGCCTCTACCGATAAACCTTGAGCACCGAGTAAATCTTTAAGACGTTTAAGGGCTTCTACTTGAATTTGACGTACACGCTCTCGTGTTAGACCTATCTCTTTACCCACATTCTCTAGCGTAGAGGGTTCATAGCCCAACAAGCCAAAACGGCGCGCTAACACCTCTCTTTGCTTAGTGTTGAGTTCATCGAGCCATTTAACCACAGACTTTGACATGTCTTCGTTTTGTACCTTGTAATCCGGCCCCACATTATCATCGGCGGCAAGTACATCGAGCAAGGCTTTATCATTATCTCCACCTAGAGGCGTATCGACCGAAGTGATCCTTTCGTTAAGTTTCAGCATACGACTGACATCAGAACTTGGCAGATCCAGTTTAGCCGCTATCTCTTCGGCGGTCGGTTCATGATCTAGCTTATGAGCTAACTCTCTTGCGGTGCGCAAATATACATTGAGTTCTTTGACTACATGTATTGGGAGACGAATCGTTCTGGTCTGATTCATGATGGCACGTTCTATGGTCTGTCTGATCCACCAAGTCGCATAGGTAGAAAACCTGAATCCTCTTTCGGGGTCAAATTTCTCAACGGCGCGGATAAGGCCTAAATTACCCTCTTCGATAAGGTCTAATAATGCGAGTCCACGGTTGTTATAACGACGGGCTATCTTAACCACGAGTCTAAGATTACTTTCAATCATGCGGTTACGTGACTTACCACAACCTTTCAATGCTTTACGAGAGAAATAAACTTCCTCTTCCGCGCTCAGTAGAGGGGAAAAACCTATCTCGCCCAAATACAACTGAGTTGCATCCAGGTTTTTCTGCAGATCGTCTTGAACCTGCTGTTCAAGCTCTGCTTCTTGTGACTTATTTCCTTTTTTTGTTGCTACAACAGACTCGTTTTTTGGCAAGTCCACTAACGGCTCCGCTATTGCGGTACTAGTTCTACGACCCATAAAATGATCTCCCTAATTTTCAATTTCGATTTAAATTACTGCAATTTACTATCCTCCAAATGCCAAACTGGCACCTAAACCATTATTGTTTAGGTAAATATTTAAGTGGGTTAACAGACTTCCCGTGGTATCGGATTTCAAAATGTAACATGACCCGGTCGGTGCCCGTACTGCCCATTGTTGCAAGCGTTTGCCCCATAGAGACAAACTGTTTTTCTTTGACTAAGATCTTATCAGCATGTGCGTAGGCACTGAGAAAATCGTCACTATGTTTGATGATGACTAAATTGCCATAGCCTCTAAGGGCACTGCCTGCATAAACCACCCGCCCATCGGCTGCAGACTTAATTATGTCACCTCGTTTGCCTGCTATCTTAATTCCTTTATTCCCTTGCTCATTAGCTGAGAATCGACCAATCAAGTTACCTCTCACCGGCCATAACCACTGACTGACTTTAGTGGGTATCTGCGTCGTTGGCCTGTGGATACTTTTGTTAACATCTTGTTGATTAGTCGTTACAGAATACGCAGAGTCTCTAACCGGATCAAGTGATTTCTTTTTAACCACCTCTGGGGGGGGGCTGGTCGACGCAACAGAAGTATGTGTTTGTTTTTTATTCGCTTTACTGTGATTTGATACGACTTTAGAATGATTATTCTGTACTTTCTTAGCCGTTTGGCTATTTGTAACAGTAGGTGTCAAGTTAAGATTTAGTTTCTGTCCAGGGTAGATGGTATAGGGCTTGTTAAGCTTATTGTTGTTCGCTAAATCAATGAAGTTTTTGTTAGATGCCCAGGCGATAGAATAGAGGGTATCCCCTCTCTTAACGAGATAAGAATCTGATTTTAATGAGCCTTTATCGTAACTAGCCATGACTGGAGTCATGACATTTACCACAGGAGCGGGTCTATCCGACTGAAAGCTACAGCCGGCGAAGCAAATGCATAGCGCTAATAGAAGTAGATTATTGCAATTCATCTTCAAACCAGTAATCAAAAATACCCCCTTCCATAATCAGCCAAGCAGGCTGCTATAAGAGCCTGTAAATATCTAAAAAATAACCAAAGCATCTGAGACGAAACGGCCAGCCTGGCGAATTAAGCTAGCTCCCCGTTTATAAGAGGCACAAAGCGAACCATTTCGACCACCTCTGAAGTGAAGGTCTGCCCCTTACGTACCACTTTCAGCAGTTGCTGGGACTCCTCTCCAACAGGAATAACCAGTACTCCCCCATCGTCTAACTGAGTCAATAGCGCCTCTGGAATACGACTCGCCGCCGCCGTCACCATGATGGCATCGAACGGCCCTTTATTAGGCCAGCCTTGCCAACCATCTCCATATTTAAATGAAATATTGTGAAGGTCTATCTTTTTTAATCTTTGGCGTGCCTGGATCTGTAGACTCTTGATCCGCTCGACAGTACATAGCTCTGGTACCAGTTGCGCCAATATGGCAGCCTGGTATCCTGAGCCAGTACCGATTTCCAACACCTTAGATGGACTGTGATCCAGCAGCAGCTCGGTCATTCTTGCAACGATATAAGGCTGAGAAATTGTTTGCCCTTGCCCGATAGGTAAAGCAGTGTTTTCATAAGCTTTATGCCCTAAAGCAGCATCCAGGAAGAGTTCTCTGGGTGTGTTGGCTAATGCCTGCAACACCTTCTCACTCTTTATACCCGATTCATGTAAACTTCTGGCTAAATTTAAAGCTGAGGTCGTCGCAACTCCATTCATATATTATCTATCCATTCTTGCAGAGGTCTAATTCTCTCGTACGCGGTCAAGTCAACGGTCAAAGGTGTCACAGATACATAACCATGGTTCACTGCATGGAAATCCGTTCCTTCGCTGGCATCTTGCTCATCTCCCGGGGGCCCTAACCAATAGATGTCTCTTCCCGCTGGATCTTGAACCTTAATCATACCTTCGGCTCTGTGTCTTGCCCCTAAACGAGTGACCTTGATCCCTTTAATTTCATTAATCGGTAGATCGGGAACATTAATATTTAAAATCTGATCCTGAGCGATAGGTTTATTAAGTAGGCCGGCAATAATCCGACAAGCAAAATGGGCTGCCGTATCGAAATGTGCCAATTTTGAGCCCACCAGTGAAACGGCAACGGCAGGCAAGCCAAGAAAACGTCCCTCCATGGCCGCCGCTACGGTACCGGAATACAGAGTATCATCACCTAAATTTGCACCAGCATTGATCCCAGCCACCACCATATCGGGCTCATCTGAATACAACTCACGTATTGCAAGATGAACACTGTCGGTCGGTGTTCCGCTTACTGACACAAAACCATTACTTAAGGTATTAATGCGTAAAGGGTTCGTCAAGGTTAATGAATTACTCGCTCCTGAGCAGTTACGATCTGGCCCCACAGTCATGACCTGATAGGACACAGATAATGCATCCGATAACGCCTTAATTCCCGGTGCTGTGACACCATCATCGTTACTCACTAGGATCTTTATCATTATTGGCCTGCTATAAATCATTATATAAATATTGAATAAATCTGAAATGGCGCTGAAACCTTAGCGTTAATTTAAGGTTGAGCCAAATATTGCCTAAGTTAACTTAGCGCTATGCTGAATCTTGCTCTTGCTCACGGCGCGCTAACTGACGTTGGCGAAACTCACGCTCGTTGACATCTTCATAATCAAACAATTCTCGCAACACCGAGGTCGCGAAACTGCCAGCTGGCAGTGCAAATTTAATCACTATCACATCGTCTCCCTCTTGCTGATAGGATAAATGCTGAGGCTCGAGTAACAAGGGGCGACGCTCTTGCTCTAATCCCGCATGTTCTAATCCATCACGATCCGTGTCAAATTCGGCTAATGCCTTAGCCTCGAAGTCTGCCGCATGACCTTGAGGCAATGCCGTTCCCCTGCCCCACATAGGTGCCGACAGCTGGATATCTTTTTCATCCAGACGCTTAAGTAACGCATCATCCCATTGCTCGGCAACAAAATAACTTTTACTGCCAGCTAACATCACACTGTCGCCATCGAGTTTCTCTAGGCCGTGTTCGGCCAGCCGCATCGATGTGACGTAATTGAACAGATAGGAGCGAACGGCAGAGAGATACATGCTGCGCTTCTTCCTGTCTTTCACCTTACGACCGCTAAACATCTGTCGACCGAAGACTAAATTTTTTCCGTCATGACCGAATCTTTGCTCACCGAAATAATTAGGCACGCCGGTCTCGTTCACTAGCGCTAATCGCGTAAGCACATCTTGCATATCGGTCACGTTACGCATGGTTAAGCTAAAACGGTTACCGGCCAAGGCACCAATTCTTAACTTTTTACTGTGACGATGACTCGACAAGATAGTCAGTTCATCGCAATTTAAGCTGGCCCAATCCGGAGTATCTTTACCTGGAATACGCACGCCAAACCACTGCTCAGTGATCGCATTCTTATCCTTCTGACCCGCATAGGTCACCTCTTTAGGATGAACATGGGCAAAACCAGATAATATCTTAACCACATCGGCAGTATTGAGCCCCTGTTTACGAATATGTAGCAGGTGGTGCTCTCCCTCCCCAGTGGGGCTGAAAGGCAATATTTCCTGCACAATGAAATCGCTATTTTGCGTACGAAGATCGGCCTTGGATGCTGGTTTACCGTGTAAATAATGCAGTTCTATCATGGTCACTCTTATTCTCTAATGGGGTCAATCGAATCTGTTTTAAAAACTTTATATGGCTATCTTAGTGACCAATACGACGGCTTCGACGGCAATGCCCTCTTTACGACCGGTAAAGCCTAGCTTCTCGGTCGTGGTCGCCTTAACATTAATATTCTCTATGCTGGTCTCTAAGTCTTGGCTCAGCACTTCACGAATGGCTTCTATGTGGGGCGCCATCTTAGGTACTTGAGCGATAATGGTGACATCCAGGTTACCAAGCTCGAAGCCTTTATCTCTTGCCAAGCTGTAGCAATGACGCAACAGCTGGCGACTGTCGGCTCCCTTGAACGCCGCATCGGTATCGGGGAAATGTTTACCGATATCCCCTAAGGCGACCGAGCCTAAGATAGCATCTGATATGGCGTGTAGCACTACATCACCATCAGAATGTGCAATCAAACCTAACTCATAGGGGACATGCACACCGCCTAGCAATAATGGCGCGTCGCCACCAAATTTATGTACATCAAAACCATGGCCTATGCGTATATTCATTGTTCATTCCATTTAGCGTATTCAATTAACACCACGAGATAATCTAGATTATCAATTGAGATTATCTCCGGTCAGTTTCCGAGGCCGTCAGCCTTCAGCTTGTTCCACTTCAGCTTGGCTGAGAAAGAGTTCAGCCAATCGAAGATCGTCCGGATGGGTGATCTTAATATTATCGGCTCTGCCTGTCACTAGTCCCGGCGCAATTCCAGCCCATTCCATGGCTGAGGCTTCGTCGGTGATGTTTACGTTCGCCTTCAAGGCCTTGGCTAAATTATCTCTGAGGGACACCAGAGGAAAAATCTGTGGAGTCAGGGCATGCCATAACTGTTCACGACATACTGTCTGTTCAATACATCCCTGTTTATCCCCTCTCTTCATGGTATCTCGAACGGGTGAGGCTAAGATGGCGCCCTGGGGAAATAAACCTCGCGAATCGATAAGCTTATCGATATCGCTATGGGTCAAACAGGGACGCGCCGCATCATGTACCATGGCCCAGCAATCTAATTCGACTCGATTCAGGCACGCCAAGACAGAGTCTGAGCGTTCTTCACCACCGACAAGGCTGAGCAATTTCGGGTGTCTAGCCTCAGGTAGAGAGGAGAAATAACTATCTTGTGGGTGAAGTGCTAGGATCACACGGTCGATTCTCGGATGAGTGAGGAGCACTTGTAAGGTTAACGATAGAATTGGCTGACCGGCTATTTTCAGATACTGCTTAGGCACGTCGGCTCCCATGCGACTGCCTATACCGGCAGCAGGAACGATGGCAATAATCTTTTCTTGGAAATCATTCATGAATAAGTTTCTGCTTGTTTAAGATTAGGAGGTCAATCAATTTGCAGGCTTTAGGCTGCCACCCACGACACGAAAGAATGTTTCATCCTTTTTGACCATGCCCAGTTCATTTCGAGCACGCTCTTCTAATGCTTCGGTGCCACTGCGAAGATCGATTATCTCTTCCCGCAACACTTGATTGCGTTCAATTAACTTGGCATTTCCCGCTTGCTGAATCGCTATCTGTTCGCGAAGCTGAACAGATCCAGGCAGGTTATTTGCCCCGTACCATAACTGGTATTGAAGTATGCCTAGCAAGCCTAACAATACAAATAGGAAACCTTTCATTGCGATACCCATTATTCGACACTCAGCCGAGATAATACAACAAAAAAGGCCACCCTGTGGTGACCTTTTCATTAATAACGACAATTTAACCAGGCTGACCGACTCATTCTATAGAGAGGGGATCTCCAATCTTGAATCGTTCGGCGAGCCGATTATTACAGCCCCTTAATTTCGCTACGACCAAGATATGGCGCTTTCTCACCTAGCTGCTCTTCGATACGAAGCAGTTGGTTGTACTTGGCAATACGATCTGAACGGCTCAGAGAACCCGTCTTAATCTGACCGGCACACGTCCCGACAGCAAGATCGGCGATAGTCGAATCTTCCGTCTCACCACTACGATGGGAAATCACCACGGTGTAACCGGCTTCTTTCGCCATACGGATAGCCGCAAGCGTCTCAGTAAGCGTACCAATCTGGTTGAACTTGATCAGGATAGAGTTACCTATCTTGTTATCGATACCGCGCTTGAGGATCTTAGTGTTAGTCACGAATAGATCGTCGCCCACTAACTGGATCTTATCACCTAAGATCTGCGTCTGATATGCCCAACCATCCCAATCTGACTCGTCTAAGCCATCTTCTATCGATGCGATAGGATATTGCTCAGTCAGCTCCTTGAGGAAATCAGAGAAACCATTGGCGCTGAAAACTTTACCTTCACCAGCGAGATTATATTGACCGTCTTTATAGAATTCAGAAGCCGCACAATCGAGCGCAAGCGTCACATCTTCACCTAGCTTGTAGCCGGCTTTCTCGACAGCAACCTTGATCACAGCCAGCGCATCTGCATTAGAGGCCAGATCTGGAGCGAAACCACCTTCATCACCAACAGCCGTGTTCAGACCCTTATCCTGAAGTACTTTCTTCAAGTTATGGAAAATCTCGGCGCCCATACGTAAGGCTTCACGGAAATTCTTAGCGCCAACAGGCTGAACCATAAACTCCTGAATGTCGACGTTATTATCCGCATGCTCACCGCCATTGATGATGTTCATCATAGGCACAGGCATAGTGTATTGGCCAGGAGTACCGTTTAAGTCGGCGATATGTGCGTATAAAGGGACGCCTTTAAATGCCGCAGCCGCTTTAGCCGCAGCTAAAGACACAGCCAAGATAGCGTTTGCGCCTAGCTTATCTTTGTTTTCGGTACCATCGACATCGATCATGATCTGATCAAGCTCGGCCTGAGCCGTAGCGTCCTTACCTAGCAAGGCATCACGGATAGGACCATTGATGTTAGCAACGGCTTTAAGCACGCCCTTACCCATGTAGCGGCTCTTGTCACCATCACGTAGCTCTAACGCTTCGCGACTACCGGTAGATGCCCCAGACGGTGCTGCCGCCATGCCATGAAAGCCACCTTCAAGGTGCACTTCGGCTTCTACAGTTGGGTTTCCGCGAGAATCCATGATTTCGCGACCAATGACATTAATAATTTTAGCCATAATTTCCTCGGTTTAAGTTTAAAAATAAAATCAAAAATAAAGTAAAACTAAAATTTATTTATCCGAATTCACATCATCAGCAAACAAAAAAGCCGCTTCCAGAATTTGGAAGCGGCTTAATGTCACTGATTTAGCCTAAGTCGCGTTTTTGGTACGCGTTGGCAGCGGCAATAAAGCCTTTAAATAATGGCTGACCATCCCGAGGCGTGGATGTAAATTCAGGGTGGAATTGACCGGCGACAAACCAAGGATGATTGGGTAGCTCGATCATTTCAACAAGCTGGCGATCAGAGGAAAGACCACTGAATATTAATCCAGCTTGCTCTAGACGTTCTTTATAGTGGTTGTTCACTTCGAAACGATGACGATGACGCTCGACACAAGAATTGCCTTCGTAGGCTTCGGCAGCCTTACTTCCCTCTGAGAGGTGACAAAGTTGTGCACCCAGGCGCATTGTGCCGCCAAGATCTGACGATTCATGACGCTCTTCAACTGCACCGTCTTCATTGAGCCACTCGGTGATCAAGCCAACGACGGGATACGGCGTTTGCTTATTAAATTCGGTAGAGTGAGCATTTTCTAAGCCGGCTACGTTGCGGGCAAACTCGATTAATGCGACCTGCATACCTAGGCAGATGCCGAAATATGGCACCTTATTTTCGCGAGCAAACTTGGCTGCGAGTATCTTACCTTCTACGCCACGCTCACCGAAACCACCCGGTACTAGGATGCCGTCCAGGCCTTCCAGATCTTCGGTCCCCTTAGCTTCAAGGGTCTGAGAGTCGACATACTTGATATTCACCGATACTCGGTTAAACAGACCCGCATGCTTCAGGGCCTCATTGACAGACTTATAGGCATCTGGCAGTTCAATATACTTACCCACCATGCCGATAGTCACTTCACCGGTAGGGTTGGCTTCTTGGTAGATCACTTGTTCCCACTCATGCAGATCGGCTTCTTTACAGTCGATGCCGAAGCGCTTGACCACGATATCATCTAGGCTTTGAGCCTTGAGTAGCGCAGGGATCTTGTAGATGCTATCCACATCTTTGAGTGAGATGACCGCACGTTCTTCAACATTACAGAAGAGTGAGATTTTCGCTCTCTCATTGGCAGGAAGCACGCGATCACCACGACAGATAAGAATGTCCGGAGCGATACCGATAGAGCGCAGCTCTTTCACCGAATGCTGTGTAGGTTTGGTCTTGACCTCACCTGCAGCGCCTAAGAAAGGCACCAGAGTCAGATGCATATACAAGGTACGTTCACGACCCAGTTCAACACCTAACTGACGAATAGCTTCTAAAAATGGCAGTGACTCGATATCACCGACCGTGCCGCCGATCTCGACGAGCGCGACATCATGACCTTCACCACCGGCGAGCACTCGGTCTTTGATGGCGTTAGTGATGTGAGGAATGACCTGAATGGTCGCACCTAGATAGTCACCACGACGTTCTTTACGCAGCACTTCTTCATAGATACGGCCTGTGGTGAAGTTATTACGACGGTTCATCTTGGTACGAATGAAGCGCTCATAATGACCTAGATCCAGATCTGTTTCTGCTCCGTCCTCGGTAACAAAAACTTCTCCGTGCTGAGTTGGGCTCATGGTGCCTGGATCCACGTTAATATATGGATCTAGCTTCATAATGGTTACGTTTAGGCCTCTAGCCTCTAAAATTGCCGCTAACGATGCTGCCGCAATGCCTTTACCTAGTGATGAAACCACACCACCAGTTACGAAGATATACCTTGTTGTCATTATGAACCTGAGAAAATGAGTGGGAAATATGTGCTTGTAAGAAAGCACTAGGACGGGGCGCAATTCTAGCAAAACTCCAACGATACGACAAACAAGTTCAGCGATAATTTTTATCTATTTGTGCACTTCATTACGCTTTACCCGATCCCAATAGCCATCGAGTTCGCTTAGGCTGTGGGCTTCCATCGATTTACCGCTCTTGCTTGCTAAGGTTTCGACGCCTCTGAAACGTCGTTCAAACTTGGCATTTGCCTGACGCAGGGCCTGCTCAGGTTCAATACCTAGATGACGTGCTAGGTTAGTCACGGCAAATAACAGATCGCCCATCTCATCTTGTATCTTCTCTTGTATCGGCTTATCTAATCTGACCTCATGCAAGACTTCGTCGATCTCCTCATGAATTTTATCCACTACTGGGCCCAAATCATCCCAGTCGAACCCGACTCGGGCGACGCGTTGCTGAATTTTAACCGAGCGAGTCAGTGCAGGTAAGGCAAGCGGAATGTTATCCAATACCGAATGAAGGGATTTATCCCTGCGCTCTTTGGCTTTTATGCTTTCCCAATTTTGCTTCACTTGCTCGGCGCTCGCCTCTTTAAGAGAGCCAAATACATGGGGATGTCTCGAAGTAAGCTTGTTGCATATTTTCTCGACTACATCCCCGAAATCGAACAGGCCTTGCTCTTTACCCAGCTGGCAATAGAACACCACCTGAAACAGCAAGTCCCCAAGCTCATCGGGAAGCTCATCTAAGGCCATACGCTCTATGGTGTCGGCAACTTCATAGGCCTCTTCTAAGGTAAAAGGCACAATAGTGCTAAATGATTGCGCCAGATCCCAGGGGCAACCCGATTGCGGATCCCTGAGCCTTGCCATCACATCCAGTAGCGGTTGAATTTCACTGTTTTTCATCTTAATTCCGTAAGCCATATAAAAAGGCGGCAACAGCCGCCTTGATTAAATAAGGGTAACCACTCGATTTAGGCTACAAGCGTCTGGCTTCACTCACGCCTTCCACCTGATTAATTTTCGCCAACACCTTAGAGAGTCCATCGAGATTATACAACTCCAACTCGAGTTCGATAGCGGCCGTCTGTGTCTTAACATCCGATGATGTGCTCATCGCCATCACATGGGTTTTTTCGGCGGCGAGTACCGAGGTCAGATCACGCAACAGACCCGATCTGTCATTGGCGATGATCCGCAAGCGGATCTTATAGCCGCCGGAATAATTCTCTCCCCACACCACATCGACAGTACGTTCAGGATGGGCGCGGATTAACTCTTTGACTTGATCACAATCGGCCCTGTGCACCGAGATCCCACGGCCCTTGGTGATGAAACCAAAGATCTCATCCCCGGGTACCGGCTGGCAACAACGGGCGATATGATTCATCAAGTTGCCCACGCCATTCACTTCAACCTGGCCCTTACCTTTCTTTCCCGCCTTACTCTGACTCTTCTTCACCAGATCTTCGACCGCTTCCGCATCGGATAGCTCATGCTTACGCATCTGGCTCTGTACATGATTAACCACCTGGTTGAGCCTGACATCTCCACCACCGATCGCGGCTAAGAGGTCATCCATGCTCACCATATTAAACCGCTCCACCGCACTTTGAGCGTCTTTGAGCTTGAGTCCCACACGTGAAAGCTCAGTTTCCATCATCTCACGCCCAGCAGCACAGTTCTTGTCTCTGTCTTGCTGTTTAAACCAGTGTTGGATCTTAGAACGCGCTCGAGATGAGCGAATGTAACCTAGGTGGGGATTTAGCCAGTCACGCTTAGGATTAGGCTGCTTAGAGGTGATGATCTCGATGCGCTGGCCCGTTTCCACCTGATAGGTAAAGGGCACGATGCGGCCATCGACTTTTGCCCCTATACACTTATGTCCCACATGGGAATGAATATAGTAGGCGAAATCGAGTACCGTCGAGCCAAGCGGCAGGTCGACCACCTCACCGCTAGGGGTAAACACATAGACCCGGTCTTCGAAGACCTGGCTGCGAACCTCTTCGACTAGGTTGCCACTCTCGGCCACATCCTCTTGCCACTGCAAGATCTTGCGTAGCCAGTTAATCTTCTCTTCATAACCCGTCTGCTTACCGCCGCTGGTGCCCTCTTTATATTTCCAGTGAGCGGCGACCCCGAGCTCGGCATCTTCATGCATCTGCTCGGTGCGGATCTGGATCTCGACGGTTTTACCCTCGGGACCCACGACTATGGTATGGATAGACTGATAACCGTTGGGTTTAGGATTAGCGACATAATCGTCGAACTCCCGGGGAATATGATGCCACAGCGTATGTACCACACCTAAGGCACCATAACAGTCCTGCAGCCTATCGGTGACAATGCGTACCGCGCGGACATCGAACAGTTCATCGAACTTAAGATCTTTACCCTTCATCTTCTTCCAGATGCTATAGATATGTTTAGGGCGGCCATACACCTTGGCCCTGATGTGATCTTTATCGAGTCTGGCTTGCAGTTGATCGACAAAATTGTCGATAAAGGTCTCACGATCCAGTCGCTTACCATCTAGCTGCTTGGCGATGTCTTTATAGGTTTGCGGATGAAGATAGCGAAATGATATATCTTCGAGTTCCCACTTCAGTTGGCCGATCCCGAGTCGGTTGGCCAGTGGCGCATAAATATCGGCAATTTCACGGGCCAGGAGCACTCGCGTCTCTTCATCGGCAGTCTTGACTTCTCTGAGCAAACAGATGCGTTCGGCGAGCTTGATCACCACGGCGCGGACATCTTCCACCATGGCCAGTAACATACGGCGGATGTTATCTATCTGAGGCTCAGTGGCGCGGGACTGGTCATTGATTTTCAATGCGCCGATGGCATTCATGGTTTCGACACTGCGCACTAAGGTGGCGAGCCCCTTACCGAAGGACTCCTCCAGTGACTCCTTGGTTAAGATGCCGGCATCATAGGCCACGAAGATGACGGATGCCTGTAAGGTTTCGATATCCATGTTCAGCGGCGCGAGAATCTCTATCAACTCTCTGGCACGCTGGATCAGATTAGTATCATTACCATGCTGCAACATCAGGGTCTCAATCTGACGCAGCAGTTCGAGTAGAGATTGGGCTTCATCTGTGTCACTGATGTAACGATTGACCCAGTCTTCTAACTGAAAATCCGGATCACTAAAATGTGCTTCTCGAACTGATACCATCTCAATAACATCCTTAACTTTAAATCTTAAAGTACGCTCAGGAACCTAATCCCTACTCACCGAATGCCTATCTTGAACATTCCGCTTCCAATGTCAATTAACAAACCTTGACTCAAGGGTTAATTAGTTACTCACTATACAATTCAAACAAGGCCATGGCCTCAATGTGATGGGTTTGAGGAAACATATCGATCAAACCTAGCCTGGTTAACTTATAACCATGCTTCAACAGAGACTCACTGTCTCGCGCCAGACTGGCCGGATCACATGACACATAAACGATGGATTTAGGTTTCATTTTCTGCAGCCATTGCAGACTCTCGAACGCCCCGGCTCTGGCTGGGTCTAGCAGTAATTTATCTACCTTACCTAACCAGGACTGTTTAGAAAGGTCGGCGCTAAGATCGGTATGAAAGAAAGACACCTTATCTAAGCCGCTCAGTTTGGCATTCATTCTGGCTTGTTGCACCATCTCAGGCACGCCTTCGACACCTATCACCTCGGCACCTTTGTGAGCGAGTGGCAGACTGAAATTGCCGACGCCACAGAAGAGATCTAACACCCGCTCATTGGCTTCGACGGATAACCAGTCCACGGCTTGATTGACCATGGCATTATTGATTTCGGCGTTGACCTGAACAAAATTACCTGGGGTAAAACTCAGCTTAACCCCGTTATCCAGCTCATAATAGGGCAGTTCATCTGAGCCAAGCTCCAGCATCTTGGACTCAGTACTGAGCAAGGTCAGATCTGATTCATTGCCTTGTATTATCAGGCTAACTCCGTGACTGAGGGCAAATGCTCGCAACTTTTCGCTGTCTTTATCCAACATGGTTTTTGTCATTCTGATCACCACAAAATGTCCATTATTGGCTTCTATGAGTTCCACATGACCCAAGGCTTTCTTACCCGAGAGCTGATTGAGCACCTTAGACAAGGGTAAGATCAGGTCTGACAGAGGCGTCGCCAGCACAGGGCAATGCGCTATCTTGATGACTTGTTTACTCGCCTTAGCCCTGAAGCCCAGCGTGGTGTGCTTAGTATTTCTATCATAAAACGTCGCCAGTCTGGCACGGCGTCGATAATCCCACTCTTTGCCTATCAGTGCCGGGGCCAATGTCTCGGCTTGTGCTTGACCCAGTCTAGCCATAAGACTGATGAGGGCATCTTGTTTATGGCTACGTTGTTTATCGATTGCCAGATGTTGCAGGTCGCAGCCACCACACTGGTCATAATGAGCACATTTGGGCGCGACTCTATCCGGAGACGGCGTGACGACCTGTTGCAATGTTGCACGAGCATGGCGCTTCTTCTGCTCGGTCAACTGCCCTGTCACGCTCTCTCCCGGTAACGCCCCTGGCACGAAGATAATCTTGCCATCCTGATGAGCAATACCCGCCCCCAAATGATCGAGCTGAGTCACCTCTAAGCTTATTTTGGCTGATATTTGCTTAGAACTATTTGGTTTTGCTTTAAAAAACTGTGCCATTGAGGCCTCTAAATCGATAATAATACTGGCCAAGACCGCCTATTCTCTGGCAGTCTAGTGACACGTTTGTCAATAATACAGGTAGAATCAGCTAACTTAATGAATAACGCCGATAACATGACGAAATACAGTCTCCGCTCTTGGGTACTTGTACTCGCGTTAGCGCCGACGATTCTAGTTGGTGTGCTACTGGGCAGCTATTTTACCATAAATCGTTTCTATGAACTCGAACAAACTCTCATAGAGCAAGGCAGTAATATTATTGAGCCACTGGCGATCGCAGCTGCCATTGGACTTGAGAACAACGACTTTGAAAGTACCAAAAAACTGATCACAGCCATCCAGCTAAATAAAGCCTCTTTAGTGCAGTTTATTGCCATTTTCGATACCAATAATCGTGTCATAGTCACCTCACATCATTATAAAAATCATGAAATGATGCGCTACGATCAGCCTTTTACCAGCCTACTCAACACTCAGCTCGAACAAGTCGGTGACAGCATAATACTGCGCACGCCTATTTTCTCATCCGATAATGAACTTCACCTTAATACCGATGAAAACAAGGATACCGAACGCCTGCTCGCCGTTAAGCTCGGCTATATCGCGGTATTAGTCAATAAAGAGAATGCACTACTCGAGCAACATAGGGCCGCCGTTGCCGCCTTTATTATCGTGTTAATCGGTGTTCAGCTGAATTTACTCTTCACCTTCAGACTGGTTAAAAACGTCACTCAACCCATCACTGAGATGGTACGAGTCGTGGCTAAGATCCGTGAAGGCAAGCTAGATACCCGGGTAGATGGTAACTTGATCGGCGAGCTGGATCTGCTCAAACGTGGCATTAACGCCATGGCAGGTTCCCTGTCCGAATATCACGAAGAGATGCAGCAAAATATCGATCAGGCCACCTCGGATTTAAGGGAAACCTTAGAGCAGATCGAGATCCAGAACGTCGAGCTGGATCTCGCCAAGAAACGCGCATTAGAGGCGAGTCGAATAAAATCAGAATTCCTTGCCAACATGTCCCATGAATTAAGGACTCCGCTCAACGGCGTCATAGGCTTTGCCAAACAGCTGCTCAAGACGCCGCTGCATTCGAGTCAGCAGGACTATGTCAATACCATAGAAAAAAGCGCGACGAATCTGCTGGGGATCATCAACGACATCTTAGATTTCTCGAAACTCGAAGCCGGTAAAATGGTGTTGGAGAACATGCCATTCGCACTGAGAGAAACCTTAGACGATACCATCACCTTGTTGTCTAACAGTGCCCGTGACAAGGATATTGAGTTAGTGGTAGATATCGACCAATCGATCCCGGAAGACCTCTCCGGCGATGCGATGCGCTTTAGCCAGATCATCACTAACCTGGTGGGTAATGCCATCAAGTTCACCGATAGTGGTAGCGTGCATTTAACACTACAGCTGACCGAATCGACCGATGACAAGGTCAATCTAAGATGCGAAGTCATCGATACCGGCATTGGTATCGATGGGGATCAGCAAGAATTGCTTTTTCAGGCATTTGGCCAGGCAGACTCATCCATTTCCCGTCGCTTTGGCGGCACGGGTCTTGGACTTATCATCACTAAGCGACTGATCAACCGCATGGGCGGCCAGATAGGCTGTCATTCGAAGCCCAATACGGGGTCAACCTTCTGGTTCACCCTCCCTCTCAACACCAGCCTATATCCAATAGGTCAGGTCCAATCGGTGGATAAACTGCTCAATAAGACTATCTTGTTGCTTGAATCCAGAGAGCTGTCTAACAACACCTTAGATCGCCTGGTAAGGCATTGGGGAATGCGGCTGACTAACATTCGCTCCAGTGAGCAGCTGGAGCATCATTTCACTCAGCACGATACCCTTTATGATTACGCCCTGATCAGCAACAAGGGGCTGGACAAAGGCTGTGATATCACCTCACAGCTGGAAAAGATAAAAACCAGGTGTCGCTATCTCGTCTTTATCGGCACAGATCAGCAGCATGAACTCCACAGCATCTTGCCCTTTGTCGATAAGCTAGTGTCGGCGCCAATAGGCGAGAAGGTACTGGCTCAGATCTTGATAGATCCTCAACCTCACTCAGAAAGCCAGCAACTACTCAAAGAGTACACGCCTCCCGTGCCGATTTCGAGAGAAGCCATGAGTGTACTGGCTGTCGATGATAATCCGGCAAACCTAAAGCTCATCGATACCTTGCTAAAAGAAGTCGTCAGCCAAGTCACGGTTGTCAATAGCGGCTTGGGCGCCATCAAGCAGGCTCAGGAGCGTAGTTTTGACATTATATTCATGGATATACAGATGCCTGGCACAGATGGCATCAGCGCCACGAAACAGATACGTCAACACTCCCTCAATCGTAACACGCCTATCATAGCGGTGACGGCACACACAATCGCCGAAGAGAGAGAACGGATCGAACAAAGTGGTATGGATGGCTACTTACCTAAACCCATAGATGAAGCCTCGCTTAGAAGTGTCATCAGCCGTTGGAAGACCCGTCCCAGATTCACCCACTTCGATCAGTTCACCCTAAATTGGGATCTGTGTTTAACCCAGGCAAATAATAAGACAGACTTAGCCCTGGATATGCTTAAGATGTTGCTGGAGTCACTCCCTGAAACCTCTGAACAGCTCCAAGACAGCTTAGATAACTTCGATGAGAAACAGATGCTCGCCACAGTACATAAGCTACATGGCGCCAGTTGTTACTGCGGCGTACCCACGACACAGAAACTTTGCCATGAGATAGAATCGCGGTTAAAGCAAGGAATAGGTATCGCCAAGGTGGAACCTGAAATACTTGAGTTACTTGATGAACTAACTAAGGTAGAATCGGCGGCAAATCAAGTGTTATCACAGTTATCAACGGATGTATTAGATGACAAACAAACCCGGCTTCTTTAAACGCGTAAAAGCGTTAGACTTGCAACAGAAGAAAGTATTCGCCATCGCATTGTGCCAACGTATGCTGCCTAACTATCAACTTTTTTCAGAGGTGTGTGAGTTTGGAGATCCACAAGTACTCGATACTGCACTTAGCCTACTATGGCAATCTATCTACGATAAAAAGTTAAAGCTCAATATTGATATCTACCTAGAAAGATTAGAGCTAATCACTCCAGATCCTGCCAACTTCGATGCCTATGGGGTCTACCCCGCCATGGACGCGACCACGGCGATCATCGCCCTCTTGAGTACCATACAGAGTAAAGTCGAAGAAGATATCGTCAACATCAGTAAACTCTCTTCGAGCACAGTTGCCAACTACATAGAAGCAATTTCCGATGTCGAACTCGACGATGATGCGTTCGATGACTACATCTTTAATCATGAGGTCATGGTAGAAGAGAAAGAGCTGCAAAACACACTACTGCAACTGATCGAAGACAATCCTAAGTTGAATGCCGACTTTGTAAAATCGTTGCGAAAAGAGATCATCGCCGCGGGCGTATCAAACATAGGTATCGGACTGACCGAGAAATAACGCAAAATTGATATAACTACCAGCATTTAGAGGGCCTGACAGACACTTGGAAACTCATCTTAGGTGAGCAGACTAGACTGGGCTCTCTGTTTGCATTAAGAAGACGGGTCAACATTTTCAGCCCCTTGGCATTCTCCCGCCAATGAAGGGCCATATTCCAGCCCAAGTCCCAAAAAAATATCTCTAACTGAGGCGCCACCAAGCAAAATCCAAACAGGCCCTTAGACCTTAGCTTAATAGCATCCCAATGAAAAACTGTGTTATTTTGACTAGAAACAACACAAACACCTCGTCTTACGACTCACATTAGGGATGGTATTGATGTCACCTATCTTAACTCCATTGTTTGCCGTACTTGGGATCATGTTACTAGGCTCGCTTATCCAGAAAAGCAGGATCCTGTCACCGGATAGCGATCAAGTATTAAACCAATACGTCTATTACATCGCATTTCCGGCTATCATGCTGATTGCCTTGGCTGAAACGCCCATCGAAGGGATCTTACAGTGGGGATTTATTGGCGGTTATAGCTTGGCTATGGTACTCACCTATATTTTGGTGATCTTGGTGTCCCATATCACCAACAAAGGCCGCACAGATATCGCCTCACTCAGGGCGCTAAACACCACATTCGGTAACTGCGCTTTTATCGGCATGCCTCTACTGAGCATACTGTTTCCGGATAATGCTAACGCATTAACCGCAGCCGCCATCGCGACCCTGCTATCTGTCATCATGTTTGCCCTGGTCTTGGTCACTATCGAGTTGTATCAAGGACAGAAACAGGTCTCCCCCCTGATCGTCATCTTTCAGTCTCTGCTACAAAACCCGATTGTGATTGGCAGCTGCATAGGCATGGCAATTTCGGCCCTCAACATTCAAGTCAATGAATCGTTATCGATAATGTTACGCCAGATAGGCATGACATCTAGCCCCTGTGCCCTATTCGCGATAGGCATGGTGCTCGCCAAAGCAAGCGCAGGGCAAGAACTCCCTTTGACGTCGGCTCGCCCAGGTGAGGCTTTTCGAGTGGCGGCTAAACAAGGCAGGCTTGAGCATATCGCCGAATTGAGCTGGATTAATGTGTGCAAATTAGTAATACAACCAGGGCTGGCCTATGTACTCTTAATGGCCTTTGGGGTCGAGGGAGACTGGTTAATCATGGGTGTGCTGCTCGCGGCATTACCCACGGCAGCCAGTGTGTTCTTACTGGCACAGAGGTACCGAGTGAAAGCCAGTATCAGTGCTCAGGCTATCATGTTAGGGACCGTGCTGAGTCTCGTGACCCTGCCAACCATAGATTATCTAGTGCGCGGTTGACCTTTTAAGCTGAGAGTGAAAACACGGCTCAGTGTCCATTGAGCAATCATAATATTGAACACTATTCACTCAAAGCTTTACTGTATATAAAATCAGTATATACTGTTTAAAAACACAGTACATTAAAGGGATGTCATTATGCTTTGCCAACTCAGCATCAATAATTTCGCCATAGTCCGCTTCCTAGAACTGGACTTCAAGCCTGGAATGACCAGTATTACCGGTGAAACCGGTGCGGGTAAATCGATTGCAATTGACGCCCTGGGTCTGTGTCTGGGTAACCGAGCCGATGCAGGCACGGTAAGGCCGGGGGCCACGAAAGCCGAGGTGAGTGCCAGATTTTCATTGAATGATATCCCGGTTGCCAAACGTTGGCTCGAAGATAACGATCTCGACCACGATAATGACTGCATACTCAGGCGAACGGTTGGCAGCGATGGTCGCTCCAGGGCATACATCAATGGCAATCCGGTGCCCTTATCACAGGCTAAAAATCTTGGCCAACTGCTTATTGGCATTCATGGTCAACATGCGCACCATGCCATGCTCAAGAATGAACATCAGCTGACTCTGTTAGACAGCTACGCCAATCATAAAATGCTACTCGACTCAGTCGCCGCCGGTTACCAGCGCTGTAAACTGATAGAAAAAGAGCTTAAGGCCTTAACTCAGTCACAACATCAACGTATCTCCCGCAAGCAGTTGCTCCAGTATCAAGTAGAAGAGCTCGATGAGTTTAACCTTACTCCCGGAGAATTTGAACAGATTGAGACTGAGCATAAGAAACTCGCTAATGGCACTGCACTGATCGAAGCCTGTAAAAATGAGCTGTTTATCTTACAGGATAATGATCAGGGCAGCGTCGAATCCTTGATCAACGCGGGTATCACTCAAGCTCAGGAACTAGAGTCCTATGACCCTCTGCTGAAGAATGTCGTTAATATGCTTAACGAAGCCCTGATCCAAATTCAGGAGAGCAGTAGCGAATTAGAGAATTACCTAGCGGGATTGGAACTGGATCCAGAGCATTTTGCCCACTTAGAACAGAGATTAACCCAAGCCATGCAGCTGGCGCGTAAGCATCATGTCAGCCCGAGCGAGCTGGCCGCCCACCATCTGACACTGAAAACAGAACTGAGCAGCCTAGATTCAGACGAGGAAGCCTTGGACATGCTAAAGCAACAAGTTGCCGCCAGTCGAGACAAGTATCTGGGACACGCCAAGAAACTCAATCAGAGCCGTTGTCGTTATGCCAAAGAGTTAGACAAGCAGGTCACTCAGTCTATCCATGAATTGAACATGCCCAAGGGGAAGTTTTCTATCTCGGTCACATTCAATGAAGAACTCAGCTCACCCAATGGCTGTGACAGCATAGAATTTCTCGTCACCACCAACCCAGGACAGCCTCTTCAGCCCCTGTCTAAGGTCGCATCGGGTGGTGAGCTATCCAGAATAGGCCTGGGGATCCAAGTTATTACCGCCAAAAAAGTATCGACACCTACGCTCATTTTCGATGAGGTCGATGTGGGAATTTCGGGCGCGACTGCGGCAGTAGTGGGACGAATGCTGAGAAAGTTAGGAGACTCCACTCAAGTGCTGTGTGTGACCCACCTCCCCCAAGTTGCCGGCAATGGACACCAGCACATGTTTGTCGATAAGAAGAGCAAGGCTGGCAAGACAGAAACATCCATGATGCCACTGGACAGAAATCAACGCATCGCAGAGCTGGCCCGTTTACTGGGCGGCGATGAGATCACTAGCAACACATTAGCCAACGCTAAGGAGCTGTTATACCAAGCGGTATAAGGCCACATTCTATGACCCTTATTGCTATAACTCAGCAATAAGGCACTCATCAGCCAACCCGAAGGTGCACTATGCCTACGTTATTTTACTTGATCTATTTTTGATTAATATGATTAATGCTTTTCGGTCTGGCGTGTTAAATTAATAGCGGCTCTCAAGGCAATAAATCGTGCCATTAGCGCCACTACAACGACAGCAAACACGATCCGTATCCATAATATGGCTAACACATCGGCACCTAACATTAAGATCAACAGGGTATCTTCAATTAAGCTGTGGGCTAAGGTCAAGAAGCAAATCGAGAGCAAGATATCTTTGTTACTAATATTGCCTTTCTTTACTTCAGCAATCATTAATCCCGCACCATAACTTAAACCCAGGGTAATACCGGTGATGGTAATGTTGCTGGCGTCCTTGGTGATATCGAGCAATTTAAACAGAGGTGAGAGCAATGTCTGCAACAAGGTTTCGAGTCCTAACTTCTTTAGGATCCGTAACAAGATGATCAATGCCGAAATAATGAAGAAGATAGTGATCAACAACTGACCCTGTTCGAGAGCCCATTGCTGCATACTCTGCTGTTGTGGCTCGCCTTGCCAAAGCAGTACCGCTGGCTGCTGCTGATAATCTAAAATAGTATATAGCCAGTTAACCAGCGCCGCCAACAGCAAGCTACCACCAATCTTTAAGCTAATGGTAATACGCCAACTCACCCCAACCATTTTTGCCACAGCCCCTTCTATGGGGATTGCGTGGGAGAGCAAGATCAGAATCCCAACAACCGATACCTGGGCAACCGACAGTTCGAGTGACCCAGTGACATCGACAAACACCACCATAGCGGTAAAGATATTGGTTAACATAGCGGTCGCCCAAACCAGTCCTAGCTGTTCCGGTAATCCGATAAATTGCATTAATGGTGCTAACATCTTACCCAGCCATTGAGTGCCGCCGAACATATCTAACACTTTGACTGCAATAATAGCGGGCACCATCACTTTTAATAGTGTCAGGTAAACACGTAATATTTCTTCGAAAAGCGTTTTTAGTTGCTTAAAGTACATGGGGACTACTTTTATCATTCATTTTCAGGGCACTAGAATAATCGCCAACCCATTGTTTTTCAAGATGCTGTCACTATTCACTTAAAATTTACGCGACATTGCCTACATTACCCGAGGTTAAACGCACAGTGCGATACGATGCTGCCCGAGTTGTCACCAACCTATGGACTTCTTGAATCAAGCCAGCCACAATAAATCAACAATTTAATGCGGCAATACGAGCTTTCAGTTCAACGACAACAAAGCTCAGTGATTACCGATATAACTGCAATTTCTGTCCATTACCATCGCCGAACGGGGGATTTCTAGCCTAAATATCGATTTTCAGGCAGGGCTAGTGCACTCAAGCTGTTTAAATGAAAATAATTGGAGAAGGAGGGAAAATTAGCTAATGACTAGCTTGAAAAACACCGCAGCCATCTTCCAGGTACTTGCAGCACTTAGCAAAATGACGACGTCTTTTCTGTAGATGGTCGCAGTAATTTTTAAGCTCTTGGTTTCGGTGTTTTTCAAGCTAGTTGCCAACAGGACCATGAAATATTTTACCAAAGTCAGAGGTCATCTTTATTCAGTTACCTGGTAAGATATTCAACCTGTTGAGTATCTTAGACGAACTTTCATTGCCCATGAAGGGAAAGCCATACAGGTCAAAACCGCGGCTTCATCGAGCAGAGCTTGACTCTTACAAAAGGAAATAGGTGAAATGCCCCTCCCAAAACGATCGGTACACTTATCTTCTTTATTAGCCATACGAGCGATAGGTTCATTTAAACATCTCAACTCGTTTGAAAGCGTTAGTAAGGTATATCGCTTAAACGGCTTCTGTATTAAGCAACTGAGATTCAACCCATTCTCGTCGATGTTCATAGGATTGACCCGTATTAGGATCGACTCCTGTGAGCCAAGCTTTGCGCACACATCTTGTGACTGCATGATACCAAGGCGTATCTTCAATACTAATCTGAGTTCTTCTGGGACGGGGCATAACAACCTCCTACTTCGACTAATAACCAAAGCTTAATAGGAGGATAGAAAATGCACAATGAACTCTGGGTGGTTCTATTTACTAATGACTTACAAATGCACAGACCGAGATTTCGAGGCACCTGACTCACACGTTGCCACTTACTACAGAAATCAAATGCGAAACTGGGATCAATATGATACCGATGGTTGTTATGGCTATTTTGATGAGTAAGGAATAAAGCCAGCAATGATACTTGGATGCGGAGTTCAATATAACAGGTTTAATGTTAAAACTGCTTACCTTTTACGTAAGTTACTCGAGAAAAACCCACAGTTCTTAGATCACTTTCTTGATGGTTGGCTTTTAGAAAATGCAGTTCCTATAGACCCATCACTAGGACATTCGGGGAGTAATAAGCCTAAAAGACTTGCTCCTACTAGGCCAAAATAGTAACTTGATGAATCTGCTAACACTAAGCCCAAGGTTGATAGCCTTGGGCTTTTTTGTTGTTAGTCTATGCTACATTCTCTTCTTGTTCCGCTGCTGCAATAGCAAGAGATTCTCTGTACTCGGCGGCTTCTGCTTTCATTGTCCAGTGAACCTCAGTAACACCCTGCAACTCTACAACTTGCTTAATTTCAGCTAGCGATGTTCTGAAAAATTCTTTTCTCGAATTCACTTTATTTACCGATTCTCGATTAAAGCGTCGATGTAGTTCTTTCTCTAAAGTTGGTGCATCTTCACTATACAACATTGCATGAACGTCAAAAGAAAATGGTACTGATGCATCACCAAGCTCTTTCACTCGATCTAATGGCTCTAGTCGTCTAGTCATACCAATTTTAAATACGTTTTCGCCAAAGCTACCAACATTACTAATCACATAAACATGACCACGTCGTGTCTGCTGTGCCATAGAGAGTGCTCGTTGCCCTCTTTCTTCTGCTTCTTCTAACTTGCCTTCTAAGTCTGCTAGCTGCGCTTCAAACTCTTTGCGTTGTTCTTCATTTGCATTAGCTAACTCAGCTCTAGCTTTTTCTAAGGCCTTCTGAATCAAACGTTCTTCTTTTTCAGCCTCTTTAATTGCCTTTTCCATTTCTTTTCGAGCTTTCTCTTCTTCCCGAATCTGTTGCTTTATTTCACGCTGCTCTGCCAATTCAATTTGGCGTAATTCATGTGTAGAAACAGCCCATTTCAGTTCTTCCTGACGAGCATCTAAAAATGTTTGATTAATTCGAGCACTTCTAAAAGGTGCTCCGTTGTGGTTTACCAATGCAAAGGCATCAATGATTTCTTGTTTAATTTTACCGAAATTATCATGCTTAACTTTTGCTAATGCTGAGTCAACTTTCCCATTGAATGCATCCACAGCAAAATGAATTGCGTAAGTCTTTCTATGTGCTTCAACATAATCACAATCACCAGCATGCCCTTGCTTAACCATATCTTTTACACGCTTACGTGCTTGCTTTAACTGCTCTCCTGCATCTTTAAAGCTGAATTCTTCCGCTAAGTCATCTAATACTGAATGATTGGGTATGATGTAATCATCTTTATATCCTTCAATTGTATTTTTCATAGCTCTAATTGCAGACTCATATGAATCAGCTTTTAACTTAGCATCATATGCATCGCCAGCAATTTTTTGTGCCTGAACTTTTGCTAACTCAATAATACGATTTGCTTCTTCATGCGCTTCGTTCGTTAATGAAATTACTTTTTCTTTTACATCATTTAATTTGTGATTTGCTTTAACATTTAACTCTTTAGATTCAGCTTTTATATTAACCACTTCTAATTCAGCATCGATAACCAGTGCTTCTGCTTTCGAATGACTTGTAATTGAAAGCTCTTTAGCTTCAGCCTCTGCTTTACCAAGAATAAGTTCTGATTCGGAAATGTTAGATGCAGCTGCTTCTTCAGCCTCATCAAGTAGTTGCTGAGTATGTAACTCCATATCAATGATAAGGCTATATTTATCATTTAACTCTTTTACTTGATTCTCGGCATCATTCAGCTTTGCTTTACTTTTCTCAAGCTCAGCTTCAATTTTTTTTCGCTTTTGCTTTGATAGCCACGCTAATAGAAGAGGTGTGAAAAATATTAAAAGGGTAATAATTACTGCAATTGTATTTCCTGAACCATCTTGTTCCATCAAAATATCCTCATTTTAATTTGAATAAACTATCTCTAGTGTTTCATCAACATACGTTTTATTTTCTCCAGAATAAGAGCTTAAAAACTTTCTTTCATTAATACCATCTCCAATCTGTATTATGTTGCCTTTGTCCATGAAAAACTTTTTATCAGAATTTATCGAGCCATCCATCATAAAAATGAAGCCATTGATCAAATGCCAGCGCTGACAACGCGAGTGCTAAATGGCATATAAGACTATGATTTATTTTAACTTAAAGTATCAATAAAAGACAGGACAGCCAATAGAAAAGACAGGACAGCCACATCTTTTGTCTTTTCAGTTATCCTCTACTAAGCTTTAAGTTATCTTGATTTAGATTTTTATGAGGTAGCTTCTATTAAAAAAAGACAGGACAGCCACATCTTTTGTCTTTTCAGTTATCCTCTACTAAGCTTTAAGTTATCTTGATTTAGATTTTTATGAGGTAGCTTCTATTAAAAGACAGGACAGCCATATCTTTTGTCTTTTCAGTTAAAAGACTAAAAGACAGGACAGCCATATCTTTTGTCTTTTCAGTTATCCTCTACTAAGCTTTAAGTTATCTTGATTTAGATTTTTATGAGATAGCTTCTATGACTTCAGCTCGACGAACCCTTATCGACCCAGAATCGACTCCGTTTTATCATATAATAAATCGTTGTGTTAGAAGAGCCTACCTTTGCGGTGAAGATAAATTGACAGGTAAGAGTTTCGAGCATAGACGCGGCTGGATTGTCGATAAAGCTAAGGCTCTGTCTGCTATATTTTGTATCGATGTCTGTGCCTATGCGGTGATGAATAATCACTATCATCTCGTGCTTAAAATTGACCTTG
Source organism: Shewanella sp. (assembly GCF_013214165.1). GTDB lineage: Bacteria > Pseudomonadota > Gammaproteobacteria > Enterobacterales > Shewanellaceae > Shewanella. The sequence continues at coordinate 107,746 of NZ_JABSSM010000018.1, read as the reverse complement.
ATAGAGCTAAGTCGCTGTCTAACCGCGAGGTGATCACACTTTGGTGTAAGGTGACTAAAGGACATGATGTAGCGACTAAATACATGAATGGCGATGCCTTAATCGAGGGTGAGCGTTTACTGCTTGATGGTCTACTTGCTGAATGGCAGGAACGTTTATCGAGTATTAGTTGGTTTATGCGCTGCCTTAATGAAGAGATAGCACGTAGGGCCAATCGTGAAGATGAATGTAAAGGCGCTTTTTGGGAGGGGCGTTTTAAGAGCCAAGCCCTGCTCGATGAACAAGCACTCCTTGCATGCATGATGTACGTGGATTTAAATCCTATCAGAGCCGGGATTGCGAACACACTTCAAGCATCTGATTATACGTCTATTCAGGAGCGCATTACCGAGCTAAGTACCTCTGATAAAAATACTAAACCCAATGATGATAAATCTGCCTCAGCCTCGAGTGAGCCACTCCAACCTCTTGCCCAATTCGAAGGTGCTACCCACCTAGCGACTCAAGCAGGTATCCCGTTTCATTTCTGTGATTACCTCCAACTTATCGATTGGACAGGCAGAGCCATTAGACCTGATAAAAAAGGTTTTATTGATTCAAGCCAGCCTAAATTACTCAATGAACTTGGCATTGCACCCGAGGCTTGGATTACCTCAGCGAAAGAGTTTCGCCGCCAATACAGTGGTATTAGTGGTCGTTGGGATGCTATGTGCGCTTTCAAAAAGCAGCATAACTGTGGACTATGGTGTAAAGGTAAAGCCAGCAGCAATGCACTTCATCCATTTGCTTAGCAAGGTCTTCGGAAAGGCCTTCGCGGCTGAAGCTGCTCCTACATTAAAAGGCTGAAAAGACAGGACAGGCATATCTTTCTTGACTCTTAAAAAGGCTCAATTCAGAGACAGGGGGGAGAGCAAAACCAATAAGAACAATATTGTGACCCCAGCACTCAGGCAAGAAGGAATTTATCGAGCCATCCATCATAAAAATGATGCCATTGATCACATACCAGCGCTGACATTGCGAGTACTAAATTGCATATAAGACTATGATTTATTTTAATTTAAATCATCAAGACGATGAGTTTTATGCAACCGTGATAAGTGGACACCCATAAGATTTTTAATACGTTAACTTCCCTCAAATTCAACGTAGCGAATGCATGGTGCCAGTCATGATTAAACCTCTCAAATTAGCAATCACACACTCTCTAAAATCGAAGAGACAAGTTATCTTGTCAATCAGCAGGTGTAGATGCAGCTGCAAGCTTCGATGACATGGCCGCTCTATGACATCTGACCCATAGGGAGATGGGAAATGTCTTATGTATGTCTGGAACATACAAGACCCTGCACGGCACCCACGGCAAGTGATAAGTAACAATGAAGCAGAAAATCAAAAACACACTGCCCAATATCAACTCAGCTAGAAGCTAAAGCAGAAAATGTCACCCAGCTTCATTCACAGCGAAATGAATCGTTAAGCAAAATAGTAAGCCAACACCTGCAGGCACACGAGGGAGAAGATGCCGGCTAAGACGTCATCTATCATGATCCCGAAGCCACCTTCTACCTTGGCATCGAGCCAACGAATGGGCCAAGGTTTAAGGATATCGAAGAAGCGAAACAAGGCGAAGCCTATGACTAACCAGAGCCAACCCGCAGGCGCGGCTATCATGGTAATGAGTAATCCGGCAATTTCATCCCATACGATTGCCCCATGATCGTGCACCCCCATGTCTTTAGCGGCCTTGTCACAGATATAAAAACCCGCCAGCACACTCAACAAGGTGAGCGCCAGATACCAGGGTAGGCTCAGGGGGGCCATCAAGAGGAACAATGGCACAGCGGCCAAGGTACCGAAGGTTCCCGGCGCTTTGGCCACTAAGCCCGAGCCAAACCCGAGCGCTAAGAAGTGGATGGGATTCTTCAGGGAGAGATGAGTTAATGCCTTGTCTTTAGAAAATATATTCATCAGGAAAAATGCTCGAAACCTATATTGGTGAGATTAAATGGCTCGCCGTTGCGTATCAATCTCAGTTGTTTATCTGACGTTACCTGTCCAACCTGAGTAAATTGAACACAGGCATGGGCTAACGCCGTCTCTAAGGCGCCTTTCTGCGCCTCTGGAACGGTAAAGAGTAACTCATAATCCTCGCCGCCGGATAAGGCATAGCTGAAGGCTTCTTGCTCAGATACTGAGTCTTTTACGGCCTGGGATAGCGGTAATAGCGCCACATCGATAACCGCACCGACCGCAGAACGCTTAAGGACATGCAAGATATCCGCTGCCAGACCATCGGAGAGGTCGATGGCACTCGAGGCCAAATTTCGCAGTGCTTGCCCCGCCAACACTCTCGGTGTCGGGTAATAATGACGATTAATCAGATACTCGTTATATTCAACATCGACTCGCCTGATGCCGCGTATCACGTCCAGTCCCAATGCCGAGTCACCTAAGGTGCCGGTGACATAGATCCAGTCGCCATTTTTAGCACCGCCTCGGGTCAGCGCGGTGCCTGTGGGCACTAATCCATTGATGGTGATGCTGATCGAACGCGGGCCTCTAGTGGTATCGCCACCGATGAGCGACACCCCGTAATATTCGGCGGCGTCGAACAAACCGGTACTAAACTGCTCTAACCAGGTCTCATCCACATCGGGCAAGGTCAATGCCAGTGTCATCCATGCAGGCTCGGCGCCCATGGACGCGAGATCGGATAGGTTTACCGCTAAGGATTTATAGCCTAAGGCTTGAGGCGGAATATCCGGGTAAAAATGGACATTCTCGACTAAGGTATCACAGGAGATAGCAATGGATTTATTGGGGGCGACGCTGACAAGAGCACAATCGTCACCTATGCCTAACTCGACATCGCGGCGCGTTTGACCACGGCGATTAAAGAAGTGCTCGATTAATTGAAATTCTTTCAAGGATTAGTCTGCCCGTATCTGAATAAGATAAGTACATCTGATTTTAGGGGAAATACTGGATTCGCGAGGCAAAAAAAATGGCACCCTAAGATGCCGTTTTTCGTATTACTTACGACCCACTATCTTGTCGAGAATACCGTTGACAAACTTATGGCCATCTTCTGCACCAAATGTCTTTGCCAGCTCGATAGCTTCGTTGATGGCAACCTTATAGGGCACATCCTTGCGGAATGTAAGCTCATAAGTCGCCATTCTCAGTATCGCTTTCTCGATGGGCGACACTTCGTTAAATGGACGCTCAACATGAGGAATAATAAGTTCATCTATTTGAGCGGATTTGGTTGCCGTTCCCGTGAATAACTCACGAAAATAGGCGACATCGATACCATCGATTTTTTGCTCTGTAAGAAACTCATGCTCCACATCGGCAATATTATTTCCGCTTAACTGCCAAGAGTAGATGGCTTGTACGGCTAAACGGCGGGCCTTGCGGCGCTCAGAAGGTTTCATCTTTATTCCTAATCTTGCAAATGCTGTTCTAGTTCTTGCAGGACGTTAACCATTTCCAGCAGACCAAGTGCGGCTTCGCCACCCTTGTTACCCGCCTTAGTACCTGAGCGCTCAATTGCTTGCTCTATGGTATCGGTAGTCAACACACCGAATGAGACAGGAACGTCGAACTCAAGTGCAACTTGAGCCAATCCCTTGTTACATTCGCCTGCAACAAAATCAAAATGTGGCGTTCCACCGCGGATCACTGCACCGAGCGCAATAATTCCATCAAACTTACCACTAGCGGCAACACGGCGTGCAGCTAAAGGCAGTTCTACGGCTCCGGGAACTCGTACGACTGTGATGTTATCATCAGCGACTTGACCGAAACGCTTTAGTGTATCAACCGCGCCCTCGAGTAAACTTTCAACAAGAAAACTGTTGAAGCGTGATACTACGATAGCAACCTTGGCGTTTTTCGACTCGATATTACCTTGAACTATGTTCATTTATCTTACCTAAATTAGCTGATTTAACCGGCTCTGACACGGAAGAGGCGGTATGATATCACAGCCCCTTGCGTTGTTCTCCATGCAAACCACAAGAATTGATTTAATTTGAAAAATTTTATCTACTCACTTATGTACTCGGTCACTTCCAAGCCAAAACCTGACAGTGAATGATAACGTTTAGGTGAGCTCAGCAGGCGCATCTTAGTCACACCAATATTGGCTAATATCTGCGAGCCGACGCCCACTTGACGTGACGTGCCCTGCCATTTTGCTGGAGTCGATGCCTGACCATTGTCTTCGAGCTCAAATGCTTTCACTTTGGCAAGTATGTCGCTGCTGTGTTCCTGGTTCCCCAGAAGCACCAAGACTCCACCTTCATCGGCAATACGTTGCATCGCCTTCTCAAGAGACCAACTACGCTTCTGATCACGTTCCGAGTGCAACAGATCATTGAAGGTATTTTGCAGATGCACACGTACCAACACTTCTTCTTTAACTTCACCCTTGATCAATACATAGTGGAGCTGATTATCGATAGTGTCTCTGAAGGTCAGCATATCGAACTCGCCGAAACGTGTGGGCAGTTTACACTTAGCCTCACGCACCACGTTGCTCTCCTTGGTATTGCGATATTCGATAAGATCGGCGATGGTGCCCATCTTAAGACCATGTTTCTCGGCGAACACCTCAAGATCTGGGCGTCGAGCCATGGTGCCATCATCATTCAAAATTTCGACAATCACAGATGACGCTTCAAAGCCTGCCAGCCTGGCTAGATCACACCCCGCCTCGGTATGACCGGCACGAATAAGCACGCCGCCCTCTTTCGCCATCAAGGGAAAGATATGGCCAGGCTGTACTATGTCACTGGCCTTAGCGTCTTTTGCGACCGCGGCTAACACAGTCACCGCTCGGTCTTGGGCCGAGATACCGGTAGTCACGCCTTCGGCGGCCTCGATAGACATGGTGAAGTTAGTCGAAAACTGGGCATTATTATTGACGACCATCAAGGGCAAGCTCAGCTGCTGACAACGTGATTGAGTCAATGTCTGACAGATCAGTCCGCGGCCGAAAGTCGCCATAAAGTTGATCGCTTGTGCCGTGACCATGTCTGCAGCCATGATCAGATCGCCTTCATTCTCACGATCTTCATCGTCCATCAAGATAACCATTTTACCGAGACGAATATCTTCGATGATCTCTTCTATACTGTGTAACGACATTGTAAGGCCTTAAATTTTATAGTTTCGAGTATCTGGTTTAGGCAAAAACCTATGAACCGATATTTTTTTTTAGCAATTTAATCTTCTATTCACAGGTATTGCTAGTGTCTAACGCAAAAAACCTGAGCGAGCTAACAGATCCATGGTCACATTAGACTCAGGCTGCGGCGCTTCTTTATTGGTGTATGTCATTAAGCGCTCCAGATGACGGGCAATCAGGTCGACTTCTATATTCACTGTGTCACCGGGCTTGAGGCTCTCTAGGGTCGTCTCGCCCGCGGTATGAGGCACGATAGTCAGTCTGAAGCGATTGTCTTGCACCTCATTCACGGTCAGGCTGACGCCATCTATGGTGATTGAGCCTTTGTGAGCGATATATCGGGCCAACGCTACCGGTGCGCTCAGCCAAAACTCGATGGCCTTGCCTCGGTATTGCCTGTCATCCACGCTCGCCACGCCATCAACATGGCCGCTGACCATGTGTCCACCTAATCTTGTGGTTGGCGTCACGGCTTTTTCGAGGTTAACTCGGGTACCAACCTGGTATTTGGCAAAGCCTGTCAGGCTCACGGTTTCCGCCGAAACATCGGCGACATAGCCATCACTGAGGCACTCGACTACGGTCAAACACACGCCATTGGTGGCTATGCTATCCCCGAGACGCACATCGGACAGGTCGAGTTTATGACTCGCCACGTTGAGGCGAATATCATCACCCAGCCGCTGTATCTTTCTTAAGGTTCCCACTGACTCTATGATCCCGGTAAACATGAATTATGACCTTATTTTTAACGTCAAACGGGTGTCATCACCCAATTTACGTGCATCGATTAATTCGACGGATGGAATGTCTGCCATGTCGCTATAGTCAGGCAGAGAGATTAAATTACGTCCATTGGAGCCTAACAGCTTCATCGCCTGATAGAGGATGAGTTCATCGGCATGATTGTGACTAATGACACTGCCGGCCAGTGTCGCTCCCGCCTCGATTAACACCGAGTTACAGGTTTTACCCAAATGATAAAACAGCGCCGACAAGTCAACCCTGCCTTCATCATCTGGGGCCAGCGTAATCCCGCAGACATGCTCCGGCCAAGCGTCCTGTTCAGACTGAGGATAATCGACACAAGAAACCAGTAAGATAGGACTGGTGATAGCAAACAGTTTCGCCGATGACGTAAGCCTGGCACGGCTGTCGAGTATGACCCTAAGTGGCTGGTGCAATGAGCCCGCATCAAGCTGATCAGATAACAAGCCTAGCTCGCTGTGACGCACATTGAGGGAGGGGTCATCTAACAACACGGTTTCTATGCCAGTCACTAAGGCGCAACTCCGCGCCCTTAAGCGCTGCACATCACGGCGAGACTCAGGGCCGGTGATCCATTTGGAAGCGCCGTTACTCAGGGCCGTCTTGCCATCTAAGCTCGCGGCAAGTTTTACCGTCACCCAAGGAAGCGCGCTTTGCATGCGTTTCATAAATCCAGGATTAAGTTGCGCGGCCTCGTCGCCCAGCAGGCCAACATCGACCTCAATCCCTGCATCCTTGAGCATCTGAATGCCTCGACCCGACACCTGAGGATTGGGATCTTCTACCGCCACCACCACGCGAGAAATGCCGTGTTTAATCAGCGCCTCTGCGCAGGGAGGTGTGCGCCCATAATGGCTACAAGGCTCTAAGGTCACATAAGCTGTCGCGCCCTTAAGCGCGGCTAGGCCATCGGCGCGCTGGGAGGCCATGGCTAAGGCATGCACCTCGGCATGGGGGCCGCCGGCGCGAATATGGAAACCTTCGCCGAGGATCTGCTCATCTCGAGTGATGACGCAACCGACACAGGGATTAGGGCGAGTGGTATATAAACCTCGACGTGCAAGTTTGATTGCACGGCTCATAAATTCAGTATCTTCTATTGACCACATAAGTTCACCGACCAAAAAAGTGTAAAAAATCACCCAGCGATGGGATTGAAACTTGGTTTACTTCTGCAGCTTGGCGATAGCATCACCAAACTCGGAAACATCTTCGAACGCCCGGTAGACCGAGGCGAAACGGATATAGGCGACCTTATCTAGGCCCACTAGCTGATCCATCATCAAGTTGCCGATAAGCTCAGACTTGACTTCACGCTCGCCGGTAGCCCTCAGAGTCGACTTGATCTTAGTCAGGGCTTGCTCTATCTGATCCATAGACACGGGCCGCTTCTCGACCGCCCTCAGCATGCCACCCCTGAGTTTATCTTCGTCGAAAGGCTGGCGACTGCCGTCTTGCTTTATCACTCTGGGCATCAGCAGTTCGGCGCCTTCAAACGTGGTATATCTCTCGTGACACAGGACGCATTCACGGCGTCGTCTGACCTGATGTCCGCCGGCCACCAGACGAGAATCGATCACCTTAGTATCGGTTGCGCTACAGAAAGGACAATGCATCGAGCCTCCAAAATAAGTGAGAAAAAACCTAATGGCATTTTTACTCTAACGAAAAAACTAACAAAAATGGCCGCTAAGTAGCGGCCATCGAAGTTTACCTGAATTAACCTTAAAGGTTAACCGTAAACAGGGAACTTAGCACACAGTGCCAGCACCTGCTGCTTAACACGCTCGATAGTGCCTTGATTGGTGATATCATCCAGAACATCACACATCCAGTTCGTCAACTCAACCGCTTGGACTTCTTTGAAGCCGCGGCGAGTGATGGCAGGCGATCCGATACGTAGACCCGAAGTCACAAATGGTGAACGAGGATCGTTTGGTACCGAGTTCTTATTCACTGTGATGTTAGCAAGACCCAGCGCCGCATCGGCATCTTTACCTGTCATATCCTTGCTGATCAAGTCCAGCAAGAATAAATGGTTATCGGTACCGCCAGAAACGACATCATAGCCACGCTCGATGAAGGTCTTTGCCATTGCCTTAGCATTAACAACGACTTGCTTCTGGTATACAGCAAACTCAGGCTCTAATGCCTCTTTAAATGCTACCGCTTTAGCAGCGATAACGTGCATCAAGGGACCACCTTGACCACCCGGGAATACCGCAGAGTTCAGCTTCTTGTAGATAGCTTCATCATCGATAGCCGAAAGAATCAAACCACCACGTGGACCGGCTAAGGTCTTATGGGTCGTGGTAGTGACAACGTGTGCGTGTGGCAGAGGGTTCGGGTAGATACCCGCAGCAATCAGGCCGGCAACGTGTGCCATATCGACGAACAGGTAAGCACCGACTTTATCGGCAATTTCACGGAACTTAGCCCAGTCGACGATACCCGAATAAGCACTGAAACCTGCGATGATCATCTTAGGCTTGTGCTCTATAGCCAGGCGCTCAACTTCGGCATAATCTATCTTACCCGTGGTTTCATCGATACCGTATTGAACCGCATTATACAGCTTACCAGAGAAGCTAACGTGTGAACCGTGAGTCAGGTGACCACCATGAGCTAGGCTCATGCCTAGTACTGTGTCGCCGCCTTGAAGCAGGGCCATAAATACTGCGGCATTTGCCTGTGAACCAGAGTGTGGCTGCACGTTGGCGTAAGTTGCACCGAAAAGCTCTTTAGCGCGAGAGATAGCCAAGTCTTCGGCGATATCTACATACTCACAACCGCCATAGTAACGCTTACCAGGGTAACCTTCGGCGTACTTGTTGGTTAGCTGAGAGCCTTGTGCCTCAAGAACACGAGGACTCGCGTAGTTTTCTGAAGCGATAAGTTCGATATGCTCTTCCTGGCGGCGAGTCTCGTCTTCAATCGCTTTAAACAGTTGTGGATCGTAGTCCGCGATATTCATATCTTTTTTCAGCATTAGTCACTCCAGCTGTAAATTTTTATAGGTAGGGTTGCGCGGTATTCTACTCTGCTATCGATCACAATCCCAGCATTTACCGCATGAAATCACTTGCTTTTTACCATGAGGATTATTCATCTTTTTGGCTAAAAAATAACAGTAAGATTAGCAGTGAAGGCTATGAGTGGTTGTTTTTATCCGATTTATTGATTTCGACGCCCTAAGCAGCTCTTTTCAAATGGCGTAGATTTCGCGTAGAATCACGTCATTATTTAGTCTCCCAGTGAATTAATCATGGCTCAGTTCGTATATAGCATGCTTAGGGTCGGCAAGATTGTGCCGCCGAAAAAGCAAATCCTTAAAGATATTTCTCTTAGCTTCTTTCCCGGCGCAAAAATTGGTGTCCTAGGCCTCAACGGCTCGGGTAAGTCCACCCTACTGCGCATCATGGCCGGCATCGACACCGACATCGAAGGTGAAGCGCGCCCGATGCAAGGTCTGAAAATAGGTTACCTGCCCCAGGAACCTAAGCTCGATGAGTCACAAACCGTGCGTCAAGCCATCGAAGAAGCCGTTTCTGAGGCCAAGAATGCCCTGACTAGGCTCGATGAAGTCTATGCCCTGTATGCCGAGCCCGATGCCGACTTCGATGCCCTAGCCAAGGAGCAAGGTCAGCTGGAAGCCATCATACAAGCTCAAGATGCCCACAACTTGGATAACATCTTGGAGCGCGCCGCCAACGCCCTGCGCCTGCCCGATTGGGATCAGAAGATAGCGGTTTTGTCCGGTGGTGAGCGTCGCCGCGTCGCCATCTGTCGTCTATTGCTTGAAAAACCAGACATGTTGCTGCTCGATGAGCCCACCAACCACCTGGACGCTGAATCGGTGGCCTGGCTGGAACGTTTCCTCAAAGACTACACAGGCACAGTCGTGGCCATCACCCACGATAGATACTTCCTCGACAATGCGGCGGGTTGGATCTTAGAGCTAGATCGCGGTGAAGGCATCCCCTGGGAAGGTAACTATTCCTCTTGGCTGGAACAGAAAGATGCCCGCTTAAAGTTGGAATCCGCCACCCAGAGCGCGCGTCAAAAGACCATAGCCAAGGAGCTCGAGTGGGTACGCCAAGGTGCTAAAGGCCGTCAGTCGAAAGGCAAGGCGCGGATGGCACGCTTCGAAGAGCTTAACACCAGTGATTATCAGAAACGTAACGAGACCAACGAGCTGTTTATTCCACCTGGGCCACGTCTGGGTGACAAGGTCATCGAAGTCAAGAACCTGACTAAGTCCTATGGCGATCGAATCCTCATAGATAACCTGAGTTTCTCAGTGCCTAAGGGTGCCATTGTCGGCATTATCGGCGCCAACGGTGCGGGTAAATCGACCCTGTTTAAGATGATCACCGGCGCAGAGCAGCCAGATAGCGGCACAGTCGAAATTGGTGAGAGTGTGAAACTGGCCTCGGTAGATCAGTTCCGTGACTCCATGGATGATAAGAACACCGTCTGGCAGGAGATCTCCGGCGGCCATGATATCATGCGCATCAACAACACAGAGGTGCCGAGCCGCGCTTATGTGGGCCGCTTCAACTTCCGCGGTGGCGATCAGCAGAAGATCATCGGCACCCTATCGGGCGGTGAACGTAACCGGGTACACCTGGCGAAACTTATCCAGTCCGGCGGTAACGTCTTGCTACTCGATGAGCCCACCAACGATCTCGACATCGAGACGCTACGCGCCCTAGAAGAGGCGATACTCGAGTTCCCGGGTTGCGCCATGGTCATCTCCCACGATCGCTGGTTCCTCGATCGCGTCGCCACCCATATCCTAGATTACCGCGACGAAGGTCAGGTTAACTTCTATGAGGGTAACTACACCGAGTATTCGACTTGGCTCAAAGACACGTATGGTACCGATGTGGTTGAACCACATAGATTGAAATACAAGCGTATGAGCTAATTCGTAGCTCGTAGCTCGTAGCTCGTAGCTCAGCATAATAAAAAGCCACCTTTTTAGGGTGGCTTTTTGTTTTTATCAATAAAGTTATTGTCTACTTGTCGGATAACAAGTTACTTAAATATCCATTTAATTGGATTCATTTGGCTGGTTTGGTATTTGGTTAGCTTCATGAATGCCATAGCTTCATTCTAATCTATAGCCTGCGGCGGTGCTGTGCAGGGTCTTGTATGTTCCAGACATACATTAGACATTTCCTATCTATAGGTCAGATTCACCAATGTCGTGCTCACATGGTCAGAGATGCTCCCTACATCTCAAGACATTTCCCATCTGACCCACAAGGACGTGGGGAATGCCCGAGTGATATCTGGAATATCGCAGGCCCTATGGGTCAGATGTGAATGAACGACCCTAACATGTAAACACTGCTACGAGGCACCGGCTGTTGATTTCATAAGAGTCATCCCTGTGGGCTCTGCCAAAACATCTGACCTACATGGATAGTAGGAAATGCCGAAAAATGTAGGGAACATTTCCGGCCCTGTTTAACGGCCAGTTCGATAAAATAGGTCCCTATAAAAAGGCCAGTTCAGCCAATTATATCCCTATAAAAAGGCCAGTTCAGCATCCATGCTTCTCGTTCATGAGATTATGGCTATACCATATTCACCATGCTTCTCGTTCATGAGCTTATGGCTATGCCATATTCACCCAGCCTCTCGTTCGGAGAGTATCACTTCGTGATACCTCACCTTGTTTCGGAAGCTCGCAGCCGCGTTCACACCCTGTTCTGGTTCCGAGAAAGTCATCTCTTCGATTTGGCTTTTCTCGACCAGCCTTTTAATGTAGGAGCGGCTTCAGCCGCGAAGGCCTTTCCGAAGGCCTTTCCGAAGACCTTGCTAAGCAAATGGATGAAGTGCATTGCTGCTGGCTTTACCTTTACACCATAGCCCACAGTTATGCCGCTTTTTGAAAGCACACATAGCATCCCAACGACCACTAATACCACTGTATTGGCGGCGAAACTCTTTCGCTGAGGTTATCCAAGCATCGGGTGCAATACCAAGTTCATTGAGTAATTTAAGTTGGCTTGAGTCAATAAAACCTTTCTTATCAGGCCTAATGGCTCTGCCTGTCCAATCGATAAGTTGTAAATAATCACAGAAATGAAACGGGATGCCTGATGGAGTCGCTAGGTGGGTAGCACCTTCGAACTTGGCAAGGGGTTTGAGGGGCTCACTCCAGGTTGATGCTGATTTATCATCACAATTTTTCTTACGCGCAGTCTCTTCATTGAGGCACCTCACCCCTCCATTGAATCAATAGCAAGATATACTCGATAGACGTTCATGCCATTCAGCAAGTAGACCATCAAGCAATAGACGCTCTCCCTCGATTAAGGCATCGCCATTCATGTATTTTGTCGCTACATCATGTCCTTTAGTCACCTTACACCATAGCTCAACTATCTCTCTTTTAGACAGTGACTTAGCTCTATCAAGGTCAATTTTAAGCACTAGATGATAGTGATTATTCATCACCGCATAGGCACAGACATCGATACAAAAAATAGCAGAAAGAGCCTTAACCATAGATTCAAAGGGGAGCCGACAATCCAGCCGCGTCTATGCTCGAAACTCTTACCTGTCAGCTTATCCTCACCGCAGAGGTAGGCTCTTCTAACACAACGATTTATTATATGATAGAAGGTAGTCGATTCTGAGTCGATATAGCCCTAACAATCAGTTACGGCGAACTGAAGTCATAAAAGCTACCTCATAAAAAGCTAAATCAAGATAACTTAACGCTTAGTAGGGGATAACTGAAAAGACAAAAGATATGGCTGTCCTGTCTTTTCGTGACATTGCCACCGGCAAGCAAGTTTAGATCTCCCGGAGCCTCTTCGCTCGCATCAGGATTAATACTGCCACTAGTAGCTGAAGTGTTGGCATTGGCGGTGAGATTGTCGGGGCAACAGTCAAAGTACGCAGCAATACGTCGTACTGCACGACTATAAGCATCGATGGTTGCGGGTCGCTTGCCTTGTAGTGTTAAGTTGGTAAGATGTTGTTCATAAAGATAATCAAAGCGTTGTTGTTCGGATGTGTTCGCCTCTTTGTTATATAAAAGTAATACTCCTAGTATTAATGGCCTAACAAGGCCTGCACTAGTAAGTATTTAGGATAAGGAGATAGAGATGGATTTATCTTTCTGCCGCATAGCGGCTTCGTTCAACAAGCCAATTAAGTAGGACTAAAAACAGTTTGCTGTTTCGTCCCTCAACATTTTAGCCCCTTATTGGGGCGTTATATGCCCTTAAAAGGAGTTATCGGTGGATATATTTATATCTTGGTTCCCAATTTTACTAGTTCTATGTATAGTCTGGCTAGTTCCTATTTCTGTCATTTCGACATCAAATAAGGTAGGGCGAAAAGAAAAAGTCGCATGGATATTTGCTAGCTTGTTTATTAGTTGGGCTTGTTTAATTTTGTTCTTTTTATTGGCACCTTTAAAGCCAGATGATAAGTGATGTAGCATATAATCGGGTAGCCGGAGGTATCTAGCCTCCAGCCCCCACACCACCCTGCATGCGGCTCCGCACACGACTGAATGGTCTATTTTGTTCCATACAAAATATGACATTTCCTTCTTCCCTAGAGGTCAGATTCAGGAGGTTCGAGCCCATGGATGGACGAAGGTCGAATAATGCAGGAGCAATTATCGAGAGCAACGCAGGAGCTTGTTGCCGAGGGCGGTTCATTTACTCTTAGCAATTTATCGAGCCATCCATCATAAAAATGAAGCCATTGACCACATGCCAGTGCTGACATTGTGAGTGCTAAATGGCATATAAGACTATGATTTATTTTAATTTAAATTATCAAGACGATGAGTTTTATGCACAATGATAAGGGCAATGATAAGTGGACACCCATAAGATTTTTGATACGTTAACTTCCCTCAAGTTCAACGTAGCGAATGCATGGTGCCAGTCATGATTAAACCTCTCAAATTAGCAATCACACAATCTCTAAAATTGAAGAGACAACTTATCTTGTCAATCAGCAGGTGTAGATGCGGCTGCGAGCTTCCAAAACAAGGCCGTTCTATGACATCAGACCCATGGGCCGGTGATACTCCAGATATCACTCAGGCATTCCCCACGCTGACCTATAGGGAGACAGGAAATGTCTAACAAAAGATATGGCTGTCCTATCTTTTTCTATCTTTTTGCTATCTTTTTGGTTATCTCACCAATAATGTTAAGATTTGTAACAGCTACCGTTAGCTGCTTGATTTATAGTCTATTGTCTGTAAAGATAAAAAATCATAAGTTTATATCTAAAAAGGATCTTTAGATGAAGTTACTCTCAACGTTATTTATTTTAACCGCCACTCAATTTTCTACAGCCGCATTTGCAGGTGATTTTCCACCTGCCCCTAAGAACTATCATATTGAATGTGAAAACTGCGTGACAGAATCACAATTTAGCCAAGTAGCAAAAGACCATGCAGTACACAACGAAGCTGTAAATATTAATGTAATGAACATCGTTAACTATCAAATAGAAAAGTATAGGGTTTACAAAAGCTCTAAAACTGTATGTGACCCGAATGGTAGAGAACCTGATGGGGAAGGTGGGTTCATCTATGATTGTTGGCTTGAAAAAACTCTGACTGCAACCAAGCTAAGCATTTCTAATACTGAGTTAAATGCATTTATAGATTATGCCACTTTGCAAAATGATATTAGAAGCATCATATCTCAAAGAGCTATTGTAGTACCTGATACTGTGGTTGGAAGTGGGTATGAACTTGTTGGCGCTTCATATCAGCAAACTAATGTTACTAACCATTTCCGTAACATGCCTATACACACTACTCTTTTTGAAAGAGTTATAATGTATGCAAGTGCAGGTACAAAAATGGTAACTACAGGAGTTATATTAAATTCTCCGCCATTGCTATTTACATTTTCAGATGGCACTAAAGCTTATGCAGATATTGAGTTCTACGATATGGATGACAACTTACATATAAAATTTATTAAGGTTGTTGATGCGAAAGGTAACGTAGCTTGGCTTAACAACAAAAATCCGTTTTCTAAATTCTTTAATCCTACAGGTACATCGACAGCTACATGGGCTGTGCTACTTGAAGCTTTTAAGGCATATGGGTTAGCGGTAGATGTTGGCATGGGTGCCACGGTACCCAGTGGCAAAGTTACAATTATTGATTGCTCTGGCAGCACTGAAGTTATATGTAGAAATCCACTGTAGCGGTAGTTAATAGCAAGTACATGTAAAAAAGCGCCTTTAGGGCGCTTTTTATTTGGAAGTTCCTACAACAAGAGTTCGGTGTTTTTCAAGGTAGTTGGCACTCTTTACTTAATTTTACGCTACATTTCTTACATCCGTTTCAGGCTCTTTATCTGGATTCAACATTACTGGGCCCACGGGCTCACAGTTCCTGATGCCGTTAGGCCAACGCATCGGGTTTCTCCCTTGCGCCTCTTCAAGTACAGTTCTACGTTTAGATAAAATTTCCTTATCCTGCATCGCATGCCTCTGGCTTGGTGAGACAAAATTGAGCTTGCTATGTTTATGCTCATCGTTGTACCAAGTGACAAAATTATCTACCCATTCACGCGTCTCAGTTAAACTATTAAAGCCCTTACTAGGCCATTGTGGTCGGTACTTGAGCGTCCTAAATAATGACTCAGAGTAAGGATTGTCATTACTCACACTCGGTCGGCTCAATAAAGCCGTTACGCCCAACTCCTCAAGCTTAGCTTCCATGGTCAGACACTTCATTGGCGCACCATTATCTGAGTGCAGCACCAGAGGCTGGTTGAAACAACATTTATCGAGCCACCCATCATAAAAATGAAGCCATTGACCACATATCAGTGCTGACATTGTGAGTGCTAAATGGCATATAAGGCGATGATTTATTTTAATTTAAAATATCAAGATGATGAGCTGTATGCAATCGCGATAAGTGGACACCCATAAGATTTTTGATACGTTAACTTCCCTCAAGTTCAACGTAGCGAATGCATGGTGCCAGCCCTGATTAAACCCCTCAAATTAGCAATCACACAATCTCTAAAATCGAAGAGACAACTTATTCTTGTCAATCAGCAGGTGTAGATGCGGCTGCGAGCTTCCAAAACAAGGCCGGAAATGTTCCCTACATTTGTCGGCATTCCCTACGCTGACCCACACGGACGTGCTTGAATGATATCCTATCTAAGGGCCAGTTCGGCATCAGTGCCTCTCGTTCATAAGCGCATGTCTGCGCCATATTCACCGTCTCGCAGAAGTATCTACACGTAAGTCCTCTGCAGGCGATAGATAACCATTAAGGTACGATCTTCAAAAAATCATCATACGCCAAAGGGGCTGGATTCCCGCCCACAAGCATTGCGGGAATGACGAGTATTGAATTGTTATCTAACTTAATTCCAAGCCTAGCAAGCTTTGGAGCATTTCTGAGTTAGCTACTCACCAACAAAACCTAAATCGAAGAGATAAATAGCAGGTGTGAACGCGGCTGTGACCTTCGACAGCAAGGCCGTTCTATGACATCCAGTCACCACGGCATTTGTGAATCCATTCACATCAGACGCTGTCGCAGAGGCTATAGGGACATACTCGCGCCGTGTCACAGAAGTGTTTACATATTAGGGTCGTTCATTCACATCCATGTGAGCACGACATTGGTGCATCCTGCACGGCACCGCCGCAGGCTATAGATAACCATCAAGGTAAAAATTAAAACACACTCCCCAATATCAACTCAGCCAGAAGCTAAATCAGCAAATGTGATCAGCCTTCATTAGAAGCTAAGAAAACAAATTAGCAAATAGCCACTTACATTTATCCTCAAAACACTTTAGATTCTGACTATCAAATAAGAAGAATAAACAGTGAGACCACATTGAAAAAAACCATAAAATTTGCGGCTGTCAGCTTGCTATTAACCTGTCATATCGGCCTTGCTGGCGCGGATGAAGCGCAACAAGCCTCGGCACAAGAACTCATCTACGATGGCCCTTATCTGTTCGAGCAGGCGAAAACACAGCAGTCTCAACAAGCCTACTGGATCTGTGCCAGCGAACTTCAAGCTACACCCGTCATCGACAATGAACTCAAACGCCCTAATGCCTGTGCCGATTTACCAGAGCCAAGACTCAACCCTAAGGCTAGAGAGATAACGGCCAACACTTTTACAGATGTCAGTAAAATCGTCGCTCTGAGTGACGTCCATGGACAATACCATGTACTCATCACACTGCTTAAAAACCACAAAATAATCGATGAGCATAATAACTGGGCCTACGGTAACGGTCATATGGTGATGACAGGGGATATGTTCGACCGGGGTCATCAGGTAAACGAAGTTCTCTGGTTTATGTATAAGCTAGATAAACAGGCCAGTGATGCTGGCGGTAAGCTGCATTTATTGATGGGTAACCATGAGCAGATGGTGATGCGCGGTGACTTAAGATACGTTAACGAACGCTATCAAACCGCAGAAAAGCTACTCGAGCGCAGCTACGATGAGCTCTATGACAGTAGCAGCGAAATTGGACAGTGGCTACGCAGCAAGCACACCATAGTCAAGGTTAACCATACCTTGTTCCTCCATGGCGGGATCAGTGGTGAGTGGGTCGACAGAGAGCTGACCTTAGACAAGGCTAACCAAATCTACCGCGCCAATATCGATAAGAGTAAGCCAGAGCTGAAGCGTGATGATCGATTAAACTTCCTGTTTCTGGGCAACGGCCCGACCTGGTTCAGAGGCTATTTCGAAGATGATTACCAAGAGAGTGAAATCGATAGGGTATTGGCTTATTTCGATGTGAAACATATCGTCGTCGGCCACACCTCACAGACTAGAGTCTTAGGCCTGTTTAGCAACAAGGTCCTGGCGGTCGATTCTAGCATCAAGAATGGCCAATCCGGCGAGCTATTGTTCATCACCCCCAATGCAGGCCAAGACACACTGACCCGTGGCCTATACGATGGCAGTCGCGTGACGCTATAACGGATCTAGGTACTGTGAGCCAATGAGCTTACAAGCAGCATGCTCTCCAGAGTTAAAGATGAAGCAATATAGAAGCCTGCTCTTTCTTGGTCATCTTACTCACCACCAGCTTGAATGAGTTATCTACCATGCGCTCAATCTCTCCTCGTGGAATTGAACCATCTAAGATGATGGTATTCCACAGCGCCTTGTTCATATGGTAACCGGGAATAACCGCGGTAAAGATGTCCCGCAAAATTGCGGCTTCATCTGGGTCACACTTTAGGTTCATCCACCAATGCTTATTACCTGAGTCATTATTAGCGTCATCTCCTTTACCCATCTTGCCAATGGCCAAGGTGGCGAACATTTTTTTCTTCACTTTAAATACGTAAACTTCGGCACCAAAGGGAAAATCCAATACCGTTTCGGGTTTATTTAGCAGGTATTTTTTTGCTGCATCAACATCCATTAGGCTCATCTTATCAAATTCTAATCATTTTCAGCTTACGTTCATCTTCGTCTCTTTATAATCGATACACAATCAATAATAGGTGTTTGGAGACGACATGAAGATGCACACTCGACAAGATCGAACTTGGGGGATCATTGCCCTGTGTATGATTCTCACTCTTACGCTGCTCGCCCCGCTGTCAAAAGCACAGGCTGAGTCTGGACAAGAGGCCAGCTTCAGTGAAGCCGAGCTGGCGCAGATGCTCGCGCCTATCGCCCTATATCCAGATAGCTTGCTGACTCATATTCTTATCGCATCAACCTACCCACTGGAAATCGTGCAGGCTAAACGCTTACAGAGCAAAAACACCTTACTCCCCATCGAGCAGTTAATGGAGAAGGCCGCAGATGAGGACTGGGATCCCAGTGTCACCGCCCTGCTGGCTTTTCCTACCGTGCTCGACAAACTCAGTGAAGATTTAGCCTGGACACAAGATTTAGGCGATGCTTTCTTGCAAGATGAAGAGAGGATGCTATCTAGCATTCAGACATTAAGACATCAGGCCGATGAAGCAAACAGCTTAGCCGAGATGGATAACATGTCGGTGAGCCGCGTCGATGAGCAAATCATCATAGAGCCGGCTCAGAAAGAGATCGTCTACGTGCCCTATTACGATCCAAGAGTCGTCTATGGTCATTGGGCCTGGTATAACTACCCGCCCGTTTATTGGGCACCTCACCCTCATTATATACGTCCACCCTATGGTCACTTTTACTGGCACCGTGGCGTGCATATTTCTTT
Organism: Shewanella sp.; assembly: GCF_013214165.1. Classification (GTDB taxonomy): domain Bacteria; phylum Pseudomonadota; class Gammaproteobacteria; order Enterobacterales; family Shewanellaceae; genus Shewanella. The sequence goes on along the minus strand of NZ_JABSSM010000018.1, from coordinate 88,564 downwards.
TAATTATTATTTTAGCGCCTTCCATTGGCACAAGCGCCATGTGGTGGTCGTTCACCACAGAAATTCCCATCACTATCGTCATCACGGCCCTATCGTGACCAGTCATGGCGCACAGAGATGGCACCATAAACCTGCACATCGCCGCGGCGTCGCTTATCGCAGCCCAGCGGTAAAACATAGATACAAGAGTCATCGTCCGAGCACGCTATATAGCAAGCAGGTACGTCAGGCTGATCGTCATGCCATTAAACATTCGAGCACAGGCAATAAGCTTCACTCAAAATCTAGCCATACTACACGCGCCACAAGGGGGAATCATCACGCTCAAACACAGCAAAGATTGCAACAAGCCTCACATTACAATCGGATTCAAACCAATGCGGGTCAAAAGCCAGCTCACAAGGCGCAACCTTACTCACAACAGAACAACAAGGCGCACAATAACTTAAAATCACAACAGAACAACAAAACATCACATTACAAGCAGGTTCAAACCAAGGCGAGTCATAAGCCAACTCAGATAAGAAACTCATCTCAGGTAAGAAGTTCGGCTCCGTCTCAGCCTAAGGTGCATCATCAAAAAAGTAATAGCCAAAGAAGTAATAGTCAAAAGAGTCATAATCGCTCTCACACTAAACAGAGGAACTAGCCGATACTTGACTCATAGCAGTTAAAGCCACTGACTTCATCTTCTGTCAGGTATCGCCATTGACCAAGCTCTATATCTAGGCTCAGCTTACCTACCTGCTGCCTATGTAAGCTGACCACACGATTTCCCACGGTGAAAAACATACGTTTTACCTGGTGATAGCGTCCCTCACAAAGAGTTAGCAGTACCTGATGCGACGCAATAACCTCAAGTTTAGCGGCTAACGTCAGGGTTTTTTCACCCTGAAGCTGCAGTCCCTGTTCGAATCGCCATACCAAGTCATCGATATCCCCATCTTCTATAGGATCTCGTAGCGTCACCCGATAGGTTTTCTCACAGTGATACTTAGGGTTAATGATGTTAAACGACCAACGTCCATCATCGGTGAGCAGCAAGAGGCCAGTCGTATCGGCATCGAGTCGACCTGTGATATGCAGGTCCTCGGCTCTGTCCACATGGATGTACTTCATCACCGATGGATAGTCGCCATCGACGTTGGAACAAAGAGTATTAATTGGCTTATGCAGCATGATATAGCGCGAAGGCCTGGCAACCAGACGCTGCCCGGCTAACATGATGCTGTTATTTTCGTGTACTTGCGTCTGGGGCGTAACAATAACAATCCCGTTAACCCGCACCTTCCCGGTCTCAATCAAGTCAATTGATTCGGCACGGGTGAAATCTGTACTCTTGCAGAGGAATTTATCGAGGCGCATTTATCGGTAATATATTGGCGGTGAAACGAGGTGCGCCATTATCGCTATTCAGCGACAAGGGTCAAGCTTGTTCATTAATCGACCTCGGCGCGATAATTTATCGGGCATGCGAGTTATGTCTCGTCGCCAAGCCGCAGAAAACAGTTTAGCCATGGCTTATAATGGGACTTAAAATTGGTATTAAAAATCCGTATAATGTCGGTAACTTTAATATAGACAATGACAGATAAGCTAACTGCCATGCGTAAACTGAGAACGATTAGAGTTAAGAATAGAGTACGAAAAATCAGGATGAGGCGAGCGAGTATACTCTGTTTGTTGATGAGGAAGGCCAGTCAGCAAGATGAGCAGCAGAGGAGCCCCGACCTGCAAGAAAAATAATACTCCCTATGACATTAAGCCCCGGTAGTCTGACTGCCGGGGCTTAATTTTATTCAAGCTATAATGATGACTATTCAACTATTCAAGATAGGCTTTCAATCCTTCTAGATCGCGAATCACTATCCCCTCTTCCTTATCCTTGTGGATCAGGCCTAATTCTTCAAGTTTCTTGACGGCACGGCGATACACACGATCTGTCGTCGCAAAACGCTCAGCCTCCAGGTAGCACTTAGTGAAACCATCTACTGGCAGATCGTCTAAATATCTATGGTAGAGATCGTAAGCTATGTTATAGGCGATGGGATACAGCATTCTGCGAGCCAGGATATCGACTGCATCTTGATAGTCGACGGCGATGGCACTGGCAAAAAATAGGGCAAACATAGGCTGCTTGATGAGCGCCTGCTGCAGCTTATCGCCACAGATGACCTCTATCTCGACGTCATCTTCGGCCACTATATCCAGCTGACACTTATAACCACTGAAAAACTCCATCTCGCCAAACAGTTGAGAATCACACACCATAGTGCCTAACTGGAAACAGCGGCCATTACGGGCCGTATAGCCCATGGAGATCCGGCCATGCTTGACTAAGATAAGCGAATCCACTTTCTGCCCCTGCTGCATCAGTTTTTGATGTGCCGGCACTAGCTTAGTTTCACTGATACACTCGAGCATGATCTGCTCAATTTCATCGTGTTCCTGTTCCCAAAGTGATTGGAATCGTCCTTTAGACAGAGGTTTTAGTTGCATCAAGTCTACTCATTATCGACGTTCTAAAAAAAATTATAAACCAGTCAAGCGAATATCCACGTATATGCTGCTGCAAGCAAGTTAACTGTTAATAAACCGATTGGGCGTCTCCCCCATATGCTGTCGAAAAAAACTGATAAAGGCGCTATCGCTGGAGAAATCCAGTGAAAATGCGACTTCAGAGATACTTCGACCCTCGGCGAGTCGTACTATTGCCCCATGTAAGCGCCACTGCTGACGCCAGGCCTGATAAGGCATCCCGGTTTGCCTGATGAAGATACGCGAAATAGTTTTCTCACTGGCGCCAACCATTTTGGCCATTTGATTCAATGGCTGGGGCAAGGTATCTCCAGACATCACTTGTGCCAGCCAAGGTTTCAAACGAGGATCATCAGGAATAGGCAGAGGTAGCATCTCTTCCGGCGCAACCAACAACTCCTCAATAAACAGGGACAGTAGGTTCTTTTGTTGCTCGGCTGGCATGTCCCAGGGCCACAGAGACATACGCTCAATAAGTTGCTTAAACAGGTCGTTAACGCCGATAATTTTTATCTTGTCAGGCAAGCCAGTAAAGGAGGCTGTATCGAAGTATAGGGAGCGACATGTCACCACATCACGCATCTGCATTTTGGCACAATGCTCTATCCCAGCTGGGATCCAGGCGGCCTTGGTCGGCGGTAATACATATTGCATCTGCTCCAGAGCTATGGTTATACAACCTTCTGGAGCATACAGCAGCTGTGACTTCTGGTGGCTATGAACGCCTGAGTCATAAGACCCTATCCCAGAAGCGATACCAACAACCTGAGCCTCAAAATCATCTAAGCTCGCTAACACCTCTGCTGCACAGTCTGAGTTTAGGATCGCCATAAGTCTTATTTTTGATAGTTAATGTCCTTATCATTGTAATCGGACACTCGGTTAATCGCTATAGTTCTCGGCATCAAATTTAATATTCAATGCCACGGAGTCACCTCCCATGAAAACAATGCCACATCTCTGGCTTATATTGGCCTTAGTGATGTTTCCACAAGTTGTCGAAACCATCTATAGCCCGGCTTTACCCCATATTTCACAGGCGTTCGGGATCACAGCCCAAACCGCTTCACAAACGATATCAGTATACTTTATCGCCTTTGCCTTCGGGGTGCTTGCCTGGGGAAGGCTGAGTGACACCCTAGGTCGTCGAAAAGCCATGCTGCTTGGATTAGTCACCTATGGCGTGGGCGCCACACTGGCTATTTTTGCAACCAGTTTCGAGACGCTGATGCTGGCAAGGATCATATCGGCTTTCGGTGCGGCCACAGGCTCAGTCGTGACTCAGGCTATGCTAAGAGATTGCTACCAGGGAACCGAACTGACTAAGGTATTCTCGGTGATCACCATGGGCGTTTCGATCAGCCCGGTTATTGGATTATTGAGTGGCGGCATCATAGTGACTCATTTCGGCTATAGCGGGATATTCTGCAGCTTGCTGATGCTAGCCATCACGCTCTGGCTGCTTGCCCTTATCAGCTTATCCGAGACCAATCCGAAAATGAGCGCTAACGCCGAGTCAGTAAATCCCCAAAAAAATGGCGTTCTGCAGCTGGCCAAGCAGATGAGTCGAGACACGAGTTTATGGTGCAACGCCGGCCTGATAGCTGCCTTTAATATCATGCTATATAGCTATTACTCACTCGGTCCCTTTATCTTTCATAATTTAGGCATGACATCGACCGAGTTTGGCTATAGCGGCGTCGTGTTACCCATAGGTACGATACTGGGCAGCTTGCTGAGTAAGCGCCTGGTATCGAAAGGCTGGCAGTCACACCAATTGATCTCTGTCGCCTCAGTCCTGGCGTTAACTTGTGCCTTTGGCGTCTGGTTACTCAGCTCTGATCTGCTGTTCCTAATACCCATGGTAGGTATGTTGCTTTGTAGTGGCATGGCTTTACCCAATATCATGAGTCAAGCGTTAGAAAATTATCGACACGCAGTTGGCACAGCTGGCGCCCTGTTTGGGTTAACTTATTACTTGCTGTTCGGTGCGGGTCTTGCGCTCACTGGGATATTACAAAACCTGGGGATGGTACTCATCTTGAGTGCAGGCTTATCTTGCTTACTCAGTGTAAAACTAAACCTTGGCACTGTTGCAAGAAAACAGTGCCAAGATAGCTAACCAAGTTCAAACCTAGTGATGCCAAATATTTTCTCATTATCGATATGTGCCAGCCATAGTTTTAAACTCGATTCCCTAGTAGTAAGTGGCGGCAGTATCTCTTTCTAACAGAAACTAACAATCAGTCCAGATCTATATTTATGGTGTTCTATATTAGGTCAGTACTAGTGACTGTTAGTGACCGTCCCAATATGGCAAGGTTTCATCAAAATGAGTCAGCAGACAGTCCAGGAAGACGCGTATCTTGGCCGGAATATGCTTTCGCCCCGGCAACATGGCATAAATGGCATGTTGTGGCAGTCTGTATTCGGGCAATAAGGCCACTAATCTACCGTCTGCGATGGCAGGTCCGACGATAAATGTGGGCATCTGACAGATCCCCAGCCCAGCGAGCAAAGCTTCCAGTAACGCCTCGCTGTTGTTGACGCGATAGTTCCCTCTGGGAACCAGACTTTCTAATCCTTCTGGGCCATTAAAACGCCATTCTGTGCCCCCCTGGAAATAGGAATAATACAGACAATTATGTGACACCAGTTGCGCCGGTTTCTTGGGCGTTCCCCAGCGCTGCAGATAAGCGGGCGAGGCACACAATACGCTATGACAGGGGGCTAGGCGCCTGGCGATGAGGCTGGAATCCGGTAACTTGCCGATACGAATGGCGATATCGAAACTGCCGCCGACGAGGTCTACCACCTTATCGTCCATCATCATGTCTATTTCGATTTGAGGGTGTTCCCGCAAAAAATCGGGGATCAGCGGCGCGATATGCAGGCGGCCAAATGCCATGGGGGCATTGACTCTTAATCTCCCCCTGGGCTTGTCTTGCAGCTCCGATATTGCATCTTCGCCTTCATTGGCGAGTGTCAATGCGTTACGGGCATAATCGAAGTAACGCTCTCCCGCTTCGGTCAGGCTTAACTTTCTGGTGGTGCGATGCAGCAGTTGCACCCCGAGCTTGGCCTCGAGCTGGCTGATGCGTTTACTGACCGCAGACTTAGTCACCCCAAGTTGCTCACTAGCCAGGGAAAAACTGCCACATTCCACCACAGCCACAAATACCGGGATTGCCGAAAAGCTCTCCATACTGTCAACCTTTACTCAACTATGATTGTCTTAGCCGTATATTATCAAATAAACAGAAACAATATAAAGTGCGTTCATCTCGATAATCAGCACAAGAATGAACATGACTTCAGTTAATTTAAATCTCTTACTCGCCTTGGTCGGTGGTGCCCTGCTGGCACTGATGATCAAGCTAAACAGCTCATTAGCCGCATTGACTACGCCCCTGTACGCCTCTTGGCTTGCCCATGCCATTGGCGCCTCGGTGGCGCTCTTGCTCATTGCCGTCATCACCACAATTTCAAAGCGTGATAGACCCATATCGGGTGACGCAGCACCAAAGTGGAGTTATTTAGGCGGCATACCCGGGGCAATGGTGGTGATATTAGCGGCGATAACGGTCAACAGTGAGCTGGGCTTATCCGGCACCTTGGTATTAGGATTATTGGGACAAGTATTTTTTGGTCTGCTGAGCGATCATTTCGGCCTCTTCGGAGTGGACAAAAAGGCCATAAGCGCCCATCGCGTATTATCTATAATTCCCATTTTCTCCGGCGCTAGCTTGATAATATTTTTTGGGAGAAGCTGATGATTATCTATCTGTTACTGGCTCTGGTTAATGGCATCTTGATCGGCCTGTGTAGGGCCCTAAACGGACGATTAAGCCAGAGCAAGGGCCCATTTATCGCCTCATTTTACAATCATATAGTTGGCACCTTGATCTTGACTCTACTCCTTGGCGCTCTCATTACCTTGTCAATATGGGGAGAGTTTCAGGTATCACTTCCCACGAGTCTGGCTTGGGAAGAAATCCCCTGGTTCGCCTATTTTGGCGGTGTGATAGGCGCTTTATATGTAGCCATTAACAGTCATATACTCAGCCGAATCGGTGCCCTGAAGGCTGCGCTGCTAGTGATCAGTGGCCAAATGCTCACCAGCGTGGCATTCGAACTCTTCGAGCTGTCACACTCGGCCTCCATCACATCTACTCTGACCCAAGCCTGCGGTGTGGCCTTGATTATTCTTGGGGTATACAGCTCAAACCGGTCCTGGAGCGAACAACAAAACTAGCCACCACCAAGGTAGCCGCAGTCTCCATCTATCAGACCACTTCCTACATCTTCGACGACACCCACACGGTGCCGATCTATTTGATTTAAAGGTGCCAGGCAATATCTACACCCGCATAATGAATCCGACAACGGATGTATTGGAACAAAGATTAGCGGCGATTGAAGGCGGTGTCGGCACACTCGCGGTGGCATCGGGCATGGCGGCGATAACCTATGCCATTCAAGCCCTGACCCAGATGGGTGATAATATCGTCAGCACCAGTCAACTCTATGGCGGAACCTACAACTTATTTGCTCACATACTGCCTCGCCAGGGTGTCGAGGTACGTATGGCGGCATCTGATGACTACACAGGCTTAGAGGCCCACATAGATGACAAAACTAAAGCACTTTTTTGTGAGTCTATCGGCAACCCAGCAGACAATATCGTCGATCTGGCACGTTTAGCCGAGATAGCCCATAAGCATGGCGTACCGCTGATCGTCGATAATACCGTGGCCACGCCAGTCTTGTGTAAGCCGTTTGAGTTTGGCGCCGATATCGTGATCAATTCCCTGACCAAGTATATTGGCGGTCACGGTACAACCATAGGCGGCGTTATCATAGATTCCGGTAAGTTCGATTGGGCGGCAGAGCCTGAGCGTTTTTCTCTGCTTAACGAGCCAGACCCGTCTTATCATGGAGTGGTCTACACCGACACCTTCGGCCCAGTTGCCTTTATCGGCCGTGGCCGCGTGGTGCCACTGAGAAATACCGGGGCAGCACTGGCACCACAAAGTCAGTTGGGTCAACTACGCCGAGCTGCCAAATAGCCCATTTTAGGATAACTGCCACAAGATCACCGGCGGTAAGGCATCGGGGATCATCAGCTTCAGCATAAAATCTAGCCTAAGTGGTGGCGGTAAAGAAGCGGGCGGCCGTTTCATCGATGCACTCCAGATGATCTTACGTTTAGTCAATATTGGCGATGCCAAGTCCCTCGCCTGCCACCCAGCATCGACAACCCACAGGCAACTCGACGCCGACGAACTCGCCAAAGCCGGAGTATCGGAAGACTTAATCCGCATATCTGTGGGGGTCGAGCACATAGATGACATCATCATCGATGTGTCTCAGGCACTCGAGCAAGTATAATAATTTGAACAGCAAAGCTCTTTTAGAACAGCACAAATACCAAGCGCTTTTATTTTTCTAATCGGAAGGTTTAGTCGAGGAATATACCAACAAAAAAACCACTTTTTCGTCTCAAACGATTAGCCAAGTTTTCCCGACCTTCGAGTTCTCTTTGATAAGAGATATATCGAGAGCTGGTTTCCATTTGAGTCATAAACTTATCCCCGGCTTTCAGCCTATCGACTTGGGTTGGGAATATGTCTCGTAGCTTCTTCAGTTCACCAAAATCAAACCAAATACCACCACACCCCGGGCATTCATCAATTTCAATTTGATGTTCAGGACTGTAAAAATGTCTGGCCATGACGATATCGATACACTTAGGACAGGATATACGCTCTTTTAAACTAATTTGCAGTGGTACAAACTGATCAAGGTGCTCAACGAGAACCTTGCCTCTTCTTTCGTGCTTTTCATCAAAATGTTCTAGTTCATAATTATCAAAAAAGACACCACCACAAGCTTCCGAGATATCGACCTCGATGCCGCCTACTCTTACAGACTTTAAATTAGTATTGGTTCTGGGGCATTTCATTTCATATCCTTAAGAAAATAGTTAGCATCCAATCTTACATTTCGCAAAAAACACATAGGGAACTGGTGGTCAACACAAGAAATAAACGCCTTAATGGGTAAGCTATATTCGAGCCATTTAAAACGCTAATTCAAATAGTTTCAATAACTAAACGGCAGTAAGGACAAATGTTAACTCAAACGAGTCTCAAGCCAAAATAATAATTTAGCGCTTGTATTTCTGACCTAGGTCTTGCTATCACCATGAGGACGTCTTGGTTCCCCTAGAGGAAAATAATACCAGGATCACCGCTGAGATGAACCATGCTATCGACAGACAAAAAAAAGCGCAGCCATTGGCTGCACCTTTACACTCTGAGACATCATCAGCTAGCACCATAAAAGCGCTTGCCTAAATAGCCCATGCATCGACAAGGATTTAGAAGCGACCAATTACGCCGATACCAAAACCAACACCATCGGCATCTGAATCTAATACTTTAGATATTTCAAAACTGGCCGAGAAGCTATCAGAGATGCGTAACCAATAAGCAGTACGTATATCGAAGCCATCAAAAAACTTACTGTCACTATAACCAGCACCTACAGACCAAGCGTTATTCACGTACCAGTCGGCACCGACATTGAACATGTTATCTGAATCACTATGTATCCAATTAGCCTGAAGATCGACACCGGCAGTGGATTGCAGCGCGATATAACTACGCAGTGTTAATCCGTAGCTATCTTCGACATCACTGTCGCCATCTTGGTAGAAGGCAGAAACGGCAGAAGAATCATTGAAGTAATAACCGACTTCAGCCCCAAAGGTATTAAAATCGAAGTTACCAATTTCATTTCTTTGATAATTAGCCGACACAAACCAGTTTGAATCGAATACGAACGTGCCATCGACTCCAATAGTATCACTATCTATAACATCAAAATTGCTGTAATTAGCACCAATATTAGACGCTTGAGCCAGGAAGCCATTTAACACATATGGGCTCTTGCCCTGGTCAACACCTTCGAAATAGTAACGGTAATAGGCATTCCAGGCGCCATCACCAGCGTCTTCAGAATTAGCATTATATTCAAGACCAGCTTCATGTTGAAAATCGTTATCTTGTGCAGCAACGGCACTCATACTAGAAAGGCTAAGTAGGATGGCTAGCGCCGTAGTCGTGTGTTTCATCAATTTATTCCTTTATAATTGTGGTGCTAGGAGAAAATAGATGGATGAAGATAATATGGGACTAAAAAGATAGGTATTATCAGTCCTTGATATTATCCAGTGTCTGATGTGTAGTTACATTCAGGCACTGTGCTCTCCTAGCGGCGCACACAATAATCTAAACAATAAAGAAATCAAACAAAAAACCACAAAAAAGTAAAACACTCTCACAAAACAAGCAATTACCACACAAATAATAACAAAATAAAGCACAAGAAAAGCAAACAAGACACATAAAGCGAACAATAAAACCATTACTTAAACGTGAATTTTCACACTGGAGTGACTATGCATTTGATCATGAAGAGCCAGTTCGATGATTTGAGACTAAACGATGACCACGAATACAGCGCCGATGATAAAGGCGGCAAGAAGGTGGTGAAAATTTTCAAGGACGGCCAGCTGATCGCTAAAAAAATAGCGGTTAAACGTTCGATACAGTACTTCGGTGTCACCGGCGTCGAAGACTTATTAACTCACTAATACCATCAACACCATAAATAAAAAAACAGCCCTGGGCTGTTTTTTCATGTGGATCTGCTGGTGATAGCCATTGGTATGCTAGTTAACGCTTCTTAACCGTTCGACGGCTAGCATAGCTCGACTTAGCGCCATCGGCTCGGCTCGACGGTTTGCCTTTCTGTTTATTGACAGGCTTGCCTTTACGTCTCTCAAATTTATTTTTCGTTGCTGTCACGTCTTGAGTCTCCCGATATCGAGCCGGCAGAGGCGCGCCAAGCTCGTATCCAGGCAGAACGATGCGCGGCAACTTAAGCTCAATCAGACTCTCGATCTCATCGAGCATCTCTTCATCGGATGGACAGACAAAGGAGATTGCCCGCCCGGTTAAGCCAGCGCGGCCGGTACGACCTATACGGTGAATATAATCCTCGGCCCCATAAGGTAACTCTAGGTTTATCACCAGAGGCAAGGCTTGAATATCTATCCCTCTCGCCGCCACATCAGTAGCCACCATGACCCTGAGTTTACCCGACTTAAATTCTTCCAAGGTACGGTTTCTCGCCCCTTGCGTTCTATCGCCATGAAACACGCCACACTTGATGCCATCTAGAGTCAGTTCACTCTTAAGATGCTCGGCGCTCTCCTTAGTGGTGGCAAAGACTAACACCTGCTGCCAGTTGTTACGGCCGATTAATTCAGAGAGTAGCTCGGCTTTACGGCGTTTATCGACCAGGTAGATCTCCTGCTCGACGCTGGCTGCCGCGCGAGTCTTAGCGACATTAATCCATTGGGGAGAGTTAAGCATCTTCTCGGCTAATAGCTTCACTTCGTCGCTATAGGTCGCCGAGAAAAAATGGGTGACATGTTGTGATGCAACCAGAGACTTGACCCTCTCAATATCACGAACAAAACCCATGTCCAACATTCTATCCGCTTCATCTATGATAAGGCTGCTAACGTCAGACAAATTGAGTCCATGCTGACCGACAAAATCGAACAATCGACCCGGGGTAGCCACTAAAATATCGACCCCGGCATTCAATGCCTTACGCTGAGGATTCATGTTCGCCCCACCATAGACGGCTAATGTCTTAAGGGAAGTAAACTGGCCATAGCGAGTGATATTCGCGGCCACTTGAATGGCCAACTCTCGGGTAGGCGTCAGAATAAGGCCTCGAAGACAAGGCGACTCGCACTCTTCCTTGAGTAAGCGTTCTAATAAGGGTAAGGCAAATGAGGCCGTCTTGCCCGTTCCCGTTTCGGCGCATGCCATAATGTCTGTGCCCGATAAGGCCAGCGGTATGACTTCTGACTGAACCTGTGTGAGTTGCTGATAACCACATTCATCGATAGCATCGATCAATAAGGGGTTCAAGTCGAGGGCGTCAAATTTCATGGAAGACTCACGTGGGATAATAAATGAGCGCGGAGTCTATCAAAAACCGACTTCACTGGCTACGACGATACCTTTTCATTATCCATCGCTGCGATCGCCAAGATATATGTCTGCTCAAAATCGGCTGCTGGAATGGCTCTTGAATATAGGTAGCCTTGGCCATAGTCACAGCCAGCCTTAGCTAAAATATTTCTCTGGTACTCAGTTTCGATCCCTTCGGCTATGACCATCATGTCTAACTTATGTGCCATAACAATAATCGCCTCACACAGGGTCACATCGTCGGTATCCGATGCTAAATTACGGGTGAAGGACTGATCAATTTTGAGATAATCAATATCAAACTTTTTCAAATAGGCCAATGAGGAATACCCGGTGCCAAAATCATCCAGTGAAACTTGGATCCCCGCATCGCGATAGGCTAATAACTTCTCCGATACTCCCATGCTAGCATCCAGTAACAGGCCTTCGGTGATCTCGACGCAGATACTGTTGCTAGTTAGGTTTAGCTGCTTTAATTGCAAAATCCAATCTTCGAAGCTGTCCCCCTCGTCTCTAAACTGTATAGGGGATTTGTTGATACTGATCTGGATCTCGACGCCAAATTTGTCTCGCCAATGGGCACTTTGCTTTGCCGCTTGGGCAAACACCCAATTACCTATCTCTATGATAAGACCGGTGTCTTCAGCAATAGGAATAAACTCGCTAGGCGACACCATGCCCCTTTGAGGATGATGCCAACGAATAAGCGCTTCGGCCTTATACATCTCCCCGGTGGCCAGATCAATAATAGGCTGATAATACACCTCAAACTCTTTCTTATTCACGGCCTGGCGTAAATCACGGATCAATATCATCCGATAACGAGCGTCTTCCTGCATCGAAGCAGTAAAATAATGGAAACGATTTCTGCCCAGATCTTTAGCCGCATACATAGCCTGATCGGCATGTTTAAGTAGGCTATCTATCGTCGAAGCATCATCGGGATAGAGGGTTATACCGATACTGCCACTAATATAGGCCGTGTCATTACCCAGATTAAAGGGTTCAGATAAACGGGATAAAATATTCCCCGCCACCTTATCGACGCCTTTATGATCTTCTATGGCCGAAAGCACGACAGTAAACTCATCTCCTCCCAACCTGGCGACAACATCGGATTCACGTATACAGCTTTTTAGCCTCTTGGCCGCTTCAATCAACAGCTGATCGCCCATATCATGGCCTAAGGTGTCGTTGACCTCCTTAAAATAATCCAGATCTAAAAACATCAAGGCAAAATGCTGGTTATTACGCTCTGATTTGAGCAATTCAGTACCCAGATATTCCAACAACATGCGACGATTAGGCAGTCCCGTCAGAGGGTCATAGTGAGCCTGTTTCCAGATGAGCTGTTCGGTCTGTTTTTTTTCAGTAATATCTGAGAAGAGCGCGACCCGTCGATAGACTTCGCCCTGGCTGTCATAGATGGTATTGATGGTTAACCAAACGATATATTCCGTGGCATTCTTATGTTTGAGCCAAAGCTCACCTTGCCACTTTCCGGTCTCCATGATCTGAGACATCATCTGTTCGAACTGACAGTTTTTGCTCCTTTCACAGCGCAAAATATCAATATGATGGTCGATAACCTCATCTTGCCGATAACCCGTTATCTCAGAAAAAGCCGAGTTGATGGTGATGATTTTTCCCTGACTGTCTTGCACACTCATGGCTTCGCTGGAATTATTGTAAACCGAAGCCGCTAGTTTCAACGACTCCTCAACTCTTTTTCTATCGGTAATGTCTGTATGAGTACCACACATACGCAGGGGCACACCTTTTTCGTCTCTGCTGACGACCTTACCACTGTCTAAAATCCAGCGAGTCTCCCCCGAGAGCGACACGAGTCGGTACTCAATACTATGCTGAACACTTTGCCCTTTTAAATGAGCGTCTATAGAATGCAGCACCGCCACTCTATCCTGTGGGTATATGCCATTGACCCATAACCTCTCATTGTGCTTAAGCTCATCGACACTGCAACCTAATAACTCTGCACATCGCTCATTCCGGTCGACTCTATTGGTTTTTATATCCCAATCCCATAAGCCTAAATCACTGCTACCCAGCACTAAGGCAAGCTGCTCCTGACTCGAACGCATCGCCGATTCGGCTTGCTTCTGGGAGGTGATATCCAGCATACCTGAAATAACCAACTGCACCTTATCGTTTACCCTTTGGCAAGCGACAGTCAAGTGGGTATAGACTATGCCCCCGTCTTTTGCGACGAAACGCTTGTCCATCTCATACTCATCGATCTCACCTCGCAACATGCGTTCAAACTGGAGCAGATCTGTTTGGAGATCTTCAAAATATGTCATCTCAACCCAGGTTTTGGTTAACAACTCCGCCTCGGTATATTTTAGCATCTGACAGACCCTAGGATTCACTTTTACCCAATGCCGATCCACGGTAGAGATGCATATGCCGATATTGCCAATATTAAACTGTGAGCGGAACATGAAGTCATCTTGTAGCTGTATCTTGGCATCGCGCTCTATCTCCAGCCTTCTGGACAGGAGTAAGCCGAGTAAGGCGGTAGCCACTGGGAAAACCAGTAATACAGAAAAACTCATCTGCATCAGAATCTTAATTGCCACATAAAACGGCAGCACAAACATCCAACTTAAATTAATCAGGTGAAGAATAAAGCCAAACAGATAAAGCTCTTTATAATTAAAGTCGGCGATCGCCGCCTTACGCTTATAGCGCCATAAGCTGCCAAACAGCCCAGAAGAAATGATCACCCCAAGTCCGGCCAAAACTGCAGGTCCGCCCTCCATTAGACGATAGGTAGCGGCGATGCAGACGGCGATAAAAGTAGCAAGCCTACCAAAAAACAGGCCCGAAATACCTAAGATCACCGAACGGGTATCGAAAAATATGCCGCTCTGGTACTCCCAAGGCGTCATCATAGTCGTGATGGTGATCCCACCTATGATGGCTCCGAGCGATATCCGCCATATGAATAAGTATTCGCTCTGCTGCTTTCTAGGCACGGCATCATAAACAAACACCATAGCTAACAGTAGTGCGGCATTCTGTATCAGGGAAAAAATCACTTCTGAATCCATGAGTCGCTGTTTTCCCTCTGTATTTTTGGAAGTTTACCGCTTTGATTGTAGCAGAAACTTATCATCAATGAGATGGGCCAAATGGACTAAAAATAGAAGACAAACATAAACTTGGAGTTTGTCATTTCCACCACATATTTATTAATTTTGGCTAATGGAACAGAACAAAAAACAGATAAATAAAAGTCACCTTTAATCAAAAATGGATTAAGATAGAAGTGCAACTTACTATGGATATTCGGGATAAACGGACTCATGCCAGGATCACACTTAGCCTTTTTGAAGGCAATGATATTTGCTAGCTCAGCCTTGCTCAGCCTATGTAGCTATGCTGATGGTAATGGAGATGACACTAGACAAGAATCCCCTCGAGTCATCAAGCTGGCGGCAGAAGATAACTGGGCGCCATTTGCCAATGCCTCCGGCACTGGTATCTCTCATGCCATCATCAATGCGGCTTTTTCTCGGGTTGGCATTGAAGTCAAGAGCATAGTAGTGCCCTACTCTCGAGCCGTTGTCATGGCCAAAAAAGGGCTGGTCGATGGTGTCTTCAATCTGATTAAGGAACAGAGCACCGAAGATCAATTTGTCTTCGGTGAACAGCCGCTCTTCTCAGCAACGGCCTCTTTCTATCAGAATGCAAAAATGCCAGTCCAAGCCGTAGATAAATGGCAATTACCACCGAATACTAAGGTGGGAATTATCGACGGCTATGAATATGGTGATGAGCTTAACCTACTGCCAAATGTGCACATATATAAGCTTGCCAATCATAATCAGCTGATCAACTTGCTGCTACTGGACAGAATTGATCTGGCTATCATGTATGATCTAGTCGCCGACCAATATATTGAGCGCATGGGAGTCGCCGCTAATATAGAGCAGACCTTCACCAATCATACAGGCCAAGTTTATCTGGCTTTTTCTAAGGACAATCCACAGGCAGAAACCCTGGCTAAACTACTGGATACCGGCCTGAGTTCACTCAAGCAAGATGGCAGTTATCAAAAAATAATGACATCTATCGAATCGACTAAATAGAGGCAAGTATTAAAACCTCTGTGATAGACTAGCGCCATTCTCAGCAGTATTGGCTCAAACAACGATTATGCACAAGACAGTTCAAAGTCCTAAAGAGCTCAATTACAGTTCTACATTCCATTTCCCGGTTCAAATCTATTACGAAGATACGGATTTTTCAGGCGTGGTTTACCACCCTAACTTTCTTAAATATTTTGAGCGAGCAAGAGAGCACGTCATCGGCGCTAAAACATTAGCTAGCCTCTGGGATGAGCAAGGCTTAGGTTTTGCAGTCTATCGCAGTGATATGCTGTGTCATGACGGCGTCGAGTTTGCCGACATTATAGACATCAGGACACGCTTCTACTTCGAGAGTAAATACAGAACGGTCTGGCATCAGGAAATTTGGCGACCCAATGCAAGAAAGCCAGCTGTCACCGCCAACATAGAAATGGTGTGCATGAATAAGGCGAGGCAGCTGACACCTATGTCGGCAGACCTGTTGGCACATTTAAGCCAGTCATTTACCGAGAGTCAGCAGAGCGTATCATCTCTGTGAGCCAGAAAACGCTAAATCAATCACGGTATAATATCGAAAGATATTATACCGTCCGAATCTGATCCGCTTCGATCTCTTTAACTGTCATAGGTTTAGCAAAGAGATCGCCCTGAATTTTATCGACCCCCATCTCAATCAGAGCCAGATTCACCGCTTGGGTCTCAACCCCTTCAACTGTGGTGCTAAAACCCAGGCCTTTCGCTAGTGCTATGCTAGTTCTCATGATGTGTGCGGCACGTTTGTCGGTCAAGAGGTCATCGAGAAAGGCCTTATCAATTTTAACTTCATCGACAGGAAAGTTTTTAAGGTAAGCCAATGAGGAGTGACCGGTACCAAAATCATCTATGGCGACGCTGACACCTATCTCCTTTAACTTCTCAATGGTGGCTATTGCCAGCTCCATATCATCCATAAGCTGACTCTCGGTGATCTCGATAGAGAGTGAATCTGCCGACACACCATAACGGCCCAACTTAGTCTGAATATCGTCACACAAGGTGGTACTGATCATATCTTGGGTCGAAAGATTCACCGCGACCTGAAGACGAAGCCCCATGGCCTGCCACTTGGCCTGTTGAGAGAGCACTTGCTCTAACGCCCACTGGCTGAGCAGCTCGATCATGCCGGCATATTCGGCTAAGGGAATAAATTCAGCGGGAGAAATATGACCTAATTCACTGTGTTTCCATCTCATTAAGGCTTCCACTTGGGTGTATGTTGCCGATATCACATCTAACTTGGGCTGATACACCATGTACAGCTGGCCCTGCTGGAGTGCCTTGGGAAGATCATGAATGATGCTCAGTTCACGTTGCTGACTCAAATCATCTCCTCTGACATAATAGGCGAAGAAAGGTTTACCTGATTTGGCTTTAATTAGCGCGAGATCCAGACGCCTCAATAAGGCGCTGACATGGGTATGATGCAGATTGAGATCGACAACCCCCATCTGAATTTGTACCGAAATAGTACTCCTCTCTATTTCATAGGGCATTTGCAGCCGATCTCGCAGTGCCAACAAGATGCTTTCACTCTGTTGCGCCTCAAAATAAAGCAGGAACTCATCTTCATTCATTCTCGCCACATACGCCCCCTGAGAGGCTGGACCTATGAGTCGTTTCGACACTTGCTTGAGTAGTTCATCTCCAACTGAGAATCCAAACAGATCGTTAACAAACCTAAATCGATAGATATCGATTAAGAGTAAGCTACCTTGCTTAATGGTACTCAAACCACTTAAACGTGATTTCACTCCCAGGCGATTAGGCAGTCCGGTCAACTTATCTCTATCGCTTGGACCGGGTAGCTCAAAGATGAACCTTTGCAGCTCATGATATAGCTGGACATATTTTTTGGGGATTTTATCAGATGAAATAACACGCCATTGAGAATCAGCCAATGGCTTGATTGCAAGCTTATCTCTTCGTTGCTGAAGCTGGCTTAGCAGATGTTGAAGAAAAGCAGTTTCACGCTTTTTATGCCGGTACCAAATGATGATACCAGCGATACAAAATAACCATAATATCCAATAGTGCCAGCCAGTTTCCACGCGAGGGATTTAACTCCTTAGAAAATATTTACTTGGTCACATGTGCTAATAGTCAATGACTCTAAACTCGCTCATGAGTCATATTCATCGGTTACTCATAGCTCAACTTAATCGAATTATACTTATCGAGGAACTCATCGCTGGCTAATTCATCTGGCGACACAGGTAAACCACGCCGCACAAATACATCCAATCTCTCCCTAAGATTGGCTCCAGATCTGAGCTCTCCGGTATAGAAGGCGGCGGCTCGAACAAAATCCATATAAGAGACATTGTCAGGCAGATAAGTAAGGTCTGACCACCGCTCAACCACTTCCATCACTTCTGGAGCAAAATCCCAGCTTTTCAACACGGCGCGGCCTATGGGGCCCTGCATCTTTCGCACTAGCACCCTAAGCTGAACGATACTGGTAAAGAGTTCAGGCTGAGCCTCGGCTTCCGTTAATATAGGCAGAGCGCCGATATTATGCACCAATCCCGCCAGCGTCAGAGTATCAAAACTCAAGCCACAACCTTGATGAGACTTGATGTAGATCTGTAACATGGCGCAAGCTGCTGAAGTCACCTCGATAGAAGAACACCAAACCTCATCCATCACCTCCCACACCATCTCGTTAGTCGAGATAAACAGCTGCTCCATGGCAACCGACGTCGCTATGGCCTTAATCTGAGTCAAACCTATACGAGTGACGGCGCTATTGATGTTCTCGGCTTTAGTCCCTCGGCTATACAGGGCACTGTTAGCCACCTTGATCATTCTTGCAGAGATAGCAGCATCTTGGCCTATAATTTCGGCAACCTGTTTGGGGCTTGAATCGGGTCTCGATACCACCTCCTGAACTCGCATAGCCACCTCAGGTAGCGTCGGCAAAACTAGGGAGTCAGCCTTTAATTTCTTTAACAGCCTGACCAGTAGTTCATGTTCAGTAGACATTCGTGCTCCCATTATCTATTTAGCCAGCAAATTGAACTCAATGAGTTTCCGAGTATATCAGTGGTTACGTTAACTCGAAGCGTGAAAAGTATCCATGTGGTTAACATCTTGTGTGAATTCTAGCTAATTTTCAGATTATTCGGGAGTGAATTTCTGCTAAAGCTAAACCTAAAAGACCTAGCAAGCTCCTAAGACTTGATTTAGATCAAGTTAATGTAAGCTCAATTTGCTTAAGAATACAGGCTGCGAGTAAAATGCCCGCCCGCTTGTTGCGTCTTTAACAGTTAATAGAGAATCATTATGTTTAAACCTGAGCTACTGTCTCCCGCTGGGACACTGAAAAATATGCGTTATGCGTTTGCCTACGGTGCAGATGCGGTCTACGCAGGCCAGCCAAGATACAGCCTCAGGGTGAGAAATAATGAATTCAAGATGGAAAACCTGGCGACAGGGATCCAGGAAGCCCATGACCTAGGTAAGAAGCTCTATGTGGTGAGCAACATTGCCCCCCACAACACTAAACTAAAGACCTATATCAGGGATATGGAGCCAGTTGTCGCCATGAAACCCGACGCCTTGATCATGTCCGACCCAGGTTTAATCATGATGGTCAGAGAAGCCTTCCCGGAGCAGGTAGTCCACCTCTCTGTTCAGGCTAACGCCATCAACTGGGCCTCGGTTAAATTTTGGCAACAACAAGGTATCAAGCGGGTGATCTTATCCCGTGAACTGTCACTCGATGAGATTGAAGAGATACGTCAGCGTTGCCCGGATATCGAACTGGAAGTCTTCGTTCACGGCGCACTCTGCATGGCGTACTCGGGGCGCTGCCTGCTATCTGGCTATATCAACAAGCGCGATCCTAACCAGGGGACTTGCACCAACTCATGCCGTTGGAAGTACGATGTCCATGAGGCTAAACAGACCGAGACAGGTGACATAGTTGCCGTCAACCCTCAAGCGCTTGTGGATCAACATGGTGTCCAAATTGAAAAGCCGACCTTAGGTGAAGGGCAACCGAGCGATAAGGTGGTATTATTGCAAGAGGCGGGTAGACCCGGTGAGTATATGCCGGCATTCGAAGATGAGCATGGTACCTACATCATGAACTCCAAAGATCTGCGCGCCATTCAGCACGTGGATCGCCTGACTAAGATGGGTATCGACTCGTTGAAGATCGAAGGCCGAACTAAGTCTTTCTACTACGTAGCGCGTACGGCCCAGCTCTATCGTCAGGCAATCGAAGATGCAGCATCGGGTAAAGACTTCGATCGCACCTTGATGCATAACCTCGAAGGCTTGGCGCATCGTGGCTATACCGAAGGCTTCCTGCGTCGCCATGTCCATGACGAGTACCAGAACTATGACTATGGTTACTCGATCAGCGACACCCAACAGTTCGTCGGCGAGTTCACCGGCAAGCGTAACGATGCCGGCATGGTCGAAATTGACGTTAAGAATAAGTTCTCCGTCGGCGATAGCGTCGAGGTGATGACCCCCCAGGGAAATCTTACCTTCAAGATTGAGCAGCTAATCAACCGTAAAAATGAAAACGTTGAATCTGCATTAGGCTCGGGTCACTTCGTCTTCCTGGCGCTACCCGATGGTGTAGACATAGATAAGGCGGTTCTGCTGCGTAACTTGGCCCAGGGACAAGATACCCGTAATCCCCACGCTTAAAATAACTCACATCGGCTATAGTAAGTGGTAAGTTTTAAGCGATAGGTCCTAGATTCTAGACTCTAGACAAAGATAAACAGGTAAAATAGAAAGATGGCTTTATTGATCGACGACAGCTGTATCAACTGCGACATGTGTGAGCCCGAGTGTCCTAATCAGGCGATCACTATGGGTGAGGAGATCTATGAGATAGATTCAGACCTCTGCACCGAATGCGTGGGTCATTACGATAAACCAACCTGTATCTCGGTATGCCCCATCGACTGTATCGACCCCGACCCTGACAATAAAGAAACTGACATCCAGCTGCGGGTTAAATATCACCTGATCACCGGCAAGCCCGTCGGCTAACGATTCGATATTAAGAAGGGCTTTCAATTAGGCCCTTTCGCTTATTCCTTCTCTCTTTTAATGCCCGTCAACAGGTGTGATCCAATTTCAGATGCTGCATTTAGATAAATAATGTCCAGATTGATTTTATTATTTATCCAAGCCGAGCATAGATACGCATGCTGTCAGTGAGAGCTACATAGACGCCAGCATTCAGCTAAACATGTTAACGGCCAAGTCATACAATTGACTTAAGCATCAGCTAAAGCACAACACACTCGCGCAGATTCTAGGTTAAATAACCAATAAAAAATAGCGACTTAAATATATTCCAATAAGTATTAAGCATACCCCCCGAACTGCTCACACGTATTCATCATGATAATCAGCCGACATTTGCATCGAATGCCGAGTCGGTTAACTCGGTAAAGCGCTTACAAAATAGAATCAACAATGTAAATGACATAAAAGTGACACTCATTCAGCGTAGTATCCCTAAAAAATTAAATCATCGGGAGCACTTCAAATGAATCCATATAAACTGTCCACAGTTTCATTACTAATTATTGCTGCTATATCGGGCTGTAATTCAAGCTCAAATGACGACAATGTCACCCCAGAACCTGAGGCTAATATCCGTATCGCCTTTATGCCTGATATTCATTTTCATGATGTCTATGGCGAGTTTTCCGATGGCGCCTTTTCAGGCTTGCCAAATAGCCATAATGACCGAGGCGCAATCATCAGAACCATGCAATCTCAGATGGAGTCCACCAGACTATTTAATGAGAACTATTTTGCCATGATAGCGGCCCTAGATGATGTCGTAGCTAAAGGCATTAAATATGTAGCCCTTCCTGGCGATTTTAGCGATGACGGACAACCACTTCATATGCGTGGGTTAGTGAAAATATTTGACCGCTACAGTGAAGAGTATGGCTTAGAGTTCTTCGCCGCACCAGGAAATCACGATCCTAACCGTCCCTTTACCCAAGCTGCGGGTAAAAGCGATTACTTAGGAGTTGAAGGTAAGCAGCAGCGCATTTTCAGTAAAGGCAAGAATGAGTGTGTCGATTATGAAGGTGACACAGCAATCATAGACGCCGGTCACGAACTCCCCACCATCTGCAGTGAAGAAGTCATCGAATGGGGCTATAAAGAGATCATGACAATCCTAGGCCCCCATGGTTTCGAGCCACATAAACAGCACTTTTATTTTGAAACCCCTTATAGCAGCGATGATGCCCGTACACACTACACCTATGAGAAAGCGGCATCAGAGGCTCAATATGAAAACCGCCAATTCGAGATCTGCTATGAAGGCACCGGAGGGAGATATAAGCAAGCAGATTACACCCAATGCTCAGTCGTACCTGACTCAAGCTATGTGGTAGAACCTGTAGAAGGACTATGGTTATTGGCAATCGATGCTAATGTCTATCGACCTGATAAGCTCATTAAAGATAAATATGATGGCTCATCAAGCGCCGGCTACAACATGATGTTAACCCATAAACAGCAAGTCATTGACTGGATAAGTGATGTGGTCAAATCGGCAAAAATGCAAGGTAAAACCTTAATATCCTTTAGCCACTTTCCCATGACTGATTTCTACAATGGTGCCTCGGAAGAGATTGAAGATATTTTTGGAGAAGGTAATTTCCAGCTAGCTCGAGAGCCAGAAGATGACACCAGTAAGGCGCTTGCTGCAACGGGCTTGAGTGTCCATGTCGGTGGCCATATGCATTTTAATGATACCGGTATGAAGCGCTACAATATCGACGGTGAGCAATATACCTTGTTCAACATACAGGCGCCCTCTCTTGCTGGTTATATTCCCGCTTATAAAGTGCTTAATGTTCTGCCTCACAGCCAAATTGAGGTAGAAACTGTGATACTCGAAGAGGTGCCCAGGTTTAACGAATTATTTGAGCACTATGCTCTGGAACATGAACACCTTACAGATAAAGGCTATGAAGGGATCTGGAACAAGGCAATCTTAGACTCTGACAGCTACTATCAACTAACCGAGTGGCATCTCACTGAGTTGACTCGCCTACGCTTCTTACCCAAAGAGTGGCCGGAAGATATCAAGACCATGCTGTTCAATATGGATGGTAAGCAGATGATGACCCTGTCTCAAATTGAAACAGATATCACTGTTTGCCAACTTAAAGCAGCCTTGGAGTTAGACTTAGCTGGCTGTCCTGCAGCTAAAAGTGACACTGTGCTACTGCAGTTTTTGACAGACTGGAAGTCAGCCAAGGACAAAGCCGAAGCACTCGCAATAGATCATGGCCTTGAACTGCGTGACTTTGCCCAATGGAATGGCACCGAATTAGCACTGGACTTTTATCGCTTAAGAAACGCCGATGAACTGGCCTTCCGTGATATCGATGCAACGCGTCTGCCTCAATATAAATTGCTGAGTGAGGAGCTGTCTCAATTTGATCAAGAGATAACTTCACTAGCGCTTAATCAGACTGAGGATGCCAGTGTCGGCGATCTATTTAAATCTCGCTTCGGCACACTCTTTTATATTCTGGAGAGGTTCGCTACAGGAGAGGCAAGTGACCATTTCTTAATTGATACAGAAAATGGCAGTTTAACCGATCTTAAAACCGTCACCAACAGAGCAGCCCTGCTATAAGAACCGTTATAGGTGCTAGCAATAAGTGCTAATCGAGACGCTTAATGAGCAACGAGCATACCAAGTCTTAGCTAACAAACTGAAAAAAACCAGAGCCTGATGCTCTGGTTTTTTTACAAAAAATATTGACTTGTAGCCGAATCCGCAGACTAAGATTAAATTAATGGTTTCTGAGTATTTTATGGGATGTCGGCAATGATACAATATAGGTGCTTCAAGCAGGTGCTGATCTCGATATTATTCGAGCGGCTAAGTGTTATTACCCTTGTACAAGCCAGTACAGAAGCCGCTAGTATAGATACAGGTGTAAGGCACAGTCTGTTCATTTTTCGCCTTTGGAGTCGAGAAGAACCTGTCTATCACTTGTCTCTAACGGCCGAGTTAACCGGTATCAGCGGAAAACGGGTATTGCTCGAGGGTACATCAAAAATTGCCAATGAAGCCAAGCGCAGCAGAAGCATAAACAAGCTCTGGCTCGACGGGGAATATTGTACCAGTACTACGACCTCTTCTACTGGGTAAATAACAAGGGCCCCAAGGGAATAGACAAAGGCGATGACTTCACTCTGGACATCAACATCGGCTTCGTATTTTAAAGGTATCAGTTCGATGAAGATTGAAGAGATAGAGTTACAGATGATAAATCGAGACAAGCTCGCCACCAATGCCTCCTTACTGGGAGGCTTAGGACTGGCCCTAATTGGCACCACTTGCGCCCTGCCGATATTATTGGTGACTCTGGGCATGGGCGCTATGGCTCAGTACGGCTATCTTGACCCTATCGGTGGTAACCGCCTATCTATTACTTCCCTTAAGCCTTTGGCTGGATAGCTAAATCAGTACTGAACCCATTCAATTAATTTCAATTAATTTCATTTAGTTCCATGAAAACTAAACAAAATAGTAAGCAAAACACCTTAAGCGCCGCAACAGGCGCCCTTGCCTTTCTGAGCCGGTGCCAGCTGGATCGGCGGGCAAGGCTCTGAGCCGTAGGAACAATACACGCAGCAATCTCCGGCCTTTGGTTTTAACAGACTATGACATTGCTCACATTCATAGAACCATTGGCAGGCATTGGTTGGCATGGTCTCCATCTTACTATGACCACACTCTGGACAGGTTAATACCGACTCCAAGATCACCGTATCTGTCATGATTCATTCCCATTATTAACGTCGCTGCTAGCATGACTCTTATGGCTAGTAGCTATGATTTCAGAAGGAAAACCTGCATCTTTGGTCGCTCGCATCAGGCGTTCCACACTCACCTTGTCATCATCGAAGATAACCTTGGCCGTCTTATCGCCAAAATCGACCTTAGCCTGCTCCACACCGTCAAGATTCTCCAATGCCTTACGCACTGTGATGGGACACATGCCGCAATCCATGGTTGGCAGCATCAAATTAACGCTGCGGGTCTCGGCCAACGCCGCTGTCGGCATGATGCCAAGTGCAGAGGCCAGCAACACTGAGGACATAAGAGTGCTAGCTGTGCTGTTTTTACTCATCAATACTCGTGGTTTCATTTTTTCTCCAGATCCAATCAAGATTATGCCATCAGCCAGACCAGCCAGTAGGGACTCGAGACCAACATGGCGGCGATCAGGCTAGTCAGCCAAAATACCATCCTATAGCGGCGTCGATTATCTGCTACCGAGCAGAACTCGTCAGGGCTACACAGATCTAGTGGGCGATAAATTTTCCAGCCTGCCCATAGGAACAGGCCGACAACAAGGACAATAAAGTAAGGCCTGAAGGGGTCGAATGCCGCTAATGTACTGATCCATGAGCCGCTGATCCCCAGCATAAGTAACACGAAAGGACCGGCGCAACATAGGCTGGCACCGATAGCGGCCAACACTCCCCCCACCATAGGCCAGGCAGGTGAGTCTGTTTTCAAGGTCTTATTATCTGGTTCAATATTCATAGGTTCTAGCCATCAAATCTATCCATTAAAGAAGTATGATTATGTCTAGAGTGTAAAGCCTGTACCTAGATACGGAGTCAATAGGCGAGTGTTAAGCAGTGCTATGCTCGGGGACCAAGGAGCTGATGATGGGACAGCAGGCTTCATCGGGATTATGGCGGCACTCATCGACCAGATTAGCCAAACTGTGCTCCAGTCGTTGCAGATCGTCTATCTTAGTCCGCACCGCTAACAGCTTCTTCTCGGCCAGTAGCTGAATATCGCTGCAATGTCCCGCGCTCAGGGAGATCAAGGAGGCGATCTCATTGAGCGTAAAACCCAGTCCCTGGGCACGACGGATAAACATCAACCTGAGCAGGGCATCTTGTGGGTAACGTCGATAACCCTGAACGGGTTTAGCTGGCTGCTTGATTAAGCCTTGCCTCTCATAATAGCGCACCGTCTCAACATTGACCTCGGCGGCCTTAGCGAGTTGTCCGATAGTAAACATATAGCCTCGGGATAACATCTGTGGTTCCCCCTATGATACTCAGCCCACTCACACTCAGCAATAAGCTGAGATCAGGGGGAGGCCAATATGGAAAAATGGGCCTAGATTATTTTAAAGCGGTAAGCGAACAAGAATACACGTCGGATCCCGGCTACAAACATGCCGAAATGACCTATGAATTGAAACTAGTCCTATGGCTTTGTCTTAAACATTCAAGCGGCTTTATCATCCTTTGGACTTTAAACTGGCCACTAAACCTAAGGTCCAGAGCATAAATAGCCCTATGCAGATCCACTCCAACGTCGCGGGCCACCAGATATCGGGCCTGGGTAAGATCATCACCATCTCCTGATAGAAGGGCCTACCTGCGGTAGTGAACCCCAAAGATTGATGGGAAAACAATAGAAAGCTTAAGAAACTGATGAAGGTCAAGCTAGCTGTGAGTGCATTCCAGCGAGAATAGAAGAGCCTACCTTTCATAAAAATGTAGATAAGGTAGAGGAATGAGCTCATGACCCCGGAATAGAAAAAGTACTGCAATGCCGCGGTGTGCAGATGGTACACGTTAACAGGAAATAACCCAGCTGCCGCCAATGAGATAAATGTCCACACGAGTGCGATTAATAATGGATAGAGGGCTCGATTATCCATCAGCTGAATAGAGAAAAGACAAAACATAATCAGACTCAAACTACCAAAAAATAGTCCGCCATTGATCACCACGGCAAATTTAGAATGACCATAGTGTCCCAGCTCACTGAGTGTGTGGTTCAGAAAATTGAAACCTTGCCCGTCGAAGTCCTGAAATCCAAGCACAGATAACACAATGCCACCAATTAAACCGGCACAACCAAGTACACCAAACTTAAACGCTAAGCTGGATAGCTTTCTGCTCTTTTCTATCATTTTCCCTTAATTCACTCATCACACACTCCCTTAACATACATGGAAGCTGCATTGATTAAAGAGGTCTAGCACAGATTTTTCACATTACACATGATGAAAGTGCACGCTTGAAATCGACCCCATGACTTCCTTAATTATCATAGTGTAAATACACCAATTAAAGCCGCAACTTTCACTCAAACCAATCAAAACCATAGAGGCTTGTAAACGGTTTGTAAATAGGTAGTACATTAGTTTAATTTAACTAACTCTTATGTGATGAATAAATCCACAACGAAACAAACACATAAGTGGTATTATTTATGAAGTTAATCAATAACCGACAAAGAATCTGATACGGATTTCGCAGTTTTGAACGGGAAGTAGCATGGCAAATCACCACACTAAAAACATCAACCTAGAGGTAAAACTCGCAGCTGGTGAAGAACTAATCTCAAACACCAATAAACGTGGGATCATTACCTACGTTAACCAAACCTTTATCGATATCTCCGGCTACAGTGAAGCTGAGCTGCTGGGTCAGAGCCACAAACTCGTCAGGCATCAGGACATGCCGGTAGCCGCATTTAAAGAGCTATGGACTAAGGTCAAATCGGGACAATCTTGGCGAGGTCTGGTCAAGAACCGCTGTAAAAATGGTGGCTATTACTGGGTCGATGCCTTCGTCTCTCCTCTGTTTGAGAAAGGTGAGGTCGTTGGTTATCAATCGGTGCGCATTAAAGCCTCCGACCAGCTTATCACCAGAGCCGAACAAGTATATAAGCGACTCAACCAGGGGAAAACGGTCTCAGATCCCCTGAGCTTAAATCAGAAGCGCATCTTGTCCGCAGTCTGTGCCACCACAGGACTGGCAATAGCGGGCGCAGTCTGGGGCTGGGGGGTTATTTTAGCCGGCGTTGTGCTGATGGGCATCAACCTCGCCATCTTCTATGACGAGGCCTTTAGAATTCCCGCTAAATTAATGAAGATGAAACAGGACTACGATTCCGTGAGCCGCTTCGTCTATTGTGGCCGTGATACCTCCTCCCTACTCGACTTTCATATATTGATGCAACAGGCGAAGCTACAGGGAGTGTTGGGACGTTCTCAAGACAATGCCAAGCAGATCGATGGCATAGCCAATGAGCTTATCATCGCCGCGAATCAGACCCATGCAGGTATAGAGCATGAGAGTCAGCAGGTAGAGCAGATAGCCAGCGCCATGGAAGAGATGGGCTCAACCATAGGCGAAGTGGCCGTCAATACTCAATCGACTTCGAACAGCATAGATGAAACGTTCCAGCTGTGCCAAGACAGCCGCATCAAGATGCAATCTAATACCAAAAACATCACCTCACTCACCCAAGCCGTAACAGAAGCGGCGGCCAATGCACACCTGCTCAATAAGGAGGCCGAGCAAGTGGCGTCGGCCATGTCTGAGATTGATGCCATCGCCGAGCAAACAAACTTGCTGGCGCTCAATGCCGCCATCGAAGCGGCGCGCGCCGGCGAACAGGGACGCGGCTTTGCCGTGGTTGCCGATGAGGTCAGAGCCCTATCGAAACGCACGCAAGAATCGACTAACAGTATCTCCCACAGCGTCGATAAGATGTTCGCCATGATAACCAGCTGGGCCGGTCAAATGGATTTGAGCCGAGCTCAAGCCGAGTTGTGTGCCACCGATACTCAGGCATCGGCGGAGAAGATTGATACCATCTATCAGGCAATCAGTACCATACATTCACTGGCGCAGCAAAACTCGGTAGCCGCTGATCAGCAAAAGCAGGTGGTCGATGAGATCAATCAAAATATTGCCGCGATCAGCCTGGCCAGTAACGATAACTTACGCGCCGTGCAAACCGTCGAAGCCTCGGTGCTTGAGCTAAAGATCAATGCCGATAAAGCCAAGAGCATGAGAGATACGTTCGGCTAATCTGGCGTTATCACCTCGAACAATAGCGACGTGGCTCTTAAAAACGTCGCTTCCCTTGGCTTAAACACCAAAAATACACACGAAAACAACACAAAGAAAACACGACCAACCATAGCGTTAACATCAATCAAACCAAAAGCATACATGATGATAAATTGCTTGTTACGTTAGAATATAAATACTCAAAAAGGCGTAATAACTATGCTTTACCTGTGATTAATCCAATCAAGCCTGAGAATCGTTTTACATACAGGATTTAAGGGGGTAATCTTGCCCCCCTCTATTTGAATGGATATTCAATTTTAATTTCAAATTGGATGAAATGTTAACTTATTACAATTGTGCCGAAACGGTAATTTAGGGTGAAAAACGTGGCTGAAAAACAAACCCATAACATAAAAACGATATTGACGTTTATTATTCCGTCATTGATAGGTCTGCTGCTGTTTATGACGCCTATCAGTTATAACGACGCTATCACTATCCCAATCGCTATCGTATCCAAGGGGCTGCTTAGCCTACTTGGTGACACTATCGGAGCTATTGTCACCACCATTATTGTGCTCACCACCACAGCGAGTGTGATCACTAAGCTGTTTAAGCCTGCTATGATCATCAATCATGCATTCTTCAACTCACTGCTTAATGTCACTCCGGGCTGGCTGCTGGTTCGTATCCTTGGCGCCATCTTCGTGGTGATGACCTTCTTAGGGGTCGGCCCTGAGGCGATCACATCGGGCGATACCGGCGCGCTGATCTTAAATGACCTGTTACCATCACTATTTAGTGTGTTCATCTTCGCGGGTATGTTACTGCCATTATTGATGAATTTTGGTTTACTCGAATTTATCGGTACGCTACTAACTAAAATAATGCGTCCGGTATTTAACTTACCAGGACGTAGCGCCGTCGACTGTATGGCATCTTGGCTAGGTGATGGTAGTGTCGCTATTTTGATGACCAGTAAGCAATATGAGAAGCGCCTATATACTCAAAGAGAGGCTGCTGTGATCGGCACCACTTTCTCTGCAGTATCTATTACCTTCTCCCTGGTGGTTATCTCTCAGGTTAAACTCGAGCATATGTTTGTGCCTTTCTACTTAACCGTGTGTCTAGCGGGCATCTTGGCTGCGATTATCGTGCCTAAACTGCCTCCCCTGTGTTGGAAGAAAGATAACTATATCGACAACACCCCAAGGCACCCGGATGATGAAGTGATCCCACAGGGACACGGGGTATTTTCTTGGGGCTTAGAACAGGCTCTCGCTAAAGCAGGACAAGCCAACGGTATCAAGCAGACATTTAAAGATGGCATCAAGAATGTCATCGACATGGTGTTTGGCGTTATTCCTGTTGTCATGGGAATCGGCACCATAGCCTTGATTATCGCCGAATATACGCCGATATTTCAGTATTTGGGCATGCCCTTCATCCCGCTTTTAGAGCTTTTACAGGTACCTGAAGCGGCCGAAGCATCGAAAACCATAGTGGTCGGTTTTGCCGACATGTTTATCCCTTCGATTCTGGCTAGCTCAATCGAGTCGGATATGACACGTTTCATCATTGCCGCCTTGTCTGTGACTCAGCTTATCTACATGAGTGAAGTTGGCGCACTATTGATGGGAAGCAAGATACCAATCAACTTCTTCGAGCTTTTCGTGGTATTTATCCTGCGTACTCTGGTCACTCTGCCTATCATTGCTGGTGCCGCGCACTTGATATTCTAAATGACCCTCCCCCAAAAAAAGAGTGGCTCTGCCACTCTTTTTTTTGTCTATTTTTTATTGTCCCCTCTCTGGTACGCACTTTTATTGTTAGCTGCTGCACCTATACCAATGGAAAAATACCATAGAAGATTCACTTCCCTCCACCTTATGTAACTGTTATAAATATGTAAACACGTGTTACAACGTTGTGACGGGAGGCTTGTATGAACTTAAAACTGGACATGAGAGTATCGGAGATCATGATCACCCGCATCGTCACCATAGAGATGGACGATAGGCTCACAGTGGCCAAGGAGATATTTGATAATGCCCCCTTCCATCACCTACTGGTTATCGAACACGATAAGCTGCAGGGAATACTGTCTGAACGCGATTATCTAAGAGCCTTGAGCCCCAATATAGGCAATATCAACGAAACCGAACGTGACAGTGAGACCCTGCAAAGAAGAGCGCATCAGGTGATGACTAGAAACCCTATCACCATATCGCCAAATCAAACCATCAGGCAGGCCAGTGAGCAGCTGCTCGAGCATGATATAGGGTCATTACCCGTTTTAGATAAGGGAAGGCTAATAGGCATCATCACCTGGAAAGATCTGTTAAAAGCTTTTTCGAGCTAAGAAATCGGTCCTAGGAGCTTGCACCTAGGACCTATATTCCATTATATCGCCCAGCCCCCCATATAGAAGATAACCAGGCCTAAGGTAATGGCTATTACGCCAGGCTTGAGCGCGCGCCATTCGCCACTACATATACGGCCAATCACCAGAGTGACGAAACCCAGCATGATGCCGGTAACGATATTAGAACTTAAGATGATGAAGATGGCACAGGTCAATCCCGCCATGGCATCGACCTTGTCAGTAAAGTCCAGCTTAGTGACGTTACTCAGCATCAAGAGACCCACATACATAAGCGCCGGTGCCGTGGCATAAGCAGGCACCAGATAGCTCAGCGGCGCGAGGAACATCATCATCACAAATAACAGGCCGACTATAGTTGCCGTGAGTCCCGTCTTACCACCGGCTGCGGTGCCAGCGGCTGACTCTATATACACGGCGGCAGGTGCTCCGCCAACCGCACCTGCAACTATGCTACTGACTGAATCTGAGGTTAACGCCCTGCTACCACCGACGATGTTATCATCTTTATCGAGCAGTTCGGCTTGCCCTGCAACGGCGCGTATCGTGCCGGTCGCATCGAATATCGCCGTCATCACCAAGGCTAATACAATTGGCAGAACCACAGGATTCAAGGCCCCCATGATATCCAGCTGACCGATAAGAGACTGCTCTGACATAAGATCCGGCCAGGCGAACAGACCTTGATATTTAACCGCAGGGTCGAATATCAGACCGAAAGCCGACAAGGCAACGATCACGATCAAGATCCCTCCTGGTACTCCGCGACGCTCAAAACCTATGGTGGCGGCCAGACCGACAATGGCTGCAATCACAGGCAGACTGGTAATATCACCCAGTTTAACAGGCAGTCCGGCATCACTGCCGACGATGAGCTGTACACTATTAGTGGCGATCAGCAAGAGGAACAGCCCGATACCGATACCTGTCCCATGGGCTATACCCTTGGGCAGGTTAGTCAGTATCCACTGACGTAGTCCGGTCACACTCACAAATGTGAATACCACTCCCATCAAGAAAATGGCACCTAAGGTTACTGGAATAGAGATCCCCTGGCCCAAGACCATGCTAAAAGCGGTAAAAGCCGTTAATGAAATAGCACAACCTATGGCCATGGGTAAGTTAGCCCATAAGCCCATCAATAAAGAGCCGAATGCGGCTATCATGCAGGTGGAGATAAACACGGCGCCGGGGTCAAAACCTGCGATGCCTAACATGTTCGGCACCACGATCACCGAATAGACCATAGCCAGAAAGGTGGTTAACCCTGCGATGAGTTCACGTTTTAGGGTGCTGCCACGTTGAGTAATACAGAAGTAGCTATCCAGGAAAGAAGCGGAATGAGTTTGTGTATCTAACGATGTATCTTGTGTAGGGCTAGTCTGTTCGGACTGCATAATTTTATACCTTTGGTCTCTTAAATTTATAAGGCTGTGGCAGGCTATCAGTAATATGGAGCATCGACTCAAGTATAAACTCGCTATTAACGACCTCGTCTGTCGCCATTAGCTCGCTTCTTGGCGCGCTGCTTGTGGGCATTTCTCCCTCCTTTTCTGGGTGTATCTACACTCTTAGTCAGATCAGGCTCAAAGCCTGCTAACCATTGCTGAGGCAATCGCTTATCGAGCACGACTTCGACTTCTTCCAGCAGGTGTTCATCTTCACGACAGAGTAATGTGATTGCAACGCCTTTATTACCGGCGCGGCCCGTGCGGCCGATTCGATGAACATAATCCTCGGCCTTATAGGGCAATTCATAGTTGACCACATAGTTAAGGTCGATAATATCTATCCCCCTTGCAGCAACATCGGTGGCCACCAGCACGCGAACCTCACCATCCTTAAAACTTTGCAGCACCTTTTCCCGTGCACCCTGAGAGAGATCACCATGAAACGCCTGGGCCTCAATTCCCGCCTTGGTTAAGTTAGTGGCCAGCTTGTCGGCGGCCAGCTTCTTACGGCTAAAAATGAGTACCTGCTGTAACTTACCCGACTCGATAAGATGAGTGATTAGGGCAAGCTTTCTGTCACTGTCGACCGCATAAACCCGCTGCTCAATTTCGACAGCCGCGGCATTTCGCTCACCCACCTCGATACGTTTAGGACAGCGTAATAGTGATTGACTCAAGCCATAGAGTGATTCGTCGAAGGTGGCAGAAAACAACAAGGTTTGGCGAGTCTTAGGCAGCTGTTTGACGATGGCATCTATCTCGTCTTTAAAGCCCATATCCAACATGCGGTCGGCTTCATCGAATACCAAAAACTCAAGTTCATTAAGGCTCATAGATCCACGCCTTAAGTGATCCAGCAGACGCCCCGGGGTTGCAACCAAGATATCGACTCTGGCCGCTAAGATCTGAGCCTGAGCATCTATGCTGACGCCGCCATATACCAGAGCTGATTTGAGCCGAGTCTGCTTAGCGTATTTAACGAAACTCCCATGGACCTGGAGGGCGAGTTCACGGGTTGGCGTCAACACTAGGGCACGAATGCCAGGTACTCGAGAGCAAGATGCTGCCTCAGGCTCCAGCTGGTTCTTTTCATCTAGTCTGAGTAGCGGTTCACTCAACTTTTGCAGGATAGGCAGCGCAAACGCGGCGGTTTTTCCCGAGCCAGTTTGGGCACCAGCCATGATGTCCTGCCCAGCTAAAATGGCCGGTATAGCCTGAGTCTGGATCTGTGTAGGCTGGCTATAGCCTAATTCGGTCAAAACCTGCAGCAATTCTGGTCTTAGGGATAAGGATGAAAATCCATGATGAGTAACAGAGTCGACGAGTTCAGACATACGGGTAAATACCTAGATTAAAGCAACAGAGAGAATGCCGCGAATTATATCACTGTTTAGCGGGAATAAGGATTCAAACAACATCAGGCAGCATCACTAGCTAGAAAATAGCGACTTTGGCAATATATTCTTTGGCCTCTGCTCTTTTAAGCTCTTTATGCCTAATAAAAATTCCGGGGAGTTACACTCATTATAAGTTGGCATAGGCTTATACTAATGCCATGCTAAAGCTAAATTAAAGCTATTATGATTAAAGGTTAATAAGGAAGCGTTATGGACGAGAAACGTAAATTTTCAAGGATTCTATATGCCACTGGCGCAAAGCTGACTCAGGCAGATAAGGTCTGGACGACTAAGATTCTCGATATTAGTCTCAATGGTGCACTTGTTGGGGAACCAGACTCCTTTACAGTAGATAATACGCCCATCATTCTCAGTTTCACTCTTCAGGGATCAGATATCGAGATGCAGATGGAGACCCGCCTTATCCATCAAAAATTCGGCCGTCTGGGCCTCAGGTGTGAGTATATAGATGTGGATAGCATCAGTCACCTTCGCCGCATGATCGAGCTCAATACCGGTGATTCATCCATGCTTAATCGTGAACTTGAGCTGTTTATTGTTGATCACGAAAGTCAGGACAACTGACTTAGAGCCATATTAAGTTAAGGTTTGTCCCCGATAAACTCTGCGGCTTAGATTTCATCAGTCACGATACAAAGGCCTGTCACAGCCTCTTCGCCATAAACTTGTATTGTAGCAAGCAACTTGTGATCAGCTAACGGATATTGATTGTATGAAAGATAGGTTGG
This sequence comes from Shewanella sp., assembly GCF_013214165.1. GTDB lineage: Bacteria > Pseudomonadota > Gammaproteobacteria > Enterobacterales > Shewanellaceae > Shewanella. The sequence goes on along the minus strand of NZ_JABSSM010000018.1, from coordinate 53,954 downwards.
CGTTGCGCTAATGTCTTGACCATCAACGCCATCGATTCGATAAATGTTACTCAGTATCGGTGTCTTGTAGCCACCATCAATCTTAACTACCGGCTCATTCGAACGCAGAATATTTATATTAATCATAGTGATATCATCACCACCTTTTACCTTGCATGTTAGGTCACTTGCCTGCGCTACACCCGTCACTGCTGCTATGCTTAAAGTTGAGGCAAATAATACTTTATTAAATATATTCATTGGGTGTTATCTCATTATATAGAATGGTTAGTGTGTACTTACACGGCTTAACGAGTTTGTGCCATGGATTTAGCGTCATGCATTAATATTAGCTATGAGCCAGCAGATGTTAAACAGTGGCACCTAAGGATGTGTTTAATATGGCATAAAACTATCGCGCCATATGTTAGCTAGATCAATATTCTTTCAGATCGCCTTAGCCAAACCCTATAATTTCGTCTTGTTTGAGCCTTCTTTGAGTATAGTTAACTGTACACCTAGGATTGATAGCGCTTTGTTAGTCATGGCAGAGAACACCCCTGACACAGGGTCGCCATATTATTTCTGGCTCCAGTATTACCTTGGTTACATCCTATAGCGGAGTGCTTTGGCCATAATGACCTAAGATCCCCCTTTCACTTAGGTGATCTCATCGTCATTATGGCCAAAGATTCTATTTATTTAGGCAACAAGACGCCTCTCATATCAATAGCCTAGCTCATCCATATATTGCATTGCTCGGGTGGGATTAACCAAGCCATGGCCCCAGATTTCATCTACACCAGGTTCACCTAGATCATCTGCTGTAACAAAGATGATATTAGCCAGTTCACTGGCGGACAGTGCGGGTGCGCGTGTCTTTATCATGGCAGCAAGTGCACTGACATACGGGCTAGAGAAGCTTGTTCCTTGTTTGCCGTTAATGGTGTAGGGCGCCACAACGCCGTGATTTTTCAATATACCGAATGGCTTTTGAGGACGCTCGGGATCACCGAAATACCCGGCAACCACAATCCAACTATTAGCCTGGGCTTTATCGATTGCGGCGACGACTGTCATATCACATGCCTTGTAGAGATGTTCCCATTGTGATTGCTCGACGCCGGCAAAATACTCCTCTAATCTACTGGCGCTAAGCCCCACAGTCCGTCCTAACTGGGCAGCCTCCTCGGTACAGGTTGTGCTCGAGTTACCGGCAGAGGTGATTTTTAAAGGCAGCTGAGGGTAATAATCATTGAGGCTTTTTAGCCCTTTCAATCCAGCCGAATAACTATAGGTACTCGAGCTTATGTTTATCACATCCGCTTTGAATGCCTCTTCTGACAAGTCTATCGGTGAGCTGTCTAGTTGATCACTATTGATATTAGAGGTTTTAAACACCACCTCATTGGCAACATCAAGCTCGTGATTATATTTCCCCTGAGCCACAGCCATTACAAAACCGCCATGGGAGCCTTCATCGTACCAAGGTTTATCAGCAAACGAATCGCGTGTCACCAGCATCACCACATCGTCTTCTGGCACGGGTGACGTCGTCGCAGATGCGGTCAGCAATTCAATTTCACTGATTCCGATTGGCTTAACATTGGATGGAAAATACAGACGATAATATTGATAAGAACCCTGATGGCTTGCTGAAACCTCGAAGCTTTGTTTCATCATTTCTGGACCGAAATCCACTCCGCTTCTTTCATCTAACGTCACCCAGTCATTACCATCTAAACTCGCCTGCAGCAACCAATGCTCCGGCGCCATATATTTTGATTGCGCCTGTATGCTGTAGTTAGAAATTCTCTGAGGACGGGTAAAGTTCTGTGCTATCCATTCATTATCCTGGCTGGCTGGGCGCCAATAGGTATTATCCGAAAAATAATAGCCACCACTAACATTATCAAATGCTAAACGATGCAGATCAGGTAAATATTCGAACGCTGTGTCGGTCATTACCCAGGAATTAGAACTTGAGAGTGCAAAATCTGCAGAACTCACATCCTCTTGCTGGCCCGTATCATCATCTCCACGCTGACCATAAAACTCCAGCATTTGGACGTTGGCAGAATAGTTTTCACCTATGGTATAGAGCCGATAATATTGATACTCGCCAATCTTTCCCTTTGGAATTTCATAGTAGGTCAACTCACTACTAATATGGCTCTGTTGCAGTTGAGAATCTAATGTTTGCCAAGCAATACCATCGTGGCTCGCCTGAATTTTAAAGTTCTCAATGTAACCCTTTACGGCGTAGCCGGTAACTTCCATTGCTTCTGGGAATAACTGGCCTAACCAAGAATCATGAGTTAAGGCAGGATGCCAAGAAGTTGACGGATTGCCATCAAAGGCTCTTGCCATACCAAGTGGATCTTCCTCATAGCCTTTATCACCATATATCAGGCTAGTATTCGCGAAGGCGAAATCAGCCAAGGCAATATTGTTACTTTCAGCTGAAATAGCCTGAACAGATAACAATGAACCAATAATTGACGTTGCAACACACGACTTAATAAGTAGTTTACGCATCATGTTTTCCCTTGTTTTTATATTTTTATAATGAAATTCACACAAATACCCGACACACCTTGGTATAGAAAATAGAGTCAGCCCCTTATAATCTTCAGCCCCTAACACAAGCTACCAAGCCAAGCCAATATTAAACTAATGTAAATAACTGACATCAGATAAAATACCAGATTAGAGTATTTAGTAAACTCTACCTTCGGGCTTGGATACAAAATAAAACAAACATGACAGTTTCACCATCCGACATGAATGGCTCTTAAATCACTCTAAAACTCGCTATAGCGTCTCATTATCACATCGATAAATTTAGCGCTAAACAAGAGTAATTGATAAACCTCTAACGAATCAAAAAAAGAACAAATAAGATAGTATAAATAAACGTATCAATGTCACAAAACGACTTTCAGTGACAAAATACAGTTCGTTTTTCGATAGTTTAACCATCAATGGATGAATATAATAAGGGTCAAACTTTAGTTAAATGGAATTTAACAATAATGAAATACCCTATTCTATTAGTCAGTTTACTCGCTTATCAAACTGTTTCTGCTACCGAGTTAGATTTTATTTACCCATCTCAAGAGGATGAGATAAATAAATCTATGTTAGTAGAGTGCGCTATCGATAATAATTCGTTATTTACAGGTGATTCTTTAGAAAGAATCATTAGATTCAATATCGTCGATTTGTTAGAGGGTGAAAGTGATGGCAAACACGAGATAGCCTGTGAAGTCAGTGCACAAATTGCCGATGAAGACTATTCAAACAATAGCCTAATCCACGATGTAAATTATACCATTGAATTTGATGCGATAAAGTTCAAACTAGGGGCAGAAAGCAGCTTTGGCAGTAACGCACCTATATACCACGACGGTTACGGCTATGGCATTGCACCAAGATACCCAAACTGTTATCTGTTAGGTGAATTGGTATACGATGAAGAATGTCTGACGGCGTATTATGGTGACGATGAGTTTTACCTAAAGGCTTTAGCAGGCCCCATGGATGTTCAGTGGCATTATGATCCATACGCGACAAGTGTTGGAGTCTTTATTGAACCTAACCCTAGAGTTCTGCCTTAATTTTTTAAGATCAATTCAAAGTCACTCCAAAATCAGGCCGCTAATTGCGGCCTTTTTCATGACTAAACAACGAAAACACCGAATTTCGTATTAGGCGACAATTAACTTGGCCAGTTCGCGACAATTAGCTTGTCCGGTTATGAGTCACAAAAAGTAGCAATTTGATTAGTTAAAAATCAAAGGCTAACTAAGGTAAAAATACCTTAGTTAGCGAGGTATTGTCTTGATGGGGGGAGAGCGTCCATATATGGCTCGGTTTAATACGGCTGTGACCTTCGACAGCAGGGCGAGGTTTCACAGCGTGAAACTATCCGAGCGAGAGATAAGGATATCGAACTGGCTCTTAAACATGGAGGTTGTTTGAAACCGCAGAGTTCCCATGGATGATTTTTATTAAATCAAGAGCCAGCATGTCACAGACTCTTGTAAAAGTAAGAGTGCACATCCCTCGCCGGACAGACGTTAGATAACAAGAAAGTTATGGTATCCAGTAAACTAACCAAATACCAAATCAGCTCCCTCATAAACACCCGAATTATAGCCTGTTGGCCCAATCGAAGAGAGAAAATCATCCAGTGTAGAGCGGCTGCGAGCTTCCAAAAAGGGACTTTTTGGCAGAGCCTACAGGGACTGTACCTGCGGCGTCTCGCAGAAGTATCTGCATATAAGCGAGCCGCAGGCTACAAGTAACAATGAAGCTCAAAGTTATCATCACACAAGCCAATACCTATCCACCAAAATGAACTCACATGAAGCCACAAACAAAATGAGTAGAGTTAATTTATTAACTCAAGGAAGTCATGAATAGTCTTCACCGGATAAATCTTAGCCCCTAACCCTTCCATCGACTTGTGATAGTTGCGATGCGGAATATAGATCTCGGTAAAGCCATGCTGCACCGCTTCTTTCACCCGTGGCACACCGCTATCTATGGGACGCACATCGCCATTTAAGCTCAGCTCTCCCATGATGCAGGTGGTCCTGGGCACCACAAAATCATTCAAGCTACTGAGTAATGCGGTGACTAAAGCCAAGTCGATACAGGTTTCTGACTCGTCGATCTTCAAACCACCGACTAAGTTGAAGTAGGTATCATGAAAAATCTTAGTGCGGGTATGCTTACGCAATATCCCCGTCAGCATTTTAATACGGTTCATATTGAGGCCGACGCAGACTCGCTGTGGAAATTCACCTTCGGTTTCGGTGGTTAAACACTGGATCTCGAGCAACAAGTTACGGTTGCCCTTGCGAATACAGGTGATCGCCGCCCCTGGAGATTCAGTCGTCGAACCCGAGAGGAAAATTTCACTGGGGTTATCGACACTGAGCATGCCCCGCTCTGTCATCTTGAAGATACCGACAGTATCGACATCACCGAAGCGGTTCTTATTGGCTCTTAGGGTACGAATTTGACCATCGTTGCACTCGAGGTGAGTGAGACAGTCGACGATATGGATCAGTGTCTGCGGGCCGGCAGTTTCATTATTTTTATTCACGTGGGCCACGAGAAACATGGTGACGTTATTTTGCTTACAGTATTGAGTCAGCGCCTGAGCGCTGCTCTTAACTTGAGAAGGAGAGCCGGGACTGCCATTGGCTAGATCTGTGACGACCGCTTGAATCGAGTCGATGACGGCAAATTTGATCTGCTTGGCATCGAGCTCGGCTATGATGGCTTCGACGCTCGTTTCCGCCATCAGGTACAAATTGTCTTCATGATAGCTTAACTTGAGGCGATTCACCCGATTCTTAAACTGTGACAAGGACTCTTCTGCGGTACAGTATAGCGATGGCATCAGCTGGGACATGCGAGATACTAGGTCTGATAACAGGGTCGTCTTGCCCGCACCGGGATCGCCAGAGATGATATTCACTGAGCCTGTGGTTAAACCACCGCACAACACCCGGTCAAGCTCACCTATGCCGGTGAGCATCTTCTCGGCTTCGACTTCTCTAATCTCGTTGAGCTTCTTAGAGCCACCACCCACAGAACCCGCATAGCCAGACACGGAAGAACCCGCCGATTTTATTGACCCCAAGCGTACCTCAGTGATGGTATTCCACTCGGCACAGGCGCTACACTGCCCCTGCCAACGAGGAAAATCATGCCCGCACTCATTACATACAAATGCTGTTTTATTTTTAGCCATAGCTCTTTATTACATAAGTTAAAAAATAGAGTTAACCTAACAATTAACCCGTAAGTTCAAAGAATAACGTACAACGAAAGCCAATAATGACTTAAGATAAAAGTAATGAACACATCCCATTTTAGGCCTAAGCGGATATGCCAATATACGGGTAACACAGATAATCAGTGCTAAGCCGTAATCATAACGATTTAAATATGCTAACTAGCCTTATTAAGTGTCAAGTAATATGGCTAGTTGCCGACATGATACTATAACCGCCTTCGTTTTCAGCCTCAAGACTAGCAGATACGGTTACATAGCCCTCTTAGAAGAAGCGAGTAAATGAGTTTAGACCAACATAGTGCCCTAATTGAACAGCTCAAGCCCCTGCTAATGGAACCCGATTTCCAAGAGCTATTCGAGAGTCTGACCACAGACGAGTCCAATTCTACTCGCTTCTTACTCAAGATGGAGCTCAATCGCATCTCGTCGCTGTGCACTCGCATCATAGATCTAAGACACAGATCTGAATTGCCCTGTAAAGCGCTTATCCATGGCAAGCAGCAACACTTTTTAGATGACCCAGCCCAAGAGAGTTTTCTCGAATCGGTGGCGCTCTATCGAAATCAGTACACCTTAGGGGTTTATGAGAATGTCATCGAAGCCCACAAACTCAGAAAACTAAAACTGAGAGACGGGGGGAAAGCCCAAGATGAGCGTCCGGCCACTCCTTATATGGCCCAAGGGGTTGTCTTAGGCAGTTATTTCAATCGTAGTGAAGAGAGGATGAACTACAGCATACGGATCTCTGTACTTCAGCCTAATCGCGCAGAGGTCCAGGGGATCTCCTTGGACTTGTCTGTCGGTGGCGCCAGAATTCGACTCCCACTGAAGCATCATTTCGAGCTCGGTAAACCCATCAGACTTAAGCTACTCGAACTCGGTGAGGAATATTATTATGAAGATCTACAACAAGGGGTCGACTACGAAATAGTCGATACACAAACCAGCAATGAATATTGCTGGATGCGGCTCAAACGTGTTGGTGGATCCGATGCCCTATCGAAAATGCTGTCTAACCTGATCAGGGGCTATAAATTCAGATATAAGGTCGATATCAACGATGTACTCGTGGCCGCTACCGGCTTAGGCTTCGAGCGTCACTATCTGCCTCACCTACCTCATTTGCCTCTGTATCTTGAATCCATCGAGGCTAAATATCAAATTACCCATAAATTGCTCAGTCGCGATAACCAACAACTAGAGTATTATTTTCAAGACGAACAAGATGTCAGCCAACTATCGGCAATGCTCTCCCCTAGTCGCTTGAAAGCCCTACTTGATGAGCCTGAAAATAAAGATCATCAACTATTTTTCTGCTTTACCTTTCATACTCAAGGGGGGATCTACTTCTATTCGGCGACATTAGCCGAGCTTAAACAAAAAGATTTACTGGCACTCTTCTTTAGTTTCGGTGCCAGTAAGCCTTCTTGGAGAGTGTTTAAGCTGGCGCATAATAAGATCGATCACGCAAAATCCTACAAGGCCTCCATGCTCCCCGGAGACGACACTAATTACAGCGCCCTAACAGAAGCCCAGCTGAAACGATTTACCCATGTACTACAGCTTATGGACCTCACGACAGCTGAGTCCCAGCAAGGTTACCTGTCTTGGGGCAGCATATGTAACAGCAAGGCCAATGAATTAAAGATTTTCGGACAAAAGAAAGTCAAGAGTAATCCGGTAACACTGCTTTCGCTGCAGTTCAGTGAACGGCGAAATGAGGCACGCTACTCCTTCAAGACTCAGGTGAAGTTAAGCCAAGGTAAGCTATCAATCACAGGCTCGACCCATGATATATCGAGCAAGGGATTACAGTTAACCTTAGATGATGCCACTCAATTTGATAAAACGCTCCCGATACAGCTTGGATTTCCAAAGCTACAGCAGCTATCGACTAAAGTTCAACTTAGTCATCTTCCCTATCGACTGATCAAGAGCCGTAAAAAAGGCGGCATTGTTCACCTAGCAGCAGTAATGGGACATACTCCCCATGTCGGTGTCGAGTTTATCAATAAGCTCATCATTCATAACAAAGATAAATTAGACAAGATCATCGAGGCCAACAGCGAGAAGAAAGAGCTCGCCGATGGATTAAAGAACTTATTGATGCGTCACCTAGACTCTGTCCCCTATTTTATAGAAAAAACCCAGAAATCGGCCAAACTATCTATGATTGGGGTCGGCACTCATAAGAATGTTATCACAGATATCTTTGCCGCCTCGGCGAGCCAATCATTGGAATATAACCTAGAATCATTGCTGAAAGACGGTCATTTTAAGAGAGATTTTATCGACCCGATCCGGGCGCTTAAACCCCAGGATGGTCTAGAGTACTTTGAGACCTACCTGCAGATCTCCAGACAATCTCAAGGAAAAGTTAGAGTAAAGTGCATTTCACCTAATGAGATAGGCGATCTCGATGCCAGACAGCACTTCATCTATCAGAGCAATAATGTAGGTCGATTTATGGCCCTCAGGATCTACCGAGGCGCGGCAGGAAAGCCCGATCTCAACTATATTCGACGTGAGATGGAATATATCGGCATTCACGCTCCTCACAAAGCGAGGAAGCTAGAAGAGTTAATGTGGCGTATCATCGGCGTCGGCGAACTGCTGGACATCACAGAAGAAGTATTACTGAGATATCCGCAGCTGTATGTGACAGGATCTGGCATCACGGCAGATGCTGGTTAAGGTGCTATGAGCTCGTCCCTTCAGCCTGTTCATACCACATCTTAACCTGTTCGAAGTGATCACTCCTTGCATCTTTGTGAGTCAACATATCGGCATGACCATAATCATGACAGTAACCTTCAGCCTTGGACAACAAGGTATAGCGAACGTCCGCGAACTGACATTCCTGAATCATTCTTAGCACATCTTCTGGGTGTCCCAACACCTCGTCTCCTAGGCCGGCGATAAACCAGGCTTTCGGCCACTTGCCTTGGTTAGCCGTGTTGACGGCAGCTTTGCCATAATCGAAACCATCATCACTATCGATCCAATCACCGCGTACCCAATCGATACTCTGGGCCAGAGAGGAGCGACTCTCGTTATCCATGCCCATGCGCCAACGATCGGCAGGCAGATAGCCATGAGACCAGGCGATTAACGGCGCAATCTTGTTCCAGCCGATATCGACCATCAGCCATTTTTTAAGGGACTTAATCTTGATGCTACGCTTAGTACCGAAGGTGACCAGAGAGGCTATGCTCTCTTGGAACAGCGGGAACCTAGAGATGGCACTGGCCATCAGCACCCCGCCCCAGGAATGGCCACACCAGTGAATGGCTGGATTATTCCGATGCAGGGAAACGATATAGTGATGTATTAAGGGTAACTGATCTCGAATGACCTGACCTTGACCGAGTTTAGCTCCCCGGCGTAATTTAGGCGTACTCAGACCACGACCATATGTGTCGAGCACGTAGACCACAAAGCCAGACTCGGCCAGAAAACAGGCTAAGCCCTTACCTGAGTCACTGTAAAATACCCGACCGTTAGACATGGCACCATGGAGCATGAATATTGGCGGTTTGCTCATGTCTGCATTCACAGGCTTTATCTGTCTAAGATGCAGTTTTCCATCCAGATAGGGAATAAATATCGAGTCTTGTTCAATAGCCACAGCGTATATCTTATTTTAAATAGGGATGAATTTAGCTAGTAAACTACTGAGTCAACAGATAAAAAACAAGCGTAATGACGTAATCAGACTCGAGTCAAACAAGCGGCGAAGGAAAACCTAAGTGGCCAGAGGTGATAGAAGACAGTTTTAAACGAAATGTTAAATACACTTGATTGGAAGAGAGGCCCCTTCCAACCCAATAACATCTGACATCACCTGACAAGTGTACCCACTAACTCAGCAGCAACAAATAGGGCAGAGCCTTGAGATTAAGCTTGCTGATGCTGACATCGGCCGCCTGCTCGAGTTTAGGTTTTCCATGGTAAGCGATGCCATAATCGGCAGTCTCGATCATGGCTATATCATTGGCACCATCACCGATGGCGAGTCTTTGGCCCACAGGGATTTGCCACAACTCGGCGCAGCGGAGCACAGTGTCAGCCTTAAATTGCGCATCGACAACCTGGCCGCTAATGGTTCCGGCGAGTTTACCTTGTTCTATAACCAACTCGTTTGCATAGGCGGCATCTAAGCCCAGAAGCTGTTTCAAGTGACCAACGAAAGGAGTGAAACCACCTGAGGCCAGCACGAGTTTCCAGCCATAAGACTGTAACTCTTCGACTGACTCGACTAACCCTGGCATCAAGGGCAGCCGATCACACAAGTCTTGAATGATCCGCTCATCGGCACCTTCGAGCTGGGCCACACGAGCACGCAGGCTCTCTTCGAAATCCAACTCACCTTGCATCGCACGCTCAGTCACAGCCGCAACCGCGGCACCGACTCCGGCCATCACGGCCAGCTCATCGATACACTCAATCTCAATCGCCGTCGAATCCATATCCATCACTAAAAGCCCTGGCTGATTTAACTTGGCCTGCTTATCTGAAATAGGAAAGGTTTCAACCCCTTGGATAGAGGATATCAGTTGCATCTGTGCCGAGTTTAGTGACTCAGTGGCGCAGATTTCGATGCAATTGAGCCCTGTGTTGCGCTCGATAATCGCTAAACTCAAATCTTGCTGTAGCTGGCCGATGGCCGCTGCGAGTGCTGCTTCAGCTGATTTATTGTCAAATACACAACGAATTCTCATCTCACAAACCGGCGCATGGACCTCGCTATGCTTGGCCAGAGTCTGACTCAGATATTGAAAACGGTTATTTTCTCCATTCGATAACCAAGAAAACAGCAAGGTATGATTCAGACTTTTCATTTGTAATGCTTCTCCAACTACCGGGCAAGGCAATAATCAATTATGATTAGCTACACCCTTCAAAAATACAGGTATATAGTGTTTTTTCTTAAAGGTCTGAAAAAGAGCCATAGAATTAGCAGGCTAATACAGATGGTAATTGCTATCACCTTAGCCGTGGGTCTTATCCAGTTGTGGCAAACTAGCCTACTACAAGGGCAGCAGCTTCTAAAGTCCCAAACGCAAAAGATGGCCAGATTACTGGTTCAACAGACGGCTTATGGCGCTGCTCCTGCGTTGCAACTGCAAAATGATGAACAACTACAATGGTTAGCCAGCACACTGGTTTTAGACCCTAAGGTGATGTCAGCCAGTATCTTCAGTGAAGACGGACAGAGGCTTTCATTTGCCCAGAGTGTTACCGATGAGGAGCTGGAACCAGGCTCGGAGGAATTAAGTCTGCTACTGCAACGATACCCCCCCTATGTCGAAGCTGTGGTCCAAGATGGTAATAACTTAGGCTTTATCGAGGTGAGGCTAGAGCCCAGACTCTTCTTCAATGAGATTAAAGAAGCCCATCAGATCCATATGGAACAGCAGCAGATGATGCTCATCATAGCGGGTCTGATAGGTATGCTATTGTCCCGATCACTGTCATTTAAACGTGCCGATTTCGATAGACGTAAGACTCGTGCGAAATTAAGAAAGAAGCCGAAGAAGTTAAAGAAGGATAAAGAAGGATAAAGAAGGATAAAGAAGGATAAAGAACCTAGTTCCTAGGTTCTTGGGGGCTAAAGCCCCTCCCATTATTGAGACTAGGCCGCTTATATTCGTTGTAGGACCGGCTTTAGCCGGGAGAGGATGGAGCTAACAACCTAGAATCTCGAACCTAGAACCTAGAACCTAGAACCTAGAACCTAGATTCTCGGGGCTAAAGCCCCTCCTACATAGACACAAAAAAAGGGCTCTAATGAGCCCTTTTGTACATGAATGTACTTATCCCCGATCGCACGGATAGCGATGGAGGGGATTATCAACAACTAAAAGTGAAATTACAGAGTAATTGCCGCTTCTAGTGTCATTTCGATCATTTCGTTGAAAGTAGACTGACGCTCATCGGCAGACGTCTTCTCACCGGTACGGATATGATCTGATACCGTCACGACACATAAAGCCTTAGCACCAAACTCTTTCGCTACGCCGTATAGACCGGCAGCTTCCATCTCGACACCTAGAACGCCCATCTTTTCCATCACGTCGAACATCTCTGGATCTGGCGTGTAGAAAAGGTCTGCCGAGAACAAGTTACCCACGCGGTACTTGATACCTTTAGCGTCGGCGGCCTTAACAACAGCGCTTAGCAGACCGTAATCGGCGATAGCGGCGAAATCCTGGCCCCTGAAACGCAGACGGTTAGCTTGAGAATCGGTACACGCACCCATGCCGATCAATACGTCACGTACTTTAACGTCTGTGCTCACAGCGCCACAAGTCCCCACACGGATCAGGTTCTTAACCCCATAGTCTCTGATAAGTTCTGTTGCGTAGATAGAGGCAGAAGGAATGCCCATGCCTGAACCCATCACTGAGATACGAACGCCTTTATAAGTACCGGTAAAACCAAACATGTTACGCACGTCAGTCACTTGCTCAACGTTCTCCAGGAACGTCTCAGCTATGTATTTAGCACGAAGTGGATCGCCTGGAAAAAGCACAGTATCCGCGAATGCACCATCAACAGCATTAATATGTGGTGTAGCCATCTATATAACCCCTTATATATTTGTAACTTAAACTAGTACTAAAATTAGTATTAAGTCTTATTTATGGCGGCCATCATCTAAACCGCCAAACTTAAAAGCAGTGCTAAACTAATCGATATCAGCTCAGAACTAAATGTATTACTTGACGAAAGACTCGCCATATTCCATCGGTTCTAGCTTAAAATAAGTAGCGATAGATTGACCAATGTCGGCGAAAGTCTTACGACGTCCCAGAGACCCAGCTTCGAGTCCTGCGCCCAATGCCAATACAGGCACACGTTCACGAGTATGATCTGTGCCTTTCCAGCTTGGATCACAGCCGTGATCGGCTGTTAATATCAGCAAATCATCTTCGTTGAGCAGTTCGAGCATCTCAGGCATACGGGAATCGAAATATTCCAGCGCCTTGGCATAACCCGCGATATCGCGGCGATGACCATAATGAGAGTCGAAATCGACGAAGTTAGTGAACACTATGGTTCTGTCGCCCGCTTGTTTAACTTGCTCAAGCGTTGCATCAAACAAGGCTTCGAGGCCAGTCGCCTTCACCTTCTTGGTGATGCCACAATGGGCGTAGATGTCGGCAATTTTGCCGACACTGACCACTTCGCCGCCATCGGCAGCAAGTTTGTCGAGAACCGTCTTCGCTGGTGGCTCTACCGCGTAATCACGACGATTACCGGTGCGCTCAAAATCGCTGGCACAAGTACCGACGAAGGCACGTGCAATCACACGACCAATATTATATGGCTCAAGCTCTTCTCGCGCTATTTGGCATAGAGTATAAAGGTTCTCTAGGCCGAATGACTCTTCATGACAGGCGATCTGAAAAACTGAATCAGCCGAAGTATAGAAGATAGGCTGGCCGGTGCGCATATGCTCTTCGCCCAGCTCTTCTAATATCGCCGTACCCGACGCATGACAGTTACCCATGTAGCTGTCGAGTCCAGCACGGGCCAGAATCTTATCGGTCAGCTCTTTCGGAAAAGAATGAGTCAGTTCGGAGAAGTATCCCCACTCGTATAAGACTGGCACACCTGCCATTTCCCAATGACCACTAGGCGTGTCTTTACCTGTGCTCAGCTCGTCGGCATGCCCATAGGCACCGATAACTTCGACATTGTCACTAAAACCCGCGGCAAATTCACCCGTACTCTCTTTACCCGCCATGGCTAGACCAAGACGACACAGATTAGGCAGTTTGAGTGGTCCTTGACGGCCGATATCGGCTTTACCTTCGGCGCACGCTTTGGCTATGCTACCGAAAGTATCGGACCCGACATCGCCGAAAGATTCTGCATCACTTGCAGCGCCTACACCGAATGAGTCCATCATCATGATGATTGTTCTTTTCATAAAAACCTCTTACGCAGCCTATTTACAGATCTTCGGCGCGTATATAACGATAAATTTCAGGTGTCTTCTCGGGACGAGCATCGGTAACCTGAATAGCATTTCTCACTGCCGCAGAGGCTTCTTCGAAAGCACTCTGTGACTGAGCGTGGATCATGGCAATCGGTTTGTCCTTGGTGATCTCATCACCTAAGGCGCAAACCTGAGTCAGGCCCACACTGTAGTCCAGTGCATCACCAGGTTTGCGGCGTCCACCCCCTAAGGTGACCACTGCTAGACCTAGCTCTCGGGTATCCATGGCTGAGGCGAAACCTGTTTGCTCGGCATAAACCGGGCGCACAATTTTAGACTCAGGCAGATACAGACCTGGATTTTCGATAAAATCTGTCGGACCACCGAGTCCAGATATCATGCGGCCAAAAATTTCGGCAGCCTTACCATTATCGAGCACTCTATTTAGCTTTTGTCTCGCATCGGCTTCATTCGCGGCTATGCCACCGAGTTGCAGCATTTCGGCACATAGACCCATGGTGACTTCGTATAGACGTGGGTTGCGGTATTTACCGGTAAGGAAATCCACCGCCTCTTTCACTTCGACGGCATTACCGGCACAAGAAGCCAAGACCTGGTTCATATCGGTAAGTAGTGCTGTGGTCTTTGTCCCGGCACCGTTTGCTACGGCGGTAATGCTACGAGCCAGCTCTTCAGAGGCTTCATAGGTTGGCATAAATGCGCCGCTGCCGACTTTGACGTCCATCGCCAGAGCATCGAGACCCGCTGCCAGTTTCTTAGAAAGAATTGAAGCAGTAATGAGGGAGATAGACTCGACTGTGGCGGTATTGTCACGGATAGAATAGAAACGTTTATCGGCAGGAACCAGATCGCCGGTTTGACCAATGATGGCCACGCCCGCCTCTTTAACCACTTTTCTAAACAGGGCACTGTCTGGCTCAGTTTGATAACCTGGGATAGCATCAAACTTATCTAAGGTGCCACCGGTATGGCCTAGACCACGACCCGATATCATAGGCACATAACCACCACAAGCGGCAGCCATTGGGCCAAGCATCAAGCTGATCACGTCACCGACGCCACCCGTGCTGTGCTTATCTATGATAGGACCGTTTAGATCCAGACTCTGCCAGTCGAGTACTGTGCCTGAATCACGCATGCATGTGGTCAGCGCGATGCGCTCATCCATGTTCATGTCGTTGAAGTAGACTGCCATACCAAAGGCCGCAATTTGACCTTCTGAAACGGTATTGTCGGTGATGCCTTTAACGAAGAACTGGATCTCTGCTTTTGACAAGGCTTCTGCGTTGCGCTTTTTACGAATTATCTCTTGTGCTAGAAACATGGTACTGCCTCCAAGTCTGTAACTGAAATTCAGTTTTAAGCCACAAACTCTTTTATAAAACACTAAAACTGTAACTTTGCTACATTCGATACTAGCCCAGTTTCAGTGTCTTCATTTAGATTTAGATCACACTTGCTAAAAAGATTAGCCTTATTGTTCACATTAAAAGAATAAGGCTATTGTGACTTAGCCTTGATGAACTAGTAGCCCTGCTTACCTTTAGCAGCTTCACCGAGATCTAACGTGTGCAATAGGTTAACTAGCAGACTAGATGCACCGAAACGGAAAGTGCTTGGAGTCGCCCAATCATCACCTAAGAGACGAGCCGCTACGCCTAAAAATTCTTTAGCTGCGGCGGCATCACGCACGCCACCTGCAGGCTTGAAACCTACTTTAGTGTTCTTCTCGCTGATCACTGTCATCATGATCTCAGCCGCTTCTAGCGTGGCATTGACCGCGACTTTACCGGTTGAAGTCTTGATAAAATCGGCACCTGCATCGATACAAAGCTCAGAGGCTTTACGGATAAGTGCCGGATCTTGCAGCACACCTGATTCTATGATGACTTTAAGCAGAACTTCATCACCACAAGCTTCTTTACAGGCTTTGACTAGCTCGAAACCGACCGTTTCATTGCCATCCATCAGGGCGCGGTAGGGGAAGACGACATCGACTTCGTCAGCACCGTAAGCAACGGCTGCACGAGTCTCTAATACTGCAATAGCAATATCATCGTTGCCGTGTGGAAAGTTAGTCACAGTCGCGATACGTACGCTGTCAGCGCCCATTTCGTTCAGTGTCTTACGGGCAATCGGGATAAAACGAGGATAGATACAGATAGCGGCGGTGTTACCTGCCGCAGTCTGCGCCTTATGACAAAGCTCGATCACTTTCTGATCGGTATCGTCGTCATTAAGGGTAGTTAGGTCCATTAATTGAATGGCTTTTTGTGCAGCTTGCTTTAAATCGCTCATAATAGTTCTCCGAAACAAATTTCAATGTGTAAAAGTTCAAATAGTAAATTGAAATAGAAATCTAATTATGACAGTGCCGATAGGGGGCGTTTTGACTATTCGTTATGGCCGGGCCTTCGGGCAATGCCTAAGACACCACCATAGGTGACATCTGGTAATTCAGGTATTCAGCGTTGCTAGCGATTTCTGATATATAGCCGCTAATAACAATCCTGACACTAGGTCACGACTTGAATCCTTGAAGACCGGGAAGGGGAACAGCATCATTACAACTAACATTGCTAGGTTCCTGCCTTGCCGCGAAAAATCCATTTTAGCGCGTAAAACGTTCATTTATCTTTATATTGTATAGATTAAGCTTTAATTAAACAGACTAACAAAATATAGCTCATGCTTAAGTAAAGGTTAAATATAGAGCCGTGCATCGCACGGCTCTAGATGCTTACTTATTGCTAATAAAAAATCTATGACTCATCGTCAAGATTAGCTCTTAGAACTTGTAAGTTGCTGAGAAGTAATGTGCGAAACCTGTAGACTGGAAGCCATCAGAGTCTTTGATTAGGTAAACATCACTGAATGCCTTTAAGCCATAACCAACTGCAAACTGGTCAGAATGCCAATAGATACCATTGAACATTACCCCGCCAGAAGACGCTTGAGTAGTAGAATAGTCATTGTCACTTGCAAACTGATAGTCTAGGTAACCTTGATAAGAGATGAAGCTACCGTTATCGAAGTTGTAGAAAGGCTTGAACCAGTTCATCGAGAACTGGTAACCATTCCAAGCTTTAGCTTGAATTTCATAATACTTATATAGGTTCATGCTTACTTTGCCCAACCAAGGAACCATAACATCAGCACCTATACCGATTGAAGCATTGTTTACATCACCAGCATCTTCACCGTAAAGGTCTTTGTCTCCGCCGCCCCAGTTAAATAGAGTCGAGATGTAAACTTCTTGAATTGGACCAGTGGATAGATCCCAACCTGTCATTGCATCGATAGAGAAACGCGGTGCAAACTTAAGGAACATTTTTGGAGAACCAGACTTATCGCTATCTGGACGTTCACTTGGGTTAAAAATATCTAAATAACCATACAAATCGACAACACCTGAACGGCCACCGAATTCTAATTCAAGATAGTCATGGCTGCTTCCACCTGGAAGTTCATCAACGGCATACATGTAGTTCATCTGCATCCAGTTGTAATCACCCGCGTGGATATCATCGCCGCGGTCTGCCGCGAACGTTGGTGCAGATATCGCTGCTGTTGCTGCAAGTGCTGTAGCGAGTGCTATAGTTTTAACGTTTTTCATCATCAACCCCATTTATTTTATGGTATGCCGCTCTTTTCGAGTCAGCGTTCTTTTCTTATGGCGCCGCATTCTACCCAATTTATCGTAAAGCACAATATAATTAATGTAAAAATGCGAACACAAAATCCTAACAAATGAACAAACTTCTGATTCTTCATGCTATTTAATAACAGCTATGGTGAAAAATCTGATTTTAAATTGTGTTTAATCGAGTACAGCTCTCCCCTAAAAATCAGCGAGAAGGAGATGTAGTCTGGTATTACTGCGAAAAATGGTTGAGCTAACTTGGACCCTGCCCCCATGAACAGCGCCCAATTGTGGGTTGCCCCACAGGATTACCCTTAGACATAAAACAAGGCAGCTCACTATAAGCTGCCTATGGATTACATTGCTAAGAATAGACCCGCTAGTGTCGCACTCATTAGGTTCGCAAGCGATGCTGCGATAACGGCACGTACACCTAGCTTAGCTAAGTCATGACGACGGCTTGGCGCCATGGCACCTAGACCACCAAGTAGAATTGCGATTGAAGATAGGTTAGCGAATCCACATAGTGCGAATGAGATGATAGCTTTAGTTCTATCAGTCATAGCAAGACCGGTTTCAGCAACAACCATACCGCCTTCGGCAATATCTTTAAGGTAAGGGGCGAAGTTCAGGTAAGCGACGAATTCGTTGACGATGATCTTCTGACCGATGAATGAACCAGCAACCAAAGCTTCGTTCCAAGGTACACCGATTAGGAATGCTAGAGGCATGAAGATGTAACCTAGGATAAGTTCCAGAGTTAAGTTCTCGATACCAACTAATCCACCTAGTCCACCGATCATGCCGTTAAGCATGGCGATAAGACCCACGAAGGCAAGTAGCATAGCACCCACGTTAAGTGCTAAATGCATACCAGATGCAGCGCCGGCAGCAGCAGCGTCGATGACGTTAGCTGGCTTGTCGGCGTCTTCTGGTAAGTCGCCCATCTTGTTGATAGTTTCTTCGGTCTCTGGGTGCATAAGCTTGGCCATCATAAGACCACCAGGCGCTGCCATAAATGACGCAGCAACCAAATACTCAATCTTAACGCCCATGCCAGCATAACCAGCAAGTACCGCACCAGCGATAGAAGCCAGACCACCCACCATGATGGCGAAAAGCTCTGAGTTAGTCATGGTCGCGATAAACGGACGCACAACTAGGGGAGCCTCAGTTTGGCCGACGAAGATGTTTGCCGTCGCAGCCATAGACTCAGTACGACTTGTACCTAGTGCTTTTTGCAATGCACCACCAATGAACTTGATGACAAGTTGCATGATGCCTAGGTAGTAAAGCACTGCGATTAAAGAAGAGAAGAAGATAATCACAGGTAAAACGCGAACAGCGAAGACGAAGCCAACACCGTTTGCGAACATGGCGTCAGTACCTAGACCACCGAAGAGGAAGTCGATACCCGCTTGAGAGTAACCAATGACATTGGCTACGCCCATTGAAACGCCACCTAGTACTTCTTGACCAATTGGCACGTAAAGAACGAAGCCACCGAAAGCGGCTTGAATTGCTAACGCACCAATTACGGTACGGTAATTGATTGACTTTTTACCATTAGAGAGTAAAAAACCAATCAATAGTAAGGTGACCACCCCTACTAGACTCATTAAAATATCCATTAACCATCACCCTATTGTTAATACTTTTTAATTATGGTGTTAACCAACCTTTTTCGCGGACGATTATACCCGAGCAAAAACTCAAAAGCGTTGTTTCGATCATGTTTTTGAAGTTTAATTTCAGTACTTTAATCACAAACTACGATGCGATTCACATCTGTTTAAATTAAAATTAATTTAAGGTCAAAGAGTTGCACCGCATTTTGAAACGTTTGTTCTGAAATCAGAACACTGGTTTTTTTCTGTAAATTTGCTATTTCTGCGATGATTGACTGCAAAATAAGGGGTGTGTTGCGTGACCCAGCTGCATTTCGAGGTGCCATAGCAGGAGAATCTGTCTCGATTAACACGCTATCGAGGGGAAGTTGAGCGACGCAGGTTTGCAGTTTTCTGGCACTCGGGTTTAAAATCAAGCCACCGATCCCCAGCTTAAAACCTAGCTTAATGTACTCGCTAGCGATGTCTAAGCTACCATAGAAGCCATGGACCACTCCGCCTCTGGGCAGAGAGTAGCGTTTCAAGATGGCCAGCATCTCACTATGGGCCTTCACCACATGCAAGATCACCGGCAAGTTTAGCTGCCGGGCCATAGAGAGTTGCGCCTTCAGTGCAATGACTTGTCCGTCCCAATTGTCCTTACGTAGCTTATCCAGACCACACTCTCCGATGGCAACCAAGTATGGGTCTTGCTGATAACTATTGAGTTTAGTGGTTAAATGCTCCAAGGCCTGTTGCGGATCGTCTTCGCAAAACCAAGGGTGTATGCCTAACCCAAAAGGACATGAGTACCGCTTTGCGACATCCATTTGCTTGTCCCAGCGCTCGGGGCTGACTCCAGGGATGATAGCCGTTGCTATGCCTGCCAGCGCCATAGACTCGAAGAGTTCATCACGGTCGCTATCGAACAAGGCATCGTCCAGATGTGCATGGCTATCGAGTATTCGCATCGGCGTCATTATCCGCTCATTCAATGAATTTAATTTAATTTAATCATACCAAGATCGGCTGTTATCTTTTGTGGCTTAAGAAAACGCCCCAGAGACCTTGCCATAACAAAATCTATACATATAAGATAATAAACGATTCAATAAAAAAGCCCCAATCTTTCGACTGGGGCTTAATGAGAACAAGGCGTCGAACACTAGTCTAGATTAATTCTCACGCGTCTTGGCGAACTGAATATCAGGATAACGCTCCATAGACAGATTAAGATTAACCATAGTCGGGGCGATATAGGTCAGGTTATTACCGCCATCCAGGGCTAAGTTAACACTGCACTTACGTCTAAAGTCGTCTAGTTTTCTCTCATCGTCACAATACACCCAACGGGCAGTTGAGACATTGATGGCTTCATAGATGGCTTCGACCTTATATTCACTCTTCAAGCGACCAACAACCACTTCAAACTGAAGTACACCGACAGCGCCAACGATAAGATCGTTCGAATCTATGGGTCTGAATACCTGCACGGCTCCCTCTTCGGCAAGCTGAACCAGGCCTTTAAGTAGCTGCTTCTGTTTCAACGGGTCTTTTAGACGGATTCGACGGAACATCTCAGGCGCAAAGTTAGGAATGCCGGTGAAACGCAGCTTCTCACCTTGGGTAAAGGTATCGCCGATACGCATGGTGCCGTGGTTATGCAGGCCAATAATATCACCAGGATACGCCACTATGGCACGATTACGGTCACCTGCCATAAAGGTCAACGCATCACTGACATTGACATCTTTACCTAGACGCACATGGTGCATCTTCATGCCCTGCTCATACTTACCAGAACAGATCCGCATAAATGCGACTCTGTCTCTGTGTCTGGGATCCATGTTTGCTTGGATCTTAAACACGAAGCCAGAGAATTTCTCCTCTTGTGGCAGTACATCTCTCGCCTCGGTTTCACGAGGCTGAGGTGTAGGAGCCCATTCGACCATGCCGTCGAGAATATGATCGACACCGAAGTTACCCAATGCAGTACCGAAGAATACCGGCGTCAGCTCTCCCTTGAGGAACAACTCCAGATCAAATTCAGTCGCTGCGCCCAGAACCAACTCTAACTCTTCGCGCACTTCGTCGGCATAGGCACCGATAGCTTCATCAAGATCAGGGTTATCCAGCCCCTTGATGATCTTAGAATCCTGAATGGTATGTCCCTGACCACTCTGGTATAGGATCACCTCATCACGCAGCAGATGATAAACACCTTTAAACTCTTTACCTGAGCCTATCGGCCAGGTAATGGGTGCACAGGCAATTTTCAGTACCTCTTCGACCTCGTCCATCAGCTCTAATGGATCGCGAATATCACGGTCACATTTGTTCATAAATGTGACGATAGGCGTATCACGCAGGCGCGTGACTTCCATTAGCTTAATCGTTCTTTGCTCTACACCTTTTGCCGAATCGATAACCATCAGACAAGAATCGACGGCAGTCAGGGTACGATAAGTATCTTCCGAGAAGTCTTCGTGACCCGGAGTATCGAGGAGATTGATTAACACTTCTTTATAGGGAAACTGCATGACAGATGTGGTGATCGAGATCCCACGCTCTTTCTCCATCTCCATCCAGTCAGACTTGGCATGCTGACCCGACTTCTTACCTTTTACGGTTCCGGCCTTCTGTAAGGCATTACCGAACAAGAGTACTTTTTCGGTAATGGTGGTTTTACCCGCATCCGGGTGAGAGATAATGGCGAAAGTGCGACGTTTGCCGACCTCAACTGTATTGGCTGACATGGTAACCTGCAGATTGGTGATGTGCTAAAAAGGCGGCAATTATAGCGCCAAGCGAACAAATTAGCTAGGTGACTCATAGCTGAGCCTATATTTTAATATAGGCATAAAAAATGCCATCTCAACGAGATGGCATTAGGCTTTCAATAACCTCTGAGCTAAATTATTGGCTCAGCTGCTCTTGATGCATGATGCTATTTAACCTAGCTAACTCGATCCGCGCATATCTATGCTCGACAAAGTCATAGATGTTGGTCGCCAGTGCCAGCCTGAAATAATTTGCCGCATCGCTATACTGACCTTGCTCTTGGGCTATCTTAGCAATATAGAAGTAAGCTTCACATAAACGTTCCGCATATTCATTGGGGTGAGAAAGCCCCACTTTAGCCGCTGCAAACACCTCTTCCCTGGAGTTTTTACCAAGATAATAATCCACCAATACACTCGACCAGGCATTTGGCGCAAGATCTGGCTGACTCATTGCTAGGTTAGCCTTGGCTTGCTCAGTATCCTGAGCACTTTGTGTCAGGTACAACCATAAGGCGCGGTAGCCATCCTTAGGGTCCAATGAATAGAATGATTGCATATCGGCAATCGCTAACTCATAACGCCCACCATAATAGAGGGCGATACCACGGTTTAAGAATGCGTAATCATATTCCGGTGACAGCTCCAGCACAGCATCGAAGGCTTCATATGCACTCTCGAACTGACCTTCCTGAGTATGATAGATGCCGATAAAGTTATAGGCATCGGCAAGATTAGGCTGAAGTTTCAATGCTTGATGAAAATCGATGCGGCTCAAGATCCGCAAACCTACGCTGTCATAGATGACACCGCGGTCATAATGGAATCGTGCCCTTTGCTCTTGAGTTAAATCGACTGAGGATAAAATTTCATTTAACTTGGCAAGCGTGATCTCTAGCTTGTAATCGGGCATGACGGGCTCAACCATCACCTTACCTTGCTCGCTGCCACCAGATTGAGTCGACACACATCCGGTCAGGAAAATACTCATACCAGCCAAAACAGCAATTGCGGTGGTCCGCACTTTTTGATTCATCCATTTAACCCTTTGAGTTCAACTATGAGGCTAATCATAGCAATCCCCTATCGCTACTGCTATCAGGGATTTAATTTTTTCTGTACTCATTCAGCTTATTGCTAGCAAAAAGCATGCGTTTACAAGAAATGACGTCCAGCACAGCTAATTTTTTGCACATTATTGACTAAAATATTACCAAACCAAATCAACGAGTACAAAAAAGGAGACCCTGAGGTCTCCTTGTTTAATTCACTAATATCGTGATTACTCGGCAGCGGGTGCTGACTCGGCTTTAGGCTGCGCTTCTTTCATAGAAAGACGTACGCGACCCTGACGATCAACTTCCATCACCTTAACTTTGACTTCTTGACCCGTCTGTAGGTAATCAGAAACGTTGGCAACACGCTCTTCAGCTATCTGAGAGATATGAACCAAACCATCTTTACCAGGCAAGATTGTCACGAAGGCACCAAAATCAACGATACGAACAACCTTACCGTTATAGATAGTACCGACTTCGACTTCAGCAGTGATCTCTTCGATACGACGGATAGCTTCTTTAGTCGCTTCGCCGTTAGAAGAAGCGATCTTAACTGTACCGTCATCTTCTAGCTCAATCGTGGTGCCAGTTTCTTCGGTAAGCGCACGAATTGTAGCGCCACCTTTACCAATCACATCACGGATCTTTTCAGGGTTGATCTTGATGGTGGTAATACGTGGTGCGTGAGCCGAGATATCGTCACGATGTGTGCCAATAGCCTGGTCCATCACGTTAAGGATATGAACTCGAGCGCCATAAGCTTGCTGAAGTGCGATCTGCATGATCTCTTGTGTGATACCTTCGATCTTGATATCCATCTGCAGTGCTGTGATACCGTCACGAGTACCAGCAACTTTGAAGTCCATATCACCTAAGTGATCTTCATCACCTAAAATGTCAGAAAGAACGACGAAATCGTCACCCTCTTTAACTAGACCCATGGCGATACCGGCAACAGACGTCTTGATCGGAACACCCGCATCCATTAACGCAAGAGAAGTACCACATACAGAAGCCATAGAGCTTGAACCGTTTGATTCAGTGATCTCTGATACGACGCGAATGCTGTATGGGAATTCTTCAGCAGAAGGCATAACCGCTTTCATACCACGCCAAGCTAGCTTACCGTGACCAATTTCACGACGCTTAGGCGAACCCACAAAACCCGTCTCACCAACACAGTAAGGAGGGAAGTTGTAGTGCAGCATAAAGCGGTTAGTGTATTCGCCCATGATGCTGTCAACTTTCTGTGCATCACGCTCGGTACCTAGAGTACAAGTCACTAGTGCTTGAGTCTCACCACGGGTAAATATCGCGCTACCGTGAGTACGTGGAAGTACACCGGCCATCACGTTAAGACCACGAACCATATCTGGCTCACGACCATCGATACGAGGCTTACCCGCTATGATGCGACTACGTACGACTTGCTTCTCAACGCTACTTAATATCTTACCGACTTCACGTAGGTCGACATCCGCATTTTCAGCAACAAGAGTCTCGATAGCGTCACTCTTAAGTACATTAACCGCGTCACGACGTTCGCTCTTATCGGCGATCTGGTATGCAGCTGAGAATTTTTCTTCTGCAAGCACCTTAATTTTGGCGACCAAATCTGCATCAGATACAGGTGCAGACCAATTCCAAGCAGGCTTGCCCGCTTCTGCTTTAAGCTCCTTGATGGCTGTGATAACAACTTGCTGTTGCTCATGACCATAGGCGACGCTGCCTAGCATCACTTCTTCAGCCAAAGAGGCGGCTTCAGACTCCACCATCAATACTGCGCCTTCAGTACCTGCGACGATTAGGTCTAGGTCACTCTCGGCTAGCTGACTAACTTCAGGGTTAAGGATATATTCGCCGTTGATGTAACCAACGCGTGCCACACCCAATGGACCATTGAATGGCAGGCCTGAGATAGCTAGGGCTGCAGAAGTACCTATCATAGAGATAACATCAGGATTGATTTCAGGATCCACAGAAACCACTGTGATAATTACCTGAACTTCATTCTTGAAGCCATTAGGGAATAGAGGACGAATGGGACGGTCGATAAGACGTGCGATCAGGGTTTCACTCTCAGATGGACGACCTTCACGCTTAAAGAAACCACCAGGGATCTTACCAGCAGCGTAAGTTCTTTCCTGATAATTAACTGTGAGAGGGAAAAAGTCGCGACCCGGCTCTTCGTCTTTCTTTCCTACCACAGTAACCAAAACTGTAGTATCACCCATACTTGCTAATACGGCAGCATCTGCTTGACGTGCAATAACCCCAGTCTCTAATGTGACTGTGTGCTGACCATACTCAAAACTCTTTACGATTGGATTCACGTGAACCATTCCTTAAATTTAATTATCTTAATTACACGCGCAAGTATACTTCATCTCTATTCAAGAGATAAAGGGCACAGATTGATGACAAAGCCGAAACTTTTCTCTAAAGTGGATATAATCAGGATTATTTTGTTATTGGGTGCCTAAATAGTTCAGTTTCTAATATCAGTTCACTGATTAATGGATGAGTTAATGACTGCTAGCTTTAAATCACTTACATGGAAACAAACCAGCCTGGTCGTTTTTTCGGCACTCTTCTTCGCTGTCGCCATTTTTATCGTCGAGATAGCCTTGGTCGGTGTTACTACCAGAGATGAACTTAAAACGTCGCAGAAAGAGTTATTAGACTCGGTGGAGCAATCGGCCTCGAACGCAGTTTGGGCGTTGGACGATAACTTAGCTAAACAAACCATAGAGGGGATGTTAAAAGTCGCCCATGTGGGTTCCGCAGTTATCGAACTCGATGACGGTTCCATGTTTGTCTCAGTCGCCTCACCTCTCTCTTCACCCAATATGTTTAATCAATTGAGTAAGAAACTGTTTGGCGATCTCAGAGAGATCTCCCGCAGCCTTTATCGACCCATTAATTTTAAAGACAGTGAGCAACAGCAGCTCATAGGCACATTAACCATCTTCTACGACACCCAAGAACTCACTGATTCACTCTTTTCACAACTCAGATTCAGCTTAATTGCAACGTTGACCAGAGCCCTGCTTATTACTCTATTGCTGTCGATTGTTTTTCATCGTTTCTTGACCAAACCCATCGCCGAGATCAGTGAGGCAATTGACAAGATCGATCCTGAATCACCCGCTGAGAACTTACTGCCGGTATCTAAGGCTCATATGGATGATGAGCTAGGTCTGGTTACCTCAAAATTTAACCAGATACTGATTCAGTTTGCGCAGACCCAGAGTAAACTGAGAAAGATGGCGACTAGAGACCCACTCACGGGTTTACCTAACCGCACCCTGCTGCTGGAAACCATAGCGGTTAGCATTCAAAGGGCCCGTGTACATAAACACCAATTTTGCATGTTATTTATCGACCTAGACAGGTTTAAAAATATCAATGATTCCTTGGGTCATGCCATTGGAGACCAATTTCTTACTCGAATAGCGCAAGTTCTCGAACGCGTAGTGGCAGATAAAGGCACTGTGGCTCGCCTGGGCGGGGATGAATTCGTGATATTAGCCGATGAAATACGTAGCCCAGATCAGGCAGCCGACTTTGTTGAGCACATGCTTTTTCAACTGAACACACCGATGCAACTCAAGGAACACACCATACATCCGGCGGCATCAGTTGGCATCTCAATCTACCCCGATGACGGTATGAGCGCCGAAGATCTGATCCGCCATTCGGATATCGCTATGTATAGTGCAAAAGCTGCGGGCTCGAATCAATGGGCCTTCTTCAAGCCACAGATGACAGAGAGGGCAGCGGTTAGGTTACGAACCGAAGCTTCCCTGCATGACGCACTGAAGAACAATGAGTTTGTGCTGCATTACCAGCCAAAGCTCGATATTAAGACAGGAAAAGTGATTAGCTGTGAGGCACTTATTCGCTGGCAGAAAGATGGGCGCCTGATCAGTCCCATGACCTTTATCCCGGTAGCCGAAGAAACCGGGATCATCATCCCCATAGGTCGCTGGGTCATAGAGGAGGCATGTAAAACGATCAAGGAGTGGCAAACAAAGTATAATTTTGCACTGCCAATAGCGGTCAATGTGGCTTCACAGCAATTTGAAGATCCAAGTTTGGTTCCGGATATAAAACAGCTATCCCTTAGATATCAAATAAGACCTGACTTGTTAGAGATAGAGATAACCGAAACTTCCTTGATGAATAATATAGAGAAAGCCATTACCAAGTTGGAACAGCTTAAATCGGCAGGATTCGGTATTGCCGTGGATGATTTCGGTACCGGCTACTCATCATTATCTTATCTACGCCACCTGCCCATTACCACCATGAAGATCGATCGCTGCTTCGTTACCGACCTCCCCCAGGAGAGTGCCATAGCCTCGACCATCCTAATGTTAGGTAAACAACTTAAACTCAATATCGTCGCGGAAGGAATAGAAACCCAAGAACAGTTGGATTGGCTCAAAGCCCATGATTGTCAGATGGGTCAAGGTTTCTTCTTCAGTGAACCCCTGTCTCAACATGATTTTGAAGAAAAATACATCAAACCTAATACGGCGACTATCAGTCAGATTTAGACTCTAGTGCCTAGGCCTGCTTTTTTACAGGCAATAAAAAAGGAGGCCTAAGCCTCCTTTTCCAGGTTTAATCGTTAAAATTAACGACGTAGACCTAGCTTCTTGATGAGTTCCTGGTAACGAACATTTTCAGTACGCTTAAGGTATGCAAGAAGTTTACGACGTGTGCTGACCATACGTAGTAGACCACGACGAGAGTGATGATCATGGATGTGCTGCTTGAAATGGCCCTGTAGATGATTAATCTGAGCAGTTAAAAGAGCAACCTGAACTTCAGAAGAACCAGTATCGTTTTCACAACGACCGAAGTCAGCTAGGATTTTTGCAGTTTGTTCAGCATTTAGTGACATTTTGTCTCTCCAAATAATGCATTAATAAATCTTTAGCCAATCACTAACTCAGCTAAAGGAGCGCGGCATTTTACCTATTCCCGGCGGGTTACGCAACCGGCAAAGTAAAATAACCGCTAAAAGGTAAGCTTAAGTGGTTTCTACGCCATCTCTGAGCACGATGAGGCGCTTAGGTGCCAACAGACCATCATCATTGATCGAGCCAATACCGACAAACTTATGCGCTTCACCGATAGTGAGCCGCACGAGTTCTCCATCGGCTAACTGACAATTTCCAGGATTCTGCACCGGATTGCCGTTCATTAGGTAAGGTGCGACTGTGTCGGCTAAGTTAATTTCTTGAAACTTACTGACCGCAGTATCCATAGGCAGCAATAGCTCATCGAGCATAGCCTTAGCATCCACACCTTCGGCCTCAGCCTTTTCAACCATCTCATTGAGCTGAGTTAGGCTGACAATGCGATCATAAGGGTAGTCTGCGACTTGAGTACGCCTGAGCATAATCACATGAGCGCCGCAGCCCAACATTTCACCGAGATTATCTGTGATGGTTCGAATATAGGTTCCCTTAGAACAATGTATGTCTAAGGTCAGCTCATCGCCTTCTAAAGAGATAAAATTCAGTTCAAATACCGTGATGGGTCTGGCTTCTCTAGGCACTTCGATGCCTTCGCGGGCATACTTGTACAGGGGCTGGCCCTTATGCTTTAGTGCCGAGAACATGGAAGGCACCTGCATAGTCTCGCCACGGAAATAATCCAGCGACTGCATCAATAAGTCTTGGCTAAAATCCAGCGGACGAGTCTGCACCACTTGACCGTCAGAATCGCTAGTATCGGTGCGTACACCGAGTTTAGCCGTGACCAGATAGCGCTTATCTGCATCGAGAAGGTGCTGAGAAAACTTGGTCGCTTCACCCAGACATATAGGTAACATGCCTGTGGCTAAGGGATCTAAGGCGCCAGTATGACCCGCTTTATTGGCATCGAAAAGCCGCTTTACCCTTTGCAGGGCAAAGTTAGAGCTCATCCCGGTCTCTTTATCCAAGAGCAGGATCCCATCAATGAAGCGACCACGCTGACGACGCCCCATTAATCCTCACCTTGCTGATCTTTATCTTCACCTTGTTCATCACGATTAGCTTTTTTCTGCTTAGCTTCGTCGTTATGAATGACGCGCGTCACCAAGTTGGACATGCGCATGCCTTCAACCAAGGAGGCATCGTAGATGAATCTAAGTTCTGGCATCACGCGCAATTTCATCCGGCCCGCGACTAAGGAACGTATGTAGCCAGCGGCACTGCTGAGTGCTTCAAGCTTCTCTGCCACTATCTTCTCATCTTCTTCGAAGAAGGTGACAAACACCTTGGCGTAGCTAAGGTCACGAGAGACTTCCACATCGTTGACCGTTACCATGCCTACACGAGGGTCCTTGATATCACGATGTAATACCTGGGCTAGCTCTTGTTGTAACTGTTGCCCGATACGGCGTGTGCGACTAAATTCTTTTGCCATGATATTTGGCCTTAATATTATATTCTGCGGTTTGCAGCTATAAACAAAAAGGGCGGCTTTCGCCGCCCTATTACGCTTTACGCTTCTAAGGAGCGAGCAATCTCTATGGTTTCGAAGACCTCTATCTGATCGCCAACTCTGACGTCATTATAGTTCTTCACACCGATACCACATTCCATGCCGTTACGTACGTCTGCCACATCATCTTTGAAACGACGCAGTGATTCTAGCTCACCTTCGTAGATAACGATGTTTTCACGTAGTACGCGGATAGGTGCGCTCTTCTTGATGGTACCTTCAGTCACCATACAACCAGCGATTGCGCCAATCTTAGGAGACTTAAATACATCACGAACTTCAGCAAGACCGATAATCACTTGCTTGAACTCAGGAGCTAATAGGCCGCTCATCGCGTCTCTAACTTCATCGATCAAGTTGTAGATGACACTGTAGTAACGAAGATCGACGCTTTCGCTGTCGATAACCTTCCGCGCTTGTGCATCAGCACGAATGTTGAAACCGATCATGATTGCGTTAGAAGCCGATGCCAATGTCGCATCAGTTTCAGTCAAACCACCGACACCACGTGCGATGATATTAACCTTAACTTCATCGGTAGACAGCTTGTTAAGCGAGTCAGCGATAGCCTCGAGAGAACCTTGTACATCGGCCTTAAGCACGATGTTAAGTTCTTCTACTACGCCTTCGGTCATGTTAGCGAACATGTTCTCAAGCTTAGCCTTCTGCTGACGTGCGAGCTTAACGTCGCGGAACTTACCTTGACGATACAGGGCAACTTCACGAGCCTTACGCTCATCACGTACGACAGTCGCTTCATCACCGGCAGCAGGAACACCCGAGAGACCAAGGATTTCAACAGGGAACGAGGGACCCGCTTCCTTGATAGGCTGGCCATTTTCATCGCGCATGGCACGGATTTTACCGTACTCTAGACCACAAAGAACGATATCACCTTGCTTAAGTGTACCTTCCTGTACTAGGACGGTAGCAACTGGGCCGCGGCCTTTATCTAGCTTAGATTCGATGACGACACCAGCAGCCATACCTTCTTTGATCGCTTTCAGTTCGAGAACTTCAGCTTCAAGAAGAATGCCTTCTAGCAGTTCATCGATGCCTTGACCTGTCTTAGCCGAGACGCTAACAAACATGTTGTTCCCGCCCCAGTCTTCAGACATGATGCCGTGCTGAGAAAGTTCACTCTTAACACGCTCTGCATCAGCATCAGGCTTATCCATCTTGTTGACTGCAACAATCAGAGGCACTTTACCGGCCTTTGCATGTTGAATCGCTTCGATAGTCTGTGGCATAACACCATCATCGGCTGCAACAACCAAGATAACGATATCGGTCGCCTTAGCACCACGAGCACGCATAGACGTAAACGCCGCGTGACCAGGAGTATCTAAGAAGGTGATCATGCCATTGGCTGTTTCAACATGGTATGCACCAATATGCTGAGTAATACCACCGGCTTCGCCTGAGGCAACTTTTGCCTTACGAATATAATCCAGCAAGGATGTCTTACCATGGTCGACGTGACCCATGATAGTCACTACCGGCGCACGAGTTACGGCTTCGATGTTACCATCACGATCCGCAAGTACCTGGTGCTCTAGCTCATTTTCGCGAGTCAATGTGACCTTGTGACCCATCTCTTCAGCTACAAGCTGAGCGGTTTCCTGATCAAGCACCTGGTTGATCGTTACCATGGAGCCCATCTTCATCATGGTCTTGATGATTTCGGTCGCCTTTACTGCCATTTTCTGAGCGAGCTCAGACACTGACACAGTTTCACCGATGCTGACATCAGCTTTAACCAAGGCAACTGGCTTAGTGAACGCGTGGTCCATAGACTCAGGCGCTACGCTACGAGTATTACGCGCGTTACGGCCGCCTCGTGAGTTACGTGAATTACGGTTGTCTCTACCACCGCGACGCTTACCTTTACCTGTAGTAGCAGGAACAGGAGTCGGTGCCTTACGAGGGCGACGGTCACGCTTCTCAGCATTTGCATCGGCGGTATCTTCCGCGGCGCGAGCTTCTGTTGACGTGGTGATATGGTGATCGCCAGTCTTCTCAGCTTCTTTACGCTGCTTCTCTTCTTCTGCCCAACGCGTCGAGTTCTCTTCAGCTAGCTTACGCGCAGCTTCGGCTGCCGCGTTTGCTTCTTCGTCAGCCTTAGATTTTGATACTTTATCTTGAGCTGCTTGCAGCTTATCAGCCTCAGCTTTTGCGGCTTTTTCTTCTGCCGTTAGCGCTACTGGCTTGGCTTTTTCAGCCGCTGCCGCTTGCGCTTTTTGTTTCGCTTCTTCGGCCACTTTTAATTTCTCTTGGACTAGTACATCGGCTGCAGATTTCGCATCTGCATCGGATTTAGCCTTAGCTTCTGTTTCTGCAGCTGCTTTTATCTCTTGCTCAGCGGTAGCCGCAGCTTCAGCTGCCGGATCGCGCTTCACAAAGGTACGTTTCTTACGTACTTCAACTTTGACATCTTTAGTGTCACGGCCAGAGCCTACACTTAAAGTTGAAACTGATTTACGCTGCAGCGTCATTTTAGTTGGAGTGGCATCGCCACCATGTTGCTTCTTTAAAAAGTCCAGCAACTGCTGCTTCTCAGACTCAGAAACTGTATCTGATTTATTTTTTTTAATACCGGCATCAGAAAGCTGCTCGACTAATCTGTCTGCAGTTTTTCCTATTTCGCCGGCCAGTTTTTCTACTGTTGTATCTACCATGTGTTCAATCCCCTCTGTTGAGCGAGTTATTCTTCGTCGCCAAACCAACAGATATTGCGGGCTGCCATGATGAGCTCACCAGCCTTTTCTTCTGTCAATTCTTCAATATCGATCAAGTCATCAATGCCTTGCTCGGCTAAATGTTCAAGTGTTATCACACCTTTACTTGCAAAAACGAAAGCCAGATGTTTTTCCAGCCCTTCAAGTGCAAGCAGGTCTTCACTTGGTTCTACACCGTCTAGTGCTTCTTCTGTTGCCAATGCTCGAGTCGAGATTGCCGCTTTAGCACGTTCTCTCAATGCTTCGACGGTATCTTCATCAAAACCATCTATCTCCATCAGTTCGGCAGCGGGAACATAAGCCACCTCTTCCAATGAAGTAAAGCCTTCATCTGCGAGTACCTGAGCAAATTCTTCATCAACTTCTAAAGATGCAACAAACAGGCTAACGACTTTTGCACTTTCAGCCTGATGTTTTGTCTGTAGATCTTCTACAGTCATTACATTCAACTCCCAACCGGAGAGTTGCGTGGCTAAACGGACGTTCTGACCATTACGACCAATCGCCTGAGCCAAGTTGTCGGCCTCTACTGCGATATCCATAGAATGGGTATCTTCGTCGACGACGATAGAAGCCACCTCGGCAGGAGCCATGGCATTGATCACGAACTGAGCCGGATTATCATCCCAAAGCACGATATCGACTCGCTCGCCATTGAGCTCGTTAGATACGGCTTGAACTCGAGCACCACGCATGCCAACACAGGCACCGATAGGATCGATTCGACGGTCATTCGACTTAACTGCAATCTTAGCGCGAGACCCTGGATCGCGAGCCGCGCCCATGATTTCAATCATCTCATCGGCAATTTCCGGTACTTCTACGCGGAAAAGTTCGATAAGCATTTCTGCCTTAGTGCGAGACATAAACAGCTGTGCACCACGGGCTTCAGGGCGAACCGAGAAGAGTAAGGCACGAATTCTATCTCCGGGACGGAAGTTCTCACGTGAAATGAGGTCTTCCTTGAACAGAACAGCATCGGCATTACCACCAAGATCGACAACCACACTCTCACGGTTGCTCTTCTTGACGATACCTGTGATTAACTCACCTTCACGGTCCTGGAACTGCTCAACGACTTGAGCTCGCTCGGCTTCACGTACCTTCTGCACGATAACCTGCTTGGCTGTCTGTGTCGTAATACGGTCGAACGTAACCGACTCCATATCATCTTCGACATAATCACCAAGTTGTATTTCAGGATCTTCATACTGAGCCGCTTCTAGTGTTATTTCACCATAAGGGTTCTCTAGTGGTTCACCTGTATCTTCTACAACTTGCCAGCGACGGAACGTTTCATAAGCACCGGTCTTACGATCGATTTCGACGCGAACTTCGATCTCACCGACGTGCTTCTTTTTTGTAGCTGTGGCTAAAGCAATTTCCAGCGCTTCGAAAATCTTCTCGCGAGGAACACCTTTCTCATTTGAAACCGCCTCAGCGACTAGCAGAATCTCTTTATTCATCCTCTTGCCTCGTTGATTTTTGAATCCATCAAAACTTAGCGATTAGGTTGCCTCTACGGATATTATCCAAGGCAATAATCAGTTCGTTACCATCTACAGAAAGCGTGAGCGTCTGCCCCTCGACCCCAATAACGGTACCTTTTAAATTACGACTACCCGCAACAGGCATAGTCAGTTGAATTTTTACAGTCTCACCGATGTAGCTCCCATACTGCTCAGAACTGAACAGGGGCCGGTCTACACCGGGAGAAGAAACTTCTAATGTGAATTCGGTTGAAATGGGATCCTCAACATCGAGCACAGCACTTATCTGGCGACTGGTTTCGGCGCAATCTTCGATAAAAATACCTTTATCATTATCGATATATACTCTCAGTATTGAATGCTTGCCCGCTTGGATATATTCCAAGCCCCAAAGCCTATGCCCCAATGCTTCAACTGGAGATGTAAGCATCTCTTCCAGTTTTTTTTCTATAGTAGCCAAGGTTACCCCCCGAAAAACAAAAAAGGGCTAAATAGCCCAGGTATAACACTGCAAAAGCAGCATTTTATAAGTTACAGATAACAAAAAACCCCGTAATAACGAGGTCGTTGAATTTAAAACCTGTAACCAATATTAGGCTATTATGCCTTATATTGGGAAGCTGGTTGCGGGGACCGGATTTGAACCGATGACCTTCGGGTTATGAGCCCGACGAGCTACCAAACTGCTCCACCCCGCGTCAACTGCTGCAAGTATATTGAGTTATCTCATAACTTGCAATAACAAAGCGAATAACCTCTCACTTTATTACTTTCGACTTCAAAATTGAAATCAAAAGTTGGTGCGGATGGGGGGACTTGAACCCCCACGAGCTTGCGCTCACCAGCCCCTCAAGCTGGCGTGTCTACCAATTCCACCACATCCGCATGTGACTGACCTATATTTTATATCCTAGTTAGGATAACGAATCTCAAGCTGGCGTGTCTAATTATTATCAAGACACCACCACATCCGCATGTGACTAACCTATATTTTATATCCTAGTTAGGATAACGAATCTCAAGCTGGCGTGTCTAGTATCAACAACCACCACATCCGCATGTGACTGACCATTTTTACATCTTGGTTTAGATGTTTATCACAAACTGGCGTGTCTAATTATTATCAAGACACCACCACATCTTAATCAGGGATCTTATCTTCTGACTGTACGTCTTCACTAATCTGCTCAACAACTTGTGCTGCGCCGTTAGATAGGTCACTCCAAGCGCCTTCTGATTTAGTATGATTGGCACTTAAATTACCAATAATCAGACTAAGAGCGAAGAAGCCAATCGCCAATACGGCGGTAGAACGAGTTAAAAAATTACCCGCACCAGATGACCCAAATAGAGTAGCCGAAGCACCAGCGCCGAAAGAGGCTCCCATGTCAGCACCTTTACCTTGCTGAATCAAAATCAGTCCAACTAGACCAATCGCAACCAACAAGTAAACAACCATTAGAACTTCATACATATTATGCGCTCATCGCTATGGAACATAAACTTAAAAACTCGGTTGAATTTAAGCTCACGCCGCCAATCAATCCACCGTCTACATCAGGTTGAGCAAAAAGATCTGCTGCATTACTCGGTGTTACGCTACCACCGTACAAAATCCTGATATTTTCTCCAATAAATGGAGACACTTCAGACAGACGCTTGCGTATAAACGCATGTACTTCTTGCGCCTGTTCTGGCGTAGCACTCTTACCCGTCCCTACTGCCCATAAAGGCTCGTAAGCGATAATTGCATTATCAAAAGCCATGGTGCCATTTTTCTTAATGACTATGTCAAGCTCTTCGGCGATAACTTCAAACGTTCTTCTCGCCTCTCTAGCTGGACCAGACTCACCGACACATAATATCGGCGTTAAACCATGCTTCTGAGCCGCAGCAAACTTCTCTGCCACTATATCACTTGTCTCTCCGTACATACGGCGACGCTCGGAATGGCCGATAATCACATATCGACATCCTGAATCTTTCAACATCTGCCCAGACACTTCACCAGTATAAGCACCGAAGTCATGTTGACTCAGGTTTTGTGCGCCCATCCTGACTAAACAACCGTTTAAGGCTTCTTTGTTCATGTCTAGCTGTTGTCGTACGCTTTCGAGATAAATACTCGGTGGACACAAGACCACTTCCGCTGAATCATCTTGAAGCTTGGTAGCGAACTTTTTGAACAGCTCTTGTGCAAGTTGAGCACTGCCATTCATTTTCCAGTTACCAGCAACCATCGGACGTCTTAATGCCATTTCCATCTCCTCTGAAAGCGGCGTAGATAATAGCGAACCACTTGTTAACTTACAATAGCTAAATCGCTAATTTTTTAGATTAATGGTATAAGCGTTGCTTTTTAAGCCACCCCAAGCTATTTATTAATCGTTCTGAGTATAATTCACCCTATGCAGTCGTGGGGCAACATAGATGCCCCACACTATTTATAAAAATCTACACTAAATTTCTGACTTTATCGGCAATATAATTGGCATGCATAAGCACATCGGCTTCGATATCTCCCTCAACCATGACTCGAATTAAGGGTTCAGTACCGGATTTGCGTAATAAAACTCGGCCTCGCGCCCCCAATTTAGTCTCGACTTCTAATTTAGCGTCGAGCACTTCCTTGGACTCTAATGGATTATGCTCGCCTTCAAAGCGCACATTCACCAATACCTGAGGCAACATCTTGATATTTTCGGTCAAGTCTTCGAGGCTGGCATTGCGTCTTCTCATCGCGGCAAGCACCTGTATTCCAGCGACTATGCCATCCCCCGTCGTACCATGATCTAAGTTCAAAATGTGGCCTGAATTCTCGCCACCTATGCGCCAGTCATGCTCTTTCAATAGCTGCATCACGTAACGGTCGCCCACTTTAGAGCGCAAGAAGGGAATATCCAGCTCGGCCAAAGCCAGTTCGAGTCCTAGATTAGACATGAGTGTACCAACGACACCGCCGTGAAGCACACCCCTCGATTTAGCATCGCATGCCAAGATATAGAGTATCTCATCACCGTCGATCACGCGGCCATGACGATCGACCATCATGATGCGGTCACCGTCACCATCTAAGGCAATGCCGAGATCGGCGCCTGCCGATACCACAGTTTCACAGATTTTAGCCATAGACGTAGCGCCAACTTCATGGTTAATGTTTAAACCATCTGGGCTAACACCAATCGCTATCACCTCGGCACCTAATTCACGAAACACATTTGGCGCAATATGGTAAGTCGCACCATGGGCACAATCGACCACGATTTTTAAACCATGAAGCGTCTGATCTGCGGGGAAATGCCCCTTGCAATATTCGATATAACGACCGGGAGCATCATCGATGCGGGAGACTTTACCTAACAGGTGCGACTCGACGCAGACCAAAGGTTTTTCCAGTTCACGTTCAATATCCAGCTCTATCTCATCAGCGAGTTTACTGCCGTCGGCGGAGAAAAACTTGATGCCATTGTCGTAATAGGGGTTATGGGACGCACTGATAACCACCCCGGCTTCGGCTCTGAAGGTCCGAGTTAAATAAGCCACTGCAGGAGTCGGCATGGGCCCCATCAACATCACACTTAATCCTGCCGCGGATAGACCCGCTTCCATCGCAGATTCGAACAGATAGCCTGAAATACGCGTATCTTTACCTATGATGACTTTATTCGTCCCGTTTCTCGACAGCACGCGACCGGCGGCCCAACCTAATTTCAACGCTAGCTCAGGTGTCATCTTGCCTGCACCAACCTTGCCGCGTATACCATCTGTTCCAAAAAATTTCTTCACGTTACAACCCCGTTTGCCATCCCTTACTAGGGATAAAATGGTCCTAATTTACAATCTATTTGTCGACTCAAGCCAAATATTGGCTAAAGAAGAGTCGTCTTAACCGGTTTGACTAAAGCTGGCTAGAGTCAAACCAAGTGTCGGTAATCATTACTGGCTTGAAACACGTTTAGACAATCTAACGTTTCAACCACATCATGTACCCTTAAAATATTGGCACCTCTTTGCGCCGCTATCAAGCCGCCAGCCAAGCTGCCAGGTAAGCGTTCTTTAGGCTCACGCTTGAGCAAATCACCCAACATAGATTTTCTCGATAAGCCGATAAGTAGCGGTAATTCCAACACCTTAAACTCATCTAATCTGTTAAGTAACTCATAATTATTGGATAAAGTTTTACCGAATCCAAATCCTGGATCCAATAATATGTGCTGACGTTTAATGCCGGCCTCAATACAGGCGTCGATTCTACGTTCAAAAAAATCGATGACATCAGCAACAATATCACGGTAATCCGGTGCATCTTGCATGGTATCCGGTTGTCCCTGCATATGCATAAGACAAACAGGTACATCGAGTAGCGCTGCGCGCTCCAAGGCACCGGGAGCCTGTAGGGCTCGAACATCATTAATCAGATGCGCCCCGGCTTTAACGGCTCGTTCCATGACCTCGGGCTTACTGGTATCGATGGATATCCACACATCGTGACGCTTAGCGATATATTCAACTAAGGGCAACACCCGGCTTAGCTCTTCATCTAAAACCACCTCAGCCGCACCTGGACGCGTCGATTCACCGCCTATGTCGATGATTGCAGCCCCCTGGGACACCATAGCATCGACATGCTGGCAGGCTATCTCGAAGCAGGAGAACTCACCACCATCGGAAAATGAATCTGGGGTGACATTTAAAATGCCCATCACCAAGGTTTTATCTAAGGCTAGTGTACGGTTACCACTTTCGATTCGAAACACATCAACTCCATTGAAGCTAATAATACCAAAGGATATTAGTTGTTTTTTATTACTCGAGTAAACACAGTTGTAAACACAGAAAACAAGAAAACCCCATAACGGGGTTTTCTTTACTCAATATTGATAGTTATTTAGCTGTAGATTCGTCGGCATCCTTGATATCCGGCGTTACTTCAGAATCGGATTTTGCTTCACTCTCGGTGGAGCTTACCTCTTCTGCCTTAGCTGAATCTCCATCCTTATCGTCCTTGCTAGAACCATTATCATCCATGTCCCAATCGACTGGTGCACGGACTTCACGACGCTGCATCAAGTCTTCGATCATATTGGAATCTATGGTTTCATATTTCATCAAGGCATCTTTCATCGCATGAAGAATATCCATATTATCATTTAGATATACCCTAGCACGATCGAAGTTGTTATCGATGAGCAGCCTAACTTCGGCATCGATCAGGCTCGCTGTTTCATCGGACATATGCTGAGTCTTACCCATGCTACGTCCTAAGAAAACTTCATTTTCATCTTCGGCGTACAAGACAGGTCCTAGCTTCTCGGAGAAGCCCCACTGAGTCACCATGTTACGGGCAATCGAAGTGGCGTACTTGATGTCTTGAGACGCACCGGTAGAAATCCTTTCACGACCATAGATGATCTCTTCTGCGAGACGTCCACCGTATGCCACAGAGATCTGACTCTCCAGCTTACGTCTAGTCTGGCTGATAGAGTCGGCTTCAGGCAGGAAGAAGGTCACACCTAAGGCGCGGCCACGAGGTATGATGGTCACCTTATGCACAGGATCATGCTCAGGCACTAAACAACCAACAATAGCATGACCGGCTTCATGGTACGCCGTCATTGCCTTCTCTTCTTCCGACATCACCATGGAGCGACGTTCCGCACCCATCATGATCTTATCTTTAGCACTCTCAAATTCTTCCATGCTAACGATACGGCGACTGCCGCGAGCGGCAAACAAGGCCGCCTCGTTAACCAGGTTGGCGAGATCTGCACCGGAGAAACCAGGCGTACCACGAGCGATAACACTCGCCTTAACGTCATCGGCCAGAGGCACTTTGCGCATATGCACCTTAAGTATCTGCTCACGACCACGTACATCGGGAAGACCCACAACGACCTGACGGTCGAAACGCCCCGGACGCAGCAATGCAGAATCGAGTACATCGGGTCTGTTCGTCGCCGCGATGACGATGACACCTTCGTTACCTTCGAAACCATCCATCTCGACCAGCAACTGGTTCAATGTTTGCTCACGCTCATCATGCCCCCCACCGACACCAGCACCACGTTGACGGCCGACGGCATCGATCTCATCGATGAAGATGATACAAGGTGCCGACTTCTTCGCTTGTTCGAACATGTCACGCACACGAGAAGCACCGACACCGACAAACATCTCGACGAAATCAGAACCTGAGATGGTGAAGAAAGGCACCTTTGCCTCACCGGCAATAGCCTTGGCCAGCAAGGTTTTACCCGTACCCGGAGGACCTACGAGCAGTATACCAGTGGGAATACGCCCACCTAGCTTCTGAAATCTGGTCGGTTCTTTGAGGTAATCGACCAGTTCCTTAACGTCCTCTTTCGCTTCGTCACAACCTGCGACGTCACCAAAAGTGGTCTTGATCTGATCTTCACTCATCAGCTTAGCCTTGCTCTTACCGAACGACATGGCACCTTTGCCACCACCGCCCTGCATCTGACGCATGAAGAAAATCCATACCCCAATAAGCAATAGCATAGGGAACCAGGAGATAAAGATCTGGGTAAGGAACCCGGACTCTTCGGCTTCTTGCCCCTTCATACTCACGCCTTTACGATCGAGATCGTTTATCAGATCTTGATCATACATGGGCATGATTGTCGTGAATTTTTCTCCGGTACGTTTAGTCCCTTCGATAGTACGTTGATCGCTCTTTATTTCGACGGTGTTTATCTGACCACTACGAACATCATCTAAAAAAGCAGAATAATCCATCTTCGACGCAGTGGTAGAAGAGGGGGAGTAGCCCTGAAATACAGACATCAACACAACAGCGATGACTACCCAGAGAATTAAATTTTTTGCCATATCACTCAAAATTACTAGACCTCATACAGTCTTGCGATAACAGACGTTAGGGTACTACAACTTGTACCCTGTCGCCACAAGATAGACTTCTCGCGAACGTGCTCGCGAAGAATCTGGCTTACGTGTTTTAACCATTTTAAATGCGGCTCTCACCGACTTCATGTACTCTTCAAAGCCCTCCCCCTGAAAGACTTTGACTGCGAAACAGCCATTTGGAGCCATCACCTGATGGCACATATCTAAGGCTAATTCCACCAGATACATGGCACGCGGCTGATCGACACCACCGGTACCACTCATGTTCGGTGCCATGTCAGACAAGACCACATCCACTTTCCCATCTCCGACTCGGCTAAGCAAGGCATCGAGTACCTTTTCTTGCCGAAAATCCCCCTGAAGAAAGTCTACACCAACTATGGGATCCATTGGTAAAATATCGCAAGCAATAACCTTACCTCTGTCTCCAGCAAGTTTAACGGCGACTTGAGACCAACCACCAGGGGCTGCCCCTAAATCCACCACAGTCATACCAGGGCGAATCAACTTATCTTTCTCCTGGATCTCCTCTAATTTAAACGCGGCGCGCGAGCGCAATCCCCGTTTTTGAGCTAATTTGACATAATGATCATCAAAATGTTCCTGCAACCAACGGGAGGAACTCGCTGTTCGTTTTTTACCTGACATTCAACATCCGCAACAAATGAGAGTTACATAAACTGTATATAAGGGTAGAATAGCGGTTTTTCAATAGTAACTCAGCATAAAGTTGGTATAAATGAACTTAACAACCAAACAAAAACAACACTTGAAAGGCTTAGCGCATGATTTGAAGCCTGTGGTGATGCTTGGTTCCAATGGTCTGACTGAAGGTGTACTGGCGGAAATTGATAATGCACTCACTCACCATGAGCTGATCAAGGTGAAAGTCGCCTCGGGTGACAGAGAGTTAAAAAAAGCAATTGTCGACGCCATCGTTCGTGAGACTCAAGCCGTACAAGTACAGCTTATCGGTCACGTGCTTGTACTTTTCCGTCAGTCTGAAGAGATGAAAATCGCCGTTCCTAAGGCAAAGTAAGCACCTTCTATCGACAAACGGAGCCAAATTAATCTTTGGCTCCGTTTTTTTATGTCTGGGTTATAAGTTTATAAGTGCTAGCGCAACGTATTGTTGTGCATGTTTTTTATTCCAAGATCAAAAAAACCGCTCGAGGCGGTTTTTTTTTATACAGCGATAATTCACTCCGCAGGCTGCCAACATCAGCGATAAATGGGATAGCGAACTGCTCAGCCTAGATATACTCTACGGCGATTATCTCATATTCTGTGACACCACCGGGTGTCTGAATATTGACCTCATCATCTTTGCTCTTACCCACCAGACCGCGGGCAATGGGTGAAGTCACTGAGATCAAATTATCTTTAACATTTGCCTCGTCCTCACCCACAATGCGATAAGTTGATTCTTCTTCGGTCTCAAGATTCAATATGGTCACTGTCGTACCGAAAATAACGCGGCCAGTATTTTCCATCTTAGTCACGTCGATGATCTGTACATTCGACAATTTACCTTCAATATCACGAATGCGCGCCTCACAAATGCCCTGCTCTTCGCGCGCGGCATGATACTCGGCGTTCTCTTTAAGATCGCCCAACTCTCTGGCAGAACCGATCGCCTGAGTGATACTGGGACGCTGGTCAAACTTCAGATAATCTAACTCTTTGCGTAGCTGCTCGGCGCCAACAACCGTCATAGGAACCTTATTCATAATCCTCTTTCGTCTCCTTAAAACAAAAGCAGTCTCTATCGGCACATAATGAGCCAATAAAGTAAAGTATTTCGGGATGAAGCTCATTCTATACGTTCATCCCCTCAGATGCATCCCACTTTTTAACAAAATTATTTGTCTCAGCCAAGTTATCGGGTCCGCTAAAGTTTATAACAAACAAAACAAACTTTTAGATTTAGACGCAAGCCATTAAAAATAAAGAGGTTATTTTACAACTCCAGTTCTCAACAGAGAACAATATCATAGAAGACAAATGCGTCCAGATACTGGTTAGTCTTTAGAATTTATTAACTAGATCACAAATATAAAAAATAGAACATTTGATTTTAAACAATAAAAAGGCCGCGGATGCGGCCTTTTCTTATTGAGTATCGAGTCTTACTTGATGCGTTTATGCCACTCTTGAATCGAAGTCACAGTGCTTATGTCATCGACGGCATGGGCCATACATGTCGCAAATGCGGCATTCAGAGTCGTGGTGTAATCGACCTTGTATCGCAATGCACCACGTCTAAGTTGACGCGAATCTTCGATGGCCTGACGGCCTTCGGTGGTGTTTATGATATAGGTATACTCGCCATTCTTGATACGATCGAGAATGTGCGGACGCCCCTCATGTACCTTGTTAACTAGGCGCGGATTGATCCCCGCCTCGCCTAGGACAATTGCAGTACCGTGAGTCGCATCGATTTCATAACCAAGTTCAATCAACTTAGCAGCCAGATCGGCGACCCTTTTCTTATCGCTGTCACGCACCGATAACAAGGCTCGTCCAGACTTAGGCACTGAAGCCGTGGCACCCAGTTGCGCCTTAGCATACGCCTCGGCGAAAGTATCACCTATACCCATCACCTCGCCGGTTGAGCGCATCTCAGGGCCAAGCATAGGATCGACACCCGGGAACTTATTAAAGGGTAAAACGACTTCTTTCACCGAGAAGAAAGGTGGGATCACTTCCTCGGTAATATTTTGTGACTTCAGGCTTTGCCCC
The DNA here is from genome assembly GCF_013214165.1 of Shewanella sp. GTDB lineage: Bacteria > Pseudomonadota > Gammaproteobacteria > Enterobacterales > Shewanellaceae > Shewanella. The sequence continues at coordinate 10,744 of NZ_JABSSM010000018.1, read as the reverse complement.
ACCATCACACGAGCCGCTATCTTAGCTAAAGGTACGCCAGTCGCCTTAGAAACAAATGGTACAGTACGTGCGGCGCGAGGGTTAACTTCGATCATATAGATCTCATCATCCTTCACGGCAAACTGCACATTCATCAAGCCTATGACGCCAAGCTCCATGGCCAGCTTACCCACCTGCTCACGCATGCGGTTCTGCACATCTTCACTTAGGCTATAAGGAGGCAATGAACAACCTGAGTCACCCGAGTGTACGCCAGCTTGCTCGATATGCTCCATGATAGAGCCAATAACGACAGTCTCGCCATCACAGATGGCATCGATATCGATTTCGATGGCATTATCTAAGAAACGATCAAGCAATACAGGAGAGGAGTTTGACACGCTCACGGCTTCGTTGAAGTAGCGACGCAAATCTTGCTCATCGTAGACTATCTCCATCGCACGACCACCGAGTACATAAGATGGACGAACCACTAAGGGATAACCGATACGCTCGGCCGAGATAATCGCACTTTCGACGGTAGTGACTGTTTCGTTTTCAGGCTGCTTCATCTGCAGACGCTGTATCGCCTTCTGGAAACGCTCTCTGTCTTCGGCGCGGTCGATTGCATCCGGACTTGTACCTATTATGGGTACGCCGGCAGCTTCGAGTTCACGGGCTAACTTAAGTGGTGTTTGTCCGCCATATTGCACGATAACGCCCTTAGGCTTCTCGATACGAACGATCTCGAGCACATCTTCCAGAGTGACAGATTCAAAATAGAGTCTATCGGATGTGTCGTAATCGGTGGATACTGTCTCAGGGTTACAGTTGACCATGATGGTCTCATAACCGTCTTCACGCAATGCCATTGCCGCATGCACACAACAGTAATCAAACTCGATTCCCTGGCCAATTCTGTTTGGTCCGCCACCTAAGATCATGATCTTGTCACGATTAGAAGGATTCGCCTCACACTCTTCCTCATAGGTAGAGTACATATAGGCGGTATCGGTTGAGAATTCGGCGGCGCAAGTATCGACGCGCTTATACACAGGATGAATCTCATACTTGTGGCGTAACTTGCGCAGCTCTGACTCACTGACACCGAGCAGATCCGACAAACGTAAATCAGAGAAACCTTTACGCTTAAGTTGGCGTAAGAAGACCTGATTGAGCCCCGACATGCCAGCGTCTTTAACCTGAGTTTCAAAATTAAGTAGATCTTGTATCTGTACCAAAAACCAAGGATCGACATTTGTCAGACCGAAGATTTCATCGAGAGAGAGCCCGGCACGGAAGGCATCGGCAATATACCAAATTCTGTCTGCCCCTGGCTCTTTAAGCTCGTGGCGAATTCTTTTCATCGCATCGGCATCTTCGATATCGATAATGGGATCTAGACCATTCTTACCGACTTCGAGTCCACGCAATGCTTTTTGCAGTGATTCCTGGAACGTACGTCCGATGGACATCACTTCACCAACCGACTTCATCTGTGTGGTTAGACGGTCATTGGCACCGGCAAACTTCTCGAAGTTGAAGCGCGGCATCTTGGTGACCACATAATCGATGGCAGGCTCGAATGAAGCAGGGGTAGTACCGCCTGTGATATCATTCTTAAGCTCATCGAGAGTGTAACCCACCGCCAGCTTGGCGGCGATTTTAGCAATTGGGAATCCCGTCGCCTTAGACGCTAATGCCGAAGAGCGTGATACTCTTGGGTTCATCTCGATGATAACCATGCGGCCATCCTTCGGGTTGATACCAAACTGTACGTTAGACCCTCCCGTCTCCACACCGATCTCACGCAGAACAGCGATAGAAGCATTACGCATCAACTGATATTCTTTATCCGTCAGTGTCTGAGCTGGAGCCACGGTGATCGAGTCGCCGGTATGCACGCCCATGGCATCGAAGTTCTCGATAGAGCAGACTATGATGCAGTTATCATTCTTGTCACGCACCACTTCCATCTCGTACTCTTTCCAACCGATAAGTGACTCATCGATTAGCAGCTCACTAGTTGGCGACAGGTCCAGTCCTTGAGTACAGATCTCTTCGAACTCTTCCCTGTTATAAGCGATACCGCCGCCGCTGCCACCCATGGTGAAAGACGGGCGAATAATACACGGGAAACCCAAGGTTTCCTGCACCGCGAATGCCTCTGCCATCGTATGGGCAAAACCCGCACGTGGACACTCGAGGCCAATGGCTTTCATCGCCTTATCGAAACGGCCACGGTCTTCGGCCTTGTCTATGGCGTCGGCTGTCGCGCCAATCATCTCGACATTAAACTCTTTCAGCACGCCCTTGCTTTCCAGCTCCAGCGCACAGTTAAGCGCCGTCTGGCCGCCCATGGTAGGCAGAATCGCATCGGGACGCTCTTTGGCAATAATATTACGCACAACTTCCCAATGAATTGGCTCGATATACGTCGCATCGGCCATCTCAGGATCTGTCATGATAGTGGCTGGGTTAGAGTTAACCAGAATAACTCGATAACCTTCTTCACGTAGGGCTTTACATGCCTGGGCACCGGAGTAATCAAACTCACATGCCTGACCGATAACAATCGGGCCTGCACCCAGGATAAGAATACTTTTTATATCTGTACGTTTTGGCATTGCTTAAACCTTCTCCTGACTACTTGGCGTTTTGACGATATGACTCGATAAGTTCAATAAAGTGATTGAACAAGGGCGCTGCATCATGTGGACCCGGACTCGCTTCAGGGTGTCCCTGGAAGCTAAATGCAGGCTTGTCTGTCAAATGTATACCTTGCAATGAACCATCAAACAATGACTTATGCGTCACCTTGATGTTGGCGGGTAGGCTAGTTTCATCGGCAGCAAAACCGTGGTTTTGACTGGTGATCATCACATTACCTTGCTCAAGATCACTCACCGGGTGGTTAGCACCATGATGACCAAACTTCATTTTAAGGGTTTTAGCACCGCAGGCTAACGCCAACAGCTGATGACCGAGGCAAATACCGAACACAGGGATCTCTGTCTTGAGAATTTCCTGAATCGCCTTGATAGCATAGTCACATGGCTCAGGGTCACCTGGGCCATTCGATAGGAATATCCCATCAGGTTTCATCGCCAGCACTGCAGATGCTGGTGTCTGGGCCGGAACCACAGTGACATCACAACCACGATCTACCAGCATGCGTAAGATATTACGCTTCACACCGTAGTCGTAAGCGACGACCTTGTATTTAAGCTCTGATTCAGGCTTATCTTCGGGTAAACCACCGACTAAACGCCAGCTACCGCTACGCCACTGATAGGCTTTTTCTGTGGTGACTTCTTTGGCTAAATCCATGCCTTTTAAACCAGGGAACGCTTTCGCTGCGGCTAACGCCTTAGCGATGTCATCCTCACCGACTAAGATACAGCCTGCTTGAGCACCTTTCTCTCGTAAAATACGAGTCAATTTTCGAGTATCAATATCTGCAATACCAACAATATTGTTAGCTTTTAGATATTCACTCAGGCATTGCTGATTTCGAAAGTTACTGGCGAGAAGAGGAAGATCTCTGATGATCAGACCACAAGCGTGGACTGCATCGGATTCTGTATCTTCATCATTGGTTCCAGTGTTACCAATATGAGGATAGGTTAGAGTTACGATCTGGCGAGAATAAGAGGGATCTGTCAGGATCTCCTGGTATCCTGTCATTGAAGTGTTAAAAACCACTTCACCAACAGCATGTCCATCGGCACCAATTGCAGTGCCAGAGAATACAGTTCCATCTTCGAGTACGAGTAAGGCAGACTTTGTCAACGCGACCTCCATAATGAGCCAAGCCACTAAAATATAATGTTTTTTATTGCTTTAATAATACCAACATTTACATAAATAAAAAAATTTGGCAAATTCGGACAACTATATACGTGTTTATTTAGCTTGTCTATAAATTAAAATTAAAATCATGAGAAAATATTTGTAACAACTCCTTCTACATCATGACCTATGAGGGTCAGTGACATTCCCCATATCCCTATGGGTCAAGAAGGAAACACCCAGAAATGTACGCAACATTTCTGGCCTTGTATAAACCCCCTCCTACACCATGACCTACAAGGATGTAGGAAATGCCAACAAATGTACGGAACATTTCAGGTACCTTGGCGTCCGCGGATAAATACTTCCATGTATAAATCCCCTCCTACACCATGACCTACAAGGATGTAGGAAATGCCAAGAAATGTACGGAACATTTCAGGTACCTTGGCGTCCGCGGATAAATACTTCCGTGTATAAAAAAACCGCCTAATTGGCGGTTTTAAAAAATAGTAATTATTTGAGACCCAATACCTGCTGCATATCGTAGAGACCAGCATCTTGATTCACTAACCAGACCGATGCTCTCATGGCACCATTAGCGAAAGTCATACGACTCGATGCCTTATGGGTGATCTCCAACCGCTCACCGATATCGGCAAACATGACGGTATGCTCGCCCACAAGATCCCCTGCACGTATGGTAGAGAAGCCTATCGTTTCGCGATCCCGCTCTCCGGTCATCCCTTCACGGCCATAAACGGCACATTGCTTCAGATCACGACCCAAGGTTTTGGCTATCACTTCGCCCATCTTGAGTGCCGTGCCAGAAGGCGCATCTTTCTTATACCTGTGATGACCCTCGATGATCTCTATATCGGTGTAATCACCCATGACTTCTGCCGCTAGCTCGAGCAGTTTCCACATCAGGTTAACCCCAACGGCCATATTAGGCGCCATCACAACTGGCGTCTTTTCAGCATAAGTCGAGATCAACTCTTTTTGGGCATCGGTGAAGCCTGTCGTGCCGATAACGATGGCCTTACCATTTCTGGCACACCATTTTGCATGCATGACACTCGCTTCTGGAGAGGTGAAATCAATCAAGACATCGAAATCGTCGACGGCTTTATCGAGCGAATCTGTGATAGGTACGTTCATCGACCCCACACCAGCAAGCTCGCCGGCATCAACGCCTATAAGAGTCGAGCTGGCTCTTTCAATCGCAGCACCTAGATAGATAGCAGACTGAATTCGTGCAGCTTCAATAAGAGTACGTCCCATACGACCACTGCCGCCAGTAATAGCCACTCTTACTTGTTCTGTCATCGTAATATTCCTCAAATCTATCTAGCTAAATTATATAATGGGCAGCTCAGCTCTTACAGTCATAAAAGAGGAACTGTTAATTCTTATTCTAAAAAAATGCCTAAGCGTTAGCTTAGGCATTTAATGATATTGAATTAAAGAATGTCGAGTAATTCGACTTCAAATACCAATGCGGAGTATGGCGGGATAGAAGCTCCTGCACCACGCTCGCCGTATGCCAAATGATGAGGAACATACAGTCTCCACTTTGCACCCACTGGCATAAGTTGTAGCGCCTCGGTCCAACCAGCAATCACACCCGATACTGGGAACTCGGCAGGTTGGTCACGAACAACTGAGCTATCGAACACATCACCATTGATGAAAGTACCGTGATAATGAGTACGAACCGTGGCGTCAAGGCTTGGCTTGTCGCCCTCGCCTTCATTCAGAATCTCATATTGAAGACCTGATTCAAGAGTCACTATGCCATCACGCTTAGCATTCTCACCTAGGAAAGTTTCGCCTTCGGCAGATGCCGCTTCAGCAGCCGCTTCTTGAACTTTCTGAATGCGCTGACTGATCTCAGTAAATGCAATTTGAAGTTCTTCCGTAGCAACTTGGCTCTCTATACCATCAAAAGCATCAGATAGACCTAGCTGAACGGCTGAGATGTCGATACCTTCGAATGAATTAGCAGCCAATTGCTCGCCAAGTTGACGACCTACGCCATAACTTGCTTGCGCTTCGATACTAGTGAACTTGTCAGACATAATGATTTTACTCTCAATGATTCAATTAATTTTCGCGCGCTAGTTTACCATATTTAAAAAAAGTGTTCTTTGATAAGCTCAAATTTATTTCGCAATCTGACAGAGATTCTTTACTTTATCTTTGTTCGCCAGATACAGAGGCATGACTTGCGCCTGCATCTGGTTTAGATCATCAATTCTGTGACTGTGGGATGGATGGGTAGACAGCAGTTCGGGTCCTTGCCCCCCTCCAGCTTGCGCCATGTTCTGCCAAAGCAACATACTCTGTCTCGGATCGAATCCCGCTAGTGCCATTAACTCCACTCCCATGATGTCGGCCTCACTCTCCTGCTCACGACCATAAGGTAAAATAAAGCCGACCTGAGTACCTAAACCAAGCGCCGCCATATACAGGTCTTTATTACTGACACCAGTCACCCCCATGGCCGCATCAGCCATTTGCATGCCAATCCCGGTCATCTGTGCGCGTGATACCTGCTCATTACTGTGATTAGCCAACACATGAGCCACCTCATGCCCGATAACGGTCGCCAGTTGGTCCGCATTTTCGGCGACACTTAGCAAGCCAGTATAGACACCGATATGCCCACCAGGTAGAGCAAACGCGTTGACTTGATCGGACTCGAACACGACTACATCCCATTTTAGTGACTTATCGGATAAGACCCGAGTCACACGATCGGCGACGCAGTTCACATAGGTCACCAACTTGCTATCTTTACTCAGCCTCTCCTGCTGTTTCATCTGCTCAAAAGATTGGTCTCCCATCTGATTAATTTCCTGAGATGAAAACAGCAAGGTCTGACTGCGGCCCGTAGGAGATTGATGGGTGGCACAGCCAGATAAGATCATGGCGGATAGGAGTAATGCAGGTATGGATTTCATCAGTGAGGAGTCCTTTATTAAAGAAAAGGTCTAGTCCCTAGGAACTAGACCTAGAGCCTATCAAATTTCAGCAACATTATTAGCACAAATAAGTCACTTTATTATTACCCTCGTGTTCATTTGAATCAGGCAGGCAGAAGGAGGTAGGGAATGCCAAGAAATGCAGGCAGTATTTCGGGTGCCCTGACGCCCGGGGATAAGCACATCTGACCTCCAAGGATGGAGGAAATGCCGAAAAATGTCTGGAACATTTTTGGCCATGTGCAAAAAAGCCCCGCTTGCTTTAGCAATGCGGGGCTTTATCAACTCATTAAATTTCAGCGATAGCGCTTTGAAATTAAATTAGGTATTTAAGTCCTGAAAGAACTTCTTCACGCCATCGAAGAAACCTTCGGCTTTCGGGCTATGCTTCTTGGAAGCATCCGCGAGTGTTCCATCAAATTCGCGTAACAAGTCTTTCTGATGTTCGTTAAGTTTGACTGGCGTTTCCATGACAACCTTACACAGCAAGTCACCCACAGCATGACTGCGTACTGACTTAACGCCCTTACCACGCAAGCGGAACATACGGCCAGTTTGCGTCTCTGCCGGTATCTTAAGATTCACCTTACCATCGAGTGTCGGCACTTCAATCTCACCACCGAGTGTGGCCTTACCGAATGAAATGGGCACTTCACAGTAGAGGTTATTGCCATCACGCACGAAGATTGAGTGTTCACGAACGCTCACCTGCACGTAAAGGTCTCCCGGAGGAGCACCATACTCACCCGCTTCACCTTCGCCAGACAAACGAATACGATCGCCATTGTCGACACCGGCTGGTATTTTAACGGATAAAGTCTTGCTCTTCTCGACTCGACCTTCACCATGACACTTGTTACAAGGATCTTTAATGATCTTGCCGCGGCCATGACAAGTAGGACAGGCTTGCTGCACCGCGAAGAACCCTTGGCGCATCTGCACCTGGCCTTGACCATGACAGGTACCACAAGTTGTAGGCGCAGTACCCTTCTTAGCACCGTTGCCATCACAGCTATCACAGGTAGTCAACTTTGGAATGCGTAGCTCTTTAGTCAGCCCCTTAACCGCTTCTTCTAAAGACAGCTCCAAGTTGTAACGCAGATCACTACCACGAGCAGCCTGACGTTGGCCACCACGGCGGCCACCACCGAAGATATCACCAAACACATCACCAAAAACATCACCAAAATCGGCATTGCCACCGGAACCACCACCGCCACGATTAGGATCGACACCCGCATGACCGAATTGATCATAGGCCGCCTTCTTATCGCTATCGGTAAGGATTTCGTACGCTTCCTTTATCTCTTTGAAATTGGCTTCTGCATTTTTATCGTCTGGGTTGCGATCCGGGTGAAACTTCATGGCTAAACGCTTATAAGCCTTTTTAATTTCACGTTCACTGGATTCACGACTGACACTTAATACTTCGTAATAATCTCGCTTCGACATATTCTCACGCTTTCTTTGCTGATGTGGTAGCTGTTTTAGCCGCTAATCTTGTAGCTCAAATCACAACTACGGGCATTAGAGTTTCCCCTAACGCCCGTATTCAATAATTCAGGGGTTAGCCTTTATTACTTCTTGTCTTCTTTAACTTCTTCAAACTCTGCATCAACAACATCTTCATCAGGCTTAGCCGCTTGTGCTTCACCTTCTGGAGCCTGTTGTCCCTGCTCCGCTTGGGCTTTCGCCTGCGCAATTTCCATCAACTTAGACGATGCTTCCATCAGCTCTTGAGTAGACTTCTCGATAGCTTCTTTGTCCTTACCATTGACCGCAGTTTCGACGGCAGCCATGGCAGTTTCAATTTTCTCTTTCTCGTCGCTTGGCAGTGCTTCACCCGCTTCTTCGATCTGCTTCTTGGTAGCGTGAACCATGCCATCGGCCTGGTTACGAGCCGTTACCAACTCTTCAAACTTAGCATCTTCATCGGCATGGGCTTCGGCATCACGTACCATAGCTTCTACTTCTTCCTCACTCAGACCAGAAGAGGCTTTAATGGTAATTTTCTGCTCTTTACCTGTCTTCTTATCGGTAGCCGATACATGCAAGATACCATCGGCATCGATGTCGAATGCAACTTCAATCTGTGGAGCACCACGAGGCGCGGCCTCGATGCCTTCTAAGTTAAATTGACCCAGAGACTTGTTACCACTCGATTGCTTACGCTCACCCTGGAGTACGTGAATAGTCACTGCACTCTGGTTATCGTCGGCAGTAGAGAAAGTTTGCTGCGCCTTAGTCGGGATAGTGGTGTTCTTCTCGATAAGCTTAGTCATCACGCTACCCATGGTCTCAATACCCAGAGACAGAGGTGTAACGTCGAGTAGCAGTACATCTTTAACTTCACCAGACAGTACGCCAGCCTGAACCGCTGCACCAATGGCAACCGCTTCGTCCGGATTAACGTCTTGACGAATATCTTTACCGAAGAACTCTGAAACCTCGGCGCGAACCTTAGGCATACGAGTCTGGCCACCAACTAGAATCACTTCGTTGATATCTGACACACTAAGATCAGCATCTGCGAGAGCAACTTTTAATGGCTCTAAGGTACGCGTGATAAGGTCATCAACTAGAGACTCAAGCTTAGCACGAGTAATTTTTACCACTAGGTGCTTTGGACCTGTCGCATCGGCAGTGATATAAGGCAGGTTTACTTCTGTGTGTGATGCACTTGAAAGTTCAATCTTAGCTTTCTCTGCCGCTTCTTTAAGACGCTGCATCGCCAATGGATCGTTACGTAGATCCAGACCTTGCTCTTTCTTGAACTCATCGGCAAGATACTTGATCAAACGGTTATCGAAATCTTCACCACCTAAGTGAGTGTCACCGTTGGTCGCTAGTACTTCGAAAGTTTGTTCGCCATCGACACTATCAATTTCTATGATAGAGATATCGAAGGTACCGCCACCTAAATCATATACGGCGACGATATTATCGCCTTGCTTCTTATCGATGCCGTAAGCCAGTGCAGCAGCAGTTGGCTCGTTGATAATACGCTTAACTTCAAGACCGGCGATACGGCCAGCATCTTTAGTCGCTTGACGCTGTGAATCGTTGAAGTATGCAGGCACGGTAATTACCGCCTCTGTAACTTCTTCACCTAAGAAGTCTTCGGCAGTCTTCTTCATTTTCTTCAAGGTTTCGGCAGAAACCTGAGGAGGAGCCATCTTCTTACCGTGAGCTTCAACCCATGCATCACCATTATCTGCTGCTATGATATTGAACGGCATAATGTCAACATCACGCTGAACTTCGTCATCTTTAAAACGACGACCGATAAGACGCTTGATGGCGTAAAAAGTATTAGTCGGGTTTGTCACAGCCTGGCGCTTTGCAGGTTGACCAACCAAAATCTCATCGCCAGTGTAGGCGATAATAGAAGGCGTAGTACGATCGCCTTCGGCATTCTCGAGTACACGTGGTGTGCCGCCGTCTAATACAGCTACGCAAGAGTTTGTTGTGCCTAAATCAATACCAATAATTCTACCCATGGGGTGCTCCTGAAATCTTTTCTTAAGTAATGCTAAATTTGTTATCTGATGGAGATATGGGGTTAGTAAAAACTATTTCAAGCCTGAGATGAAGTTAGTAAGAAATAGTTCTTAAGAATTTGGTCTCAGCGAATGGCTTGCTATATTAAGTTTCACTTTGGCGCTAACCGGCCCCATAATCTTGCCTTAACCTCTATATTGGGCCGTTTACATTGAATACAAGTGTAAATAGATAAAAATTGCCCCCTTGGACATTTTTTTGTTTACCGACTCAAACTCAGCCCCAAAAATACCGTATAATGAATGCAATCTAAGAGTGCGTTCTCTTCGGCTTAACTAAACAGTCGGGAAATCGTGTTGTTGTCTCTGCTGTAGTTAAGAGTAAAATCATTGAAACAATCAAATCAGGCCTATCTGTATGGCATTGGTGCCATCTGCCTTTGGTCAACGGTCGCCACCGCTTTTAAGTTGGCACTCGCCCATTTC
>NZ_JABSSM010000179.1 GCF_013214165.1 Shewanella sp. | reverse complement strand
ACTTGTATCATCAAGCGGCGGCGATGAAAACCAAAGACAAGGCCATTGGTATTTTTCAGGGAAGAGCCGTAGGCGGGTCGACAACGGTAAACTGGACCACCTCAATCAGGACTCCCAGGCCTACATTGGACTTCTGGGCCAAAGATAAATCTGTTCAAGGGTTATCGAGAGAAGAGCTGGATCCTTGGTTCGACAAGATGGAGAAAAGGCTCAATATTTCCAAGTGGGAGTATGAGCCTAATAGAAATAATCAGGCATTGAAGTTAGGCTGTGAAAAACTCGGCTGGGACTACACTGTCATCAAGCGCAATGTGAAAGGCTGCTGGAACACGGGCTATTGTGGCATGGGGTGTCCGGTCAACGCCAAACAATCCATGTTGGTTACCACAATCCCGGCTGCATTAGATAAGGGGGCAACTTTAGTCAGTAGGGCTAAGGTCACCAAGCTAGAGCATCATAATGACAAAATATCGGCCATCAAGGCTCAGGCCTTGGATGAGCAGATGCAGCCGACTGAGTTTAAACTGACATTTAAAGCTAAACATTACATCATTGCCGCCGGTGCAATCCATACTCCGACAATCTTGCTGAGATCTAACTTGGCTGATCCGCATAAAGTATTGGGGAAACGTACTTTCTTACATCCGACGCTGTTAAGCGGCGCAATCTTTAGCGATCCGATCAATGGCCACAGTGGTGCGCCTCAGTCTATTTATTCCGATGAGTTTGTATGGAAACATGGTGCAGCTGGTGGTGAGCTAGGCTATAAACTAGAAGTGCCTCCTGTCCACCCTATTCTAATCGCCTCTAAAACTATAGGTTATGGTAAGACTCATGCGGCTCTTATGGAGCAGTTCAACCAGCTTCAGGTCACCATAGCCTTGATTCGCGATGGTTATCATGAACAAAGCCAGGGAGGCCAGGTCCTGCTCACTGATACTGGCTTTGCCATAGATTATCCGCTAAACGAAACTTTTTGGCGCTCGGTTCGAAGAGCGTTCGGAAGTATGGCTGAATTACAGTTTGCGGCAGGTGCTAAGCAAGTTTTGCCGATCACCGAAGGAGCGCCTTATCTTAATAGTTGGAAAGAAGCGAAATCTGCCATCGGAACTTTGGACCTTGGACCACTCAAGACAGTTGTCGCTTCGGCGCATGTCATGGGAGGGTGCCCTATGGGAGAAGATACTAAGCTGTCTATGGTCGATAGTCTGGGAAACTCTCACTACTATGAGAATCTATCTGTGATGGACGGATCTGTTTTTCCCACCAGTTTAGGCGCTAACCCTCAGCTGACTATCTATGGCATGACGGCGAGAAACGCGACTCTGTTAGCCGAAAGATTAAAGTCATCTTCATAAGAGTTTAATAGAGTGGGGCAAAAGAGGATAACAGCGGGTTTAAAGCTTTAAATCCGCGTTAAATACGAACTAGGCTAGCTCTACAAACGATGGGTAATCGGCTTTATCTAAGTTAAATAAACTCAGATAAGAACCTAAGTTTGACGATTCCCCACTGGGTGGAAGCTGCTTGAGTTTATGCAGTATTAATCCCTGAGATTTACGCTCAAGCATCAGCTCTACATCTAGCATCTGTTGATATTCATCGCTTGCTAAACTGTTTTTACTCAGCTTGCGCAACTTGCGGTAGGGGAGTAACACGCGTTCTTCCCATTGATGG
>NZ_JABSSM010000178.1 GCF_013214165.1 Shewanella sp. | reverse complement strand
ACCAAACCTTACTGTATCTTTCATATTCCACCAAAGAGACTCAAGGTAGCCATAAGCACGCCTTATCGACCGTGCCACTGTATAACACAGGTGCATGGCAGGCCCCCGGAGTTCCGGTTCAATAGCGAGTTACGCATTGTTAGCTAAGAGAAGAGTCGAATGAAGCAAGCGATAAAGTCAGCCCTAGTCACAACCCAGTGGCTCGAACAACACCTAAATGATGATAAGCTCATCGTGCTCGACGCGAGCATGGAAAAGGTGGTGGGGAAATCACAGCTCCTCTATGACACATTCAGCTGTATTGCCGGTGCCAAGAAACTCGATCTCGAAAATGAACTTTGCGATCTAACCTCAAAGCAGACCCATGCGTTTCCTACGGTAGCTCAGTTTATTGACATCATTTCTGGATTAGGGATCTCTCAGGCTAGCCAGGTGGTGATTTATGACAATCAAGGAATTTACTCATCTCCCAGGGCCTGGTGGATCTTCAAGGTGATGGGATTTGAGCATGTCTATGTGCTTGATGGTGGCTTACCCCGATGGTTAGCCGAAGGCAGGGCGACTGCTAGTCGATTGTCAGATTCAACTCTTGCCGATTCAGTTTTAGGAGGGGCAAGTGACCTTAAGGTGAATGTGCAGGATTCTTGGGTATGTGATTCAACTTACCTGCTCAATAAGCTGTCGGATAAAGACATCAGTATTTTCGATGCACGCGGAGCGGCGCGTTTTTCAGGTCAGGCACCTGAGCCCAGAGAAGGGGTTCGTAGCGGCCATATCCCCAACTCGGTTAACCTGCCTTTCTCTCAAGTCTTGGATGGTCATGGTCTAAAAACCACGGCAGAACTGCAACAGATTTTTGCCGGGCTTGCTAGTGAGCAAGATTCTCAGCGTATTTTCAGCTGCGGCTCAGGGATCACCGCCTGCATCTTGATCTTGGCATCGGTAGAGGCGGGTTATCAGTACAACGTCCTCTACGACGGCTCTTGGGCACAGTGGGGCTATGATCATCAGCTGCCGATAGAGTCCTACTGACCTGTATCATTAACGGGTCATATTTAGCCTGCAGCTCGAGCACATTTTCGCGTTTAGCTTTGTGGTGATTTAATTGGAACGATTTGAACATTGATCCTCAATGTGTCTTTCCCGCGATGCTTGTGGGCGGGAATCCAGCCCCTTTGGCTAGCCTTCGAATGAAGGCGGATCACATTTTCTCGGGTTCATTCGGCTATTTTGATATTTGGCAGAGTGTTTGAAGGTCGACCCTTCATGGTTATCTATCACTTGCCGTGGGCCTTTATGCAGATACTTCTGCGAGATGCCGCTAGTACAATCCCTGTAGGCTCTGCGGCAGCGTCCATGCTGCCGAAGCTCGCAGCCGCATCTACACTGGCTGATTTTCTCTCTTCGATTAAGCGTTTCTAATTGTCGATAGTTTCTCTATTGCTGGTCATTCTCGTAATATGGGATCGCAATTCAATACTGGTCTTTCCCGCGATGTTTGTGGGCGGGAATCCAGCCCCTTTGGCTAGCCTTCGAATGAAGGCTGATCCCATTTTCAATTGATATATTTGGTGTTGGGTTAGGTTATTGAAGGTCCTACCTTCTTGGTAACCTACCGCTTCCCAGCGGGGTATGTGCAGATACTTCTGCGAGACGCCGCGAGTACAGTCCCTGTAGGCTCTGCCAAAAAGTCCCTTTTTTGGAAGCTCGCAGCCGCATCTACACCTGAGTTTATCAAAGCAGGTTATTTGTTTGTTGAACCTCTATATGGGATAGCAATTCAACACTCGTCTTTCCCGCAATGCTTGTGGGCGGGAATCCAGCCCCTTTGGCTAGCCTTCGAATGAAGGCTGATCACATTTTTGGTTAGCTTTTGGCTGACTTGGTATTGGCCAGTGAGTTTGAGGTCGTTCCTT
>NZ_JABSSM010000177.1 GCF_013214165.1 Shewanella sp. | reverse complement strand
GTCGGCGGAATAGTTAACGCCGAAAAAGGCCTTAACGCCGTGGTCATAGGCGCGACTGCGGGCACGAAGACCCAAGTGTTTTGTGCCATGAATCAGGGTGATTTAAAGACCAACCTAAAAGTATTCGACCAAGCGATTAAGGCGAGGGTGGTGGCTAAATTAGACTGCGAGGCTCGGCTCAGAAAATTACCGCCAAAGAGTGAATGGCAAGATGACGCCATGATGGTGGAACAAGTTCAAATGATGCTGGATGAGAAGCAAGGCATCAGCAATGAACTCACCCGGGAAGAGGTTGAATATGCGTTAGCCAAACAAGAAATTGATGGCTATTACCAAGACAACCACATAGAAGCTCATAAACACATTTTTGCCAATGTCGAGATTCATATAGGTAAAGCCTTCAACCGAACTCAGAGAGAACACGGTACTTGTAGGGTATTGAATCAAGATCAAGAGATAGTCTTCGATTATAACAGTCGCGGCTAATGCCCTTACTTATATGAGCCAGCCTCAATGACTCAAGTGTAATGCCTCAGGTTATGCCTCTACATTCAACCTCGAAGTGCATAACTCAATGACGCCGCGATAGCAGCCATATGTGGGAGCATGGATGTGTTTGCAGCGCCAGCTCCTCGCTAGGTGTTATCAAGGATGTGATCGAGGGTGTTATCAAACTAGCCGTTTTCAACATAGTCACCGATTCAAATCAAGTTATCCCCTCTCGCTTCCCTCAAACTTTACATGCATAATCCCTCCATAAAACTGATTAATAACCAAGAAAGCTAAGAGAACATTTGTGGAACTATTAAGAATTGATTGTTTAGGCAAAGAACTGAGATTAGAAGGCTCTATGGCGGGTTGGCAACAACTGTATTGGGGGGAGACCTTAGTCTCTGTCAAACAGGCATCTGCGGATAATGAGGGACTAAAAACCCATGATTTTGAACTCACCGTCCCCGTCAATCCGGTTAATACCACCCCGGATGCGAGTATTGTACCCGCCGTTGCCAGCCAAACCGTAAAGATAAGCCTAGAGGTCAATCTTACCTGGCAGCCTTTTAGCATAGAATATCGGCTGATCAAAGATGAGCAGGTCATAGATAAAGGCAATAGGAACACCAAAGATATCGAACGTCAGGTGCCTGTCAAGCCTATCCAAGCCCAGCGAAAGTTCAGTGCCGTCGGCCTGGCCTCCTTGGGATTCAAGCTGCTAAAGAGCGTAAAAGTCATCAAGGTCGTCTTAGCAGGTGCCAGTGTTGCCGCATATTCCTGGTTATTCTCCTTCCAATTTGCACTAGCCCTGATCGCCTGTCTGGTGTTTCACGAATATGGCCACATCAGAGCCATGAAATATTTCGGCATGAAAACCAAGGGCATCTACCTGATCCCATTTATGGGTGGTCTGGCACTCAGCGACGAGAAGATCAATACCCGTTGGCAAGACGTGGTGATATCTATCATGGGACCCACATTCGGCCTACTCATGTCCATCATGGCCTTGATAGCCTACTGGTTAACGGGGAACGTATTTTTCGCCGGTCTGGCCGCATTTAACGCCCTGTTAAACCTATTTAATCTATTACCCATACTGCCACTCGACGGTGGGCACATATTAAAGAGCATCAGCTTTTCGATGAACAGCGTCTTGGGGCTGACCGCCTGCATCGCCGGGGCCGCCGTAGGCGTTTACCTGAGCTACACCTTAGGCTTAGCACTCTTGGGCTTCTTGCTGCTAATTGGTAGCTTAGAGATAGTATTCGAATGGAAGACGCGCCACCAGAGTCACTTGTTACCCCTGGACAGGTATGGACAGATATTCTCAACCCTATGGTATTTTATCACCGTAGGTGCCCTGATCGCCATCATCTGGTACTTAGCAGGCTCGGGGGATGACATGCTGGGCTTACCACTGAAGATATTACAGAGCTAGAGCAA
>NZ_JABSSM010000176.1 GCF_013214165.1 Shewanella sp. | reverse complement strand
AGCCCTTTGGTAAACGCCTCGGCGGTGAGAAGGCGGGTCTAGGGTTTACCGGGCATCTGCAAGATGAAGATCTGGGTTTAACTTATATGCAGGCCAGGTACTATGATCCGCTGATCGGGCGGTTTTATTCGAATGATCCCATTGGGTTTACGGGTAATCCACATAGCTTTAACCGTTATTCCTATGCGAATAACAATCCTTATAAATACATAGACCCTGATGGTAGAGAAGTTAGAGCTGTATATAGAAACGGTACTTTAAGTGTACGCGATAGAGGTACTGGCAAAAGGTTGGTAGTCTCTGCCGAGTCGGGCGGGAAGCCTTTTGGTGCTTCTATTCCCCCAGGGAAATATGACATTTTGAGTACACCTCGTGAGGGTTTCTTTAGACTTGAACCTAAAGACTCAAAATATGGAGACGATACTGACAGCAAAACAGGACGGGATCTATTCAGGTTACATAAGCCAGGATTAACAATCGGTTGTATTGCTGTGGAAAGTGATGGCGATTGGACTGACGTGAATAATATGCTTGAAAATACAGAAACTACTGAAACTGAAGTGGAATCAAAATCGCGTAATCCTTTTGCTGAAGATAAGGAGTCTTCAACAAAATATGGAGAGTTGTATGTGCCTGAACCCAAGGATAAAGAATAATGAATGTGAATAAAATGGAAAGTGTAGTCCTAATTTTTTCGCTATTGATTAGTGTGTTATTCTTAGGATATACACTGCTAATTTTAAGTGACATTCTTCAAATGTCGAGTAAAGGATGGAGAGAACTTCCGTACATATTTCTTCAAAGAACAACAATAACATCAGTAGCAATTTTGGCCATATTATCCATGTTCTGTTGTTACTATGTGAAAGGGAAATTTAAGAAATTTATAATCGGTTTAAATGCCATCTGTATCCTTTATTGGTTGTGTAATCTGGCTTTCCGTTATATTGAGATTATTGAGTAAAAATATAGTAGTAAGAAAAAGGAACACGCATAAAATCTACCTAATAAATAACGAGTTAATGACTTAGTTAGATTTTTAGTCCCTCTCTTTATTAAATAAAAAACAGCACAAACCAAAGCCCAGGGCAACCGCATGAGTTAGTAGAATGTTATCAGCAATAAATTACTAACCTATATAATTCGTAGAACGGCTTACACTGTATAATATTCAAACAGCACTTTGTTGTTTTTCTTTTCGTTATAGTCTTAACCCAGTAAACATTACAAAATAGATGACTGAAATTAACAGAGGTTAACTCGTGCGGTCGCCCTGAACCAAAGCCCTGCATTTTACTGCGGAGCTTTGGGTTTTAGCGGCTAACTGCCTTAGTTGCTGTTATTTCGCCGAGCTTACCAATGGTAGCCAATCTGCTATTTTCTTAGCTGCCCCCTGTGTCAGGATCTAACTCTTATACACAAATAAATTAGGTTTAAATTGAACTTTACGTTCTTAGGTTGATCAGATCATTTATAAGAAAATAATAATCGAGTTAATACGGCATGCTTATAAAAGACACTGAAGAATGGGCAAATAATTTATTTGAACATGCAGAGCTAGGTGATGAGCGCCGTACTAAGCGCCTTATAAAAATCAGTCATCTAATGGCAAGTAATTCGGGAAGTTCAATTGTTAAGGCATCAGGCTCTCAAGCCTCAATTGAAGGTGCTTATCGCTTTCTTCGAAACGATAAAATTGTAGCTAATGATATTGCTAACGCAGGTTTTTCCTCACTTTTACCAGATCTAAAACGCTCAAACAAAATACTTGCGCTAGAAGATACATCAACATCCCCCTGTGTCAGGATAGTTGTCACCCCTTAAAATAATCCATTAAATCAATATAGGGGGCAGTAAACAGAGAGCGAGATGACCCGATATTCACAAGAACGTAAAGAAGCGATCCTTAAAAAGTTATTACCGCCCCTAAATATGACTGTCGCAGAGGTTGCGCATCGTGAAGGGATTTCGACTAAAACCTTGTATAATTGGCGAAATATACTCAGAAAAGAAGGTCGCCCTGTGCCCGGTAAAACATTAACCAGTGATGACTGGTCA
>NZ_JABSSM010000175.1 GCF_013214165.1 Shewanella sp. | reverse complement strand
GTATCTGGTGAACGAGAATCATCTTCACTACATGCAGATAAACATACTACTGATGCGATTATTAACACTAATTTATTCAAACTTTCTCCTTGGAGTCACTTTAATATTTACAGAAAATTTAATTATAAGTCTTGTACTTCGTACCAAAGAAAATATAAAATAATTTTGTCACTTTATTAAAATAGCCATAATAAAAAACCTCTCAACTATGTAGGATTTAATCATGGCTGATAGGCTCTAATTTATCAATTAACAGTGAGCGCCATTATATTTAACAAGGCGGTTAGATTCACCATACAATTCTGGCAGAAAATTCTGATAAGCGCGAGTTTCCAGTACTACATTGATCTGTTGAAATATACGTGCCGCAAGAATTGGTAACTTGAGGGTTTGTGACTTGTCTCGTAGTTGCAATTCTACTTCACTTAGTTTTTTGCCATTTACGTTAGTTAAAACCTTAGATCCTTCCACCGTTCTAAAGGCACCGCCACCCCGCTTGGTTTCTATCGCATATTTATTTTCCCCTAAAAACTCCAACAGCATTGAATAGTCTGCAACTAATTTAGCACTTTCAAACTTATAATAGATCGTAAGTGATCTTATTGTTGCGTTAGCTGGGGCTCCATAATAAGTAATACAATTACTAAGGGGAAGTTTAGGTTTGGGCTGACTACTGGTCCACCTATTAGGATAAAACCCATCTGTATATGGCATAGTTACATTGTATGTATGCTGACCATCAGGGCCATAATCAGCTTGTGAAAAATTTCCATCTTCCTTTACAAGGTTTAAGGTACATTCTCCAGCTAAAACAGACGTCGACAAAAATGTCATAAATATTAGTGGAACCAATATATGTGTTTTTTTCATTGTAAAAATCCTTTTTTTGTTGGAGAATTTAATTGTTTAACCTATTTTAGGTATGCTGACAACAAATAACTAAGACACCCATTATTAAATCTAACTGATTGGGTGCTTGTGGGGAAAGGCTTTCGTTGCAAAGCGTGAAAAAAACAGGGGGAAGATTGATGTGAATCAATTGCGCTGCTCTCTCTGCTTTTCTACTTATCTACTTTTCTACTTATCTGTAAAAAGTCAGTGAGTGCTGCTAGCGTATCTTCATCCCTGAATAGCTACTTTCAACCTCTTACTTAAGACGTTGAGTCTCGCCTGCATTTCCCTAACTGCACCCAATGTAACCTACTTTGGTGGTGAGTTTCAATATGTAGGCCGGTATTTTATTGAAAAATATAGCTTTTAACGAAAAACCTATAACAAAAAACAACCATGAAAGAAATAACCAAAACATCCAAAATTTTTCACTCCTAGATAGCCTGTACCTACTAAAACTTGATTGCCAGATGGGTTTATCTCAGCGTGATTTAAGACCTAACTGCTGGTTTTTTATCACCTTTTTAAGCTTGTTATAAGCCAGCGCCAGAGTCTCTGGCTTCAACTGCGCCAGTAGGTTACCTGTGATCACTAAGCTCAAACATAAACTCAAACCTAAGCTCGAATACACAGACCAGTGGTCATCTTCAAACAGGCTCCCTGCCCCCTGTGTCCGGCTAGACACGGCTAAGGCGACGATAGGCGTGATCAACAGCAGATAATATAGATGTGCCTGTCCTATTTTTTTATTATGAAGCGACAAGAGCGAAGGTTTATTTTGCCAAACCTTATGCGAGTTGGCAGCAGGAACGAATGAAAATACTAACGGTCGAATTAGGCGTTTTTGGCCTAAGAAATTCGACATGGCTATGCTGACAGAGGAGGAAATCGAGAACAGAATATTGCAACTAAATTTAACGCCAAGAAAGATATTAGGCGGGCTAACACCCCTTGAGGTCTTTACTGGTAAGCGTGTTGCACTTATTGCTTGATTCCAGCACCACTTCGATATCTGACCAATGCTTAGCTAACTCCACATCAATACGTAATACGAGATGTAAATGGTTACTCATCACTACATAAGCACAAATATCAATGGCAAACACAGCTGCAAGTTCTAATAGTCGACTTTCAACCCAATCCCGTCTATGCTCATAGGATTGACCTGTGTAATGATCAACTCCGCACAAAAAAGCCTTTCTAACACAACGAGATACGCAATGATAATAGAGCGTATCCTCTAAGCTGACTAACGCTTTTCTTGGTGTAGGCATAATAACCCCTCCTCAACAACTCTGACTTAAGCGTAGTCAAGGGATCTTAATCTGACAATCCTGGGTGTCTTGGTTGTTTTATTGAAATGCTGC
>NZ_JABSSM010000174.1 GCF_013214165.1 Shewanella sp. | reverse complement strand
AAAGCCTCCTTGTCGATTCCTTTCAGTACATTCCGTGTATACAATCTTCCTGATCACTTCATACATTTCCTTGTACGAGTTAAATTTTAGAGGATCTTGATACTAATAATGTTTAAATACTCATCAGTAAAATCAGCATCGATTAACATCCTCATCGGGTGCGACACCAACGTACTGTTTTAAAAAAGGATATATCACGCCGTGTAGCATAACTATGACAAAGTAATGCTCTTGTCTTACATTCATGTGAGAGATGTCGCACGCAAATGGAAGCAAATAAAGATGAAGACCAGCATGTTTACGATATTATCTTTTAGCCGTATTCAATAAGTGTCGACTATTCACCGAACACACCAAAAGAAAGGGCACACCATTAGGCGTGCCCGATACTTATACTCTTTAGCTATCGAGCTAACTTACTCGCCCCCTGCATCATCCTTAATTATCTAGCTTACTTTCTCTTTGCTGGGTCCATTTTATTTGGCGATCCTTATACCAAATCATACCAACAATCATGGCCAGTGAATTCCCCTCTACTTTGTCCCACATGAACATAAGAGATATTTCATAGAGACTCAGGACTATGTTGGCATTTACCGAGCTCGCCTAGTTTGCTGCAAGTTTATCTTTTAAATAATTGTGCGACTCTCTGAGCTAGCATCACCCAGTCCGCCATAAAACTATATAACGGATATTGAAATGTTGCCGGACGGTTTTTCTCAAACATGAAGTGACCCAGCCAAGCAAAACCATAGCCGGCTATCGGCAGAACGATAAGTAAGTGGTCATTACCACTGAAAATGCTCATACAGAGAATAAACAGCACCAATACACTGCCGAGATAATGCAGATGTCGACAAACAGGATTTTCATGCTGCGCTAGGTAGAAAGGATAAAATTCTTTAAACGATTGGTATCGTATCGGCTCCCCCCTATGCATAATTGTCACACAAACATGTTTCAATATTAGGCTTACTCATTATCTTGTCCTCGATAAAACAATAACTCTCCCTCAAGTTTACCGATGAAGAGCGTCTCTAGGGCGGTAAAACCATGTTGACTGAACAACTGAGCATGTGGCTGTTCACTGGCAAAAACACCTATGCCATCCATTTCAGGTTGTTCATCACACCAGCTCAAAACTGCTTGTACCAACTTGCTACCTAAGCCTTTATTCTGTTCAATAGGCGACACCGCAATAAATTGTAAAATGCCGCAATTCGAACTAGGCAGGTGCTCTAACACACAGGATTCTTTCTTGATCAAGGCCTGTGTCGATTGCCAACCGGTACTGATAAGCATCTTTAGCCGCCAATGCCAATATCGAGACTCCCCCAGAGGCAGTTGCTGAGAGACAATACATGCAACTCCAAGCATTCGCTCTCCCTCAAATAAGCCAATTAAGGTCTGCTCTTGCTGCCACAATTCATTTAACTCCTCCCTGATAGCCCCCCTGAGCTTTTGCTCATACATGGCAAGGTCACCAGAGTGAAGTGATTCAATAAAAAAAGGGTCATCGTGGTAGGCGTTATAAAGTATCGAAGCTGCCACGCGAAGATCTTCAGCCGTTAGGTATACCGCTCGGTAGCTTGCTAATGTTTGATTATCTGTTGCCATAGGTTTAAGTTATCCCTTGATCTAAATCAATTAACAACCAATGTAGCAAGCAAGTTAAAGCGTGTAAATATTAATCACAAAGCCTTATTTATCCGTCAATGTAATGAAGTTTGATCCATACTAATATTGAAGCCAGCGTGTTATACAATAATCAATAGGAAACCAATAATATGGACACCACACCTCAAGATCTTAGTCATCTGTTTGATCAATTAGGATTAGATAATAGCGAGCAGAGTATTGACACATTTATCGCCAATCATACGGTACCCGCAAATGTTTTGCTCTGTCAGGCAGATTTTTGGAATGATTCTCAGAAGAGCTTCTTAAAAGAAGCCATTGAAGAGGACGCCCAATGGTCTGAGTTAATCGATCATTTAGACGCCCAACTTAGGTGATTTAATTTACGAACTAGATATTTTTGTAGGCCATATTGCCCCAGCCTACAAGGGAATTATTGCTGATAACCACAGGAGTACATTCATCTTTTGTGGTTTTACCATCTCCCTTCTTATGCTGTGTGCGATAAAAAAGCACATGAACCTCTTTATCTTTCTCGATATAAGCTTCGTTAAAGTCTGCAGTTCCCATCAAGACGCTAACTTGATCTCGAGTCATACCCAGACTCAGCTTTGCCAGGTTGCCACGATTGATATCTTGAGTCTCTTGCCAGCCATCTTGACCATTCCATCCCGATTCCCCACTACCAATATTGAGTAC
>NZ_JABSSM010000173.1 GCF_013214165.1 Shewanella sp. | reverse complement strand
GCCAGTTCGCGACAATTAGCTTGTCCGGTTTTGGTAATCTTTAGGCATACATAATTCTTGAGAGATTTATATGCCTGGAAAACCCATAAACCAACTACAGGTTAACCTATATATGTCTTATCGTAATAAACCTAAACAGACTCAATCATCTGCTGCGGCTAAGGCGGGATTTTCTTCCCGCTCAGCCAGACGAATTGATGCTGGACAACACAACACCAGCAAATTACCACGCCAATACGCGACCAGAAAAGACCCTCTTAATGGTCTTTTCGAGCAGCATATTGTACCGTTGCTTGAAAAAGAACCCTCACTGCAACCGATTACATTATTCGAAAAACTAGAGGAAATCGCACCGGGGCAATTGGAGCGCTCACAGCTACGCACTTTACAACGCCGAATTAAGACATGGCGCGTCATACACGGGCCTGAGCAAGACGTCATTTTCAGGCAGAAACATACGCCGGGGGCAATGGGCATTTCTGACTACACTTGGGCCAACGAGCTAAATATTACCCTCGCTGGCAACACATTTAAGCACAAGCTTTATCATTACCGTTTGGTGTTCAGTGGCTGGACTTATGTCGAGGTTGTACTCGGTGGTGAAAGTTTTGAGTCACTGTCATCAGGGCTCCAAAATGCTTTTTGGCAGAGTGGTGGCGTGCCACTAACCCACCGTACCGACAGCTTAAGCGCAGCATTTAAAAACCACACCGAAGCTGAAGTTCTGACAGAGCGCTACACCAAGTTATGCACACATTACGGGGTAAAAGCCACTCGAAACAACAAAGGTGTCGCCCATGAAAATGGCGCAATTGAGGGCCCTAATGGCCATCTCAAGCGTAAGATAGAGCAACAACTGTTATTACGCGACAGTCGTGATTTCACTGATTTAAAGCAATACCGAGACTTCATCAATGTCATCGTTGCTAAAATTAACCGTCAATGTCATACCCGTTATCTAGAGGAGTGCGCCTACTTGTCCTCCTTACCCGCTCGTCGAACTCATGACTTTAGTGAGCAATACGTCAAAGTGACATCCAGCAGCACGATTTCAATTAAGCGTGTGACATATTCGGTGCCATCACGACTCATTGGTGTGACATTACTGGCACACATTTTTGATGACCGTATAGTGCTTTTCTATGGGCATGAAGTCACATTAACCTTAGCGCGAATGCATACTCAAGGCGCAACTCGTGGTCGCTCAATAGATTATCAGCATGTTATCCATGCATTGGCTAAGAAACGTAATGCTTTTAAAGCATCGCAAATCAGGGATGCTCTTATCCCTAAAGGCGATTTTTGGCAGTTATGGCAGAGACTAACCCATGATGGCGTTACTGATGCAGATTGTCATTACATGGTCGATTTATTGGTTATCGCTGCAAACTATGATTGTGAGGCCGCATTGGGTCGCTTCGTTCTCAGGGCGTTTGACGCGGGAAAAGCCGTGACGATAGATGAGTGCCGAGCGGTTTTCAACCCCGATATGATAGTCGTCCCCATCATCGATAGTCAGCAGCACAGCGTCTCAAGTTACGATGCACTTCTTGGAGGCCGGCATGGCTAATGCTCTCAGTTTACCCCTATTATTAAAAGAGTTACGTCTGCCAGCGATAGCAAAGGCGTGGCCCGATATCGCCCTAAAAGCGGTGAGGGAGCAGTGGGAGCCCGAGCTATTTCTGGCTCAGTTATGTGAAATAGAGGCGACACATCGACAGGAAGTCCGCTTAAAACGCTTACTAAAAGAGAGTCAGTTACCCATAGGGAAACAGTTGTCTCAGTACGACTTCAGCGAGGTGGTGGGCATTAGCGCAGTTCAAGTTAAACGTAAGGCCAGTGAGTTGAGCTGGTTGAGACAAGGGCATAATATTTTATTATTCGGTGCGAGTGGCTTGGGTAAAACCCATATAGCAGCCGCGCTGGGTTATGCGCTTATTGAGCAATCTGTTCGTGTAAAATTCACAACAGGCACCGCGATGGTGCAGCACTTGCAAAAAGCCCGAGAAGGTTTAGGACTGGAAGATGCACTTAAAAAACTCGATAAATATGAGCTACTCATTTTGGACGACATCGGTTATGTCAAAAAGAGTGATAGTGAAAGTCAGGTTCTATTTGAGCTCATTGCACATCGTTATGAGCGCAACAGCCTAGTGATCACAACGAACCAGGTGTTTAGTGAGTGGGACAGTATATTTGGAGACAATATGATGACAGTAGCCGTGATTGATCGACTGGTGCATCACGCAGAGATTTATCAACTTGAGGGAGAGAGTTATCGAAGAAAAGAAGCCATGAAAATAAACGGCAAAAGCGGCCAACTTAATTGACGCCTATAGGCCAAGCTAGTTGACGTCTAACA
>NZ_JABSSM010000172.1 GCF_013214165.1 Shewanella sp. | reverse complement strand
CATAACCCGTCCAGATATCAGTGCCATGAAAAGGCAAACTATCATTGAGCTCAATCGCATCACGATTAAGTTTACGCGGAACCCCTTGCAGCAAGGATGCGTCATACTCGGCCTGATAGCCTGTTGCCTTACCAAGTGTTAAGCCACTGAGAGCCTTGGCATCCCTATAGGGATCATGAACTTGTGTCATCAATAGATATTCCATGTCAAAATAGGCAGATATTATACTCAAATTTTGGACTTCTGCTAAGTGTCTTCTTTACCTGCTTTAGATAATTTCTTGAAATTATATCAACTGACCTATCTCGAAAAGCTAGGTGAATCCCCGCGTTACTACCCTAGAGGCGAAGAGTCTCTGTGTATTGAAGGTGAGTTTGACCCCAGTCATTATGATGAGTCGAATGAAGAGATCGCCGTATGTTGGAAGCCGGTAAAAAGAGAAGACCCAGGCTCATTTTCTAATGTCGAGACTGCGTTAGACATAGAGTTAGGCGCAGACATAGATGCATTTTTTGGCGTATATTTCTCAGCCCCTTTGCTATTCAATAGTGAGTGGGGACAAGGAGAGCTATTACAGGTATGGAATCAGACAGACTTTGAATATCTACAGCAAAATATGATTGGTCATTTGATGATGAAGAAGAAATTAAAGCAAGCGCCTACCTGGTTTATCGGTGTTCTGGGTGATGGAGACAAGATGCTAACCGTCGATAACAGCGATGGCAGTGTCTGGGTCGAGATCCCTGGTGAGGCGCCATCTAAAAAATTAACTAATAGCCTAAATGAGTTTATTGCCCAACTAACCCCGCGGGTCGCGCCTCCAGAGCTTCATATCGAGGAGTCTATGCCTGAGTTGGAACACCCAGGGATTTGGAATCGATTTAAGTTAATGTGGCGCAACCTGCGTGGCAAGTAACAAGTTATTAAGCGCGGATCCCTAGGGGCCTAGGTACTCATACCTTGTTTTAAAGATGATCCCAAGAGAGGTTTGACACGATTCGGCAGCTGTCACAGCGAAAATGGAACATGTCTAATAGAGGTTCATCGAGTAGCCAATGTTTATTGTCGCAACGGGGGCAGGGGCGAGTTTTCTCGCTTGCTAGATTATCTCCGCCGACACGATAGAGGTAA
Organism: Shewanella sp.; assembly: GCF_013214165.1. Lineage (GTDB taxonomy): Bacteria > Pseudomonadota > Gammaproteobacteria > Enterobacterales > Shewanellaceae > Shewanella. The sequence goes on along the minus strand of NZ_JABSSM010000172.1, from coordinate 1,265 downwards.
TAATAGGTTGGGATCTTGGTTAGGTATTCGATGCGACCTCGCAGATCCCAGCCTCGGCGAAATAGATCACTCGACGTAGACGTTAACTCCTCTAATGCTGCAAACTCAGCTTTTGTTGCTGCAGCCATCTGCAGCTCGTCACAGGCTTGCCACTCAGTTTGCCAGCGAATGATGCGTTTATGATCGCCATTGAATGTTGCCGGCAGTTGGTAGAGTGGGATTGGCTGCAAGGTATCACCGTTTCGTACCGGTGAGCACATGTGGACATAGCTGGTATAAACGAGCTGCCAGCTAGGTGTTACAGCGCTGCTAACTTCTGAATTGATGTCTTGACCTAGGTATTTTTCTCTCGGAGCCAGTATTTTTGACTCTGTCAGTTCGACGAGTGCTCTCTCAACCCAAGGGCTGTTAAAACGTTTCGCTAGACTACTTTTCTCTGGCATCAAGAGCCTGACTCTAAACTCCCCATCATTGAAAGCAACAGCGAATTCACGGCCTAAAATTTGCCCATTGGCTCTATAAGCTTCGAGTAACCCATTAATTGTTTTTTCTGCTGCGGTTATTGTGGTGTTGTCAAAACATTCAAATCTTAATTCAACAACATGCATTATTTTGTTGCCTTCATTTCAAGCTGTTTTAATCGAGCATTAAGGTTTTGGTAGGCTAAGGTTAATTGAGCCAGCTCTGCTTTTAGCTGTTCAATTTCAGACCTTGCTTCAACAGGGACGGTCGCTGGGGGCAATTTGTCCAGATTTGGGATCTTCTCTACTGAGCTAGCATCCATGGCCCTAAATTGTTGCAGGCCCTGGATCAGTATGGGCATAGGAACACTGTTGCCAATTTTTGTTTTGATCAATGCAAGGCTAGGTTTTTTTCCTGCAATCGATAGCGATTTAGCCGCTGCTAATATCTGTTCTATTGGACTCATACTTGGTTATCTTTCTCACTTGTTTAGTCAATGTCACCAATACGATCTGAACTTTTGCATTAAATTCTTATTAAACAATCAGATATGATATTGGCTCGTTTTTTGCTTTCTCTGAGGTTATCTATAATAAAGAAACAGGAAGTCATAGTGAAAACAAATTTAATTGGTTTGGCATTAATGGGTATTATAAGTTTAAGCTTATCTGGCTGTGTACTCAATATTGGTAGTGGGGAATCGGGATGGAATGGTCAAGATGGCTGGCAAGAGACTCAAGATATCAATCGTGGCAACCTGGCAAAGCTGAGTCTGGGTATGACTCGAGATCAAGTTAGCGTCT
>NZ_JABSSM010000171.1 GCF_013214165.1 Shewanella sp. | reverse complement strand
CTGAGTGAGCTGATGGTACTGTTTGTTCATGACAGACTCTGAATTTGTGTGTGAGAACTAAAATTCTGCCTTCAGCTCTCTCACTTTTCAACCTTAATCTGTTGCACTTATTGTATTACTCCAGCGCTAAATCATCGATACTCGACAAACACAACTTGTTAAGAGACGCCTTGCTAGATAGACTGCCTGCATAAAAATCGTGTTTCAAGTTTCTCTTTTCTTATTTTGTTATCTAATTAAAGCAATCACCACTATGTCCTCTGCCGCCATCAGCAATACCAGTAATGCCTCTTTTTCTTCCCGTATCATTAGTTGGTATGAAAAATTCGGTCGTAAACACCTTCCATGGCAACAAGACAAGACGCCCTACAAGGTCTGGGTGTCTGAAATCATGCTACAGCAAACCCAAGTCAGCACAGTGATCCCCTATTACCTTAAGTTTATGACACGCTTTCCCACCATAGACTCACTGGCCGATGCGCCTCAAGATGAAGTGCTGCACTACTGGACTGGCCTCGGCTACTACGCGCGGGCAAGGAACTTACATAAGTCGGCTCAGCTCATTCGTGATGAGCATGGTTCACAATTTCCCAGAGATTTTGAAGATGTCTTGTCGCTGCCTGGCATAGGCCGCTCTACTGCGGGCGCGGTATTATCCCTAGCTCTTGCACAGCACCATGCCATCTTAGACGGTAACGTGAAAAGGGTATTAGCGCGTCATGGAGCCATTGATGGCTGGCCCGGGAAAAAACAGGTCGAAAACAAGCTTTGGGAGCTGACGGATAAACTGACCCCTGATTTAGATGTTCAAAAATATAATCAGGCTATGATGGATATTGGCGCCTCCATCTGTTCTCGTTCTAGGCCAGCTTGTAGTGACTGCCCTGTGGCTATCGATTGCCAGGCTCAGCTCACTGGACGACAGTCAGACTATCCGGGGAAAAAACCTAAAAAAGTGATACCGGAAAAAAATGCCTACATGTTGGTACTCGCTAAGGGCGAAGAAGTTATCTTAGAAAAAAGGCCACCGGCAGGGATCTGGGGAGGCCTGTGGTGCTTTCCACAATTTTCTACACGAGAAGAACTTGATGAGTACTTGATAACAAAAGGCTTAACAGTTTCCGAAGAGGAAGTATTACCCGGATTTAGACATACATTTAGTCATTTCCACCTAGATATCAGCCCTATACTTGTCTCTGCCGAAGGCTTTAGCGATAACCAGATCATGGAAGATAAGCCTTCACTCTGGTATAACTTACCCCATCCCCCAAAAGTTGGTTTAGCTGCGGCGACTGAACGTATTCTCGCCAGCTTAAATTCTGTATTAATTAAGGAGTAATCATGGCTCGCACCGTTAACTGCGTCTATCTGAAAAAAGAATCGCAAGGCCTTGGATTTCAGCTATACCCAGGTGAGCTTGGTAAGCGTATTTTCGATAATGTCAGCAAAGAAGCTTGGACACTGTGGCAATCAAAACAAACCATGCTGATCAATGAGAAAAAATTGAACATGATGAATGTTGACGACCGTAAGTTTCTTGAAGAGCAGATGGTCAACTTCTTGTTTGAAGGTAAAGACGTAGAGATTGAAGGTTACGTACCAGAGAAAGACGACGAATAAACATTTTAAGCGCCGTGAGGCGCTTTTGTTTACTGATTATAAAAGAGTGATTACGGCCTGACTATCGAACAACTCACCAATCCCCGCAACTTCAAACAGATTGAAAACAGTGATCCCTCGCCCGTCAGCTGTAGAGAGCCGGTATCCACTGCACATGACCAAAATCAGTCACGAGTAGAGAGCTCTATGGCCCAGGTACCCGCCTTTAACTTGCCAATTTTTATGCTCGATTAGTAATGATGATCATTTGTAAATAGATCTGTTTTTTGGGGAATTAAGGTGTTCTACAAGCTTTAGGGAAATTTTAGCTAGGAATAAAAACTGCCGTGTAGAGAAATAAAGACCCGGTTTGAACACTAACTAACCGAACGATAGGTTTATGACAAATAGCACTTGCAGGTAGAAAGGCAGCGCTATAAGATACGCCCACTTCAAACGAGGCAGGACTTAAAACTCCTTATTTAAACCTAGGTTTAAAACTCGCTAAAGTAGATGACTAACACTTAGTTTAGCTGCCCGAATAGCTCAGTCGGTAGAGCAGAGGATTGAAAATCCTCGTGTCCCTGGTTCGATTCCGGGTTCGGGCACCAACATTTAGCCGGCATAGCTCGTTAATAGAGTTGTGACTGGTAATGAAATAGATTGCTCCCGAGTTTATCTATTGGTAAAAAAATAAGCCGGCATAGCTCATTTATAGAGTTGTGACTGGTAATCAAATAGATTGCTCCCGAGTTTATCTTTTGGTGAAAAAATAAGCCGGCATAGCTCAGTTGGTAGAGCAACTGACTTGTAATCAGTAGGTCCCGAGTTCGACTCTTGG
>NZ_JABSSM010000170.1 GCF_013214165.1 Shewanella sp. | reverse complement strand
TATAGAGGTAAAGTAGAAGCACCAATGGGGTAAGCCATTACAAGAGTCTTAATCACCTTAGGCGCAAGCGAGTAATTCTACGAGATCTGTACCCGTGAGTGCAAGCATAAAAACGCAGTGGAGCAGGACATATGAAAATATTCAATAGCAGGCTAATGTTATGATTTTAAAATTTTATTGTCACTTTTTCGGCATCGAAATCACCTCACCTAGGGCCATCTAGCCTAGATGAACAATTTGAGTTGATGCTGGCTTCGCTCGACGTGGAACTCGCTAGTGGTTCTGCAGAATCAAATGTCACCAATTTGAGAACGGCTCAAACCCCGTCCCATCTGATGAAAGCCAATCCTCAACAGGATGACTGAAGCTCTTCTTACTTTAAGTACACCTATTAATTCCTATAGGTATTTAAAGCGAGGATGACAAAAAACAAGTCGCCTCACTTTAACCGCTTCATTCTTTAAAAGCATATTCTATAGCGCTGACATTGCTTTTGCCCCCAGCTTTAAGGGAAGATGCGATAAGCAGTAACATCAATTCCCCCTAAGAGAGATTAACATGAACCAATGGGCGTTAGTGACAGGAGCGGCAAAACGAATAGGTCGTGCAATAGCATTGAAGTTGCACTCTAGCGGCTATAATATCATCATTCACTACGGAGCTTCTGCCGATGCTGCCTGTTCACTGTGTGATGAACTGAACCAAGTCCGGCAAGATTCTTGTGTCACAATACAAGCCGACCTCTCTACTGAGGAAGGCATAAATGATTTAGTAAAGCTTGCTACTAGCTTTAAACTGTCAATTCTCATCAACAACGCATCTCAATTTTACCCAACCCCATTGCAAGAAACTCAGTTAAATGACTGCCAACGCTTATTAGTCATTAACCTTTTAGCGCCCTACTTTCTAGCACAGAAATTATCTCCCTTATTGAGTAAAAATAACGGAACAATCATTAACTTGCTCGATATTCATGGCCAAAAGCCACTTAAAGATCATGGGATATACTCTATATCTAAAGCAGGCTTACAGATGGCAACCTTATCCTTAGCCCAAGAGTTGGGTCCCAATGTTAGAGTCAATGGCATAGCGCCCGGCGCAATTCTGTGGCCAGAAAACAGTCAAAATAATGCTCAAGAATCTATAATTAAACAGATCCCTTTGGCAAAATGCGGCTCACCGGCAGACATTGCAAACACGGTTCAATTTCTCGTTGATAGCCATTATATATCAGGACAGATTATCGCTATAGATGGCGGCCGAACGGCGACTGGATACATGGGAGCATAAAGTATAAATCAGGTATGTTGACAATAAAAATTAACGGGCGACAATCAAGCTAACTTGATTTGCTCATGCTAAGCCGTCCATGCACCACGAATGGACCAATAGGAGTGTTTATGAAATTTTCCACTCAAACGATCAGTTGCCCCCATTGTGGGCACCATCAACATATCGATGTTGATGGCACCTGCGGCGATCAAGATTACTATGATGATTGCCGCATCTGTTGTAATCCAATACATCTAAGGCTTCATCTCGATGAGGCTCGCCATAAAATAGAACTGTATATTGATTCAGGTGACGAACAGATATACTGACATCTATGTACCGAACTCGGATCATCAAGTTAACCGGCAGAGTTTAACGAATCTGTGAGCCCTCTTTGCGCTAGCACACGCTCAACAGTATCAACGATGGCCTGTGTTTGACTGTCTATCTCTATATTTAGCTTATCCCCCAGCTCAAGCACATCCAGATTCGTCAGTTTTAACGTCTCTGGGATTAAATGCAGCATAAAACGATTTTCAGTAGTCGCTCCTACGGTAAGGCTGCAGCCATTGACTCCCACGAAGCCTTTATAAAGAATGTAATTCATCCACTTTTTATCGACTTCGAGCTCGATATTGAAATGTTCGCGTGTATTACTTAGGCCACAAACGCTTGCCTGAGTATGGATATGGCCAGAGAGAACATGCCCTCCGATCTCACTACCGAATGTGAGTGACCTTTCTATGTTCACTTGGGAACCAAGTTGTAGTTTTGTGAGATTGGTCACGCTCAATGTCTCTTCCATTACATCGAAAAAAACCCTATCATCTTCAATTCGTGTAACCGTCAAGCAGACTCCGTTGTTCGCAACACTTGCGCCTGTAATGAGCCCTTCACGTAACTCGGGCTCCATAGCGACCTCTAGCGTATTTAAGCCATCTTTCTTATTTATCGCAACCACTTCGCACGTGGCTTGAACTATACCTGTAAACATTTTATCTCTCGTTAGTATTTAAGGCAGTTTTCATGAATCAATTCGGCTTTCAGACCAAACGTTTAGTACAACTCGCACTACCTGTACTCATAGCCCAAGTGACTCAAACCATGATGGGTTTTATCGACACTGTGATGGCGGGTAGAGTCAGTGCTGTCGATATGGCTGCCGTTGCAATAGGAACTAGCTTGTGGTTGCCAGCATTGCTATTTGTTCAGGGGTTACTACTCGCGTTTACCCCCGTGTTTGCCCATCATCATGGGGCAAACGACCAAAAAGCAA
>NZ_JABSSM010000017.1:9524-17125 GCF_013214165.1 Shewanella sp. | reverse complement strand
CGCGGCCTCACTGCGGGTTGGGAGGATAGACAGGCCGCAGAAGATGCATCTATGGCACTTTCTCTGGCCCGAATTCGTCAGTTGGCGGCCCACGAGGTTGGCCACACCTTAGGTTTCGATCATAACTTCGCCGCCTCGAGTAATGACAATGCCTCTGTGATGGATTACCCCCATCCACAGGCAACACTGAAAGACGAGAAGATAGATATTTCTGCTCCCTATGGTGTCGGAGTCGGTGCCTGGGATAAATACATAGTCGAATATGGCTACAGCGAATATAGCGACGCTGCCGAGGAGTCGGCGCAGTTATCTGCACTCATGACTCAGGTGCAACGTCAGGGACTGCGCTACATAGGTGAAGCGGATTCTCGCACGAAAGGGGCCAGTAATGCCTACGCCAGCCTCTGGGATAATGGCAGCGATCCCGTTGCCGAGCTTATCCGTATCGATAAGGTGCGAGCCAAGGCGATCGCTGATTTCTCTCCTTCGGCACTGTTAGCGGATCAGCCCAGGGGGGAGCTAAGCGATATCTTCGTGCCCATCTACCTGCTCAATCGTTATCAGATCACCGCCGCGGCTAAATTCATCGGCGGCACAGATTATAGCTATAGCGAAGGCGTCGAAGGCGAATCCTGGCACTACATTGCACCTCAGCTGCAAAAGCGCGCCCTGAATGCCTTGCTCGATACCTTGTCACCCGAGGCGCTCGCTATCTCCCAGACATTGCAGGAATCCTTAGTGCCCAAGATGGGTAACTACAATAGGACACGGGAAAGTTTCGACTCAAATCTTGGGGTCATCATAGACCCTCTCGGTATGGCCGAGGTCTTGAGCCGTCATACGGTGCAGCAGCTGCTCGCGCCTTTACGACTCAATCGTGTGAATCAGGGCTACATAGGCGACAGGGAACAGCTATCCGTTCCGGCACTCGTCGATAAACTACTGGGCAGCACGCTATATGAGGATATTCCCAACGGCGCCGAACAAGGAGTCTGGATGCGGGTTAACAGCGTGATACTCGATGAGTTGTTAGCCAGCTACCATGCTCAGCAGACTCGACCCGAGGTGAAGGCGCAACTGGCGAACCGTCTGCGTTATACCCTCAAGCAGCTTAAACGTAAGGTGAAGCGGGTCAGCGCCTACGAGGCCGCTCACTTTGCCTGGCTCGCCGATGGCGTCGAGAGAGGCATGAAAGATGCTAAGGTTAAACTGATAGCTCAGCCACTCAAGATGCCACCGGGCTCGCCGATTTAGCCGGAAGACAATCGTTCACACATGTATCAATTTGCATGAAATGTGATTAATTTGTTCACAATTTGTAAGAACTAATCTAGAGTTGGTGTTACACACTTGTGGTCAAAAAAGATTGGAGTTGTATATGAAGTTATTAACCAGCGTGGCCTTATCTGCAGTACTTGTGTTTTCATCGACGTCTGCGTTCGCAGATATTCCTGATTTTTCTAAGACTGCGGCGGCTAAAACCAGTTACGATTTTTCAATTAATCAAGCTGTTAAGGGCAATCAGTTGCAACAAGCGTCGACTAACCATGATTTTTCTAAAACGGTGGCGGCCAGCGATAAATATCTATTCTCTATCAATGAATCAGCAGTGGCCCCAAAGACTGTGCTCCCGTCGACTCAACATGATTTCTCTACGACAACGGCAATGAAGCGGATCTAATCGTTAGCCGTTAAAAGTACTCATTTAATAACTAGTTAACGCGTTTGAAGTAAAGGCCCGGACTAAGTTGGATTGCCCGGGCCTTTCTTTTTTCTAATCGTCTACCGTCTACCGTCTACCGTCTACCGTCTACCGTCTACCGTCTACCGTCTAGGGCTTATCGGTTTTACCCTGGCTCTTATCCAACGCGTGGCCTAGTCGATAGGCATCGATAACCCCAATCAGCCAGCCAATGATAAATGCCCAGGTGGCAATAGACACGTAAATTGCCTGTGCGCCGCTCGGTTGCTCGGTGACCATCTGATAGATCAGGTTAACATCCAGCTCAATGGCACCAGATAATATCTGATCTGAGATCTCTTTTGCTCGCGCTACGGCTTGATAGAGAAGATAGACTAAGCCACTCAGGCTGACGGCAGAGATAAGGCTGCCGATATTATATTTATTCAAGTAAAAATGCCCGGTACCCGGACAGACTAAGGCCGAGAGCAGTGCGGCTGTGATTGCCTTGTTCATATGTGCTTCTTCATTGCTTGATATTCCTGTTTAGGGTAAGGAATGCGGAAAGCCAAGGTATAAGTGACTGGCAAGACGATCAGGGTCAGCACCGAGGCGAAGCCCAGGCCGAAGATGATGGTGATAGCCATAGAGCCGAAGAAGGCATCAGACAGCAGAGGGACCATACCCAGCATAGTCGTTATCGCCGCCATCAACACGGGCCTTACCCGGCTCACGGACGAGTCGACCACAGCCCGATAAGCCTCCTTGCCTTCACTCAGTTCCAGATTTATCTGATCGACCAGTACTATGCCATTTTTGATTATCATGCCGGTCAGGCTGAGTAAGCCTAGCAGCGCCATGAAGCTGAAGGGCGCATCGAATATCAAGAGACCCGTAACTACCCCGATCAAGGCTAACGGTACGGTAAACCAGATAACCAGAGGCTGGCGCACCGAGTTAAACAGTAGCACAGTGATGAGGAACATGGCCAGATACCCCAAAGGTATTGAGCTAAATACCGAGACCTGGGCTTCTCCTGCAGTCTCGTACTCGCCTCCCCATTCGAATTCATAACCACTGGGAAGCGGAATGGCTTCGATATCGGCTCTTATTTTTCTGAAGACTGAATCGGCAGTCTCATTGGTGCCGTTGATCGGATCGGCATATACGGCCAGCATACGTTTCCTGTCGCGGCGCATGATAAGTGGGTTTTCCCACTCGGTACTAAATTCTGAGACCACCTGAGTCGCGGGAACGAAGACGTTATTTTCTGAGCTCCAGACCTGGAGTTTCCACAGGCTATCGGCATCGAGGCGCTCCTCGGCCGGTGCCCTGGCGATGATGGGCATCAGGTGACTGTTCTCACGATAGACACCGACCTGTTTACCACTGAAGTTGACCAGGAGTGAATTATCGAGATCTTGTTTGCTGATCCCGGTTTCACGAGCCTGAGCCAGTGCCAGTTGTGGACGGATCAGGGTCACCTGATTACGCCAGCTATGTCTCACGCCTACGGCTGTCGGCTCAGCATCTAAGATCGCCTTGGCTTGGGTGGCAAGCTGACGCAGTACCACAGGGTCTTCACCGTAGAATCTTGCCTCAATCTTAGCCGCTGGGCTGGGACCATTCTCCATATATTTGAAACGATACTCGGCTTCGGGATACTTGAGGCTCAACTCCTTCTCAAGTGTACGCATGTATCTGTCTAGGCTGGCAAGATCTGTCATCTCGAGCAGTAGCTGACCGTAGGAGCTGTAGCCTTTCTCCGGGACATAGGAGAGCACGAATCTTTGAGCGCCCTGACCGATAACGCTGGTGAGGTTAACCAGACCGATATCTTGGGTCGATTGCTGGGCCAGCAGGTCTTGTTCTATGCGACCGAGTAAGGCCTCTGTCGCCTTGATATCTGTGCCTTCTGGCATCCACACATCCACGAAGAACATAGGCGTGTTTGAGGCCGGAAAGAAGACATTTTTCACGTAGCCGAAGCCGATTACCGAGGTGAACAGTGCCGCGATAACCATAAGCAGGGTGACGGCGCGAAAACGCATGGCCAGGTTTAAGCTGGTACGGTACAACTGGAATATCAAGCCCTTGTAAGGGTCATCAATCTCATCAGCGCTGACTTCGCCATCTTTGAACATCAGGTGGCAGAAGAAGGGGGTTAGGGTCATGGCGGTGATCCAACTGATAAACAGCGAGATCAGCAAGACCTGAAATAATGAGACGCAGAACTCACCCGTGGCCGTGTCTGACAAGCCGATCGGAGCGAAGGCAAGAATGGCGATGACAGTAGCGCCTAGTAGCGGCCATTGCGTCTGTGACACCACCTGTTTAGAAGTCTCTAGTCGGGTTTGGCCACGCTTGATGCCTATGAGTATGCCTTCGGTCACCACTATGGCGTTATCGACTAACATGCCCAGAGCGATGATCAGTGCGCCCAGGGAGATGATCTGCAGCTCAATATTGAGCATTTTCATCACGATGAAGGTGCCTAATATGGTCAATAGCAGTACCAGCCCCATCAGCAGACCGGCACGCACGCCCATGAATACCAAGAGCACCACGATCACTATGGCAATAGACTCGGCCAGATTGATTAAGAAGCCGGTGATGGTCTGATCGACCATCTTGCTCTGGTCGTAGACAGTGTTGAGTTCGATACCTATGGGCCGCTCGTTATCGAGCTCGACGAGCCTGGCATTGATGGCTGCGCCAACATCGACCACGTTGACGCCGCTGGAAAATGAAATACCCACAGACAGAGCCGATTCGCCATTGCCGTGGTAAATATTTGTCGGGGTCTCATCGTTATCTTTATAGACCTGGGCTATATCGCCTAGGTAGACCAATTTTGTGCTGCCAGGCGCGCTGATTAACAGGCGCTCCATCTGCTCCACTCGACTAAACTCACCGGTGGGATGGATGCGAATGCGGTTATCGCCGACGCGAATACTGCCGGCATTGGAGACCACATTCTGACTGTTGATCAGGCTATAGATATAGTCTTGGTCCAGGCCCAGCGCATTGAGTTTCTGCTGGGAGATCTCGACCACGACTTGTTGGGTAATTTTACCGGCGATGGTGACTCTTTTTACCCCATCCACAAGCACGAGTTCACGCCTGAGAAAATCGGCATAATTTTGCAATTCACGGCTCGTGTAGCCATCACCTGAGACGTTGAGCAAGATACCGTACACATCACCGAAATCATCGATAACTGACGGAGTCGCCACCCCAGGTGGCAGTTCACCTAGCTTGTCGTTGACCTTACGGCGGAACTCGTCCCACACCTGAGGCAGTTCGTCTGCACCGTAATGCTCGTGGACCTCTATCTCAATTTGAGACAGGCCGGCACTGTTGATCGAGGTGATATGCTTGATGGCATCAAGTTGCTGCAGCGCATCTTCCAGAGGCAAGGTAACTTCCTCTTCGACCTGTTCCGGTGAAGCGCCAGGGTAGGCGGTGACGACGAGTGCCTGCTTGAGGGTGAACTCGGGGAATTCTAGCTGACCTAACCCAAGAAATGAGATGCTGCCCCCCACGAGTAGCAAGAGGGCAAACATCCAGCTCACCACTTTATGTTCTATAGCGTATTGTGCGAAATTCACGGCGTAAAATCCTTGCAGGCGAAAGAGTAAAAATTAAGGCTTAGGTGATATTGACTCGGATTGGTATTACACCCCGCGTTGCCAATGAAGCGGTTTAACTTGCTGTTCTGCTGACAGGTACTGCACACCGGCTACGACAAGCTGATCGCCCTCGCTCAAGCCCGTTAATATCTCTATGCCATTGGTGGTGACTCGACCTAAGGTGACGATTTGTGGCGTCACCTTGCCCGTGTCTGCATGGTAGAGCCAGATGATATTTTCACCATCTTGATCACGTTTCATCACTGCACTGGCTGGGATCACTGTCTTCTCTAACTGAGAGTCCATCGAGAGATCTAAGGTCAGCTCGGCGCTCATACCCGGAAGAATATTGATTTGAGTGGGCCTGGCGAGTGTGAAGACAACTTCATAACTTTGAGTGCCGGGAGTCACTTGAGTCGCATGCTCTTTCAGTTTTACCGCATAGGCTCGCTCCGGCTGAGCACTGAAACGCACCTGAGGTTGAAATTTAGCATGGGGATTAAATTTGATGGCCTGACTGGCCATAGACTCTGGCACCTGGATCACCACGTCGATATTACGATCTTTCTGTAACACCAGCACCGACTGGTTTGCCTGGATCATCTGATAATTATCGATGGAAATCTTAGCGACCGTGCCGTCATATGGCGCGAGTAAATGGGTGTAGCTCAATTGATCGCGGGCGTTAGCCAGAGCGGCTGCGGCTGATTTAAGTTGCGCCTTAGCCAGATCGTACTCTGCCGGTGAGATCAACTGGCGGCGTAATAGCTCCCCCTTACGCTTATAGTCGGCGGTAGCCAGCTCATGATCGGCTTCGCGGTTGAGTAAGCTGTTGCGGGCATCTCTGTCATCTAGTTTGGCCAGAATAGTGCCTTTCTTTACCCGCTGACCCTCGAGCAAGCTGAAATCGATCAGCTGACCAGGCACTCTAAAGCCGAGATCCGCCTGCTTAGTGGCGGCTATTTTTGCCGGAAAGACGCGAATAGAAGCTGCATTAACATCTGTGACTTCCAATAATTTCACCGGTCTAATGCTTTGTGGGGCAACTTCGATGGACTCTGCGCTGCAGCCAGCCAATATGCCTGTGATCATGATGACTACGAATGTTTTTGCTAGGTACTTCATAAACCGGTTTCCATGTGTGCGACAAAATGTATCAAAGCCGAGTAAGATACCAGCATCTAATATTGAACAAAATGGGAATAAGTGGGACTATTGGTTCCATAAAATGAGACTGAGCGGATAATTTGTTAATCTAGGTTGTCAAAATGCTGAGTCAGGTTGCCCGTAAGGGGGTGATCTTATCGATAACTTGTGAGTATGCGCTATGAAAACTGAAGATATCGCCCTGTTCCATCGCATCAAAGAGACGGGAAGTTTAGTGGCAACAGCGGACTTACTTAACCTGCCTAAATCGACCGTGAGCCGCCGTCTGCAGGCATTAGAGAACGATGTTAAGGTCAAGTTATTTCATCGCCAGAGTCGAGCCATGACGTTAACGGCTGCGGGGAGCCACTTCTATGATAAGACCCTGTCTATTCTCGGGGAACTTGAGCAGACTCTGGTGGAACTCACAGATACTCAAGCCGAGATTGGCGGCCACCTACGTATCCTGATATTTCCCGTGCCTGAGCTGTTGGAGATTGCTAATGGCATCTTCGAGTTTATGGATCAAAATCCAGAACTCACCGTAGAGCTGATTGTCAGCACCCAGCCCCAGGATATGATCCGCAACAATATCGATCTCGCCTTCATGTTAGAAGATTCATTTAATGAAAATGAGATGGTGGCACGGGAGCTACTCAGTGAAGAGCTGCATTTCGTCGCCAGTCCGGGTTATCTGGCTAAGGCGGGTACGCCTGTGTTACCCGGGGAACTGGAGCTGCATAACTCCATCTTGCTGCGTTACCCTAACGGTCGCATTATCAATGAGGTCCCCTTCGGCAAGGATATGATCATTTCGGTGAAGGGTAACTTGTGTCTCAATAGTATCGGGCTCTGCCTGGAAGCGAGTTTAACCGGTAGGGGGATTGCTTTCTTACCCGCAGTGTTAACCCGTGAACACATTGGGCGAGGTGAACTCACCCAGTTATTTGCCGACGTAGAGCCCTATGTCGGTAAGTGCTATCTGGTCTATCCCTCCAGACGTTTCATCAGCTTAGCGAGCCAAAGGTTGATCGATCATATGATGAGCGCACTCGAGCGCTATAATCTGGGCAAAGTAGCGGCCGGGAAGAACGACTAGGTGGCTCAATTGCGTCCTGGGTTTGANNNAANNNNANANNNNA
>NZ_JABSSM010000017.1:0-9236 GCF_013214165.1 Shewanella sp. | reverse complement strand
CCAGCAGTTGCTCTTGCTGCCACTGGTTTATCATCACGCCCTCGAGCTTGACGTTGCGAGGATCTAAGCCGTCCAGTTCCACTCGGCATAAGTTACAGCCCGCGAGCTCGAATGTGCCCCATTGTGATTGGGAGAACTCGCCGCCGCTGAGATCTGACCCCTTCATGGTCGCGCCGAGTAGGTTAGCGCCCCGCCAGCGATTGTCCATCAGCTCGCACTTCTCTAATTGGGCCGACTCTAAATTGGCGTAAGAGAGGTTAGATTCTGTGATGTAGGCGCTGCAGAAGAAGGTCTTGTGGGTGATATGGTTGGCAAAACTAGCCCGGGAAAAGTCCGCACCTTGTAGGTTGCACTCCCTAAATTCGATACCGAAACAGCGAGCCCCCGTAAATAACGCCATGCTCAAGTTGCAGTGTTTGAAGCTGGCGCTGATTAAGGTGGCATAACTGAAGTTACAGCCTTCACTCGTGCCCGTCTCGACGAACCTGCAATTAATAAAGCTGGCATCGGTCAGATCGGCACGGCTGAAATCACAGCGGTTAAACTCACAGCGCTCAAATATCGCATCTTGCAGATCTTCGCCGCTGAAGCTGGCATCTATAAATTGTTTGTCTGTGTAAGTATCAGGTTGCATATTAGTGACCTTTCGCGCGCTTGTTAGTTTCAGGGGCATAAGCTTGTGTGTGCATCGATAAGCGCCTTGTCTGTGTCGTTATCGGCTTAAATACATATCAGTGACCTTTTGCGCTCAAATGTACTGGCTCGGAGATTTTTGTCGCCAGGATATAACAGGCGATACCCATCAGGATGTTAGTGATAGGCAGTGCCAGCAGCAGGCCTTTGACCCCCCCCAGGTAAGAACCCAGAGCGGCCAGAGGCAGCATGATCAGGAACAGGCGACACACATTGAGGACCAGAGAACTCATGGGTCTGTGGTAAGCATTAAGTGATGTGGCCAGCAAGATAACGATACCCAGCGGGCCATAGGCGGCGGGGATCGTTAAAATATAGAAGGTTAACCATTCGATGATCTGCGGATCGCCACTGAATAACTGAGCGATCGGTGCGGCTAATAGCAGTAGCGGCAAGTAGAGCAAGGTCTGAAACAGCAGAATAAACTTGAGTGACAGCAGCAAGGCATCACGGGCACGTTCGGTCTGACCCGCGCCTAAGTTCTGGGCGATAAAGGGCACCAGGCTGGACGACAATGCCATCACGACTATTAATAGTACCGATTCGATACGGATCCCAGCACCGAAGGCGGCGACGGCACCATGATCGATACGAGCTAGCATGGCCATGATCATCGCATTGGCGAGTGGGTTGAGCAGATTCATCAGGCTCGCAGGCTGAGCGATATGAGCCAGCTGTTTCCAGTTACACTTGAGTCGCTCCCTATTGAAGTCGGCAAACTCGACTAAATGACGCTTAAATATCAGCAGGTAGCTAGACAACGACAGGGCGACAACCCAGGAGATCACCGTGGCTATAGCTGCCCCTTGGATCTCCAGCCGTGGAAAAGGGCCGATGCCGAAGATGAGCAGGGGATCGAGAATAAGGTTAATCAAGGCGGCCAACATCATGATCTTGGCCGGTGAGCGGGTGTCTCCCGTAGCGCGCAGCCCCTGGTTGCCAACCATTAGCAGCACCAAGAGAGGGGCGCCCAGATACCAGATAAACATGTAGTCGGCTATCAGCGGCAGGCTGGAATCATTGGCACCGAGTAGGCTAAATAACGGGCCTATGCACAGGCTGCCCAACATGGAGATAAGCGCGGTCAGCATAAAGGTCAGTAACAGACAGTCATGCAGAAACACCTTGGCCTTACCCGCTTGACCGCCGCCGATGAGGCGGCCTAAGTTGGTGGATACGCCGGCGCCTATGCCTATGGCTATGCTGGCTATGATCAGGGTTACCGGAAAGGTGAAGCTGATGGCTGCCAGAGATTCAGTGCCTAACTGGCTGATAAAAAAGGTGTCGACTAGGCTGAACCCAAGAATGGTCAAGATACCAATCAGGTTTGGGAGGCTCATATTTAGCAGTACACGACCGATTGGCTGGGTGAGCAGCCCGTGTCTGTCTTTCATGGAGAAGTCTTGCCTAGTTTACTGGGGAGGGCAATTCTATCAGGATTGGCCTAGCTTTGATAAAAGGCGGATAAAAAAAATGAGATTATTTTTGTAAAGACCTTGGTTCTCATCTAGATGGCCCCATATAACCAACATCAAGCGACTTTATTTACAGAAAACTAAGCCGCAATTTTATTATTTTTCCCCGGCCTCAATGCTGGCCAAAATCATTAGGAGAGTCCATAGATGAACATTCGTCCATTACATGACCGTGTCATAGTTAAGCGTTCTGAAGTTGAATCAAAATCTGCTGGTGGCATCGTACTAACAGGCAGCGCTGCCGAGCAATCGACTCGCGGTGAAGTACTTGCTGTAGGCAATGGTCGAATTCTTGAGAATGGTTCTGTTCAGCCACTAGACGTAAAAGTGGGTGACATAGTGATCTTCAACGAAGGTTACGGCGTCAAGAAAGAGAAGATTGATGGTGAAGAAGTTTTGATCCTTTCAGAGTCCGACCTAATGGCTGTAGTGAGCTAAGTACTCGCTAACGACTCATTACGTTTCAGCATCTCATTCAAAAAAATTTAAAGGATAAGCAACATGGCAGCTAAAGAAGTAATATTTGGTAACGAAGCACGTGTAAAAATGCTTGCGGGCGTAAACATCCTGGCAAACGCAGTTAAAGTCACTCTGGGCCCTAAGGGTCGTAACGTGATTTTGGACAAGAGCTTCGGCGCACCACTGATCACCAAAGATGGTGTCACAGTGGCCAGAGAGATCGAACTTGAAGACAAGTTAGAGAACATGGGCGCGCAGATGCTTAAAGAAGTAGCGTCTAAAGCCAACGATGAAGCCGGTGATGGCACCACTACCGCTACTGTACTGGCTCAGTCTATCGTTAACGAAGGCCTTAAAGCCGTCGCAGCTGGCATGAACCCAATGGATCTTAAGCGCGGTATCGACAAGGCGGTTATTGCTGCCGTTGCCGAGCTTAAAAACCTATCTCAAGAGTGTAGCGATACGCAAGCTATTACTCAGGTTGGTACTATTTCAGCTAACTCTGACGAGACTATCGGCAAAATCATCGCCACAGCGATGGAGCGCGTAGGCAAAGAAGGCGTTATCACAGTCGAAGAAGGTCAGGCTCTGGAAAACGAGCTGGACGTAGTAGAAGGTATGCAGTTCGATCGCGGTTACCTGTCGCCATACTTCATCAACAAGCCTGAGACTGGCAGCGTCGAGCTAGAAAGCCCATACATTCTGCTGGTAGACAAGAAAGTATCTAACATTCGTGAGCTACTGCCTATCCTCGAAGGTCTGGCTAAGACGGGTAAGCCACTGCTTATCGTCGCCGAAGACGTTGAAGGTGAAGCCTTAGCGACACTAGTGGTCAACAACATGCGCGGTATCGTCAAAGTAGCTGCCGTTAAGGCACCTGGTTTCGGTGACCGACGTAAGGCTATGCTACAAGATATCGCTATCTTGACCGGCGGCACAGTCATCGCTGAAGAGATTGGTCTAGAGCTTGAGAAAGCCACTCTGGAAGATCTTGGTACGGCTAAGCGCGTTATCATCACTAAAGATGACACCACTATCATCGACGGTGCGGGTGAAGAAAGCCAAATTAAGGCTCGCGTTTCACAAATCAAGATACAGGCTGAAGAGTCTACCTCTGATTACGACAAAGAGAAGCTACAAGAGCGCATGGCTAAGCTAGCCGGCGGCGTTGCAGTGATCAAGGTCGGTGCCGCTACCGAAATTGAGATGAAAGAGAAGAAGGCACGTGTAGAAGATGCACTTCACGCGACTCGCGCAGCAGTCGAAGAGGGGGTTGTTGCCGGTGGTGGTGTTGCTCTGGTACGTGTTGCCAGCAAGATAGCCAACGTTGAAGTACTCAACGAAGACCAGAAGCACGGTGTGGTTATCGCACTTCGTGCCATGGAAGCACCTCTACGCCAGATCGCGACTAACGCGGGTGAAGAAGGTTCAGTTGTTGCTAACAACGTTAAGAACGGCACAGGTAACTACGGTTACAACGCGGGTAACGATACCTATGGTGACATGCTAGAGATGGGTATCCTAGACCCAACTAAAGTGACTCGTAGCGCGCTACAGTTCGCAGCCTCTATTGCTGGCCTGATGATCACCACCGAATGTATGATTGCCGAAATGCCACAAGATGCTTCTGCACCTGATATGGGCGGCATGGGTGGTATGGGTGGTATGGGCGGCATGATGTAATTTTTGCTGGTCTAAATTGATTCTTACTGCGTTGCCTTATCGCTCGCGTAAGAAAGACTACGCGTCGCTCAAGGCGCCTGGTCATAATCAATTTATCCTGCGCAAAATGATGCTGGCTTAAAGTGATTCTTACTGCGTTGCCTTATCGCTCGCGTAAGAAAGACTACGCGGCGCTCAAGGCGCCTGGTCATAATCAATGTATCCTGCGCAAAATGATGCTGGCTTAAAGTCAAAAATCAAATTAAGAAAGCTCTGATATCGAATGGTATCAGGGCTTTTTTGTTTTAGATGCGGGGAAACTGCGTTGCTTCACCACTCGTTTAAGAAAGCTAAACGTCGTGGTAAAGCGCCTTGTTCTAACTCGATTTATCCTACGTAAGATATGTAGTGGTCAAGTAAAACTGGACAGCTCTTTATGTTTTATCCGACTAATCTAGATTCTGATTCAACAGGAGTTAGATAGCCATTGTAGCTGTGAGGTCTGCGTTTGTTGTAATACCCCATCAGGAATTCACCTATATCTGTTCTGGCTTCATCCAGCGAACCGTATCCTTGCTTTGGTACCCATTCGCTCTTTAGACTTCGAAATACTCGTTCCATTGGCGCATTGTCCCAACAATTACCACGCCGACTCATGCTTTGTTTGAGCTGATATCGCCAAAGCAGTTGCCGGTATTTTGAAGCTGTATATTGGCAGCCCTGATCAGAATGAAACATCACCCCCTTGGGCTTTCCTCTTGTCAAATATGCCATGGTTAGTGCTTTAGCTACTAACTCAGTATCAGGAGAGTCAGACATCGACCAACCAACAACACGACGGGAGAATAAGTCGATAACAACGGCCAAATAGACCCAGTAAGTACCAGCCCAGATAAAAGTGATGTCGCCACACCAAACCTGATTGGGTTCCGTCACCGCAAATTCTCGGGATAAATGATTGGGGATATCAACATGCTCTTTAGGGGCCGCTTTATACTTATGCTGACCTGGTTGACAGCTTTCAACCCCAGCATCTTCCATCAGGCTCGCGGCCTTATATCGGCCTACCTTTTCACCCTTTTCCGTCAACTTTACTGAAATAGTCCTTGCTCCTGCTGAGCCTCGCGAATCCTGATGAAGCTCTTTGACCATCTCTAATTGTCTCGCCCTATCTAAATCTATCGGCCTGCCTTTAACGTTTAGCCAGTAGTAATAACTACTTCTTTCAAGGTCAAAAATATCACAAAGTGTTACTATGCTATGCTGCTCCCTTAAACCATCAACTATCTCAAAAGATTGATGGAGTCCGACATTAAGAGAGCGGTAGCCTTTTTTAATATTGTATTGTGCTCTTCTAACCGTTTGACTTTATTTTCTAATTCTTTAATCCTTTGCTGCTCTTGGGTTAATGCTGAGCCTGTTGGTGTTTTCCCCTGACGCTCCTCTTTCAGTTGTTTGACCCATTTCCTAATCGCACTATGGCTGACTCCTAATGATTGAGCCGCCTCTGTAACTGAATAATCTTTGTCCAGTACCAACTGAGATGCTTCAAGTCTGAACTCTCGTGGGTAGGTTTTTCTTTTGTTCATGTTTACACCTTTATTTAAGTGGTTATGTTAACACTCAAAAAGGTGTCCAGATCTATTAGGCCACATCAATACTTTGCTGGTCTAAAGCCTAAAAGCTTAAAACCGAATAGATGAAAGCCTCAGTAACTCGAAAGAGTATTGAAGCTTTTTTGTTTGTTTTTTCAGCGGAGTATGAGTATATGGGTATACTTGGTTGGGGGGAAAGTGAGCTCGGCAGTGGCCATCGCTACAGCACGGTGCCTCTAGTCAGTATTTAGCTTTTTAGATAAACTTACTTTGACTCACTCACACCGTGGTCATTTATGGCATCCCTAAGGTACCTACGTTAGAAGTTGTACCTGAAAAGATTGCTCTTATCGTATCCCGTCATAGACGAGAAAAAGAGTTTTCAAGCATACAGGTATAGATAAATCTTTTATGTGAGAATAAATGAGGGCAGACTGTTAGAATGAACCTGCAAATATATAAGGAGGAAGGGTTTTGAAACATCTAATGTTGGATTTAGAAACATTAAGTACAGTACCTGAAGCCGCAATTTTATCGATAGGCGCTGTTTTTTTTGATCCGATTAATAGCCTTCTTGGAAAAGAGTTTTATCAAATTGTGGTCAGAACAAATTCAACTCTAGATGGGACTGTTAGTGACGATACTGTTAAGTGGTGGAATTCGCAAAGCCCTGAAGCTAATTCAATTTTTACCGACCCTAGTGCCATTTCATTGAGAGAGGCATTGGTTAGTTTTGACTCTTTTATTAAGAATAATGGCAGTGAAAATATACAAGTCTGGGGGAATGGATCCGGATTTGATAATGTTATTCTTGCTTCGGCATATAAGAGAAATGGATTAAAAGTACCTTGGAATTTTCGAAATGACCGAGACGTGCGCACGGTCGTTGAGTTAGGTAGATGTTTACGTAAAATTGACCCTAAAGAGTCATTAACTATGTCTGGATTAGCACATAATGCTCTTGATGATGCTAAGTTTCAGGCTCAATATGTCAATTCAATTTTTAGTGCTTTAAAAAATAGCTGATTTTTCTGATAAAAAATATGAATATTCAACCTGTTGACGTCAGTAATTGGCGTGTTGATGATGAGCATGGTATTTTTCCGATAGGTGCTAGGGATAAGCAAATGCTCTGGTCTCCAAGTGAACCATTGGAAGGGATCAAGCCAAATTGGCCTTACTTGTTCAAATTATCTAGGCCTGTTTATCCTGAACAGTTTTGGATGGAGACAGTGGCTTACTTGGTAAGTGAGGCTATGGGGGTAAAAGTACCACTGGCGTTGCCCTCTTTCAAAAGGGAGTTTGAAGATGGTCTAGTATGTGGCTCTTTAATCGAGTGGTTCTATGACCGAAATAGTCAAACTTTTGTGCATGCAGCTGATTTTTTTCAGCAGTTGATCAAGGATTTTGATAACGATACTGGTTCGCAACACAATATAGAAGATCTTTTTCTAATATGCCGAATGTTTAGATCTGCCCCTACAATTGATTTCCCTCTACGCTGGGAGTTTTGGTATTTTGATTTACTGATTTTTGATACCCTAATAGGGAACAGCGATCGCCATCAAGAAAACTGGGGAATGATTTTTGATCCGCCAACTCAGAGTGATGGGAAACGAAAAGTGAGTCTGAGTCCACTTTTTGATAATGGTACCAGTTTAGGTCATGAGCGTTTTCCTGAGAGGATTAAGTCATGGTCTGATGATCAGGTTAGGAATTATATCTTCAAAGGTCGACATCATCTTCGTTATACTCGAAGAGATACAAAAATTCGGGTTAAGCATATAGAAAGTATAGAAAAAATGTTGTCGACAAAGAGCGCTTCTAAAGAGCATTTAGAGCAGCGGTTAAGTTTTGACCTTGAAGTATTACTCGCCAAAATCGAACTGCTGTGCAATATTAAAATTCAGGTACCTTTTTCTCGTGAACGAGCAGATTGGACTATTCGACTGCTGAAATGCAGGCATCAGATGTTAACCAAGATAGTGCGTGATTATGATGATAAATAATGTTGTTGAGCCAAGCTGTTTACTGCTTGCTTGGCAGCCAAGAAATGGTGGCTCTCGTTATTTGGTTGCCCAGATATGTAAACTCCCTAGTAGTGGATATTCCTTTAAGTATTTACTTGATTCTGATGACTTTAAAAAAGCTAAATCAAAGGGCTTTGAAGGGTATCCAGCCTTTAAATTGACAAATGAAACTTATACGCAAAATGTACTTGAGCCTTTTATTAGAAGGCTTCCACCAAAATCTAGAAGAGACTTCAAAAATTACTTGGCTCAGAATTTATTGACGTTCCCTTTTAATGGATCTGATTTTACCTTATTAGCATATACAGGAGCTAAGTCTCCTGGAGATGGTTTTAGTTTAGTTCCAGATTTTACCGGGGTAGAAGATAATATAGAGTTTCAGCTTGAAGTGGTTGGGACAAGGTATGAAAATAACCTTGATTTAGAAATGGTGCGTATTGGTGATAAGGTCGAGCTAGATTTTGAGCCTAGCAATACCTATGATCCTTGTGCTATTGCCATTTTACATACCGGAGGACGTTTAGGTTATGTAAACAAGATGCTCTGTGACTTTATAGGTAATAAATTAAAGGTAGGTAATCTTTCTGCTGTAGTCTCACGCAAGAATGGAACCGCAGATAGGCCACTTATTTATCTGTTACTGAGTGTAAAATAACAAGTGGAGTCAGAGTAAACTTTTACTCTGACTCTGAGGGACCCCCACGAATTTAATAGCATGCCTGAGGATTTCCTATCAGTGATTTAAAAGTCGCAATGGCTGACAACCAATGCTTCTTCAGTAGCCTTAGCCGCTTATCCTTGTAAGCTCGAAGCTCGATAAATTGGTTCGAGGAAAAATAACCAAGAGGAAAATAACGAAAAATAACCAAGACACCCAATATTATTCTCTGTTAGATGGCCTGAAAATAACCAAGACACCCAATATTATTTCCTGTTAGATCGCTTGCACTTACTAGAGCCAGATTGCCAGAGAAATTCATTGCTGTATCAATCCACCCTCCTGCCACGCCATACAATGCTCAATGATTCTGTAATGAGTAAAATTTCGACTATTCCCTTGAAAATCAGATATAAAAATAACCAAGCTGCCGTTTGGTTATGCTTGAATATAATAATTTAAAATGGATATCTCTCAGTCTTGATTAAATGCCATCTAGCCATCGATGACAACAATCCTGACACAGGGGGCAGTTGGCGCTGGAGTAATACAATAAGTGCAACAGATTAAGGTTGAAAAGTGAGAGAGCTGAAGGCAGAATTTTAGTTCTCACACACAAATTCAGAGTCTGTCATGAACAAACAGTACCATCAGCTCACTCAGG
>NZ_JABSSM010000169.1 GCF_013214165.1 Shewanella sp. | reverse complement strand
ACATGCTCTTCATTAACTGACTCACCTAATTTAAGGATTAAATCTAGATCCCTGTAAGTCACTTTTTCAAAAGTAAATTCCATTTTTTCTCCTAGTACATAACGTCCAAATTCAGGAACTGATATAACAGCTATACGTTGACCTTATACTTGAGATCATTTACTTCGTCACCAGTCATACCACGGAACCCCCATTGATGAGGAGCTTGTTCTTTTATAATGATCTCAACATCAACAGGATATATTAAAAGCTGACGTTCTATTTCTTGAAATAGTGATTTGATAAGGTTCTTCTGTGTTTCTATTTGGCGGCCTGCCATCATATTTATTTCTATGACGGTATAAGCATCAGTACGTCCACCCGGGTAATAAAAATCTTCTCTATCCATCGGTATAAAACGATGTGCTCGTTTGTCTTCTGGAAATCCTAAAACGGACTGCATGCAACCATGTATCACATCGGACAGTTTTGATTTTATCGGATTTAGTTCTTCTTTTATTCCGTAAATTACGATCATATTCGTTCCTTGAATGCCTAGATATAATAACTCCCCACTAGGCGTTAGCCTCCAAATTCGTGGGTTAGTTTTTGAAACCAGAGTCATAATATATTTGTTACAAAATTGGGTCAAATCCAAATGCCCAATAGATGACGTTTTAGCTGCGAGTTGCATCTACTGCGCAGTCATTGACAGACACACCATCATGATCGTTTATTTTACCCAGACTCGGTCATAGCATGAAATGACATGTGTTGAAGCTCGCGAACAATCTAGCTGAAAGGCGAATATAATAAGGGGAATAGCGACGTTTCATATCGAGGTAAAGTCCATCATAGATTGAATTCATTAATTTACTATATATGAGGAGGAATTAGGGCTTGTTGAACACCCTAATAAGGAGCCGGATACAACCAAAATTAAGAATCATTAATCATTGTTACGGCCCCCTTTATTCTATTTTTTCTGCGCACTGACTCCCATCAGATGATCAACCTTAACTACGTTCTTAAAGCCCGCAGCTTTTAGCCTGCGGATGACACCGTCAACAAAGCTGCTTCCCTTCTTTATGATGTGTGGATTTCCGGTGTAATGAAAAAGCTGCCCGTCATTACGTAGCACTCGGAAGATCTGTCGGTAGAACTCTTCGCTATAAAGCTCTCCAGCAAGGGAGAAACGCGGTGGATCGTGAATGACCGAATCGAAAGAAGCTGCTGGCATTGCGGGAATCAGCTCATAGCTGCTGCCCTGACGTTGCACTATTCCCTTGTTCCCCAAATCATTTGACCAAGGGTTCTGCGCACGCAGTCCCATTACTTCTGGGCTCAACTCGATACTAAGTACCTCGCTTGCGCCTAGTCGGTGGGCTGCAATAGCCGCATAGCCTAGTCCGCTGCAGCAATCCAGTACCTTATCACCCTTACGTACCGCCTGCTGAGCCATCTCGGAAGCACTAACAAAAGGGTCGGTTCCCTTGGATATGTGCATCTTGACACCACTAATTTCTAGTAGAGGTGATCCATCCGTAGGAACAAGCTTATAGTAGCCAGAGCTGCGGTCTTCAAGCGGAACTATATCTCCATCGCTACAGAGGTAGATCCTCTGTGTCTTTTTGACTATTTTTTTGAGTTCGTCAATGGAGAGTCTATTGTCTTCGTCGAGCACCAGGCTCTGATCACTTAAGGAAAAGTCCTGCTCCGAAAGATTCAGATCAACGGAGATCCGCACGCAAGACTGTCCTTTGGCGATAGCCTCCAGCGCCAGTTTGGCATTTGTTGTATGAAGGTAGTAGTTGGGCATATCATTCGTCTGTCTAGTTAAAAATACTGGCCCTACTATACACCTTCAGCGTTGGAGGGCTTACTTAAATAATGATATTCCACCGAAAAAATGAACATTATCCACTTTTAAATTAACTGATGATTGCTCACTGCCACTAATGACGATGCTTGTTATAAGTCTTCTAATGTCTTGCGTAAGTCATTTATGTTTTGAATTCCCAAATTACTGCTTTGCCAACCAAACTTATCATCGTCGAAACGTGGGAACACATGAAGATGATAATGCCCTAAATCATTAAATTTACCATTATTCTGAATAAAGCTGATTCCATCGGGGCTAAACTTAGAATCCAACCGACGGTATAAATCCCTAGCCACTTCATTTATCTCTATAAATACTAACTCTGGAACATCAATGAAATTTTCATAAGGAAACGTTGGGGCTATAAGTAAATGCCCAAAGTTAATAGGATCATGGTCCGCAAAAGCAATAACATTAGCGGACTCAAAAATGATAACTGCGTCTATTTCACGACTGACTATTTGTTCAACTATTGTCATATTTTCCTTTCCTTTCGATTTGGCTTATACACCCTAATAACTGGCAATAAAATAGTTGGTAACAATTAGCGACGAAGGAGCAAAAACCAACTGTTTTCTGTCGTTGTTTATTAGCTTGTTGAACGAAGCCGCTACGCGGCAGAGTAAACAAGCCTGCGTTCATACTAACCAATAGCATCACCATTAGGTGGTGCCTTATTGGAGTTATTAGTAT
>NZ_JABSSM010000168.1 GCF_013214165.1 Shewanella sp. | reverse complement strand
AAGAATCTTGCTAAAGCGATAGGCACTAAAGCCAGACTCGATGCTCTGTATTGTTTAACGGTTGCCGACATTAAGGCAACAAATGATGTTCTGTGGACCAATTGGAAGGCAAGCTTACTTCGAGATCTCTATTTGTCGATTAGTTATGCACTGCGTAATGGCTTAGAAAATGTGTTAGAGCAAAGAACTATCGTCCGTGAGCACAAAAATGAAGCGCTTGAGCTGATGGGGATGAGTGAAACGCCTGATGTGATTAAACAACTTTGGAAACGCTTACCGCTATCATTTTTCAGCAACGCTCAACCCAGTGATATCGCTCGTTACTCTCAAGCCATGATGCAATATCCCACTGAGCACGCACTTATTTTACTCGATGAAAGCAGCACCAAAGGTAGTAGTGATCTGTTCGTTTATATGAAGGATAAACCCGGACTGTTTGTGACACTATTTAATACCTTAGCCTCACTACAAATCTCGGTTCAACAGGCTAATATCTCTAGGACAAAAGATGGTTATGTGGTGGAGTCTTTAAAAATATTGGATTATGACCATCACCCAATAAGAACCGCAGGGCGACGTGAGCGCATCAAGAAAAGGCTGAAACAAGTCTTGTTTGAAAATAGAAAAGTGCCTAAACAACGCCTTAATAGCAACATTGGCTCTTTCGTCAGCGAGGCCAAAGTCGAGTTCTTGCACTCTCGTAAAAAAGATAGAACGCTTATCAGCGTTACGGCACTCGATAATCCACAATTTATGAGTCACTTCTGTAACGGTTTCAGGCTGTTTGAACTCAATATTCACTCTGCCAAAATAACCACGGTAGGTGAGCAAGTCGACAATGTATTTCTTGTCTCTGACAAAAATGGTCAATCATTAGACGATGAGAGTAAGCAAGCGCTAAAATCTTTCTTTGTCGATATGATTAATGAACAGGTTTCGATGTGATTTTTCATTATGTGCGGAGGCAGATAAGATGGTGAAAAATGGGTAATAAACACAGCTATGCTGGTTATGTCCTATGGTCATTTTATCGCTGGAGCTCACTGCTCACTGCTCATTTCTGTTCTGTTAGCCATGATACGTTCACGGATTAGGTCATAACACCAGTTGTAGGCAATCGAGTAGATCAGGAAGAAAAAGATAACCGCTAGGTCCATGACCAATACTGTCCAGAAATCTAGCTGCAGTACCCACATCATGAAGGGGAGCGTGGCAAACATCATGCCTAACTCAAAACCTAATCCATGATTTAAGCGCATTTTAAATGAACGTTCAATGCGATTATGTCCGAATATTCGGTCAAAGCCTAAGTTGTAAACGTAATTCCAACACATGGCAATTAATGACAGACCAATAGCTAATCCCGTCACCGATTTTGCCCCAGCATCGGTGAAGATTGTCGCTGCAGCCATCACAAAGACTAAGGCTATAGCTTCGAATAATACACTGTGAAAAATACGTTCTTTTGTCTTCATGGTCAGTCTCATTTAAGTTGCTCAGTGACTCAGGCTTGCTATAATCATCATTATTTACGCAAGAAGATAGTTAGTTACTATCAGGAAAAGTGATATGTATAATTTAGAGCAGCTGAGAATGTTCGTCGAGACAGCACGAACAGGGTCATTTTCGGCATGTGCTCGTCAGTTGGGAAAAGTGCAGTCAGCCGTGAGTCAGGGAATAGCAAATCTCGAAATAGACCTCAATACCAAGCTGTTTGATCGGACCAGTCGTAAACCATCGTTAACCCCCCACGGGGAGAGGTTATTACCGTTTGCTCAAGCTATCCTGCAACAAACTTACGAGCTTGATTCTGTTAACTGTGCGCTAAATTCATCCCATGAAACACATATAAAAATGGCGGTGGATGATGCATTACTGCCTATGACAACCAGTATTCTTAATGATTTTTCTCTGCGTTTCCCTGCCACTATCTTAGAGCTTTGCGCAGTTGCAACCCCAGATGTGATAGCGCTAGTACACTCGGGCCGAGCCGATTTAGGCTTGATGTTTGCGAGTAGTGATCTTCCCCAAGAAGTGGACTTATGTTACGTCGGTAGCTTGCCGTTCAATGGCGTCGTGAGCCCAGCGCATCCGCTGGCAAAAATGGATATAGTCACTGCTGCAGATTTAATCCCGCAGCGTCAATTGTTGATCCGTGGCCTTGATGGTCAGGAATTGGCGCACTGCCCTCATATTTCTTCACATATCTGGTGGGGCAACAGCTTTAATGCGATTAACACTATGGTGAAGGAGGGGCTGGGATGGAGCTATATTCCTGTCCATATGGCGAAGCAGTATGAGCAGCAGGGTGAGATGGTGCGAATGAATTTAAGCTTTGATCATAAGCCATGGCGAGTACCGATTGATCGCGTGTTGGCAAAACAAAAGGCGAGAGGCCCCGCATTAATGTGGCTCGCTGATAGTTTCAATCATTGCTTCTAAAACCCATTAACGGTGCCATCCACATTCAGAACCCATTAACGGTGCCATCCACATTCAACAACCAACCAATAACCCATTAACGGTGCCATCCACATTCAGCGGCAGATGTTCACGCTTCCTACTAAGCTTAAATGATGAGCTTAAATGATGAGCTTAAATGAGAGGTTGTTATGCCGCGTCCAAGAAGAAGTCAGGTTAGTTT
>NZ_JABSSM010000167.1 GCF_013214165.1 Shewanella sp. | reverse complement strand
AAGCGGTACTCTTTGACTCGTTTATTGATAATACTTTGTTGATAAAATTCAAGCGACTCACCTTTAACAAAGTCGTGATTAAGGCTATCGCCTTTAAACAGCTTTTGCCATTGCGTGACCACTTCGACATCTGACCAATGCTTAGCTAACTCCACATCAATACGTAATACGAGATGTAGATGGTTACTCATCACTACGTAAGCACAAATATCAATGGCAAATACAGCTGCAAGTTCCAATAGTCGACTTTCAACCCAATCCCGTCTATGCTCATAGGATTGATCTGTATAATGTTCGACTCCACATAAAAAAGCCTTTCTAACACAACGAGATATGCAGTGGTAAAATAATCATCTTGTTAAATAAAAAGTTCCAAACTGACTAATGATTTTCTTGGTGTCGGCATAACAAACCCTCCTCAACAACTCTGACTTAAGCGTAGTCAAAGGAGCTTCATCTGACAATCCTGGGCGTCATGGTTGTTTGTCACTACAAAAGCAGATAGAGCAAATAAGCCTCATGCCGAGAGGGAAACAAAAGTTTATTAATGAAATGTTAGACGCATTAATTAAACAACAACAATCAGCATAACGGTTGATGTAAAGCGACTAAGATAAGAAGCAGCTAAAGAAAAATAAAATAGCCGCTAACAAAAAAAGCCAAGGCAGTTAAGAAATTAACTGCTTTGGCTTTTTGCATTTTTTTATTTAATAAAAGAGGAAACAAAAATAAAATGAGATCTATTCTCAAGTGTCACCGACCCCTTTTTCTCTTTTTTTCCTCAATTCATCTTTATCAATTTCGTCCAACATACTAAATTGGTCATAATCCATATCAATTTCGAGACACAATTTCTTGTCTTTTTTAGACTTGAAAATATCATATGGTAAAAAGCTCACACAAGTGGCGGCGAATACAACCGAAAAATAAAGAGTTAACTTTATAATGGCCATTTTCAATGTCCATTCATTATTAAAAAGATTCAAGATCGCATAACCTAATCCAATTAATATGACAGTTAAATTTACTGTCGAGAAATTTGAATAGCGTCGCATAAAAAGCTTAATTTTCATAATCATCCTATTGATAAAGTCATAGCATTATTCAAGTAATTTAGTTGCGGCTGTTGTTGCCATCGCAGCTACCTGTCCTAATTTTGAATTACCAGTAGCAGAGCTAATCACTTGATTTGCAGTTGAGCCTATAGCACTGTCTTTGGCTGCTCCCAAGACAGTATCTATTTGATCAGGAGAACCTGGTGATTTACCTGCTACTGCATCTGCGGTAGCTAATACGGCTCCTTTTACAGCTTCCACAGTAAATCCAGCTGTGGTATTAGAAACTACGTCCAAAGTTGCACCGACAGCCTTACTTTTTGTTACTTTACTAACAATAGACGCTGCTTTCGCTATTTTTTCACCAATACCAGCCCCTATAGCTCCCATGACAAAAGCCCCAGCAACTTGTAACGGGTCAACTTTTGAGATATTACCTCCATTCTCCACAAGCTGAATCGTAATATCTAATGCTGCATTAAACAATGCACCAATGAGAAACTCTCCATTAGGATCAGTATATTTATACGGATTATTATTCACATACATATAGCGATTAAACGACATGACTGGGTTTTTAGCTGTATAGCCAACAGGATCATTCGAATAAAACCGCCCCATCAGCGGATCATAGTACCTGGCCTGCATATAAGTCAAACCCAGATCTTCATCTTGCAGATGCCCGGTATACCCTATGCCCGCCTTCTCACCGCCGAGGCGTTTACCAAAGGGCTCATACACACTGCGACTGATGACATTACCTGACTCATCGGTTTCCATAACCGGCGTACCCAGCATATCGGTATGCTGATAACGCACAGTTTGGCCTTGGTTCGCTTGTATTGGCGGCGACAAGGTAGCCACAAATATGACTAACCCGATAAGAAACAATTGTGGGTGTCTTCGGTTCGGCAGCGTCTATACGTCATTTTTTATCTTGATTATTCAAACATTACAGATGTTCAATTAAAACTATAATATCTCGCTGTGAATTAGTGATCTCAACTTCTCCCCAATCACCTTCTAGCTGGTTTACAGCTCCCCTACGAACAAATATGTCTATATTTCCGAGATCAACGTTACTATTCTGATCTGTAAAAGCTTGCTTCGTCCTTTTGAGCCAATTTATAGAACTGCAACCTTTGAACTCAATAGCCCCTTTTTTATAACAATATTGCTCGTTACTAAGAGGCTCTGAGTAGCAAGAATGGGCAGCACTTAAAACGAACTCCATATAGAATATAATACAACCTTCTGATTCTTTAATGCCTATAACATATGAGTCTTCTAAATAGATATTTCTAAAAGCATCAATCTCAAAATATTTCTTCATTTTATAAGTCATTCTCTATTTGAGTGTGGTTTTCAGGACTTTTACGCGTTACAGAGGCGCCTGAAGGGTTCACACGTTGTCCATTCGAATCTTTTAGTTCTACATGAGAAGTTGCACTACCTGGTGCTCTATCGCTACCACCTTTAATAGGCAGCGCATGAGCGATTAATTTTTACTCGCACCGCTCAAACCCGCCTCTAATACGCGTTCTAGGTTAGATGGGTTCATCAAACAGCGCTTTTGCTTACCCACTATACTTACCTTAGTTGGCTCTGC
>NZ_JABSSM010000166.1 GCF_013214165.1 Shewanella sp. | reverse complement strand
TTTTTAAATAGCTCAATTAAGCTATACCCTTTTTGGAACTGCACTTTGTTTTTGGCCATTTTGCACCTCAAACACCACTGGGATTACTTACAGTATAGCAATGGCTGACTATAGTGGGTAATCAGGTGAGCTTATGAACGAGAAGCATGGAAGCTGAACTGGCCCTTAGATAGGATATCATTCAAGCACTGTCCCTGTGGGCTCTACGACATCATCCCTGATGCCGAAGGTCACAGCCGCGTTCACACCTGTTCTGATTTCGAGAAAGTTGCTTCTTCGATTTGAATTTTACTGGTGGTAACTCACTTTTGGACAGAAATCAGTTAGTGCCCATACTCTAAACTCTACGCTTCACATTATGATTAGTAATGACTATCTTAAGAAAGCGGGATTATGTTCACTAAGAGAAGGATGGGTAGCCGTTCACTCTTGAAACCAAGAAGCTAACCAGAAAGTTTAAGTTAGGCGTTC
This sequence comes from Shewanella sp., assembly GCF_013214165.1. GTDB lineage: Bacteria > Pseudomonadota > Gammaproteobacteria > Enterobacterales > Shewanellaceae > Shewanella. The sequence continues at coordinate 2,194 of NZ_JABSSM010000166.1, read as the reverse complement.
TAAATGCCCCCCTGAGCGGAGATGCATGTACTGAGGCTTCGAGGCTAGTGATTTCTGGTTACCAGATTAAACAATTTTTTCACTTTGCTGAGTTTGGATATTAACTTTCACATTCCATGTATCGCTAACAGATGCAATATCTCTAATGTCACCAATGTCCAAAACCAAAGGTTCGGTTCCCTCCGTCTCAGTATCGATTACAAACCTATACTCTTTTTGGTGTAAGAATTGGTCCCTTTTGAAAAATGCTGATCGATTACCAAATTCACCAGTAAACGTTTCAAAATCGTAGTACTCAACCATACCGGCCTGAGCATTATTTCCATATCCTTTCTTCTTAACAGTTTCTACCATTCGGTCAATAAACTTTTGGGCATTATGTATAACTACATAGTGTTCACCTAGAACCGCACACTTTTCAGGTACACTAAGATCATTCTGAATATCTGAAATATTAGCATGAGGATTCAAAAAGTTAGATTCGGAAATTGCACCAGCAAATAGGCAAAACAAGTGCAAATACTTGCTATGATGTTGGACAGATTCTATTGGTGCTGCAAAATCCGTTATTTTACGTCCATTCACCTCAACAACAACATCGTTTGTTTGCCACAATGCACATAAAGCTTCTTTTGAATCAGCTCGGTTATCCTCTTGATCACCCTCTATACCTCTAAAATACGAAATCCGATTCATATATATTTTTCCATCGAGAAAATCATTCATATATTTTTCGTTTTCAAAAATCTTAAGAAAAAATCCAATTCGTTTCATGTTACCTCCAAATCGTATAACGTCTTAGTATAAGACATTGAAGTGGTATAGAGAATCAGACCATTCTGTTGGATCTGATATTATATTTTTGAGAATAGAAATAGAGCCACCCAGAGTTAATTGTGTATTTTCTATCCTCCTACTAAACTTTGGTTATTAGTATGAAGTAGGAGCTCGTCATGCCCCGTCCAAGAAGAACTCAAATTAGTATTGAAGATACGCCGTGGTACCACGCAGTCTCAAGATGTGTTCGCAAAGCCTGGCTAACAGGAGTCGATCCTAATACGGGTCAATCCTATGAACATCGACGAAATTGGGTTGAATCTCAGTTGCTTAAGTTAGGTGCAATCTTTGCTATCGACATCGCTGCTTATGCGGTGATGTCTAATCATCTTCATCTGGTGTTGAGGATAGATATTGAGTTAGCAAATAGCTGGACAGATAGGGAGGTCGTCGAGCAGTGGCATTTGTTGTTTAAAGGAACTGAGCTAACACAAAGATTTGCAAAAGGGGAGCTAGTTGAAGAGGTGAACCTTACACTATTAAGGCACTCAATTGCCCAGTACAGAAGCCGATTAAGCGATATATCTTGGTTTATGAGGTGTTTAAATGAACCTATCGCTCGTATGGCTAATAAAGAAGATAAGTGTACAGGTCGTTTCTGGGAGGGGCGTTTCAAGTCCCAAGCACTGTTAGATGAAGCTGCGATTTTAACCTGTATGGCTTACGTTGATTTGAACCCTATTCGAGCCAAGATGGCACTAATCCCAGAAAAAGCAGACTATACCAGCATTCAAGCGCGTATAAAGGCAGCTTTGAAAGGTGAGCAGCCTAAGGCACTACTTCCCTTCATGGGCAATGAAAAACAGGATCAGCCAAAAGGGGTTAATTTCGAACTAGAAGACTACCTGCAACTCGTGGATGAAACAGGTCGAATAATGCGTGAAGATAAGCGTGGGAGCATTTCTGCCAGTACGTCTAAGATACTCAATAGGTTGAATATATCTCCAGGTAACTGGATAAAGATGACCTCTGACTTTGGTAAAATATTTCATGGCCCTGTTGGGACAACCCAAGAGCTTACAAATTACTGCAACCATCTACAGAAAAGACGTCGTCATTTTGCTAAGTGCTGCAAGTACCTGGAAGATGGCTGATAGTCATTAGCTGATTTTCCCTCCTTCTCCAATTATTTACACTTAAACAGCTTGAGTTGACCAGCCCTGCCTGAAAATCGATATTTTAGCTAGAAATCCCCAGTGCGACGATGATAATGGACAGAAGTTGCAGCCATATCGGTAATCACTGTGCTTTGTTATACGTTGAACTGAAAGCTCGTTATTGCAGCGTTATATTGTTGATTTATTGTGGGTGGCCTGATTAAAACTTTGTTATACGTTGAACTGAAAGCTCGTTATTG
>NZ_JABSSM010000165.1 GCF_013214165.1 Shewanella sp. | reverse complement strand
ACACAACGATTAATTATGTGATAAAACGGAGTCGATTCTGGGTCGATAAGGGTTCGTCGAGCTGAAGTCATAGAAGCTACCTCATAAAAAGCTAAATCAAGATAACTTAAAGCTTAGTAGGGGATAATTGAAAAGACAAAAGATATGGCTGTCCTGTCTTTTTCGATTGAAAAGACAAAAGATATGGCTGTCCTGTCTTTTTCTGTCCTGTCTTTTTCGTCTTTTGGTTAAGCACTTAGCTGTGCGGGGTTCCTTATGAATGAGCCTCTTTTTTTCTAGAGTATTTATCATTTGGTTGACGCTGGGCGGAGAGAACATCTGCTCAATTTCACGGTAACTTAGTTTGTAGGCTAGGTAATACCGAAGCGCCAGCATGATGATATCCGTTGGAAAATGTCGCATCGAGAAGTTAAGTGTCATGCAGTGGAGATGTGAATAAATGTCTGAACATCATCAACATGTTACCTTCTACGTCAACTTTTTCGACATCATATTGATGCTAAGTATTTCATTTTTATTTAACTGTGGGTTCAGTTTCAAGATTCCAATAGGCATGATTTCTTTTTCTTAACCAAATAAGCGCGATGATTAAGGTAACAATTATAAGTCCTGCGTTAAAAATGATCATCGCAGGTAATAGTCCAAAAATGTCCGCTATTGCACCACTGGCTATAACAGGAATAGAAAAACCAAAATACGCATAGATAAAGAACCCCGCTGTGGCCCTTGCTCTATTATCGGGGGCTCTTGAAGCAAATTCGGATAAAGCGGCAAGGTATGTAAAGCCATAGCTCGCTGCACCAGTTGTAGCCGAGCCTAAAAGAATAAGAATCAAAGACTTAAGCCAAACACCCAAGATCAAGATAAGGAAGCCGACAGGAATTAAAATTAAACCTAACGCAAGTGAATTTTTATTATTCATTTTCCGAGCTATCGGCTGACAAAGAAAACCTACAAAGATAGCTAAGAAAATAACCAGTCCAGTCCAACCTTCGAGTTGTAATTGTTTTAACTGTAATGGAACTACGGCAATGATCATTCCTGTGGTAGCCCAAGCTAATGTCATTGATATTCCATATACCCATGTTTTATTAGGAAAAATAGGCAAGCGAAATAAAGGTACAGGTTTAGGTGTATATACCCGTGGCATGTTAATAAATGCGACCACCAGTATGGGGACTAATATGAACAGTATGACAAAGCTGGCAGGCATCAGTGTGGGTCCCTGCAAACTTAGACTGAGGCTAGTTGCTAAAGCTCCGCCGGAGAAACCTATTGACGTTGCAGAGGTGACTAATAATGTTGCAAATTGTTCCTTGCTGTTATCTAACAGTTCCGCCATATAAGCCGCTCCAGACGTCATCACTAATCCCGTACCAACACCAAGTAATAAGCGTGCTATAAATAAGCTCCCCCAGCTTGGATTTATAACAAGAAGTATTGTAGCGCTAACACATAGAAGCAATGCAATGATGATTGGCAAGCAACGACCTACTCTATCTGAAAGTCCTCCCAAGAAAAAAAGTGTTGGTAATATACCCACTACATAAGCGGCAAAAGCTAAGGTAACAGCAGTTGAACCAATGTTACTTTCTGCGGTATAGACTCCATAAAGGGGTGTTTGAAGGTTTACCGCAAATGTAACGGTGAACAATACTAATGACAGTAAGGCTGGATAAACATATTTAGACATTTCAATAATATGTACAAGTTAATTGTTTATATAACTTATACATATTTAATTGAAAAATGTATATCACTTTGTTTAATACTTACCTTTGTATCAATCGCATCGGGTTTATCTTGTGCAGATTCAAGTACGATTGTCCGATTGTCCGATTGGACAAAATATCCTTGTCTTGCATCGCGTGTCTTTCCCCCTGTGTCAGGATAGTTGTCACCACTTAAAATAATCCATTAATTTAATATAGGGGGGCGGTTAACAGAGAGCGAGATGACCCGATATTCACAAGAACGTAAAGAAGCGATCCTTAAAAAGTTATTACCGCCCCTAAATATGACTGTCGCAGAGGTTGCGCATTGTGAAGGGATTTCGACTAAAACCTTGTATAATTGGCGAAATAAACTCAGAAAAGAAGGTCGCCCTGTGCCCGGTAAAACATTAACCAGTGATGACTGGTCAGCAGAAGCTAAGCTTGCAGTCATCATCGAAACGGCTCCGATGACCGAAACTGAAGTGAGTCGGTACTGCCGAGAGAAAGGCTTATTTCGTGAACAAGTACAGCAGTGGAGGCTAGATTGTTTAGGCGGATTTACGTCGAGTGAAGTTCAAGCTAAAACGATTAAGCAGCAAGAATCAATTTATCGAGCCACCCAACATAAAAATGAAGCCTTTGACCACATACAAGTGCTGACATTGTGAGTGCTAAATGGCATACAAGGCGATGATTTATTTTAACTTAAAGTATCAAGGCGGTGAGTTTGATGCACCCGTGATAAGTGGACACCCATAAGATTTTTGATAGGTTAACTTCCCTCAAGTTCAACGTAGTGAATGCAGGGTATCAGCCATGATTAAACCCCTCAAATAAAAATTAATCAGGCCATATATGGACGCTCCCTCCCCGTCAAGACAATACCTCTCTAACTAAGGTATTTTTACCTTAGTTAGCCTTTGACTTTTAACTAACTCTAATTGCTACTGATGTGACTCATAGCCGCTAAAAGCGGTTGTACTGCC
>NZ_JABSSM010000164.1 GCF_013214165.1 Shewanella sp. | reverse complement strand
AACGGCTTAACGCCGTTCGATTACATCGAACATTGCTTAGAGCAATTATCACACCCAAACTGCGTTCTCAATAGCCTATTACCCTGGTGCGTTAATCTAAGCAAGGCGTAGTTCGCCGGACGCTTACGATGTTTTGGCAGAGCCCACTGGGCCAATTTTGTTCCATACAAAATTTGGCATTTCCTCCTTAACCTACAGGGATGTAGGTAATGCCATAATGATACCGGGAGTATTATTAGCCCATGGAGGTCAGTGTGCTTGAATGATAACCTATCTAAAGGCCAGTTTAGCCAATTATGTCCCTATAAAAAGGCCAGTTCAGCATCCATGCTTCTCGTTCATAGGCTCATGGCTATGCCATATTCACCTTGCCTCTCGTTCATAAGCACATGGCTACGCCATATTCCCCGTCTCGTAGAACCTTCTCAAAATAAAGGGTGCATATAAGCTCGCTGCAAGCGATAGATCACCATGAAGGGGCGACCTGCAAACTCTCTCGCCAATACCAACTCAGCTAAAAGCTAAACACAGAAAATGTACTCAGCCTTCATTCTAAGGCTAGCAAGCTGAGTTTAAAAGGGCTAGCTTTAATGGTTACCTGAGCCGACTTTGGGGCGATAGAATGGCCTTTAACTGATTGCCATATCAAGAATGGACTCTAGAAATGATAAGTCACCAAGATATCCTTGTACGTTGGCTTAAATCCATTCTTCTTTTGAAATCTTGGGCAAATAAGTTCATATCGAGCCACAAAAACCAGCTCCTCAAAGAAAAAACGGATAGCCCTACCATTGCCTTCTCGAAAAGGATGGATGATATCAACATCACGATCTTCTCCAGCCTATCTATACACATCCTGGAAAGTCCCCAGTGAAGATGCCTAAAGCGTCCAATATCGAAAAATATATGCCTGTCCCGTATTTTGTATTTTTTGCATTTTTTTGATGGTTGAGGCAACAGATAGTCTTTAAAGTTAGTGTAAAAAATCATCCAAATAACTCATCTAACGCTGTGGAGTTAGATGAGTTAAATTATTATGGATGTCTATGTTGTTCGTGGGAAAGACCCCTTGGCTGTGTCTGGGTTACGCTGTTAAGATTTCATCACCTTGCAAGTATGGACGCAAAACATCTGGAATAACGATTGAACCGTCTTCACGCTGATTTTGCTCCAACAACGGGATTAATGTACGAGTAGTAATACCAGTACCATTGACGGTGTGAACCAAGGCTGGTTTATCTTTGCCTGACTTGTGACGGATCTTCAAACGACGCGCCTGATACTCAGTACAGTTACTACAGCTTGTTAATTCTCCCCAGCCCCAAGATTCTTCGGCACCACGACCCATCATCCAGCCTTCAACATCGTATTTCTTGAATGCCGGAGCACCCAAGTCACCAGCGCAAATACGGATAACCCGAAAATGAATGCCCAATTTTTTGAACACTTCTAATTCAAATTCGTAAATAGCTTTCAATGCTGCCGCGGATTCTTCCGGCGTAGTAATACTGACCAGCTCAACTTTGTGGAACATTTTGTTGCGATACAAACCGGCATCACGACGTCCAGATGCCCCTTCTCTTCTGAAACAAGGCGTCATCGAAACCATATTGATCGGTAAATCGGTAGTATTGATAATTTCATTAGAATATTGACCGACCAAGGCGATTTCGGCAGTACCGGCCATGTACAGGTCATCACTAGCCAGTGAGAAAATTTCTGAACCTTCATCTTCGCGACGAGGGTTGAAACCCAAACCTGCAAGGATCTCAGGGCGAGCTAGCAAAGGTACGCTGATCGGTATAAAACCTTTGCTTATAGCAAGGTCTTGAGTAAAGCGTAAAATAGCCATTTCCAAACGAGCCATAGCGCCTCGCATTAAAGGAAAACCGGCACCGGCAACCCGTGTTGCCGCTTCGAAGTCCATACCCAACCGATTGCCCAGGGTGATATGATCTTGCGGTTCAAAATCAAACTTGGGCACACTACCAAACTGATACACTTCAACATTTTCTTCGTCTGTGTTACCCATTGGTGTATCTTCATCATACGTATTGGGCACCGTCATCAACAATGTTTGGAATCTTTTTTTCACTTGATCAAACAAATGTTGAAGTACATCGATTTCTTTTTTCAGCAATTTTCCTTCTTCAATCAGCGCAGGACGTTCTTCAGCAGAGGCATTTTTCATGCTTCCGGCGATTTGATTGCTTTTTGAACGAATAGTTTCTATTTCAACGGTCAGTTTACGTCTCTGCCGGTCCAAAGCCAGCAATAAGTTGACGTCAACATCCATGCCGCGTTGTTTGCATATTTCCTGAACCTGCTGGCAATTTTTTCTTATAAAATCAATGTTGAGCATAATGTTAATGTTCCTGTACGTTGCCTGATCGGAATATTTGAGGATTGAAGAAACCACTCTATATAAGTCAAAAAGGGGTCGGCATACTGTTAGTGTTTTAGTTGTTATTGGCTAGGGTTATACAATTTACAGCCAGCTATTATTCGTGATTATGCTATCATAAAATTCCATCATTGGCATCATTCCCCTTTGTTTTATCAGGGGAAATGAGTCTAAGCCAACCAGCTAGGATGCCGACTGCCAGCCCCCTTCCCAAGATTTAAAACCTAGACATTGATGCATTTTTTTCTTCACTTTTCTCGACAATATTATTCAAATATTTACCAGCCAAAACCTCAATACTAAACAGCATATGTCCAGATAACCAAAGACGAATATTGATA
>NZ_JABSSM010000163.1 GCF_013214165.1 Shewanella sp. | reverse complement strand
GCCAACTAAGGTAAGTATAGTGGGTAAGCAAAAGCGCTGTTTGATGAACCCATCTAACCTAGAACGCGTATTAGAGGCGGGTTTGAGCGGTGCGAGTAAAAATTAATCGCTCATGCGCTGCCCCTGGGGCTGGTGGTTAGATACCTCCGGCTACCCGATTAGGTGTGATTCACACTCGTTTATTATTAAGCAGTATATTTAATTCACACGAATCAATTAAACCATTATCATCAATCTCTAGAAAAAATGGTATTTGCCAACGCTGAGTTTTCTTGCCAGATTCAGAAAAAACCTTAGTTCCAACAATTCCTCTATCTTGACTCCACGGAGGGAATACTCTAAATCCTGTTTTTCCTTTACTTTTGACCGAAGATACAATTCCTTTTTCAATTAAAAGTGAGGCGGGAAAAATAAACATTCCATATTTAGAGCTATGTTCGAGCGTTTCCGAAATATTAGAATGACTCTCTACATATATAAATAAATAATCAAGCTCACTCGATGTTAATGGTATAGGTTTATTGCCATTATCATCCTCATCCTCTAAATCTGGTCGCTGCCAAACAGCCAAAAAGGCGCCCGGCCTATCTGCAGTTACTTTACCTTTCCGATAAACAATACTTCTATCGTTTAGGGAAAAATTTAACGCTTCATATTTAGAGCTTTCAGGGACAGGGTCTAACTCAACTTTTTTAGTTATTTTATAACCTGCTGGCACAAACACTTTAACTAATAGAGATTCCAACTCATCACGATAATTTTTATTCACCAAAGAAATACCTTTTTCGATTTAAATACTATTAAGCTATAAACATGAAACTAGTTCAGACACCTAACGCCGCCAACAACCGTGGAGTAGTTGGCGCGATTTTTTGCGATATTTGCAAAATACGTGACAGCTGACGAAGTCGGATTGCTTGGCCTTGTTATTTTTTTCATACAGTTAGCTAAAAATAACACTTCCAAACGTCCAACTGAACACTGCACCGACAACAAGACCTTGTGCATAAAAGTATGCAACAGCCAATTTTTGTGCACTTTTACTGGTTAGTCCTTGTTCTACAAAGGATGAATCAATTGAACCTTTGTAGTGCTTATAAGCCACCATAGATATTGGCAAGCTGACTACAAGAACTAAAATCGACCATCCCGCACTAACCAAAATCAAAGCCAATAAAGCTAGAAGGCTTGAAATCGACAATACGAAAAGATTTTCAAATCCGTCTCTTCCAGACTTATCTATAATTTCCATATTCAAGTTATCCCTGAAAAATATAACAGCTTATTGATTAGCAGCAGGATAACGTTCCTGTCTGCTTATTAACTTTTCGCCAGCCTATCACCGCTAAGTGGTTGTAACAACCAAGACACCCAGGATTGTCAGATTAAGATCCCTTGACTACGCTTAAGTCAGAGTTGTTGAGGAGGGTTTATTATGCCTACACCAAGAAAAGCGTTAGTCAGCTTAGAGTATACGCTCTATTATCACTGTGTATCTCGTTGTGTTAGAAAGGCTTTTTTGTGCGGAGTTGATCATTATACAGGTCAATCCTATGAGCATAGACGGGATTGGGTTGAAAGTCGACTATTAGAACTTGCAGCTGTATTTGCCATTGATATTTGTGCTTACGTAGTGATGAGTAACCATCTACATCTCGTATTACGTATTGATGTGGAGTTAGCTAAGCATTGGTCAGATATCGAAGTGGTTACTCAATGGCAAAAGCTGTTTAAAGGCGATAGCCTTAATCACGACTTTGTTAAAGGTGAACTACTTGAATCCTATCAACAAAGCATTATCAATAAGCGAGTCAAAGAGTACCGCTTACGGCTGATGGATATCTCTTGCTAACGCTTGCATAAGAGTTGCGGGCACTGAATGAACCTATCGCTCAACGAGCCAATGCTGAGGACAAGTGTACTGGCCTGTATGGTCTATGTAGACCACTGTTTATGATAGATAGGGCAATCCGCGCTAAGATGGCTGCTACACCAGAAACCTCAGATTTCACGAGTATCAAACTGCGTATTAAGGCAGCGCTTAACGGTGAGCAGCCCAATACACTATTGCCTTTTGTTGGTAACGAACATAAAGCAATGCCTAAGGGACTCATGTTCAATGCTAAAGATTACCTGCAACTTGTTGATGATACAGGGCGCATCGTTAGAGCTGGCAAGCGAGGCTCTATGAGTCAAGAGTCGGCCAAGATATTAAATAGACTTAATATTCCACCAGAAAGCTGGATAAAACTGACCTCATAGTTAACCAAGAATTCACCAAGATTTTCAAAGGGCCTGTGGGCAATACCCAAGAGTTAACAGCGTATTGTGAACACCTTGACCGCAAACGACGACAAGGAGCCGCCAACTGTCATCGATGGCTAGATAGCATTTAATCAAGACTGAGAGATATCCATTTTAAATTATTATACTCAAGCATAACCAAACGGCTGCTTGGTTATTTTTATGACTTATTTTCAAGGGAATAGTCGGAATTTCATTCATGACAGAATTATTGAGTATTGTATGGAGTATTAAAAGTGGGAGGATCGAATTTTCTCTGGCAATCTGGCTCTAGCAGGTACAGGCCATCTAACAGAGAATAATATTGGGTGTCTTGGTTATAATACATTGGGTGTCTTGGTTATAATACCAAGATGCCTATACTGGAGCAGCTGCGATCGGTGTTGCGGTTTGGACATCAGGAGCTGTAACCGTGTCTGTTACAGCTGCGGCAGTCGCTACAGCCATAGAAGTTACAGCTGTCGCAACCAGTGA
>NZ_JABSSM010000162.1 GCF_013214165.1 Shewanella sp. | reverse complement strand
GTTCAGCATCCATGCTTCTCGTTCATAGGCTCATGGCTATTCCATATTCACCATGCTTCTCGTTCATAGGCTCATGGCTTTACCATATTCACCATGCTTCTCGTTCATAGGCTCATGGCTTTACCATATTCACCATGCTTCTCGTTCATGAGCTTATGGCTATGCCATATTCACCCAATCTCTCGTTCGGAGAGTATAACTTCGTGATACCTCACCTTGAAACGGAAGCTCGCAGCCGCGTTCACACCCTGTTATTGCTCTCTTCGATTCGGCTTTTATCGACCAGCCTTTTAACGTAGGAGCGGCTTCAGCCGCGAAGACCTTTGTGAAGGCCTTTCCGAAGACCTTGCTAAGGAGATGGATGAAGTGCATTGCTGCTGGCTTTACCTTTACACCATAGCCCACAGCTATGCTGCTGTTTGAAAGCACACATAGCATCCCAACGACCACTAATACCACTGTATTGGCGGCGAAATTCTTTCGCTGAGGTTATCCAAGCCTCGGGTGCTATGCCAAGTTCATTGAGTAATTTAGGCTGGCTTGAATCAATAAACCCTTTTTTATCCGGTCTAATGGCTCTGCCTGTCCAATCGATAAGTTGGAGGTAATCACAGAAATGAAATGGGATGGCTGATTGAGTCGCTAGGTGGGCTGCACCATCGAATTGGGCAAGGGGTTTGAGTGGCTCACTCGAGGCTGATGCTGATTTATCATCATTGGTTTTAGTGTTTTTATAAGAAGTACTTAGCTCGTTGATACGCTCCTGAATGGACGTATAATCAGATGCTTGAAGTGTGTTCGCAATCATCCTCACGATTGGCCCGACGGGCTATCTCTTCATTAAGGCACCTCAACTCTTCATTAAATCAAGTGCACGAGATACTGGATAGACGTTCATGCCACTCAGCAAGTAGACCATCAAGCAGTAGACGCTCACCTTCGATTAAGGTGTCACCATTCATGTATTTAGTCGCGACATCATGTCCTTTAGTCACCTTACACCAAAGTGTGATCACCTCGCGGTTAGACAGCGACTTAGCTCTATCAAGGTCAATTTTAAGCACTAGATGATAGTGATTATTCATCACCGCATAGGCACAGACATCGATACAAAAAATAGCAGACAGAGCCTTAACCTTTTCGACAATCCAGCCGCGTCTATGCTCGAAACTCTTACCTGTAAATTTATCTTCACCGCAAAGGTAGGCTCTTCTAACACAACGATTTATTATATGATAGAAGGTCGTCTATTCTGAGTCGATATTGCCCTAACAATCAGTTACGACGAGCTGAAGTCATAATCGTTATCCTGAACAACACGGAGTTGAGGTAACTTAAAGGTTAGTAGAGGATGCCCTAAAGCACAAAAGATATGGCTGTCCTCTCTTTTTTTCCTGGGTGTCTTGGTTGTTTGTTTCTGTTCGTTGGTTAGAGGGGGCAAAGCGGCGTGGCGCATCGACGATCAGTGCGTGTTTGTAGGTTGCACCGTTGGCTCGCGGCGCAGCTGTTTTTAGCTTTAAAAAACGCATAACTAGCATCCTTGCTTGTTCGGGTAACATCTGTCTTTTGTCGTACAAAATTTAAAAAATCATGTGAAACATAAGGGGGGATAAAAAACAGTCATATTAAATCTAGATCATAAGGTGTAGGTGTGCCAATAAAACGCTCGTATATTTCGCACAGTAATTTGATAGTTCAATGTGGCTAGGTAATAAGAAGTACTCGATGTATTACATTTGTAATACATCGAGTTTTGGTGGCTAGGTCATTCTAGATTCGTCGATTACTGGATGAGCTTATAAGCCGTCCAGGTTTCACCTGTCCTTTGATCGACACCTTTCAAGATATTAGGGAGGACTTCGGTTACTTGATACTTCCATATGCAACGGGTTCGATTTAGGCCCGTGCTAAAGTCAGTACAGAAACTTAATTGATTGAGCTCTGTCACCGTTACATCGACGATATTGAACTGATAGTTGCTCCTATCTTCAATGACCCCACCATCGGTAAAGAAGTTCAGTTTTTTGTCGTAGCCTGTTTGGTCATATGTCATGCGCCATTTGGTACCGGCGAGACTGTCAAATGTCACCATGGCCTGATTATCTTGCAGTCTATATTTCAGCTCACCATCACTTGTTTGCCAGATCACATCCAGTCGGTGATCACCGTCGATATCCTTCAGTTGGAAAGCCTGCACATCTTCTCCTTGTAGTAGTGTTTGGGTTTGCTTGAATTCAATCTCTGCAGCTGTAGCAGTAAAAGAAGTAATAGCCACTATCGCACACAAACCCATTGTCATTTTTTTTGTCATCGTTGTTGCTCCTTGCGTTAATAAAATATGCATCTTTTTTGTGATGTCATATCAATATGTCATTTATTTTTTTTCCTGCAAGCTAATAGGTGGTTAGGATTGTGTAAATATCTATAAAAGTGCATTTACGTAGATATACAAAACCGAGACTTGTTTTGCTTAATGTGTTTAAACATGGCTTTTAAATGATTTTCTGTATTACATTTGTTCTACAAAAATAATGGGAGTGTGCTTGTGAAAACCATAGCTGTGATCAATCAGAGAATTTATCGAGAATTTATCGAGGAGAATTTATCGAGCCACCCAACATAAAAATAAAGCCATGGACCACATACCAGTACTGACATTGTGAGTGCCAGATGGCATGTAAGGCGATGATTTATATTAACTTAAAGTATCAAGGCGATGAGTTTGATACACCATGATAAGGGGACACCCATAAGATTTTTGATACTTAACCTCCCCCAAGTTCAACGTAGCGAA
>NZ_JABSSM010000161.1 GCF_013214165.1 Shewanella sp. | reverse complement strand
GTTGTCTCTGCTGTAGTTAAGAGTAAAATCATTGAAACAATCAAATCAGGCCTATCTGTATGGCATTGGTGCCATCTGCCTTTGGTCAACGGTCGCCACCGCTTTTAAGTTGGCACTCGCCCATTTCAGTCCACTTCAATTAGTGTTTGTCGCTACCATCACCTCTATCTTTGCTCTGGGCATTATTTTGCTGTTCCAAGGAAAGCTACACCTAATAAAAGCGCAATTTAAGGCCAAGCCGCTATTTTACCTACAGACAGGTTTACTTAATCCCTTCCTTTATTACCTAGTGCTTTTCAAAGCCTATGATCTGCTACCGGCTCAACAGGCGCTGTCCCTTAACTACACTTGGGCCATCTTGCTGCCACTCTTGTCGGTGCCACTTCTTTCCCAAAAACTAAGAAAAAGTGATATGACCGCGGCCATCCTTGCCTACTTCGGGGTCTTCGTTATCGCTACCCAAGGAAATCTCACCAATTTTTCCTTCGACAGTGGCACAGGTGTCATCTTCGCACTGACCAGTACAATACTTTGGTCTCTATATTGGATAGTCAACACCAAGGACAAGGGAGATCCGGTCGTGAGTCTGCTACTCAGCTTTCTGGTAGGCTTCCCGTTTATTTTGGTCACACTATTATGGACTCAGGAACTACCCAGCTGGGACCCACAAGCGTTCGCCGCGGGGATATATGTCGGCCTGTTCGAGATGGGGGTCACCTTCGTACTCTGGTTAGTGGCGCTTAAAAAAGCACAAAGAACGGCAAGTATCAGCACCCTAGTCTTCATATCCCCCGTCATGTCTATCGGTTTTATCGCCTGGATTTTGCAAGAACAGATAGTCAGATCAACCTATATAGGCCTGGCCTTGATCTTAACGGCATTGGCATTGCAACAACTGCTGCCCCACCTGAATAAGCTAAAAAGAAAAGACAACAGAAAATCGGCCTAAAACCTAGATTCAGATAGAATAAAGCCCACTAAAAAGTGGGCTTTAACTTGTTAATTAACGCTATTTAGCTCTATCTTCAATCAAAGCCAAAACTCACTTATAATCAATATTTGTGGTGTACATCTATCTGACCCACTCCCACATTCACATTCAGTTGACCAAAACCAGTATGATCTTCATGGTGATAAGTCTGTCTTACAAAGTGTCGACTAACCTCTACTTGGCGTCCCTGCAAGTCAACCGAGACTTCCCCAACACCAGACTCTAATGACACTGAGCGATATAAAATTTCATGCCTGATTTCTGCATGGCCAACACCTAAGTCGATATCTATGCTGTTTTCCATATTTAATACTTCAACTTGACCAACACCGACATTCAGGTTTACCTCAGCTTGACGAGGAAGGTAAACCAGCCACTCCTGCTTAATATCATCTTGCTCGGTTAACTTAAGTTCAATCTCTTTAGACGCCTCAATGACATCCAGTTCAACGTCGTCTATATCCTGGCCACTCCATAGGGAGAACCAGCTACTCTCGCTAGGAGTGATTATCACTTCGACACGGATCTCTTGCTCATCGGTGGCAATAAACTTAACCGAACCTATATCCATATTCAGCAGTACTTTTTGACCATCATAGGCATAAGTCTGAGCCAGTGATTTGGCACTATCGGCCGACGCTGAGGTCACAGCTATAGAAGAAAACGCTGCTGAAACAACCATGATACTGCTCAAAGTTGCTGTTAGAAGTTTTTTTATTAGCTTATTCATATTCGCCATCCTGATAGTGAAATCCCTTGAGGTATACATAGACAAAGCAAAACCTAAGCCAATATTTCATTATCAACATTTTCAACTAGTTAGATAGGTAAAAATAACAAAGAGTCTTCTTACTTGCCTAAACCTAGTCAATATCACTAAGGCTTGGTGTATTTATCGATGAAGGATTCTGCGATACAAGTAACACCTAGCCACTATACTTATACCGATGGGAATTGGATCAAGTATATAGCTTGGTTTATTAGGGGGCTTCATGCATGTACAACTGCTAGTGACACATACAGACTTTTGTATTCATAATCTGCAGCGTGAATTAGATAATGTCGGCATCCAATACCAGATAGATTATATCGAGGACAATCTTCAGCAGGTGAATGCCTATCATATAAGACACTCGCCTAATATTTTCATCGACGGTAAGTTAGTTTTCAGGTACCAACCAACACCATCTGAGCTGAAAACACTATTAGCGATGGAAAACTGATATCTTGCGCTATCAGTTTATTAGGAACTAATTTAGATTTAATCAAATATCGCCATCGGTAACGATAATTATGGCCCCAATGGTGCGCCTATTTTGATGGATGCCCCCCTAGAGAGTCCAAAAAATCATTTATTATGTACTGGGTATTGAATGAATAAATTGATGGCATCGATGGCCGAGCGAATTAAAAATATTGCTGCGGACACCAATATTTTAATATCGGCTGCTTAGATGTGGGCCGTGATTAACCACCTCCCCCCCATTCACTGATAATTTTTCAGCAAAAAATACCGTTCAGGGCTTCCAGGAAATGCGGGGACGGTACCCACAATCTCAAAGCCAAGCTTTTGATAGAAAACAGGGGCTTGATAAGACAAAGTATCTAGCTGGGCAACAAGGCAGCCCCGTTGCTTTGCCTCAACTTCTGCGAGTTCCATTAATCTGCGCCCAAGTCCTGTTCCTCGAGTTTGCTTATCTACCCAGACAACGCCAATTAAGAAGTTTTTATAAATGGTCTGCCCCGAGACACCACCAATGAGTTGGTTATTTTCATCACGAGCAACCACAGATAATGGCAGCGTATTTTCCGGCCCCATATGTTCATATTTATGTTCTCGAACACCGGCAACGAGCTCATCAAAAACATCAGTATCTTCTTCATTAATCACTTCGATTTTCATAATATGGCCTCCAAGCCAAGGTCAAATCTAGACAGGATTCTATTAACTTGTTGAAAAAATGTAAATAATTAAAAAGATTATCGA
>NZ_JABSSM010000160.1 GCF_013214165.1 Shewanella sp. | reverse complement strand
TATGATAGAATATTTGAGTGTTGTTTGGCGTAGTAAGAGGGCGGATTGATACATCATTAAGTTTTTCAGGCAGTAGTCGGCATTGGCCATCTTCCTTAGAATAAGAATGGATGTCTTGGTTATATTATCTTGCTGATTTGGTGTGTGACTGTTCACTGCCGCACAGGCAGCTTAGAAAGTCAAGACTTGGTACTACACGAAACCTATCATGTTCAGTGCCGCACAGGCAGCTTAGAAAGTACCGACGTGTTTAACGTTGGCGCCGTGCCGGTTCACTGCCGCACAGGCAGCTTAGAAAATGAGTCGCCAATTTTCGTTTACCCCATACGGTTCACTGCCGCACAGGCAGCTTAGAAAATCATGGCATTAACAGAAGTCAGGCTCAGATTGTTCACTGCCGCACAGGCAGCTTAGAAACCCACCGCGATCAACGCGTAGAACCCGCACCCGTTCACTGCCGCACAGGCAGCTTAGAAAGTAATAATTTAGCTTTGGTTTCATTAATTGAAGTTCACTGCCGCACAGGCAGCTTAGAAATTCAAGGGCTCCAATGCTGATGGTGTGATGCTGTTCACTGCCGCACAGGCAGCTTAGAAATCTATATGCATCGGGGCTGAAGCCCCTCCTACGAGGCAGCTTAGAAATCTACCCCCATCTTAACGTAAGTGATCAATATAGGACGGGCTTGCAGGAGACTAAGAAGTCTGCATCAGGTCTGATGTGAGTGGGTTGTCGGCAAACTTAGGAATACGGCCTATATTGATCGCTTAATCATCTGTAGGTGAGCATTGCTTTATAGTAGCAAGCCATCACATTGGATAGACTAAAAAAACCTCCGAACTTACATATTTAATGACAGGGAACATGAGCTTTTGCCAGTCGTATTCGATGAGTGTCACTTACAAAAGCAAACTTTTTAGCTGGTTTTACTTGCTTTACACCAATCTTTAAAGCCGCCGATTAGCTGCCTAAATGATCATAAAAACATACTCAGACTATAACGAAGTTCAAGATTTAATAGAGAAAATAGCAGCGTTACAACTAGTGGGAAACTGAAATGAAGCGTGGCGAAATAATTGAGTTTGAACTGGGTGTGCGTTGCCCTCATTGCGAAGAAATTAGCGCAGTTTGGCAAGATGAGTTGAGGGCGAAAGAAGCTCAGTGTAAGCACTGTTCTGAGTCATTCTTAGTTGAAATAGACTAATAGGCAACTTGAATATGGCGACTAAACGCAATGCTTGAGAGTATCGGTGAAGTAATTCGTCGATATCAATGAGATGAAAACCTTCGTTAAAATGCTATATACACTTGCGCTATACTTGAGGCGCTATATACTATGTGTATATAGTTTTTGTAGGAGTAATATGATGAATGTAGCATCAGTTTTTATTAACAATCGAACCCAAGCAGTACGTTTACCCGTTGATAGTCGTTTTCCCGAAGGTATTAAGAAGGTTAACGTTAGAGTGGTAGGTAAAGATCGGATACTTTCACCCATGGAAAACACATGGGACAGTTTTTTCCTGTCTCAAACTTCCGTGACAGATGATTTCATGACAGAACGCGCCAGTCAGAAACAAGCAGAGCGGGAATCGTTCTAAATGCTTAAATATATGCTTGACACCAACATTTGTATTTATGTCATCAAGAGAAAGCCTTTGGAAGCAATGCAGGCATTTAATCTCCATGTAGGACAACTATGTATCAGCTCTATCACGTTAGCTGAGCTTTTACACGGAGCCTCGAAAAGCGCAAAGTCAGAGCATAATTTACGGGTTGTAGAAGACTTCGTTTCGCGCCTGGATGTTTTGGATTACGGAGATAAAGCCGCCGCTCATTATGGAGATGTTCGAGCGGATTTAGAACGGAAAGGCACCCTGATTGGTGTAAATGATCTCCACATTGCGGGTCATGCTAGAAGTGAGGCTTTGATCATAGTGACCAACAATGAAAAAGAGTTTGTTCGCGTAAATGGTTTGCGGGTCGAAAACTGGATTTAACACAGGTATCCGCTCGGAAGTCATAGAGGCTTTCAAAGCTGTGAGAAAAGCTATTGGCCATAGGGGGTGCAAACTCGCTCAAGAGAGCTAGATAAGCGCAGATTTCAACCCTATTGGGCCACCAATATTGAGCTGGCCGCGCGCTCATTTGAAAGCTTGGTTGTTGCCAAACTGGAAAAAAGGGTCAGAGTAATGATTTCTTAGCGAATATTAACAGTGAGGGAAATTGGGACGCTCACGATTCATCGAACAAGGATGCGGTTGAAACTTACCCCTATCCTAAGCTAGATGAAATGCCTGCTATCAGTGAGGCGTACCAAAACCTAATCGACACCCTTAACATCGGGAAACCGACAAAGGAATTCAATTATATTCACCTGGAGCTAATTATGAGTACAACACCCCAACTTATCGAGTAAGAAGCCCGCTAAGGGTAAACATGAGAAGTTCCTGCTCGACTTATTCGCCGTCTCCGCCGTACGGCAATCGAAGGCTCACGCCGCCTTCGCCGATCACTTCCAAATCAAATACCGACACGCCGAAGCCGGAGCAATAAACACAGGGTTTGATACCATTACCAGCCGCGAAGAAGCGGCTCATGTCTGCGCTCCATTCCGCAAACACACAGATATCGCCAGCCCGCCCAGCTGTAAGGGCTTTGCAAGGATCGAAGATCTGCAACGATCGCGGTTTATTTCACTGTTTTACAGTTCGACACCGGGGGATTGAGGGCGATGGCTAACGTGAAAGCCGCATTAGCACTGGGTTGTGTCTGTTTTACGTGGGGTTTTAGCAAGGATGATGGAAATGCAAACAAGGTATCAAACCTATGAAAGACATTCACTTAGATAAAATAAAAATGAAATGAAAATTTTTATGCTGTTAGAGATACGAATGAGGGAAAGAAGGCCGCGGTGGGCAAAAAAGCATATGTGCGTGGGCAATTTGTGGACATCGAGATATTACAAAAGATTAGTTAAAGCTGGAATCCATGCTAATCGAGAGGCGTGA
>NZ_JABSSM010000016.1 GCF_013214165.1 Shewanella sp. | reverse complement strand
AGATCACGGCATAGATCACGAGCCGACAATAATCACCTCGCGGCGACTTGTAAAGGGAAACCAACTGTCCTCAGTTTTCTCACCTTCCGGAACTAACCAGACAAGTATCTGTCAGAGCTAATGAACTCATAATCGATAAGGAATTGATTGATGCTGAAAGGACTAATTAAACTACTCAAACAAAACCGCTCTTTTTTAATTTTTATGGTACTAATGCTGGTATTTAGAAGCGCCGTGGCCGACTGGAACTCGGTGCCTACGGGCTCGATGAAACCCACCATACTCGAAGGAGATAGGCTGCTGGTTAATAAGATGGCCTATGATATCCGTGTACCTTTCACCCATCTGTCTCTGGTTAAAATTGCCGATCCTGCTCGGGGGGAGATTATCATCTTCGACTCAGTCAAGGCCGATAAGAAACTCGTCAAACGTGTAATAGGTGTACCCGGTGATATCGTCGAAATGAGACAAAACAAACTCATCATCAATGGGCAAAAACTGGACTATGAAATCCAAACTAAGCTGGCCTCAAACACAGATAGCATAGAGAAGCTGTTAGGCGTAGATCATATGGTTCGAACCCATGACACTCCCTCTCGACTTGCCAATTTCGGCCCGGTCACAGTGCCTGATGATTTCTATCTGGCCTTGGGAGATAATCGAGATTCTAGCGCCGACTCACGCGTAATAGGCTTTATACCTCGAGCCGAGATCACTGGCAGAGCAAAAACCGTAGTCTTCTCTAACGACTACAATAACTACTATCTATTTAGACCCGAGCGATTCATGCATACGTTATAAGCAGACGCTAGTTTCCAGGCGCTAAGGGACCCGATCTTTAGTCGATGCGAATTTGCGTGATAATCTACACAAATAAGTCGATATTTGCTATTTTAAGCCCACTTTCTATTAAATGGATCTGTGATGAAACAGCTCATTTCGGCCTCTTTACTATCATTGGCCCTGCTTGTCTCTGGTTGTGCGACAACAACTGATAATGAACAAATTGAATATCTAACCTATGTCAAAGCGGGACAAGGTGTTCCTGTGACTCAATTTACCGATACCCAAGGTAATAAGATCAATTTAGCAGAGTCTGGCAATGCCAAATTACTGGTGCTATTTGCCACCTGGTGTCCAGATTCTCAGCGAGCCATGAAGGCGCTGCAAGCATCAGATCTCAACCTAGACCCTAATGTCGATATCATTGCCATAGGCCGCGAAGAAAACATCGCAGCATTAGAAAAATTTGCCAGCGAGTATGAGATAAACTTTCCGCTGATTGCCGATACCGATAGAGCTATCTATGCCAAGTTTGCCGATGCCGGCATCCCCAGACTCATTCTACTCGACGGCAATAACACCATAGTTAAGACCATAATAGCCGAAGGTGAAAATCCATTGGCCGAAGTGCAGTGGTAACTCCCAATCGCTAAAAGCTAGCGCTATCTGCTGCAAGCGATAAATTGAACGCTAAATTTGAAAAGATTACATATGAGTGCCTTCGATCTTATCGTAATTTTAGTGCTGAGCGTAGCTGGCCTTGGGCTTTTCCTACGCTCATTTCGAGGAATAGAGCAAAGATATCCGGATAAAGCGGAATAATACAGGAGGGGGGATTAATGCCCAACCTGCATCGATAATGGACATATTTGATCAGTAAAAAGCACCTTGAAATGTACCTCTTGCATGGTGCGATACTGACAAATGAGTACTGTTCCATCGACTTCTGATTTAACTAGCTGGGCGGTAACCGCGGTTTGAGTAGAGGCAAGCACCAGACTGGTAGAGAAGATAAACGAACAGGCTAAAAGCATTACTTTTTGCATTATATTTTTTATCACTCAATCATCCTTATGCTCGATAGATACAGCAAGACACCGCATACGGTATAACTCTAGCAGCACCAGCTGAACCTCCACTTAACAAGGGGTGAGCTTTGGTTTCTCTTTAAGGTAATCTCTAATAACCTCAGCTAGCCGGATAACCCCAGGCTCCATTTTGTCATTCCAAGGCAGGGCAAAAGTTATCCGAAAATAGCAGGTATAATTAGATGTAAAAGAGAACATGCTTCCTGGCGCAATCGATAGTTTTTCCGATATGACTCGTGACCACAGAGCCTCACTGCAATACCCCTCCGGTAGCTTAAACCAGATACAGGGGCCGCCCTTTGGCTGACTCATGTAAACCGAATCTCTCAGCACTGAGCTCATCAAACTCTTCATTTTAAGGTAATTCGTGCTCATCTGATCCCTAAGCTTCCCCGTCAGCCTATGATACTCACCAGAAGACATCAGGTTTGCCACCATAGTGCAAGGCTATGCTTGGCTCCTCGGCAATGATTTGTTTGCTACACTGACAAGCGTCGAAGGTATCGTTACATATCAAATAACCTAAGCTAATCGTTGGCGAGATGGTGTCATAGAAATCACCTATGCTTATCACCCTACAGGGGTAAGTTTGAGTCACTAGACTTACAATCGTCACAGGACGAGTTGCGCCAAAATATAACTCACCACGGTCATATTCAATCAAGGTGACATCATGCTCACTTGCCCACGCAATCAAGACCTGCTTATCCTCTACCGATAAGACTCGCCCGGTAGGGTCGGCAAAGTTGGGATTGACCAGGTAGGTATCAAACTTCTGTTCTTTATGCGCCTTGGAGAGCAGTGTTAACTCATCGGCATAGCTCCCTTGCATGGGCACCTCAATCACATCGGTATTGAACTGCTTCAGCATCGGCTTTAAGAATGATAGCCGTATCAAGGCTGTCGATATCGGCTACCGCTTCCACCCTGCCCATTGGGGGAAAGGCTATGCAACCGAATCCAATCTCGCCTGTATCGAATATGCAAAACAACACATGAACCTCAACCATGTGCTCGGAGACGCAGTAGCCGAAAACTTAGGCTCCATCAAGGTGCTGCTCAAGCTGGGAATGAGCTATATCAGTCAGTATCAAGAGGATGAATTTACCCTTAATCGTTATGAGATTTTTTTAAAATCGTAATGCTATCGACCAAGCAACCATTTATCAGCTTATTCAAAGTCGGTGACTACCACAATTTTTTGTCATGCTTTCACATGTGGTCCAGCCCAACCATATGAGATTTGGCAGGCCCATAGACAAGAATGCTATTTTAACTCTCTATAGGTCTCAGTGTTCCAATCGAACACATATTCGACGCCTTGCCATTGATAGAGGGTGCGGCCGTCTCTTTGGATGACGCGGGCATTTTCAGGTAGGCTTTTCAAACCGGATGCGTATTGCACACTGGTGGTGACTCGCACAGGTACAGAGACAGATTTTGCTGGAGTGGGCTCTCTTGTTACCGCTCGGCGCTCATTATAATAGTAGCTATCATAACGATTATAACGATAGGGATAACGCCAACGGTTACGCCAATAAGGACGGTACCCGTTATTATTCCAACCATGGCTCAAGGAGTGATTACTCCAATAGGGTGAGCCTATGCCGACACCGATTCCAGTGCCCCAACTACTGCTCCAGGTAGGCTGAACCCAGACATTGCTGCTCCAATTGAAGCGATCACTGGCTTGCACACCTAAGCTGGCAAGAGACAGCAAAGCAGACAGCATGATAGCCTGGCCTATACGAATGATTCTAGCCATTACCGCCTCCAAAACTCAGCCTTTGATAGGGTGAAAACTTAGTTCTGCCTCTATATTACGCCTATTACAGTGCTAATTAAACGTCGGCATAATTTACCCCTTGCTTAACTAATTATTATCTTCCTCTATATAAAGTTAAGCAGTTAAACATGCGTACTAAAAATGCTATAGTGCGCGCCATATCACATTTTTATGGCAGCAAGAATCAATGAGTTTTAAGGATCTGCGCAGTTTTATCGCACACCTGGAAAGCCAGGGTGAACTAAAGCGTATCAGCCATCCCGTCGACACTCACCTTGAGATGACGGAGATTTGCGACCGAGTGCTTCGTGCTAAGGGTCCTGCTCTGCTGTTCGAGAATCCTGTCGGCAACGAGATGCCTGTGCTGGCTAACCTTTTCGGCACGCCTAAGCGCGTCGCCATGGCGCTGGGTAAAGATGATCCTCTGGCGCTACGTGAAGTCGGTGAACTGCTGGCCTTCCTCAAAGAACCTGAGCCGCCTCGCGGCTTCAAAGATGCGATTTCTAAGTTGCCTAAATTCAAGCAAGCCTTGAATATGCCACCTAAGACGGTGCGTAATCCTCCTTGTCAGCAAGTGGTAAAAACAGGTGATGACGTTGACCTGACTAAGCTGCCAATTCAACACTGTTGGCCCGGAGATGCGGCTCCCCTAGTGACCTGGGGATTAACCATCACTAAGGGACCCCGCAAAGAACGGCAGAATCTGGGGATTTACCGCCAACAATTGCTGGGTAAAGATAAGTTGATCATGCGCTGGCTAGATCATCGCGGCGGCGCGTTAGACTTCAAAGATTTTAAAGAGCAACATCCGGGTGAACGCTACCCGGTTGTCGTGGCGCTTGGTGCCGATCCGGTCACTATCTTAGCCGCTGTCACCCCAGTACCCGATTCCATGAGTGAGTATGCCTTCGCAGGCTTGCTCCGCGGCGCACGCACCGAGGTCTGCAAAGCCTTAAGCTGTGACTTAGAAGTGCCCGCCACCAGCGAAATCATCTTAGAAGGCTATATCGACCCGAACGAGATGGCCGAAGAAGGCCCCTATGGCGATCATACGGGATATTACAACGAGACAGACAAGTTCCCTGTCTTCACAGTGACTCATATCACTCACAGAAAAGATGCCATCTACCATAGCACCTACACAGGCCGTCCACCGGATGAGCCCGCCATGTTAGGTGTGGCACTCAACGAAATATTTGTGCCTATCCTGCGCAAGCAGTACCCGGAGATCGTCGATTTCTATCTGCCACCCGAAGGATGCTCTTATCGCATGGCAGTGATCTCTATCCGTAAGGAGTACCCAGGTCATGCTAAGCGCGTGATGATGGGCGCCTGGTCCTTCCTGCGTCAGTTTATGTATACCAAGATCATCATAGTCGTGGACGAAGATGTTAACTGCCGTGATTGGAACGATGTGATCTGGGCGATAACCACTCGTATGGATCCGAAACGCGATACCGTGATGATAGAGAATACACCTATCGATTATCTGGATTTTGCATCCCCCGTTACAGGCCTAGGCTCTAAGATGGGCATGGACGCCACTAACAAGTGGCCAGGTGAAACCGATCGTGAATGGGGTACCCCAATCACCATGGATAAAGCGGTAAAACAAAAAGTCGATGATATGTGGGCCGACTTAGGTTTAGATACCTAGGTCTAGATACTTAGGTTTATAGACTAGAGTTTAGCGGCCTGAGCTTCTGGCACCCTGGTTATTTCCCGCTTAACCTGCCGAAAATGACTATGATTAATGTATCTGTTTTAACTTGGTTCAGCAGCAAGTACTCTGAACCACTTTAAACTATTAACTTTGAACTAATAAATAGTAAAGCTCCCACAGAGGGGTTCGAAAAGGACGTTAGATGAACACCATAAGTTGTAAAATCGAAACTGTTACCCCATTCAATGATGCGGTTTATCAAATCATTCTAAAACCTGAAACAGCGTTCGACTTCAACGCTGGTCAGTACCTCTGTGTTGTCATGGGTGAGCAAGATAAACGCCCATTCTCAATCGCTTCGGCACCAAGTGCAGCACTTATCGAACTGCATATCGGCGCTGCGGTCAGCGAAAGCTACCCGATGCAAGTGGTCGAGCGTATGAAAGAGTGCCTAGCAAACGGTAGTCAAATTGACATCGAAGTACCAGGCGGTGAGGCTCACTTGCGCCACGAGAGTCAGCGTCCAAGATTACTGATCGCCGGTGGCACTGGATTCTCTTACATCAAGAGTATCGTCGAGCAACAGATAGCACTGGGACAGAAGATCGAAACCACGCTTTATTGGGGTTGTCGTAACGCCGATGCCATGTATTACGAGACGATTGCCCGTGAGTGGCACGATGCTCATCCCTGGTTACATTTCGTTCCCGTACTGGAAGAAGCCGGCGGAGACTGGAAAGGCAAGAAGGCTAACCTGTTAGCCCAGATCAAGGCTGACTTCGTGAGTCTACATGGTTATGATATCTATATTGCCGGCCGTTTCGACATGGTGGGCGCAGCCAGAGAAGTCTTCCGTGCCATAGGTGTAGAGGAAGAACATCTCTACGGCGATGCGTTTGCGTTTATTAAATAGATCAGACAATGTCGCTACTAGGCCGTTCACGCGCTCACTGCTAGACGGCTGAAAACGCCTTCGAGAACGCCAACAAGTTGGCTACGAGAAAAACTAACAAACCGACAAGCTTGCATCCTTGTCGACTTGTTAGCCTTCCTAGGGGCTAAGCACTAGCACCTAGGACGGCTTGACTCACTCTGCCTGCCCTCGGAACTCAAGAATATCCCCAGGCTGACAATTGAGGTATGCGCAGATATTGGCTAAGGTCTCGAAACGTACCCCTTTCACCTTGCCTCTCTTTAGCAGCGACAGATTAGCTTCGGTGATGTCGATTGCCTTGGCTAGCTCCTTAGAGCTCACCTTACGCACCGCCATCATCACATCTAAATTTACGATTATTTGCATAATTTTCGGGTCCAACACGCTAAAATTAACACTTAAATAAACTCTTTATTTTCGGCTTCTATCTCTTTGGCGGCCTTCAACAAATAGACGATCAGCAGCATTAGCAAGAGGGTGGTGAGATTACCCGGGTCTAGCCTAATCTCTACGTGGCTGTTTTCGAAAAATTGCTTATGATAATAGCCAGTCGCCAGATGTTGAGCGATCTCCAGCACCATGCCTAGCACCTTCAACCATATCAACCAGAGATAACAGCGCATCGCCTCATTACCAAAAAACAGCCCCAATTGAAAGTGACTCAACAGGCGCTGCAACCAATAAAACCCCAGAAACAGGGTGATAAATGACGGCGACTGAATAGCCAACAGCACGCCTTGACTAGCCCCCTCATGATCCCAGAGTTCGAGAAATTGCATACTCGTTTCGAAACGTATTTCATCCAGCACCAAATAGCTATAACCCAGATATATCGCCACAGCAGCCATAACCACTAATACCAATACTCTGAAAAAACCGCTGATCTTCATCAGCTTCTGCATATTTACGTTCATCGCGGCATCTTATCCTTGTCCATATCTTGAATCAATTATACCAGACAGAAATATTTTATCACAAAAAAACATTTAATTATCGTTTTACAATAATTAATTTATGTAATAGTGTAATTAACAATCAGCTAAGTCTGGCACAAAAAGAGGTTTAACCCATCTGTGGAACCCATATCGATAGGAATGAAAATGAAAACTAACAAGCTCCTCCCCACACTGTTGTGGACTGCAGTGGCCGCAAGCTTACTCATAACCGGTTGTAGCCAGACTCCCTCTCAGCCACAGGCTAACCTGGCAGTCCAGGCACAGGAAGTCCCGCTTATTCCGGTAGAATCTTTCTTCAATGAGCAGGACGTTAGCCAGCTGACAAGCTCCAGTGATGGCAAATGGATAGCCTTCTTCAAGGAATATCAGGGTGCACGTAACCTCTATCTGATGGCCGCGGGTGCAGGTCTCGATGAAGCCTTCCCGATCACCACCTCAGAGGATCCGATTAGCAGCTTCCGCTGGTCAAGCC
Source organism: Shewanella sp. (assembly GCF_013214165.1). Taxonomy (GTDB): domain Bacteria; phylum Pseudomonadota; class Gammaproteobacteria; order Enterobacterales; family Shewanellaceae; genus Shewanella. Next base: position 10,545 of record NZ_JABSSM010000016.1, on the reverse strand, counting down.
AAGGCAATGAGATTTTCTTTCTTAAGGATACCGGCGGTAATGAAAATAAGCAGATTTATACACTTTCTCTGGATATGAGTCAGCCAAAACCTGTGCCAAACATCACAGCGCTCACCAGTAACACCGACATCAGCTATTCTCTGGTCGACCAGCCAAAAGACATGCCAAATACGTTAATTGTCATGTCGAACCAAGATAACCCTCAGCAGATGGACCTCTATCGTTTGAATATCGATTCCGCTGAGATAACCAATATTTTTTCTAACACCTATGCCTTCAATCAGATGAGTACCAACCGCAAGGGCGACCCGGTACTCGGGATCAGCAGTAATGCGGATAATACTGCCAGCCTCTACGCCAACATTGAGGGTAAATGGACTAGCCTGCTCGACACCGAATTTGGTGAAAACATCCATATTATGAGCTTTGATGAAGATAATAACTTGGCCTATATCAGTGCCAACATCCAAGGTCGAGACAAGCAGCAGCTGTTACGCTTAAATATTGCCACGGGCAAGCTAGACACTCTGCATGAAGACCCACTGGATGAATCCAATGTCTATGACGTCATCTTTAACGATAACGGTGCACCTCTTGCGGTCTCTTATTATGGCGGGCGCCTGCGCACCTATCCCCTGGATGATACCTTTGCCAAGCACTGGCAGAACGTGAATGACCACTTCACTCAAGATGTGGAAATAACCATTACCGACAAGAATGAAACAACCGGCCTGTGGCAGCTGCATGTTGTCAGCGATGTGAGTATGGGTGACGATTATCGCTATTCTGAAGCCAGCGGCGAGATAAGCGTATTATTGAAGCAGACCCCCATCATAGCCCCCGAGCTCCTGTCCAAGCGCCAATCCATCACCTACCTTGCTCGTGACGGTGTCAGCATACAGGCCTACCTGACTCTGCCTAAGGATCAAAGCAGGAGTCTAGCCACCATCATATTGCCCCACGGTGGTCCCTGGGCCCGTGATTACTGGAGCTTGAGTTCTGGCTACTTCAACCCCATAGCTCAACTCCTGGCTAATCGTGGCTACGCGGTACTGCAGCCAAATTTCCGTGCATCCACCGGCTTCGGTAAACGTTTCCTCAACTTAGGCAACAACAACTGGGGTACCGGCAGCATGCAAGACGATCTTACCGACGGTGCACAATATCTTATCGACCAAGGCATTGCCGATAGCCAACGCTTAGGCATCATGGGCGCATCCTACGGTGGCTACGCCGCGCTTGCCGGCGCGACCTTTACACCGGATCTTTATCAGGCGGTGATCTCATACGTCGGGCCCTCGAGTCTTATCACCTTAATGGAGTCATTCCCGCCACACTTCCGTCCATATCTTGGGCAATGGTATAGCGCGGTAGGCGACCCAGAAATCGCCGCAGATAGACAAGACATGCTGGCTCGCTCGCCAATTGAATTTGTCGACCGTATCAAGACTCCGCTCATGTTAGTCCAAGGTGCGAATGACCCCAGAGTCACTCAGCTGGAGTCAGATAATATCGCGCGGGTGATGCATCAACAGGGCTTGCCGGTAGAGTATATTCTGGCCAAAGATGAGGGCCACGGTTTTATTAAGCGCAACAATAAGCTGGCCTATATCGTCGCCATGGAGCAGTTCTTCGGCGAGCACTTGGGCGGACGCGTGGATCAAACCGTCACCCCGGCACTCATCACTCATCTGGATACGCTCAAGGTGGATGTGAGTCGGTTATAATTTAACAAGTTCCTAGTTCCTAGATTCCTAGATTTCTAGATTTCTAGGAACTAGGAACCTTCTCTTACGCACTCGCCTCTTCGAGATCAGGCATATCTTCCAGCTTCTCTATCTTGAAATTGAAGTAGGCATAGCTGCCACTCACTAAGGGGCAAACTAGGTTAAAGAAGGCATATGGGAGGTAGGCTATGGTGGCAACACCTAATGTGCTAGCCATGTATGCACCACAGGTATTCCATGGCACGAGTGGACTGGTGATGGTAGCCGAATCTTCCAACGCCCGACTCAAGTTCACCGCCGCGAGGCCACGTTTAGTGTACTCCAGCTTCAACATACGCCCCGGTAAGATGATGGCGATAAACTGATCTGCTGTGATAAGGTTAGCCCCAATACACGTCGCCAAGGTGGTGATGATCAAGCTGCCGCTGGTTGTCACTAGCCCAAGGATACTCTGCAAGATTCGCTTAAGCAGGCCGGTGACCTCCATGATGCCGCCGAACGCCATGGCACACAGGATTAACCACACAGTATTCATCATAGTGCTCATGCCACCTCGGCTAAGCAGGCTATCGAGCACTTCATCACCCGTGTTGGCCACATAGCCATCGAACATGGCAGTCCAGATCCCCTTAACCATGGCCACAATCGGAGGCAAGCTGGCATCATTGGCAAAAGCTATGATGCCATCGAACTGAAATAGCGCCGCGCAGATTGCGCCTGCGAGAGTGCCGAGAATGACAGTGGGAAATGCCGGCATCTTCTTATAGGCCAACACCAATACCACCAGCAGAGGTAACAGCAGCTGAACGCCGGGATTAAACTGAGCTTGCAGCAAGTCCATGGTCACTTGCAGATTGCTTGCCTGACCACTGGGCTCACTGGTGAAACCTAAGATCAAGAAGCCTATCATGGCGATGATAATACTCGGCGCTGTGGTCCATACCATGTGGCGAATATGACTGAAGATATCGGTCCCTGCTACCGCAGGCGCTAGGTTAGTGGTATCGGACATGGGTGACATCTTATCGCCAAAGTAAGCACCACTGATGATGGCACCGGCAGTGATCTCCACGCTTAATCCCATGGCGGCTGCAACGCCAACCAAGGCAATACCCAGAGTACCGGCCACAGTCCAGGAGCTGCCTATACTCAGGGCAACCACGGCACATAACAGACAAGATGCGGCATAAAAATATTCAGGGTTGAGCACCAACATGCCGTAATAGATCATGGTAGGCACAGTACCCGCGAGTATCCAGGTGCCAATCAGTGAACCCACGGCAAATAAGATCAGCAGGGCGCCGGTAGCCACGCCAACACTCTTGACGATCCCCGCTTCCATCTCTTTCCAGCTGTAGCCATTTTTAGCCCCTATCACCAGGGCAATACAAGCCCCCATGATAAGGGCGATCTGGTTTGCACCGTAAGAGCTATCAGACGAATACAGATAGACGGCACCGGCCAGCATAAGCACCAGGGCAAAGATGGGAATGAGGGCATCGAGCAGGCTGGGCAGCTTGTGTGTGTTTAACTGGGGATCTGATGTTGAGGTCATCACTGGTTCCTTGTGGTTATAGATTCTCAGGCCCAACTAGATCGATAAACGAATACCATTCATCCGATGGCTTATTCTTAGCTAGGGCCAAACATCCTTACATAAAATCAACAAGGAGATCTAGATCACATTGTTGCGAGTGTGAGTCTAAGCCTGTCTGCCCAGACCGAATCCCCGCAGTAATAGACTACAAATTCAGCTTTTAGGCGATACAATCACTATTTATGCATTAATATGGGATAACCACCGAAGTAAATGCTCGATAAAATAATCGGCATTATCTTTGGTAAACACCATTGGCGGCTTAATCTTGAGTACATTATTGAAGCGGCCGTCGAGACTGAGCAAGATTTTTCGCGACTTAAGCCACTCGATTAAGGCTTGCGCCTCTTGGGTCGCTGGAGTCAAATTTGCATCTTTAACTAGCTCCACGCCGATGAATAAACCTAGGCCCCTGACGTCGCCTATGATGTCGAATCTCTCTTGTAACTTGAGCCGGTGCATCCGCATATAATCGCCGCTATCGCGGGCATTTAGCATCAGGTTTTCATTATCGATAGTGTCGAGTACCGCCTTGCCAATAGCAGATGAGACCGGATTACCGCCGAAGGTATTGAAGTACTCCATGCCCATTAAATTTGTAGGGACTGATCTCAATCGCCTTGTTGGTATTGCCGTGATAGGCACCATCGACCACCAGCAGCTCATTGGATTGTGTCTTGCAGTGCATCAGGCGCATGGCGAGTTCGTTAGCCTCGCAGCCTGAGTTGACGAACATCACCACTGACAGTGACGCTGGGAAGGTGTTCAGCAAGACCTGACTATAAATCGAGAATATTGTCATTGAGATAACGGGTATTGGTGTTGAGCTTGGCCATCTGCGCCTGATCCGCAGCGACCACAGAGGGATGACAGTGCCCCACATGACAGACATTATTGACCATGTCTAAGTAAGCGATATTGTTTTCATCCAGCAGAAACTGCCCCTGGCCACGCTCGATAATTAACGGCTGCTGGTAAGAAACACTCAAGGTCTTGAATAAGCGGTCACCTCTCTGGCTGAGCATATCTTTTGACGTGCAGATGCAGCATTATCGGCGCCTTAGCCTAATGATCCGCTCAGGCTTGCCCCTACGTTTGCAGTCAGACACAGGCGCTGTAGCCCGAAGCCGACACTCTTAGTGTCCAGTTTAAGCAAGCTACTGATGGCTTCCCAAGCAGGTTTAGCGCTCACCAAGAGGTATTCATTATCTGGCTCGGCCAGAATGGCTTCACAGGAGTTGCACACGCTGACCGCTAGACGTGCGGCAATAAGAGGCAGCAAGACCCAGAGCTCGGCGCCATTAAGTGGCCGCTGCTGGTGATAGGCCAAGGTGATGGCCTCTATGATCGCCATTGGCGAGTCAGCCCCCAAGATGGCGTAGGCACAGGCGATAGCCAGCTCATTGATCTGATGACTATGCACCATGTCACCAAAATCTATCAAGCCCACTACCTCGGCGTCCAAACTCGCGCTGGTGAGTAGCAGGTTATAGTCATTCACATCGTTATGAATGACCCCCTGTGGCAGCTCGGCCATGAAGGGTATCACCTGTTGCTCGAAGTCAGATAGAATCTTTAGTACCTGCGAGCGCTGGCTCTGGTCGATGATTAAAACCAGCTTAGATTCGATGACAGCGTTCGCATGCTTGAGATCCCAGTCGAAATTCCGTGAGGCAGCGCTATGGGAGAAGCCTTGCAGACTCAGGTCTAGCCTGCCCAATAGGGTGCCGAGTTGGCTATGGTGATGACTAGACAGCGCCTTATGATCACAGTAGAAGACACCGGGCACATAGCTCAGCAGACGCATGGGTCTGGGCCTGCCATACACATCTTGCAAAGGCGTGAGCTCATTACCTGCCAGGTTTTCGATCACCTCAGGTAACACATAGGGCTGCAAGTCTTGGCCGTTAAGATAATTCATCACAGCATTTTGCATATCCAACTCGGCCAGTGGCTCATCCGCATTAGCAATCTTGAGGATAAAACGTTTTCCCTGGGTATCCGTAAGCAGAAAATTGAGATCCAGGTAACCGGGCAATGATTTCACCTCTGCCGTTATCAGAAAATGTTCCAGTGCCAACGCCTTCACTGTCGATAGTGAATATTCAACGACCTTAGTTTTCAACTCTTGCATTGCCATTCTGCCTCTGGTTGGTTCATTTAAGCTGTGATGTTAATCCCGTGTAAACATGGATATCGTATACACTACCTGTTTTTCAATAGCAATTTATCGAGTCGTCTCTAACGAGATCTCAGTAGGAGAACCAGCGGTATGACAAGAGCCCATATTGGGTTACGTGCAGAATCTAAACCCTTAGAGGAACGCATTGCCCTGACGCCCAATGTCGCCCGAAAACTCTTGCAGGCGGGATTCAAAATCACCGTCGCCATCGAGTCACTAGTCGCCGGAGAGCTGGCTATCGGTGTATCTCCGGCCCCCCACGATGAGAAGATAGTGACTAAGTGGCTCAATGAGCTAGATAAGATGAATGAGAAGGTATTCCGTCATCGGCTGGTCTAGTATTGCGGTCTCGTTTTGAAATGAGCCCATAAGGGGAGCTCAAACTCCCCTTCATCCACGCTAGGCGAACCAATACCAGTCGGTGACTTTTTTAACAATCCAAGCATCTCACTGCTGCTCCCCGCAGTAAGCATCGAAGCTAGGCACTTTATTTTGCTCTGCCATTAAATTAGAATCACCGTAATTCGAGTTATCTCAACTCAACCCTAATTACACCAAGCTCAGGCTTCAAGGCAGAATCAATGAAACTCACCGCACTCACTCAGCCACTCTACGATCACCTTTATCATGACATCCTCCAGTTTCGCTCTACGTTCGATTTGCCGAGTGAAGATGAGAGCACCTTGGATGACAAGGCCGACACACTGCACACCTCGTTGGCCATCGAAGAGCTGACCGAGCTTGCCGAAGCCGACAGCCGTATGGAGCAGGCCGACGCTATCGTCGATTCTGTCTATGTCTTGATGGGCCGCCTGGTTCACTTAGGTGCGACTCAGGTCAGCAACCGCATGGAAATCAGCTACATTATCGACCTGCTGTTACACGTGGCCAACAACCGCGAGATCGACTTCATCAGCTGTTGGGACGAAGTTCACTCGAGCAACATGAGCAAGGTGTGCCGCAACGAGAAAGAACTGGAAGAGACTGTCGCCTTTTACGCCAAGCAAGGCGTCGAGATCGTCGGCAGCACCAAGGGCGACTTTATCATCGCTAAGTGCGCCAAAGATGTCGATATGGCGGGTAAAATCGTACGTCAGGGCAAGGTGCTAAAGTCGGTTTACTACCGTCCAGCAGATCTGGCAAAGCTCGTTAAAGCTTAAGCGTTAATTTTTTTTGGTTCGTTTGAAGTTTGCTAGTTTGTAGTTAATTTCTAGTTTACTTGAATCCACTAAAGCTAAAAAAGCACTTCGTTTGAAGTGCTTTAAAGTTTTGATCGTTTGAACAATTCTACTTATTAAATAAGCCTTAGACCAAAGCTTCATTGCGATCTATTGCCTGCCGCAGGTGCTGTATAAGGATATACGAATGTCGTGATCACACGGATGTGAATGAGCGACCTCTAGTGCAAACACTTCTGTGACACGGTGAATTTGGCGTAGCCATGTGCTTATGAGCGAGAGGCAAGGATGCGGAGCTGGCCTTTAGATAGGATATCATTCAAGCACGCTCCCTGTGGGCTCTGCGACATCAAACAACCTCCATGTTTAAGAGCCAGTTCGATATCCCTATCTCTCGCTCGAAGAGCTTCACGCTATGAAACCTCGCCTTGCTGTCGAAGGTCACAGCCGCGTTCACACCGGATGATTTATCTCTTCGAAGTAAGGGGCACCTTAAAACGCTAAGAACTGCTTAGTTAAGTTTTTGACCAAATAATCGATTAAATTGGCTACGATCCCTTTATTTCCTTTTTCTCAGAATAATTTCCTAAAATTTAATCCTTAAGTTGGAACTCTAAAACAATATGATCTTTTGATTCTGTATCTGATGTAGGTACACGTACTTTGCCCAATAACAGAGGCTCGTTTTTCAATTTAAGATTATCCCAGTGCTCATGCTTAGGTGAAGAATCCATGACAAACGTTTCAATAATTTTATTACCGGCATGAGTATCAATAGCTCGAACAACGCCAAATTTTGGAAGCCCCGCATACCACAACTTTGCTCCATAAATGGTTTGATGCCTATCGCTATAAACAACACCATAATGTTTAGCAAGTAAACTATACGCCAGTGTGCTGATTCCGTATTGCCGATATTCCTCTTCTACATAGGCTCCTGAGATTTGTGGCCCTTCTAACGGCGGGTTGATACCGAAAAATATCTGCCCAAATCTTTTACCTGATCTAAGGAGCAGCTTATGCTTTATGTAATTGTATACTTCAAAGGCATCCAAACCGTTATCATGGGCTTCAATACAAAGAGCCTCGGCAGTATCAATATTGGCGGGTATCAACTCTTCAAACACTACGTAACCACATCCAAGGGTTAATTCCAGTAAGGTAAGCTTAATAAAGAGCGGATCTTCGAGAGTGTCAATACCGGTACCCACTACAATCCCTTGTTGAAGAATCGGAGTCGCATAGATATGTGGATCCGTTTCCAGCGGTTTATGGTAGTCAGTAATAAGAGAAGGCACAAAAAAGCTCCATTTTTATAATGGAGCTTACTATATCACTAACAATTTACTTAGGGCTAATTAAGCCATTAAAAGATTGCTTTTATTCAATATTGGTATATGTGAAAGTATAGCTTCTTTGACTCTTTCTGCCACTGCAGATGGTAATTCGGGAGCGGAGAATGAGAATTTTTGCCGTTGGCTGTTAAACTGAGCTTCCGCAAATATCTGAACCGAAAATGGTTCTCGTTTAACCTCTAAAGAATCAACGACAATGTAGCGTGTAAATCTGTCACCTGCCCGTAGGCAACGCACTTGAAGATCCGCCAATCCCTGAATTCCAACACTAGCGACAACGTCACTATCAATGACGGTCTGAATATTCCTAGTTTTCATGGGTTACCTCAATAGCATAATTAATGACTCATCTAAGCTGCATTAACTAAGGCGCTGTTATGGTGAGCTGGACTACATCTTTAGCAATGCACGATATAACGATACCGCACTTCTGATACCTACTATATGACGATACCGTCAACAAATCAATTAAGTGATATATTTTTATACATTAAAAGGTAAAAAAGCAGGGCAGCCATGAAAGAAAAATAAAGCCAGCCATTATTAATCAATAACATACCTCGGAAATATGCATTTTCAATCCTCAATCATGCATCAGGACGGAAAATCCTAAATGTATGCAGGTATTTTTGTTGAGCAGGAGGTCAACAGTCAATTTTTGATTAAAAACTATGAATTTCAGGCAGCACAAAAGTCAAACTGGAGATGTAGGTCTGATTGATACGTAAAGTGCTTTAATTATCAGCTCGTTTGTAAGTAGTGCAGTCGTCGTTTACCCAAGTGCTCACAATAGCGGGTGAGTTCTTGCAGCGTCCCTACAGGCCCATGAAATAATTTGCCCATTTACTATGGCTGGCACCGTTAATCCTTCCAAAATATCAGATAAAACAAAAATTGAGATCATTGATTATTTGATATTGAATCCGGATTGAAGTGGCTTTGGAAAAACAAATGATTACAGTGTAGTGTAACTATCCTGATGGTGCCATTTGACGTATAGGTTACACATGAGCATCTGTGACAAACCGTGACTTTTAGTCAGAGAAGCCTTTTAAGAGATCAAAACTTTAACCGGAATCTCTCAGCCATGATGCCAAGCTTAGACATAATATTATTGTCTTTGGCTTTATCGTGGGCGCTGGGAGCTAAGATTGCCATCAACAAATAACAGTCGGTTTCTAAGGCTCCTTGGCAATAAACCAAATGCTCTTCGCTAGTTCGATAAAACTGAACTTTCCTGATCGGCCAAGGTTTTTCTGAGCTGGCTAAGTGAATATGTCTTACTTCTTCAACTAGGATACTAGGGAGGTTGTGTGGGTGGTCGTAGCGAACGTCACGACCGAATAAATCAGGTAAGACACCTGATTTATAGGCTTTAAAATCATCAACTAATCCTTGCAGTTCTTCTCCTGTAAGGGATCCGATAATAACCTTACTTTTGAAAACTCTGATCACTCACTGAATTCACCTAGCTCACCATCGCTAGAGTTTAACAATATTTGTTCGCTAACGTGAGCGATGGCCTGAAGCCTTGCTGACGCTGGTCTAAACATTGATTTCTCAACAGTTGTGTTGCTTTCAATAATACTTATCATCTGCTCAAATAAATCAGCACTAAGCATATAGCCCTTGGTTCTATTATTAGAGAGAACGGCTACTGGCTCATCAATGAAATATTGATTAAGATTCTTTCTTGCTTCAGAAATTGACACTGTTTTTTCAGCAAATATTTGATGCACACTCATAAATTTCACCATCTAAACCATGTAATAAAAATACAAATTTGTACAACCTTATGTACAACCTTATGTACAACCTTATGTACAAAGTTTAGTACATAATTAAACACAACGTCAGTATAGTTGACGACCTAGCCCAACACTGCTCCGACCAGTTGACATTGTGTTTATCTATGGCTCTGCTGCCAATGTGGGCCTAGCCTGAAAGTGGCTCGGTTATCTAACTGAGTATTAATAGTTTACCAGTGCATTGGTTATTAGACGGATCTCTCCTTCGGCATCCCAGATACAGATAAAGGGGTCGAACGAATTAGCTTCTACTCCATTCAAATTTTGCTACCCATTACAGCATTCCCTGCAATGAAACCTGTCGATTATGATGCGCTAGAATCTCTCTGATAACCTCCAAGTTCGATAATTCTCCGGCGAAGTTACATGCATTGAGTACGCCCCTCAGGCTCCAATCAAAATAATCTAACGACTAAGATGCCACATCCATGTGGCCCCGAGCCTGATTCATCATCCGTGATGAATCCACGAAATTTTAATCTCCGCTCTTCAACAACTTCCAACGGGGATTAGTTGTAGCGTTACCTTCATTTGGAAAGTCACTTAATTCGCTACGACCCCTTTGTTCTCTTCATTAATGACCTCCCAAATTGCTCTTTCAAAAGCGCTGTAGCCTTGAGGAAAGCAAACGCCAAAGTCTATCAGTACCCCACGTATTTGGTTGGTACAGGCCGTTCTCTGTTTAATTAAACGTTCAC
>NZ_JABSSM010000159.1 GCF_013214165.1 Shewanella sp. | reverse complement strand
TTTAGCCAAACCAGACTCTTTACCCAATGCTGGTGGCTATTTACTTAACGATGCTTGGAAAGACTTCGTTCAGTGGAAATCTTGGACAGAGAAAATTGAGAAAGGGGCAATGAGGTACTTCGAGTTTATGCATATATGCTTCGGTAATGTCGCTGTGAATTCGATTAACAAGCAAGATATCAAATCGTTATTAAACCGTTATGCATTAACACCTAGGCGAAATATCAAGCCTTACCACTTAATGGCACCACTGGAACTACTTGAACTTAATGATGTTGAGCCCAAGTACCTTGTGTCGTCAAAGACGGTAAAGGAGCTTTTTAAGTTGTGCCAAAGCTTTTTCAGTCGCTTCCTCACGAAGGAAAAAGATGTACTGGCCGAATCCCCAACCAATAATGTTAAGTGTGAAGCTAATTCTACTCGATACGCCGTGTTCTCAGACTCCGAAGTAAGAGCCATTGAGTCATCATGCAGCCAGTTGGATGGTTGGAGGAAATGGGTTGTGCTTATCGCCATATACTCGGGAGCTAGGCGTAGTGAAATAACCAAGTTGAAAAAAGCTGATGTTCGATTTGATGCAGATAGTCAGCGTCATTATCTCTGGATTGCCAAAGGAAAAACTAAGGCTGCGACAAGGTGTATCCCTATCCACCAGAAGCTGATTGATTATGGTTTTTTAGATTATATTGATTCTGCTAGTGACTACTTATTTCCTGAAGTGGCAGATCGTAGCTATAACGTCACAGAACACTTACAGCGTAACTTGTACTCTCTGGGCATTAATCAACTCAATGATCATGGCGAGAGGAAGGTATTTCATAGCTTCAGGCATACGTTCATTACCAAATCTCGCTCACAAGGAATCGAGCTTGGGTTGTTGCAAGAGATGGTAGGACATGAAAAGTTCGAATCTGGCATTACTAAGAGATATACACACAGCTATCAGCTGAAATCATTGTTAATTGTCGTTGATGGTCTTCACTTTTAGACACAATAACCAATAATGAAAATCGCTAATGGGGCTTTATTTCGAACGGTCAGCGAGCCCCTTGACCCATCTATGACTGTGGGGTGTGAACGTGTCATGGCCCCTAAGCTTCTTGTCAATTTTCATATATTCAATATCAAACGAATGGAAGTTTTTGATTCATATTAAGCTACTTGTTGACACCACTCGGTAATTTCGTCTGCTAAACCATCAGTATTGGCGTGTGATCCAACATAAAACTTATGGGGTTTTAATAACCAAATAAATTTATCCAATTCATTCTCAATTTCTAGTTGAACTTCACGCTTCAGGTTGTCACTAGGAAGCATTAAGAATATGGCATTATCTTTAGTATTCATGCGATTAGATGCTATATCAATATCTCTGTAACCATCAAATAAGTTACATTTAACCCTCTGTATATCAGCATATGCAGTTGACACTAGTGTGGCTACTCCATGTTGTTTTTTATACGGTAAGTATAGGTTGTTTATGATGTTGCCTTCGCTAACGGTTTGATATGGATTTTCTGGTACATGGAGAGAGTAATCAATATCTAAATTGAGTTTTAATTTATCTTTTAAAGTAATATATACAGAATCTCTTGACGTTGACGAGAACCTATTCTTACTGGTTTTCCTGACTTTCTTACCTAATGATATCGTATTTTTATACAGACTATTAAGGATGTCTGTAGTGTTCTTTCCTTGAGCAAAACCTTTTTTGATAAGGTGTATTTGAGGTGTTAGTTCGTTAGACTCCTTTAGATCCTTTCGAAACACTAACTCTCTAGCAACATTGCAAGCCAGTTCAAGTTGAAATTGCATTTCTGGACCATAAAAGCAATTTATACGCTCATAGTAATCCAGCATTAGCACGCCGAATTCGCCGGAGTTATCTCTAAAACCAACCCCGATGTTTAATATTTCACCTGTTGTGATGTCAGGGGTCCACTGAAATTGATACCAATTACCAGATACATTAGTAATTCTAGTTGTAGAGTTTAAAATATCGTTTAACGTTTTCATTTTTTATGCCAACATTCTTAAACTGCCGCAAACACGACGGTTACCTAAAATTGCTCTAGATTCCATAAATTTTTCAAGTGCAACTCTACGTTCTACATCTCCCTCTAGCAAAACATCCCACCAGTAGCATAGTTCTTGTTTGACCATATTATAAACATCTTCATGAGTATTAGTGGCATGAGCTACCATAGATTTAACCGGCAGTGGTGTGCAGTTGAGAGCATAAAGATTGTCGGTTAAGACGCTTTTAGCTACATAGTTCGGGTCAAGTTGGTGTGCCTGCCAGTTTAAAGTAATAGGTAAGTTACTATGGTCAAAAAGATAGATTCGGTTTTTACCTGCTACCATAATATTACCAAGGTGGCGATCTTCATTCGCAACCCAATCATCAAATGCGATTGCATCTGAAACCTTATCCCACCCCGCAACGAGGTTCATAAGAGATTTGCATGATTGCATGTCTTGTACTTCGTAAAAGCTGCCAGGAGTTGTGCCTTCAAGACTACTAACTACAAATGCCCAATTGTTGTATTGTGCAGATTCATCATCAAATTGTTCAGCTGAAGTATTAATTAGTCCTGCGAAACGAGGGACTGGCAACCCACATTGCTTAGCAATTATGTAACCAGTCACTTCGTTAACTAATGCCAATTTACGAACATTACTAAATCGCTTAACGTAGGCTTTAGTTTCTTTGCCGTCATGCCACTGAATACCACAGGCATATGTTTCAGCCATTAAGCCTGAGGTTTGACGAGCATATACTGCCATTAGTTGCTCAGTAGAGAGCACTTCTATACAGGTTTCTACCATGTTTTCACGTTGTTGAGGTTCATTTTCTGAACTAGTTTAAGCTATTGATCTCAACGGTCAATAAAATAAATGTTATTTGTGTGCGTAGCTAATTAAGTTGACTGTTCAGCTCAAGGTATTTGTTTAAATGCCAAAGTTCTAAAATAGAGAGTGGTGGTAGTGCCTGATCTACTCTAGAACAGGATTTAAAAACACTAGACTTCAAATTCAATTATTCACTTTGATATAGTTATAAGAAACATAGAGAAAGTCTCATTACTAAAGGATAATCTATGTTTCGAAACCTATTAAAAAAACTGCTTTCATGGCTTAGGGAACTCTGGAGTCTCTTTAAAGCCATTGATGGTGCAGTATCTAAAGAGTCCAA
>NZ_JABSSM010000158.1 GCF_013214165.1 Shewanella sp. | reverse complement strand
TTTTACTGGCGAGCTACTATGGCACCATAGCTCACCATCAAGCATTGGTTTCCTCCTTGCCTGTTGCCGGTCTGCATCTGGATCTGGTCACGGCTCCCGAGCAGCTTGTTGAATTTGCGGCAAAACTTCAGCCTGAGCAAGTGCTGTCATTGGGTGTAATTAACGCTCGTAACGTATGGGCGGCAGATATTGACTTGATTGCCGAGCGCATCGCTCCTGTGGTGAACGACCTTAAGGGACGAGTGTGGATATCTCCTTCTTGTTCACTGCTACATAGCCCGGTTGATCTCGATGTTGAGACCGAGCTGGCTCCGGCGCTGAAGCAACAACTCTCATTTGCAAAACAGAAGCTCTCTGAGCTGACTCAACTCAAAGCGCTACTAAGCCCTCCCGCGGACAGTGCCGCTAAAGTTGCAATAGACACCATAGTGGCAAGGTGTGTGGCGCGTCGAGAGGCACGGGAAGCCGCCGCCGATCAGCAAGTTATCGACAGGGTCGCCGCGCTTAAAACTGATGATTATGAGCGTGATACCCTGTTTGTTAACCGTCAAGCTATACAGCAGCAGAAGTTTAACTTACCCCTGTTACCTACGACAACCATAGGCTCGTTCCCACAGACTCCGGCCATTCGAGGCCTGCGTAGTCGCTGGCGTAAAGGTGAGATCACCCAAGCGTTTTATAATGACCAACTACGCCAGGTGACCAGAGATACGGTTGAGCGTCAGCTTAAGCTAGGTATCGATGTGTTGGTTCATGGTGAGGCCGAGCGTAACGACATGGTCGAGTATTTCGGCGAGCAGTTGCAAGGTTTCGCCTTCACTCAATTTGGTTGGGTGCAGAGCTATGGCTCACGCTGTGTTAAGCCGCCACTTATTTATGGTGATGTCTCACGTCCTGAGGCTATGACAGTCGAGTGGGCTAAGTACGCTCAGTCTCTGACTGACAAGCCTGTGAAAGGCATGCTAACGGGGCCAGTTACTATTCTGCATTGGTCATTTGCCCGTGAAGACATCAGCCGTGAGGCGATAGCGACTCAAATCGGTCTGGCCATTCGTGATGAAGTCGTCGATCTGCAAAATGCGGGCATAGGCATCATTCAGATAGATGAGCCAGCCTTCCGCGAAGGTTTACCCTTGAAGAAGAGTGATTGGCAAGCCTACCTCAAGTGGGCAGTTGCGTCATTTAAGTTGAGCGCCGCTGGTGTCACCGATGAGACTCAGATCCACACTCACATGTGCTACAGCGAGTTCAATGAAACCATCGCAGCGATAGCGGCCATGGACGCCGATGTGATCACTATCGAGACCTCGCGTTCTCGCATGGAGTTACTCACGGCCTTCGAAGATTTCGAATACCCCAATGAGATAGGTCCTGGTGTCTACGATATCCATTCACCCAATATACCCAGTGTCGATGAGATGGTTGAGCTTATCGAGAAAGCGGCCGACAAGATGGCCGTACGTCAGCTTTGGGTCAATCCGGATTGTGGACTGAAAACCCGTACATGGGATGAAGTAGAGCCGGCCCTTAAGAACCTAGTGCAAGCGACTAAGGTGTTAAGAAGAAGGTTGGGGTAAAAGAAGCCATAAGTCATCAACTGTAAAGCTTGAATATTATGCATTAGCAGGGCAAGAAGAAAGATTTCTTGCCCTGCTATATTGTTTGGCTTCATTGGTCTGATTGAGCCTGAAAATAATATAATGTCCCCGATTGCCCAGCGAGTGATGTACCAGAATGTTTGTGACAGAGCTGTAAGCTCTCTTGGCCACAAGGAGGGTGAGAATGGCTTATTTGTATGGAACAAAATAGACGACTCAGACGTGGGCCTTGTTGCTTTATGAAAATAGCATACAGGCTAGATAGCTCGGGCTATTTATTAGGTGTTTTTTAACGATTCTATCAACTTAGGACCAAACTCAACTATATCTTGTGCCACTTTTAATAATAAATAATAAATAATAAATAATAAGGAATAGGACAACCTGCGCATTTAAAACTCATCAAGAATTTAATAGGTCCATCAAATTTATTATCAAAATCACCGTTATTTGCTAGAGATGTATGTGACCCGTCCAATATATTCGCTAATCTTTTTATCAAAATTTCTCTAGGTATTGATACTGTTTCTAATTGACCGTTACAGTTTTTAAAGTTCATCCTAATTATTTCAGCACCTAACCATTGAACTAGATTAAGTCTACTGATTTTAGGGTTAGAAGTAATATATTTAGTGTCATTTTCGGCATTAGGGAAGCAAAAATGAAAATTTGTCATTTTTATCCAATCGTCTTTTTTAGCGATTGAGCCTCCAATGGAAAATTTCACGTCTTTATTATCCCACTCAAATAAGCTTTGATTACCTGCGTGTGTAGTTATACCATCAGGCATAAATGCAACAATATATTCAACATCAGAATATGCTCTAAGTATTTTTCGGTTGGGAACCGCAGACTTAAATAGTGTTTTTGAAGTAAAAGATTTGTCGATCTTAGGTAATACCGTTTTTAGTTCAACCCAAATTCTTAAAATGTGAGATAGATCTAAAAATGAAGCATAATCATACGTTTTTTCTACATGTTCATAATGTCTTCGTAATCTTTCGTATTGAACTAGTACTCTATGCATAATTATAATGCCTATCACCCAAGAGGGTAAATTTATTGTTGGGTAAGCTGTTGTATGGAGTGAAAATAGCTAATTGAAACATTCTCTCTTGTTTGCCTTGTGTGAGCTAATAACTAATGAGGTTACCCCCATTAGTTATTAGCTCTATAGAAAGGTAGTCGTTTTTTTAAGCTTATGTTATTAAACGCTAATTTCTATCTAATGGCAAGAGGTTATTCACCAGTTCTCGTCTGAATTACAGATGTTTTACTCCTATAATGTCTACATCTTAACCATCTCTGATGGTCAAGATTTTAGCCCCTTTGTTGATCTGGAGTGTAATCAATGAACAACGACCTCGTGGAGGGCCCCGCAGACGAGAGATAACAATGAAGATACGACTTTCATAAAATCATCAAACGCCAAAACCGCTAGATTCCCGCCCACAAGCCTTGCGGGAAAGACGAGTATTGAATTGCTATCCATATAGAGGGTCAATCAAACAAATAACCTGCTTTGATAAACTCAGTGTAGATGCGGCTGCGAGCTTCCAAAAAAGGGACTTTTTGGCAGAGCTTCCATGGACGGACTTGCAGCGTCTCGCAGAAGTATCTGCACAATCCTCGCCGGACAGGCGTTAGGTTACAATAATAGTACGATTTTCAAACATACTAGCAAACTTAAAACCTGCCGAATGACATAAGTAAATATGTATCAGTCTTCATTCGAAGGCTAACCAAAGCAACTGGATTCCCGCCCACAAGCCTTGCGGGAAAGACGAGTATTGAATTGCTATCCCATATTACGGGAATGGCAAGCCCTAGAGTCACTATCGGTAATTATAAAAGTTAAATCGAAGCAACCAACTGCTTACT
>NZ_JABSSM010000157.1 GCF_013214165.1 Shewanella sp. | reverse complement strand
CTAACGGCATCAGGAACTGTGAGCCCGTGGGCCCAGTAATGCTGAATCCAGATAAAGAGCCTGAAACGGATGTAAGAAATGTAGCGTAAAATTAAGTAAAGAGTGCCAACTACCTTGAAAAACACCGAGTGCGGGAATACGGCACATTTTCCCGAGTGCTGCAGCTGCTATCGTAGACAGTCTTGGTTTAACTTGCCCTTGTTTTGACATTTTTGCAGGTTGCGCAGGGGTAGGTCAAGCAATCGAATTAGCTTCAAGTATGGAAGGGATGATACTTATTATCAGCGCAGATAATTTATCTCGTACGATTGATTCTGAAGAACCTTCTCACTTTGCTTTAAGGCAATTTGCAGACGGCGCTGTAGGTATTATCGTTTCACATAATGCGGTATCGGGACATCGTATTGTCGCAACGAATGGACAGACTAATGCCTCTTTTCATCAATATTACCGTTCTGTAAATGGTGTTGTCAAACGTAACCTGCCACCAGAAGTTAAGCCTCTTCTTAGTGCCGCTTATCTTGATGCGTGGACTTCGATCACGCGTAAGCTACTTGTAAAGAGCTTAGATACAGAACAACTCTGGATCTTCTGTAACCAAGGTGATAAAAAACTTTTTGAGCCTTTAATCGATGCTTTGGACTTCCCTGATGTTCAACTTGTTAATACTAATCATGGGCATGCTGGCGGAGCCGATCCTTGGATAGGTTTAATGGCGGATACACCTCCTAAAGGAAGCCAAGCCATCTTGCTTTCCTCTGGTATAGGCTTTCACTTTCACGGAATATTATTAGAGGTCTGATTATGCGAGGTATAAGCTTAGGGGTTTTTGCAAGCCTACTTTCAGCGGCGACGGCTTTGATTATTACATCAACAGGAAGTGATTCTATAAGTCCTCTATGGCTACTTATGGGGCAGTATATGGTGGGTATGTGCCTTTCTCCTCCACGTCGACGCCCTGTGGCACCTCTGTCATTGCACGCTTTGCGGCTCATCGCGGGACTATGGGCCTTCGGAGCGTATTACTTTGCGTTAAGTGCTGAGGGAGCTAGTGCAGCTGAAGCTTCTATGATTTTAAATACGGCTCCTATATTTGCTACATTTTACGCAGTTACTCAAATAAGAGCACGGTTTAGCGCCCTGCTTGCATTCGCAGGGGTAGCACTGTTCCTTCTAGCAAATAATGGGGGAGTTGATTTCAGCCTATGGCAACTTTTAGCGCTTTCTGCTGCTGTTGCATATGCTTCATCCTTTATACTTGTGGGAGTCTTATCAAGCAAAGGAGAAAGCCCTGGAACTATCAACTCAATTTATAATTTTGGGGCTGCTGTTGTAACTGCCATTATTCTTATCGTGTATCAACCACCTCTACCTCTTCACTGGTGGCCTGTATTTGCTATTGGCGCCATTGCCGCTTTGAGAATTCAGGTTATCACTATCGCCGCGACGACACCGGAAGAGTCTGCACGAGTTTCTGTGTTGACAAATCTTGCTTTTCTTTGGTTAGCCATAGTAGAAATTGTACAAGGGCGTTCTTACAGCGTAGTAGAATGGGTAGCGCTAGGACTTGTCATACTAGGTGTAGGTCTTAGTCCGAAAGCAACAACCAAGACATCCGAAGCAACAACTAAGACATCTAGGATTGTCAGATGATCCCTTCCCCCTCTTTGATTAAGCTTAAGTTAGAGCTGTTGAAGTGGGGGATGCCAACACCCTGAAAATCGTTAGTCAGTTTTGTCCTTTTATTTAACAAAACTGCGTCATTGCTACTCTATATTTTGTTGTATTAAACGCCTTTATCTTGCAAAATCGATCGTCATGCTGGTGAATGCTATGGGCATAGACGGGATTGGGTTGGGTCGAATACTGGAACGAGCATCCGTGTACGCCATTGATCATGGCGCTAGTCAAATTTAAACGGGCACCTAACTGCCCGTTTTTATTTTTTAGTATTTGGCCACCACAGCTTGGAGAGGGACTTTAGAGGCCGTTAGACTTATCAATCAGCTTCATTAGAGATACCTACCAACAGAAGACCGCCTTGGGCTAACTAGACAATTGTTATCTATCCGTGGAATATGAGAGCAAGTAATTTGACCATTAGGAGGTCAATATCTCAGACACCGAAGAGGCTAGCGAGATGGAATTAATTTAACGGGAGAGGAGATATGTCATGATACCCTTGGTGTTGTCAGTCGTGTGTTTGATCGTGGCAGGTCTCATCGTCTGGAGGTTTTGGATAGCGCCCGAGAGCGCTAGCATGACATTACCCAAAACCATTTTACTCGGCGTGTTGACCTCCATCTTAGCTCACATACTATTTGGCATATTGTTTTTTGTTTTTCTAGGCCTGATAACCGAGCGCGGTCATGCCCAGCATCTTAATGGTAGTGTGCTTTTTGTGATCTCAAGCGGGGTCATAATAACCAGTTTCATCGTATTTGGTTGGCTTAGTGTCGCTATCGGTATCCTGTGGACCTTGTGTCTGGTTTACTGGCAACCATTAGGCGTGACCCCTAGATTAAAACGAGGCTGGCACTGGCTGTCATCGCTGTTTTATCGAGTACTAAGAATAAGAACATCTCTACCTAGGGCCCACACCTGGCTGCTCTTTTTCATTGCCTTGTTATTGTTTCCTCTCCTGTGTCTTGGGCCATTTTCCTACTACATATTATTACCCCAAACGCCCCAAATCCCCCAAACTAGTTGGATTGCATGGGGCCTAACCTTTATCATACTCACTTATTTTGTGGTGACGCGCTCGCCTGGGGTATGGCAAAAGTTGTTATTCGGTGCCGTTTCTTGCCTGAGTGCTGGGGTCACAATATTGTTCTTATTGGTTTTGCTCTCCCCCCTGTCTCTGAATTGAGCCTTTTTAAGAGTCAAGAAAGATATGCCTGTCCTGTCTTTTTTTATATGCACCCTTTATTTTGAGAAGGTTCTACGAGACGGTGAATATGGCGCAGACATGCGCTTATGAACGAGAGGCACTGATGCCGAACTGGCCCTTAGATAGGATATCATTCAAGCACATCCCTGTGGGCTCAGCCAAAACATCTGACCTACATGGATAGTAGGAAATGCCGAAAAATGTAGGGAACATTTCCGGCCCTTTTTTGGAAGCTCGCAGCTGCATCTACACCTGCTGATTTACAAGATAAGTTGTCTCTTCGATTTTAGAGAGTGTGTGTTATTGCTAGTGTGAGAGGCTTAATCATGGCTCGTACCATGCATTCGCTACGTTGAACTTGAGGGACGTTAACGTATCAACAATCTTATGGGTGTCCACTTATTACGGTTGCATAAAACTCATCGCCTTGATGCTTTAAGTTAAAATAAATCATCGCCTTATATGCCATTTAGCACTCACAATGTCAGCACTGGTATGTGGTCAAAGGCTTCATTTTTATGATGGGTGATGGGATGGACGCTCCCTAATTCGGCGTCAATGCGCCAAACTGATATTGAATATCCAGTTACATCAAGGAGCGTCCACCATGAAAGTTACCACTATTGCTATCGATCTTGCAAAGAATGT
>NZ_JABSSM010000156.1 GCF_013214165.1 Shewanella sp. | reverse complement strand
CTACCTGAGCACGCCAAATTTGTTCTTTCTCTGCCGTCTGATCATATTGCCATTCTAAGTAAAGAGGATCCGCCTCTTTCTGATAAGCTATTTTTCTTTTCTGAGAAATAGTAAACATCTGCGCATCAGTAATTATTTTGGCCTTTTCAGATTCAGGAATGTTTAAACGCTTGAATTCTTCGCTTTCTGTATTCCAGTTGGAATATGACGTTCCGTTATATACAAATGTAGTTATCATCGCTATCCCCTAATTAATATGCAAAATTCATATTTGTGAGTGTGTTGTCACGAGTAGCTCCAAGCACAAGCTCTTCGATTGTTGAGACTCCTATGACAGAGTCCGCTGACAAGATGCAACCACGTCTAGAAAGGTAACCCGATATTTTTTCGATTGTCGCATCACGCAAAGAAACCTTAACTGCGTTCAAATAGTCAAAATCTGAGCCAATAAACGGTGTACTGCTCGGCCTATCGATTAATATCTTACTGCGAGCTAATGTAAATCTTCCTGCTGTCGAATAGTACTCCAAAGCCCCATTTTGACCGACATCAATAATGAGTGAAGACTTAAATGCCCCAAATACAACGCCACCACTTGCCTTAATAGTTGCGTTCCACTCAACAATTGGCGTACTTGTATCATAATGAGCACTTCCAGAAGTATCAGTATTCCCCCCCCACGGAATAACCGATAGCGATAACGCATAACACTGAATATTTGATGAGATCAAATGACGCTGGGAACGCTTTAAATAAATATTTGCAGTTGATCCTGGAGGACAAATAGTTAACCCTCTTTTTATTGTCTGCAACGGTGACGCTGAAGAACCACTATTAGAGTCATCACCATCAATTGCATCTATATAGTATTTAACCAGATTGTTTGTGATAATAGCTTCTGTGATTTCATTGACAGCATTATTAATCCTGTCATCAATCTCCCCCATCTTGCCTGCGACATCTTGAGCCAGTGCCTGTGATGCTATGGTTTGCTCCTTTGAAGCGCTGACCGCATTGGAGACTTCACCGAGCAGTTCATCAATTGCTTGTGTCATATTAATTTTCCTCTAGTTGTCTAATTCTTTCACTTAATACCATGTTCCAATGGGCGTTTTTGACTCCGTAAACATTGGCACTGATTAAGCTTGCCGCAGAGACTGCGGTACTCATTTTTAGTTGAACAATCTCATTTGAATAGTCATACATCCAAGACTCCGCAGATACTTGCACCGGCATCGCATCTGCAATGCCCAAGTGCTCTACCACAAAATTACGGCTGATGGTGTTGCCTTCACTTGAGCCCACCGACCGTACTTTTTGCGTAGTCGGTACGTACGCAAACGCAACAAGTTGGTTGTTATGGGCAAGACCAATCCAATTAAAATTAAAGTCGCCCACATCTGGCAGTAACATTTGGCTAAATGTGACTCTGTTTTTATCTATAATGCCGTGCTTTAACGGTGCAGCCCGATTGACAATTTTATCTGCTGAGGGCATAAGCTCGTTCGATGGTTCTGGCGCTCGAAAGTCCAGCCCTGGAATAAAGGCAAATACAAACTCATCAATGATAAAGTCCTGCACGTTACCCACTGCTAGGGCTATATATTGTTCACCAAATGTCGTTAGTCGTGCCATTAGGCGCTCCCTACATGTAAGTGTTGATAGTCGTTATTGCACTCAGTCGCAGCCAATACAGCTTCTTTAAAGTGCTCTAGTTCGCTATTGCTTATCGTTCTAATGGTTAAAGTTTGAAAATCTTGGCTTGCTTCAGTCACCGCGACACTGTTCGTGACCAAGCGAGAGGATAAATGGTCATAACGGCGACACGTGCGGCCATAGCTACGGATTAACTCAGCCAACAACGCTTGGTTGGGAGCGATTTCGGTATCATCAATTTCAATTGATACTCGGTCCCAGTCCATCCCCTCTTGCCGCTCTTTAATGCTGACCACATCAAGCCCAAAGCGCCGCATGATGTTAATAAACCCTTGTGTGCTGCCCGCCTCTTTTGCATTGATAAAGGCATAGGCCACACGCTTGCGGTACAGCCACAGAGGTTCCACTTTAAAACGGATGATGTTGCGTTCCCAAGCCAATAAATTGAGCAAGTCAATTGAGCAAGTTAACGGATCTTTTTGAGCAAGAACCCAGATAAACCAACCTCGAACACGGTGCCAGAAAGACTGCATCCCCTTATTTAACATCGCAGGCTCTTGCGGCTCTGATGTCGTTGTCAATGTTTCGCCATCCATCCACCAAGGTGGCGCTAACGTCGGTAACTGTGGACTGCTGCTTGTATTCAAATCATCTGACATTAACGTACACCTCGATTAGTGATGGTTAAGCTGCTAATACGAGGCAGGGCAAGGCCATTAACAATGTCGTCATTTTCCCAGCGCACGCTTTTTAAGTTCGGCACCATGGCGTGCAATTCACTGCTTAGCGTTGAAAACACAAATACACTTTGTGGTGACGTTCTCGTGAGTAACGGGTACTGATCAGAGCCCCGAAATGCAGCTCTGATCCGCGACGCTAAATCCTTCTCTAATGTGTTAATTTCATCATCGCTGAGGTTTGTTGCATGCCAAATTTCAACCGTTAAATCGACAGGCGTTGCCGTAATGGCTTGAGCGCGCAAATCGTCACCGTGGCCATGAAAACCTTGTTCATTGATATAGTCGTTAATGTCATCAATCATGGCTTGTGGGGTTTCGCTGACTTCCATCATCACATGACAATTAGCCGTACCAGGGCCGCGCGGTGCATCATGTTCAAAATAAAGTAAATCACTGCGAATACCGGCAAAGGTTGAGATGGCCGCGCGGTATACCGCATCAATGTGATAATTGCCGACACTGGCAAACTGGTCTCGTATGCGCAGCGCCAACTCTTCATCGGTTTCTTTATCTGCACCCGCTTGGGTGATCCAGTCGCCAAGATTACTCACCGACTCAACACCTTCCACGGGATCGGGCTGCACATGGTAATAACCTTCACCCAAGTTATAACCGGCACCATCTTCCTCTGCTTCACATAGAATAGTGGCGCTCAACGAGCCCGCGGGGATCACAACATCAGCTAACACTCTCAGTTTATAAACCGCGCCTAGTGAACTATCACTTTGTACGACTGTGCCTGCTGTAACCAATACAACGGCACCCATATCAGTTTTAGTAAAGGTGATATCACCTTGAGTTTTAGCGGCTAACTTGCGCTCCAGTCCTACATCCCATGCTTTTAACTCTAAATAGAATTCGGTCGCGGTGGCAGCGAACATGGCAGGCATGATATGGGTTGCCAGCAAGGTTTTAATTAGCCATAACACCGGCGTAACTACGCAAGCAGAAAAGAGCTTCCAAAATGGGCTCATGGCGCTGTTGTTAGAAATAATAGAGTTAGCCGCCATCACATCTTCTTCAAGCAGTGCCGTCACCCCTTCGGCGGTCAGCGGCACCCCTTCACTTTCTAATAATTTTTCAAAATCAACTTGTGGGCGTGACATACGTTACCTCCGTGCTTAATTGGCCAAATTCGTAGGTAGTGGCGGTAATAGCGATTAACTCAGGTGTGCGAATATCAAACTCGATAGAGCCCGGTACCAGGCGAATATCGGTTTCAATAAGCAGCTCCATTTCGGTATAGACATCACTACGCATGACGCTTGAGCGTTGGGCCAATAGCTTAGTCACAAGGCCAGAGGCCATCAGCATATGCTTTACATCTTGGGCTATGCTGGCGCGCGTGTGAGTTAGGTTAGGCTGCGCCCCAACATCGAGGGACAGAGCACCATCAATAATTAACAGGTCGCTGTACTTATTCAAACTTGGGCTCTGATTCGTGTCAGTGGTCATCCGGTCATTAACTCCTGTTGGTCGGCGATTTCAGCAAGGCTAAAGTTCTTTGGTGGATGCTTAATGATCACATCGCCAAAGCTCAGGCTCTTGCTGTTTGAT
>NZ_JABSSM010000155.1 GCF_013214165.1 Shewanella sp. | reverse complement strand
GTGTCAGGTGTCAGGTGTCAGGTGTCAGGTGTCAGGTGTCAGGTGTCAGGTGTCAGGTGTCAGGTGTCAGCAGATTCAATCAAAGAAAACAGTCAACAGCCACACTATTTTCTTATTGGATAAACCTAATGGTTTTAAATAAATCGACTCTAAATAGCAGGTAATGACAAACATTTAACTGATGCTGTGGGGGGCATGTTGCCATACCAGAGTTGCGCACTCGCCATGCTTATCTATCAATGCCACCCCTGAGGTCGCAAAAAGAGGCGGATCGATACCGGCAACCAATTCACTCACCATATAACCCAACAAGGGCATGTGAGCAATCACTAACACCTTGTCTGCCTTATATTGCTCGGCGTACGCCAAGGTGAGATCTGCAGCAGTGATAGGGGTCCCCGATGGAACCAATTCATCGAGCACGACCCACTTTCTAGGCTCGGGAAAGTGTTTGCTGACTTCTTGCCAACTTTGCTGTGCTCTCAAATAGGGGCTGACAAGCACCAGATCGAACTCAAGCACAGATTTGGCCAGCCAGTTACTCATTAAAGAGGTGTGATACCGGCCCGTATCGGTCAGGGTTCGTTCTCTGTCTGAGTGAGCTTGATAACTCGCTTCACCATGACGCATTAAAAATAGCTGCATACCACTCTCGCTACTCATTTTTATCGTTATATGCCAATTGTAGCCGCAAAAGTCATCGGCACAAACCCTATTTAAGTTATTAATTAGTCGAATAGACTTAGGATCTCTATATCTTTCAAAATTGAGACTCTAGATGGAGAATATTTAACCTCTATAGAGACTTGCTAAAGCCGGATAAGGAGACCAAAATGTACTACTCGCTTTTTATTTCTGATAAATAGCTAGTATTTTCCCAATGATACCTCATAGTTAACCTAGTAATTTGAGACTAGTTATTTAAGCCTAGTCATTTAAGCTTAGTTAAGTCAATCAGACGGAGTCTTCTACTTGTCAGAATCCTTGCAAATCATCAAAAGTCCAAATGATCTCCGTCGCTATCAGCACCTAGTACTCGACAATGGTCTGCGTGTACTCCTAGTTGCAGATATGGAAGCCAGCCAAGCCGCTGCCTCTATGGTGGTCAATGTGGGTCATTTCGATGATCCTGTTGAGCGGGCTGGCATGGCACATTTTCTCGAGCATATGCTGTTCTTGGGCACAGAAAAATTCCCTGACTCAGGCGAGTATCATGCATTTATCAATCGGCATGGCGGCAACAATAACGCCTGGACTGGTACTGAACACACCAATTTCTTCTTCAGTATTAATGCCGATGTTTATGAGGACTCGTTAGATAGGTTCAGCCAGTTTTTTATCGCCCCCTTGTTTAACGAAGAGCTTGTTGATCGTGAGCGACATGCCATAGAGTCTGAATTTAGTTTAAAGCTTAAGGATGACATTCGTCGAACCTATCAAGTGCAGAAAGAGACGGTCAATCCAGAGCATCCTTTCTCAAAGTTTTCTGTGGGCAATTTGAAAACACTCTGCGGCGAAGAATCCATCCTCAGAGAGGAGCTAGTCGAGTTTTATCGCAGCCATTACAGTGCGAATATCATGACTCTGTGTCTGGTAGGCCCCATGCCGCTAGATGAACTTAAATTATTGGCAGAGCAATATTTCAGCAAAGTAAACAATCACCAACTTGAGAAGCACTACCCGACGGTACCTATTTATCAACAAGAGCAACTGACAACCCAGCTGCATATCATCCCGCTCAAAGAACAGAAGCGCGTGGCGATCACGTTCAACTTGCCGGCCATAGATCCTTTCTACAAACACAAGCCACTGACCTTTATCAGCCATTTACTGGGTTATGAAGGTAATGGTAGCCTTCTCTCTTACCTGAAAGAACAAGGGTTTGCTATCAACCTATCTGCCGGGGGGGGAGTCAATGGCTATAACTTTAAAGATTACAACATCAGTATTCAGCTTACGGAGAAAGGACTCACTCACCTGGATACGGTCATTCGCTGCGCTTTTGAATATATCGAACTCATTAAAACCCAAGGCCTAGAAGACTGGCGCTATCAAGAACGGGCAAATCTACTCAAGCTGGCATTTAGATATCAAGAGCAGATCCGAACATTAGATCTGGCCAGCCACCTCAGCATCAATATGCATCATTATGAGGTGGAAGATTTGGTTTATGGTGATTATAAGATGGATAGCCTAAATATTAAGGAAACCTTAGGCTTACTGCAACAGATGACACCCTCGAATATGCGCATCCAGATCATAGCACCGGAATTAGATACGGATCGGCAAGCTGCCTGGTACCATACGCCATATCAGATCAAACCCATTGCAGATGCAAGGCTCAAATCCTGGAGTCATGTTCAAATCAGACCTGAGCTCAAGCTACCGACCGCGAATCCATTTATCATATCCGACTCCATTGCTCGCCCCGAAAAGAGTCAAAATAAGACCCCTGTTATCGTGTCCCAAGAGGAAGGTTATCGGATCTGGCACCGTAAAGATGATGAGTTCAATGTCCCTAAGGGACATATGTATCTATCACTTGATTCAGAACATGCTGCATCGTCTGCCCGAAATGCCGCGCTAACTAGGCTCTACGTTGAGATGTTGCTCGACTACCTGGTTGAATATACCTATCAAGCCGAAGTGGCTGGGCTAAGTTACAACATCTATCCTCACCAAGGTGGTATCACCTTACATCTGACAGGCTTTACCGGTAAACAAGAAGCGCTATTATCGCTATTAATCAATAAAGCCAGAGAACGAAATTTTACTCAAAATCGATTTAATTCAATTAAACGTCAAATTTTGAGAAATTGGTATAATCAAACCAGAGCTAAGCCAATCTCACAGCTCTTCACTAGTTTAACGGTGACGCTGCAAAAACGCAGTTATGAGCCATCGCGCATGGCTGAAGAGTTAGAAGAGATAACCTTAGAAGATCTACATGACCACGTCAGAAAATTCTATGAGAAAATCCACCTCGAAGGCCTAGTCTACGGCGATTGGCTGGTCGAAGAAGTTAAGACATTAGGCAAGCGACTCGATCATATCCTCTCCTTGGTTTCATCACCCAGCGGGGGATCGGAACGAGAACTAGTTAACCTGTCGGGTAAGGGCACGCTTCTACGTGAAATTACCGCGTCTCACCAAGACAGCAGCATCATCATCTACTATCAAGCTTCTGAATCGAATCCTGAGACCATGGCCCTATTCAGTTTATTGAATCACACCATGTCTTCAACTTTCTTTCACGAACTCAGAACCAAGAGACAGCTGGGCTATATGGTAGGTACGGGCTACTTACCCCTTAATCGCTATCCAGGGATCATATTCTATATCCAGTCACCAACATCTAGCCCTCTGCAGCTGTTAGAAGCCATTGACGAGTTTATTGCCGACTTTAACTACGCCGTGATGCAGATCACGAATCAACAGTGGGAACTCACTAAACAAGGGCTTATCAACCAAGTCATGGAGCACGATGCCAACCTTAAGACTCGAGGCCAGCGCTATTGGACTAGCATTGGCAATAAGGATTATAATTTTAACCAACGAGAACTCGTCGTGAAAGAGATTGAAAAGCTGACTCGCGCCGATGTGATCAAGTTTATGATGCAAAAAATGCGTAACAAACTCTGTGATCGCCTAGTGCTGTTCACCACAGGCGACAATCACAGACATGAAGAGCGCCTAAGCTCAGACAAGATGATCACCGACTTACGCAGCTTTAAGCTTCAAGCGAATAAATTCAGCTATTAATCTCTAAAAATCAGGCAATTTACATTTAGCCGTTTAGGTTTAATCCTGTATCTAGCTATTGAGATACAAGCTAAATTAAGAACGAAACTAAAAACTAAACTCATTCGACTCGGCTCTGACTTGTGATAGAAATTGAACTGTCACATTCAGAGCCCTGAACAAATCCCGCCTCTCCAGCAAACTATGCGGGAATTCCCAACAAATTTTAGAAGTCCAATAAACACCCTATTTTCAGTCAAATAACCTAAATACTCAGAACAATCTAGCTTTTATGGTCAAACAAAGGGGTTTACTAGGCATAAAACAACAGCCAAGCATTAATCAATAATGATTATCACTAAACAATTTCTCTTCAAATTTTGACAAAGTCTTCACTTTCTGAAAAAGTGAGGTTAAATCCCTGTTGCCTAAGCATTACTGGCTAATAATCAAACTAAAAATGATGCCAAACGCGATGATGAAAACAATCACCCCCCTCCTACTGGCCCTCTGTTTTTTCGGCCAGGCGCACGCTATTGATAAAATACCTCAATCAAGCAGTACAATACCTGTAGAACAGAAACAAGCTGCCATCCTCCTAAATGCCGACACTTACAGTGTCCCCGAGGGCTTGTCACAAAGCACAGTAACATCACTAGTAGAAGATAAAGATGGATATGTCTGGATAGGGACACTTAACGGTCTTAATCGTTTTGATGGCAAAGAGTTCAAACATTACT
>NZ_JABSSM010000154.1 GCF_013214165.1 Shewanella sp. | reverse complement strand
CACGGCTCGATAATAGTAAACCCACCGACCTTTAACTTTTATGTAGGTTTCATCCATTCGCCACGAGCCAGATACTCGACGCTTTTTCTTCCTGAATATGGCTTCGAGTTGTGGCGCATATTTGATAACCCAACGGTTCAGGGTTGAATGGTCAAAATGGATATTTCGCTCAGCGAACATCTCCTCAATTTCACGGTAACTGAGTTTATAGGCCAGGTAATAGCGAAGCGCCTGCATGATGATATCCGATGGATAATGTCGCCCCGAGAAGTTAAGTGTCATGCAGTGGATGCTCCAAATGAAGTCTGAACATCATCAACACTTTAGCTTGCTTCGTCAACTTTGCGACAGAACCCAAAACCCCTAATCTCATGAATCATCGGACGAAAAGACCTTAGCGAACACTATACGACTGGACTCAAAGCATGTATTACAATTGAAATACATATAGACAGAGGTGATAAGTACGGGTCCAGTGGAAGAACCCTCGAAAATGACGAGTCCTAGTAATTCCCCCAAGATCTGACGGTGCAAACTCACGGATTCTGAACTCTATAAACTGATGAGTTAATCAGATTTTTTTACTGCTTTTATTGCTCGGTAGATGGTCGCTTCGCCTAGCTTAAACTCTTTAGCTAATTGGCTGATCGTGGTCCCTGTTTGCCGCCTCGAATAAATATTCTGCATTATTTCATTTGTTAACTTGGGAGGACGGCCAAATTGGACGCCATTTTCTTTAGCCTTGGCTATCCCTTCAGATTGACGCTCTGTACGCAGATCTGTTTCAAACTCAGCAATAGAGGCAAGCATATTAAACATGAGTCTGCCCGTGGATGTACCGGTATCAATGTTCTGATCTAGCACGATGAGATTTATTTTCTCTTTTTCAAACTCTTTTGCTAATTGTGATAAATGCCACACTGATCTAGCAAGTCTATCAAGACGGGTGATGATGAGAGTGTCGCCTTCCCGAAGGTAATTCATACAGGCTTTAAATTCGGGGCGATCAGCCGTTCGGCCACTGCGTTTTTCCTGATAAACCCGATCACACTTCACCTGGTTCAATTTATCCAGTTGAACATCAAGGCTCTGACCGGTGGAGCTTACTCTGGCATATCCGACACGCGACATATCTATCATAATCCTTTAGGTGTTTTGATACTCTACATATGATAGTAGTTTTGAGAGGTGTATTCCATAGCTATCAAAAAGTATACATTATGATGGCACCAAACATCAGAAATTTAAAAATGTGCGCCATTCTGGCATACAGATTGACAGAAAGTGTTTTTGTATGCCACAATGACACCAGACAAACCAACATTAAAGACGTAGGTAATTATGGCTATTAATGCAGAACGTAAAGAGACTCGTTTGGTCGCACGAACTTCGACAGAAATACAAGAAATGATACAGCGGGCTGCAGATCATTCCGGAGCGACACTCTCTCAGTTCCTTATTGAGTCGGCAATGGAGAAAGCGCGTAGCGTGATTGAGCGAACCGAAACATTACATCTCTCGATGGCTGGTGCTGATGCATTATTTGCCGCGTTGGAAAACCCACCCAAAGCAAACAATAAGCTACTTAAAGCTGCGCAGCATTACAGAGATACAGTGAATGCCCCTAACCATTGAAGAGATCACCCAGCAACATAATCGCAAAACGTTTGATTGTGGAGTTACTGAACTCAATCAATTTTTACAACAGCAAGCCCGACAGAAAACAGCAAAGCATATTTCAAAAACCTATGTGGCGTGCCAGGACTCGGCACCCACAGTTATTATGGGTTATCACACGCTTACGGGCTATTCAGTGACAACACCACTTTCCCACAGAGATTATAAAAAATATCCTCACCCACTCAGCGCAGTAAAACTGGCCCGCCTTGCCGTGGGGTGTGAGCTGCAAGGCCAGCGCTTAGGTGAGCGATTGCTGATTGATGCCATTTATCGAACGGTTTTGGTCGCCCAACAAATTTCAACCATCGGCCTGTTTGTCGATCCTATGACTCCAAAGGTTGTTCCTTTTTATCAGCAGTATGACTTTTTACCTGTCAACACTGATGACCATTCACGTCTTGAAATGTGGCTCCCCATTAAAACCTGTATAGAGATCACCGGTACCTTGCTATGAATGATCAATTGTAAAAGTCACGCTATTCATCTCGATGAAGAAAACCAAACGCATTCACTTATTATCCAGTCCTGAAGTTGAAGAACTTTACGTACGACCAACATTTAATGCACATGAACAACGTCAGTACTTCACGCTGAATCCATCTGAGCGAACTTCACTCTCCAGACACAGTAATACAAAGACTCGCATTTACTTTATCCTGCAGTTGGGCTATTTCAAAGCCAAACAGCAGTTCTTTAACTTCTCACTGGATGAAGTCAGTAGCGATATTCAGTTTATCGTGAATACCTACTACAGTTATGCTCAATCCAGATTGTTTACTGGGCGCATATCACGTGATTACATTCGAATACAGCGGCAAACAATTCTCTCTCTATTTGACTACCGCGGTTGGTCATCTGAATTTTCACTGGATACTCAAACACATATAGGTAACTTGCTTCGATTTTACCCAAAAGGACATAGCGCGTTTCGTCAATTATTAGTTTACTTCGACCATCAAAAAATTGTCATCCCCTCTTATACAACACTTCAAGACATATTCAGTCGAGCTTTCGCCGATGAAGATAAGCGACTCAATGGAGTGATGATATCGATACCTTCGTTCATAAGTGACCAGCTTACAGCGCTGATCCATCGTGATGATGGTATTACTGCACTTAATATTATTCGTGCTGATCAAAAAGACTTTCAATATACAGCAGTGAGAGCCGAAGTAGAAAAAGTGCAGCGCATCACTGAATTATACGCTTTTGCTAAAGGCTTTATTCCTTCGCTTAAATTATCGAAAAACGCCGTGCGCTATTATGCAGACATTGCTGAACAATACGCATCATCAAGGCTGCGACGATTGAGTGTGCCTCAACAATGGTTGCAGGTTATCTGCTTTGTTTACCACCGCTATCAGCAGATTATGGATAACTTGATTGTAAGTTTCAATTATCACACTAGGGCCATCATGGATGCAGGTAAAACCTACGCTTCTATGGCTCATATGGAGTACAGTTCCGGGGTTGTAGTGGATTTCCCAAAACTGGCCAAGTTCCTCAAGTGGTTCCCCAAGCGCAGCAAGAAGATGACTCAGGAAGAACTGAGTGAGATGGCTTATAGCATCCTACCCAAGGAACAATTTACAGCATTGGCAGAGTTTCTTGATGGAAAGTCATTCGATAAAAAAGCCGCGCTTTGGGAATACTATGGTAAGTCGTCTCGGATATTTTCGCTGTATCTTCGTCCAATCTTTACCACTGTGGTTTTCGAATACTATAAAGACAACAGTCGTATCGGTGAGCTAATCGATATATTGAAATCTCACTATCACAGTGACAAGAGTCCATCAGAGTTAAAAATCTTCGACGATCTTGGTTTTACTGTGCCCAAAAGTATGACCAAATATTTAAAGCGTAATCCTACCGACATGCATATTGATCCGTATCTGTTCGAGTTTTTTATTTATCAAAAAATCTATCACGAAGTAGAGCGAGGTCGGCTGTACTGTAATGATAGCGTGTCATACTGTGATATCGACACAGATCTTATTGATGAAGCTCTAGTTGATGACGCTGAAAAAATAGCCGCTGACTTTGGGTATTCAAAGATACCTATTTATTGTGATCAACGCCTTGATGATGCTCTTCAGGAATTAAACGATGCCTGGGACAGAACAACCGAAAATATCCTCGACAATAACAACCCAGGATTCCAGATTAAAAAAACCAAAACAGGGCAGCCATGCTGGAGCCTGACCTACGATAGTGTGGAAAAACTGGATGACGCCTTTTTCAAAAATCTACCCAAAGTCGAGATTGCCAATATTATGATGTTTATCGGCGATCTCATTGATATGTGGAGTGGATTTACGCACATGAAGGATCGTTATTCCAAGCGGAAAAAGCCTAATCTGCTAGCAATTAATGCTTGTTTATTATCAGAAGCCTTTGGTTTTGGCACGAGTAAAATGGCGGACATGTCAGACTTGGACCTCAACCAATTACGCTCCACACGGGAAGATTTTGTCCGTGTCGATACGCTTTGCGCTGCCAACGAGATCGTTAGCAACCACATTAAAACGTTATCTATTTTCAAACAATGGAATCTGATGGATGACAAGGTGTTAGCTGATGCAGATGGACAGAAATTCACAACTACTGATAGCACCATTCAGTCTCGGTACTCACGAAAATACCTGGGGAAGGGCCGTGGCATATCGCTCTATAGTTTGATAGCGAATTTTGTTGCTGTGAATGCCAAGAATTTAGGGTTAAATGAGTACGAAGGACATTTGTTAGACGTCAACTAGCTTGGCCTATAGGCGTCAATTAAGTTGGCCGCTTTTGCCGTTTATTTTCATGGCTTCTTTTCTTCGATAACTCTCTCCCTCAAGTTGATAAATCTCTGCGTGATGCACCA
>NZ_JABSSM010000153.1 GCF_013214165.1 Shewanella sp. | reverse complement strand
ATACCTTAGTGAGTTCTGTTATCGGTTCAACCGTAGGAAAATGGAAAAAGAAATACCTAATCGACTGTTAAACCTAGCAATAATTCACACGCCAATACACTCACACTGAGCCATCTACATAGGCATGTTGATTAATGGGCAACTAACAAGCGCCTGAACTACGACACCGTTCGCTGTCATGGTTTTGGCAAACATCGCAAAAACAACATGCCAGCACGGTTCGTGTTAGGCGGGCGTTACGTGCTAAGGAGTCATCGTGTCATCTGACGATTGGTACAGAAATGAAGATTGGAACGAATCAATCGAAGATCATTTCTACTCGAAGTTAAAGCGAGCAAGAAAGCAAAGAGATCAGTATTTGGTAATCCAAGCGCTAACCTTGACTGACAAGCACCCAAAGGTATCACTCCGTTTGGTTGATGAATACTTCGAGTCGAGGAAAGATCAATTCGATGACGTTCGAGCTTTATTGGCAAAGGCGAATGCCTTTATGGCGCTAGGCGATCTTGAAGGGTGTATAGTCACTTATAAAAAGATACTTCAGAGAGAAATAGAATTTCCAAAACACCAAACAGGTGCGTATCTTGATTATCCATATTTGGTGGCAACACAAAAAATAGAAAACGAGTTCGCCAACGCGCTTGATGTTTTAAATGAGAATGTTGATAGACCCACGTTTCCGCTGGACTATTATAAGTGGCATGCTTCTAAAGCAATAATAAGTAATGATGGCTCCGAAGCAACAAAAGCACTTGATGCGGCAAAAGTTAAAAGGTCAGGGTTTCGTTTTCATCAAGATATTGGTTTGGTGGGTAATGAGCATGAAAAAACAATCAAACAGCTGTGTAAAATCAGCACGTAACAAACGGCTGCACCTGACAGATTTCCGCTGTCATCTTTTGTGCAAAAACACGCAAAAAAGACGCCATCATAAATTTGCTCGGTGAGCCGAGCGTTAGCATACAAGGGTATATATGCATATTCCGAGTAAATTTAAACAAAATGATGATAGTCAGTTGATGGCTATAATGCGTGAATATCCATTTGCGACATTAATTACAAACACTGAATCTGGTGTAGAGGCTACGCATTTACCTGTTGTTTTTAAAGAATCGGAGGGTAAATTTACTATTTTGGCTCATATAGCTAGAGCGAATAAATTATGGGAATCGGTTAAAGATGGCTCGGAAATATTACTTATTTTTAATGGCCCTAATTGTTATATCTCGCCGAACTATTATCCAACTAAAAAAGAGTCAGGAAAAGCAGTGCCAACATGGAATTATGTAGTAGTCCATGTAAAAGGCAATATTTCATTTATTAATGATACCCAATGGATTTATAATATGATCGACTCATTGACAGAAGAACATGAATCTAAGCAAGATGTACCGTGGTCTATGTCTGATGCACCCACTACCTATATAAATAAAATGTTACCTGCAATCGTGGGAATTGAAATATCTGTTAGTTCAATCGAAGGTCAATGGAAACTAAGCCAAAATCAACCTGAAATTAATAAATTAGGTGTTATACAAGAGCTTTTAGAAAAAGACATTAGAGTATCGCAGTTAGTTAAAGAGCAAATCTAAAGGCATACTAACAAGAAAATTAAAAGGAAAAATAGAGCTTGTCTCGTTTTTTCAAAGAGCCGCAACAAAGCAAGCCAATCACTATTTTCCTCTTATTTAGGCGTTAGATTTTTTGTGATCACATCAGCGTTTCGAACTACTAAGGATAGTTTTAATGATTAAAAAAATATTATTAGCATCTTTGTTAATCTCAGGACTTGTATCAACCCCTGTTTCTGCCAAAGAAGAGTTAAATACACCTGATAATTTATCCAAAGAAGATAAACTGTATGGTTTATCGCTATTTTGGAAAGAAGCAAGTCATAACTTCGCATTTTTTGATCAAGTACCGAATTTGAATTTTGATAACACTTATAGAGAATTTATTCCCAAAGTTTTAGCTACTGAAACAACTTACGAATATTATCGTGAATTAATGAAATTCAACGCTTTATTGCAAGATGGACATACTAATATTTACTTGCCTAAAGGGCTATCTTCAAAGTATGTTGACTGGCCAGCATTAAATATAACTGAGGCTAATCATCAGGCTGTAGTTACTAAAGTAGCAAGGGAGCTTCAAGCTGAAATTCCCTTAGGCTCTACCATTATTACAATTGAAGGGGTAAGTTTAGAAACGTATTTACAAACTAATATCATGCCTTATATTGCTAGTTCAACAGAGCATATTTTGTGGAGAAATGCAGTTCGGAAATCGTTACACGGGATACCCGATAGTAAAGTAAACTTCACTATAAAAACGCCTTTGGGAGAACTGAAAAACATCTCACTTAAGCGAAATACACGTCACACAAAAACAGACAAAGCGTCTCTAAAACTACCTAGTTCCAATGGAAAGTTATTTGAATTTAAGTGGTTAGAAAATGAAGTCGCTTATATATCTTTAAATGCTTTTCATGATGAAAATATTTTACAAAATTTTAACTCTGCATACGAAGATATAAAAAAGTCTAAAGCTCTAATCATCGATCTTAGGTTTAATGGAGGTGGTAATTCAAGCATTGCAGCTGAAATATTATCCCACTTTACAGATAAAGACTTAGAAGGATCTATTTGGAAAACTAAAAAATATATTGCCGCGTATAAGGTCTGGGGCAATTATAGTGATAAATATAAAGAGTATGCTCAGGATAATGCTTGGGAGTATGGGCCTATGGAGTTGCTTAAAGCAAAAGTAAGTAATAATCACATAGTGCCTACTTATGTGTTAATTGGAAGATCAACAGCATCTGCTGCAGAGGATTTTTTGATCTATGCTGATAAATTGAATCACTTCACTACTATTGGTGAAAAAACATATGGTAGTACAGGGCAGCCTATTTTCTTTGATTTACCCGGAGGAGGGTCTTTCAGGATCTGTGCAAAACGTGATACCTACCCTGATGGGAGAGAATTTGTTGGTTATGGTATTAGCCCAAATATATCAATTAAGCGATTACCTAAACATTTGATATTAAAAGAAGATATAGTGCTTAATAAAGCGATCCAGAATTTGAAGTATGAGCTTAAAGTACAAATCTAACAAGGGTTTTCAAGACGGACAAATTACAGTTGGCTTTTTGTTCGTGCCTCACTTATTTTAGCCAACTGCAATTTTCCGCTTAAAACGGCGTTATATAACCTAAGGATAGTATGTGCAAATCACTAGCAGTAGAATAAAACTCCAACCACTAGATCAGTCCGACTGGGAGTTGTTTAAAGAGTTGAATCAATGTCCCAAGATTATGGAGCATCTTTATGATCGCTTGCCATTAGATCAAATCAAAACTGTTTTTGAAAGTCGTACTCGCCCAATAACTGAAAAAAGTGATGGCTGGTGCTTTAGCATTAGTGATGCTTCTACAGGTGAAAAATTGGGTAATATCGGTTTAAAACTTACAGATATCAAAGAGAGGATAGCTGAAGTCGGATTTATGCTAAAAGAAGAAGCACAAGGAAAAGGGTATGCTAGCGAGGCTTTAAACCTTGTTGCAGAGTACGTTTTTCATACTTTAAAATTAAACAAGATTGCAGCCATTTGCTCAACTGAAAACTCTGGTTCATATAAACTGCTTGAGAAAGTAGGCTTTTCTCGCGAAAGTTTTTTACCTCAAAATACATCAATAAATGGTAAGTTAGTTGATGATTATGTTTATGGCTTGAGCAAACCGGTTATATAACAAGCCAATAAAAGTGGACAAATAACAGCTAGGCTTTTGTTCACTCCGTTCACCATTTTAGCCAAGTATTATTTGCCCGTTATTGGGGCGTTAGGCGTCTTAAGGACTATCGATGTCAATTCAAAGTATTCAAGTTGAAAGAGGTTTTAGATTACCTCAGGAATATCTTAATTTCCTTTCATCTTTCCATGAGATTGATGAATACTGTTTCAATGAGTACCCTGAAGATAATCCTGATTTTGAAGGTCGTTGTTGGTGTTTCCTAAACGAGGATGAACTCAACGAAAAAATAGATATGCGAGGCGTGGGTAAATCCACAGCTCATAAGCAACTTGAGTTATATATCAAATGTTTCAGTGAATTTAGCGATAATCAATTTCTTAATTCCCCTAATGGAAAAGTCCCAATTCAGAGGGTCATTAATGGGTTTGTTGTAGCCGAAGATAATGGAGATCTATTATATTTAGATCCTATTGATGGCTTTTCCGTTTGGATATTTCATCATGACGGCAGTGACGTAATGAAAGTCGCAAATTCAATTGGTGATTGGCAGTCTCGTGCAGTCGTCGCCTAACAAGCTAATAAATAAGGACAAAAAATAGTTGACTGTTTTCGTCCCTCAACATTTTAGCCAACAATTTTTTGCCCATTAAAATTTATCGAGCCATATATGGACGCTCCCTCCCCGTCAAGACAATACCTCTCTAACTAAGGTGTTTTTACCTTAGTTAGCCTTTGACTTTTAACTAATCTAATTGCTACTGATGTGACTCATAGCCGCTAAAAGCGGTTGTACTGCCCCTATATTTAAATCAAGGGGCGGGCTTAACAAGCTCTTTGCTTGCGCCCCTGATGAAATCCGTACCAATGCGCCTGTAATTGGTGTAACACCCATGCGGACTAAGCTAATTACTCTGTTCTAGCTTCTA
>NZ_JABSSM010000152.1 GCF_013214165.1 Shewanella sp. | reverse complement strand
TTAGCGATACGATAGTATTCAACTAAAGGGATTTCACTGGGACAAACGTAAGTACAGCAACCACATTCGATGCAGTCGGCCAAGTTAAAGCTAGTGGCTTTATCGTATTCTTGAGCCTTTGCATGCCAGAACAACTGTTGGGGGAGGAGTTGAGCCGGACATACCTCAGCACATTCACCGCAACGTACACAGGGCAGCTCTTTCTGTTCGGGGGCGAGTTCATCGCGAGCAGGTAACAGAATACAATTAGAGCCCTTTAGTGTCGGTGCATTGTCGTTATGCAAGGCATAGCCCATCATAGGTCCACCTATGATCACCTTGTCATGTTCATCGCCTATGAATTGCGTCTGGGTCAACACATGAGATATTGGGGTGCCAATTGGGATCCAATAATTACCAGCACGCTGGATATTGTCGCCTGTGACAGTAACAACACGCTCTATAAGAGGGACATTACGCACAATAGCTTGGTTGATGGCATAAGCCGTGGCAACATTTTGCACCACGATGCCAAGTTGTGCGGGAATGGCTCCTGATGGGACCTCTTGCCCGGTCAAGATCTGAATCAGTTGTTTCTCGCCTCCAGAGGGATACAGTGTCGGTATACTTGTGATCCTGACACCCTCTTTTGGTAGTGAGCTTCGATTCAATGCATGTTGCATCTCCTCGATGGCTTCTGGTTTATTGTCTTCGATGGCGATGATTAGGCGTTTGGGAGCCAGTAATCGATGAATGATGGCGATGCCGTTGAGGATCTCATCGCTTTCTTCACGCATGATCATGTCATCGGCAGTAATATAAGGCTCACACTCGATGCCATTGATGATGACTAACTCAATATCACTGGCTGGGCTGAGTTTAATATGGGTAGGAAATGCCGCGCCGCCGAGGCCCGCGATACCCGCTTGCTGTATTTTTGTTAGCAGTTGTTTGTCTGTTAACTGGTCGACTTCATTACTCGAGAGTGGCGGGTGAATGTTCGCATCATGAGTATCCAGTCCATCGGCGTTAATAACGCAACTCAATACGGCTAATCCTGAGGCATGGTTACCCGGACGCTCTTCAATGCATGATATATGGCCCGAAGTCGGTGCGTGTGCCGCTAGATGGCCAAAATGCGTGCCCTTGGTGAGAATGGCACCTTTAGCGACATAATCACCTTGTTTTACAATTAACACAGCAGATTCGCCGACCTGAGGCAGGGGGACGACATACTCATCAGCCAGGGGCAAGGTTTTGATCGGTTTTCTGTTAGAGAGGTTTTTTCTCTCTGGAGGATGAATACCGCCGCTTGATCGCCAAAGTGTCCCTTTATCAATGTGTTCGAATAAAGTTAGCACTTTACATCCTCTTCTATGGTTTTCACTGGAATGGCGTTTAACTTCCAATCCCAGTTTTTGATATTTTGTGTGACAGGTAGCATGTCAATGCAATCGACAGGGCAGGGCTCAACACACAGGTCACAACCGGTACAATAATCTATTATGACGGTGTGCATCAACTTGCCGGTGCCTAAAATGGCATCCACGGGACAGGCTTGAATACATTTTGTGCAGCCAATACATTCATCTTCACGTATGTATGCCACTTTTTTTATCTGCACTTCCTCGGTCGCCGTTAACGGCTCAGGATCAACCCCAGCCATATCGGCCAGCTTTTCCATGGTGGCGGTGCCACCGGGAGGGCATTTATTGATCTTATCGCCATTCGCTATGGCTTCAGCATAGGGACGACAACCCGGGTACCCACATTGGCCACATTGTGTTTGAGGCAGTAGGGCTTCTAGCTGCTCCACCAGAGGATCGCCTTCGACTTTAAATTTTTCCGCTGCGAAACCAAGCAAGAGACCAAAAAAAAGTGCGAGGAGAGTCAACAAGATTATTGCGATAAATATTCCAGACATGACTATTTAACTAACCCCGTGAATCCCATAAATGCCAGCGACATCAAGCCTGCAGTTATCATTGCAATGGCTCCCCCCCTAAAGGGTAAAGGCACATCAGCGGCCGCGAGACGCTCGCGCATAGCTGAAAACAGGATGAGCACGAGAGAAAACCCAAGGGCGGCGCCAAAACCGTATACGGCAGACTGGATAAAGTTGTGTTTTTCATTGATGTTGAGTAGTGCTACACCCAATACGGCGCAGTTGGTGGTGATCAGCGGCAGATAGATCCCGAGTGCCCTATAGAGTGATGCACTGGTTTTCTGCACTAACATTTCAGTAAATTGTACTACAACGGCGATCACCAGGATGAAACTCATGGTTCTAAGGTAATTAAGGTCAAATGGCAGCAGCAGATATTGATTGACCAGATAACTTAATATCGAGGCCAATGTCAGCACGAATGTGGTCGCCATAGACATGCCTATGGCGGACTCAAGCTTGCTGGAGACCCCCATGAAAGGGCAAAGGCCAAGAAATTTTACTAGTACAAAATTATTGACCAGGACAGTGCCGATCAATAACAGGAGATACTCACTCATCTCATTTCATTTTTGGGAATAATTATGAGTGGCATTATCGGCTTTTCCACTGCCAGAAACAACACATAGAATACAAGGTTTTAATTATTCGGGCATAATCTCAAGAAGCGATCACTTTGGCGCCAACACCTGTATGGCTTGAGGTTGGGCGATATAATAGCCCTGCAAGCCATCGACAAGCATCTTCTCTAGGGTGAGCTTCTCCTCTTGTCGCTCTACACTGGTGGCTATGACTCGTATACCAAGTCTACGAGAGATGTCTAC
Source organism: Shewanella sp. (assembly GCF_013214165.1). Taxonomy (GTDB): domain Bacteria; phylum Pseudomonadota; class Gammaproteobacteria; order Enterobacterales; family Shewanellaceae; genus Shewanella. Next base: position 1,989 of record NZ_JABSSM010000152.1, on the reverse strand, counting down.
TATCATCTTGATAAAGAACATATTATTGGTATCTTTTTCGATAGATTCTGTATAGCTTCCGTCGAGTTTAATGAAGTCAGGACGAACTTCCCTGAAGAATTTAAATGAGGTAAAGCCCATGCCAAAATGCTCTACACAGACCCGGGCCCCGACACTGTGCATGACCTGAACAAATTTATAACTGGCGGCTAAATTAGATTGCATACCCGCTTCATTGACTTCAAAAACGAGTCTTGCCGCGATATGACGTCTCTTTATCAGTTGATCTTTTAACCAGGCGACGAATGATTCTTGCATTATGGATGACGAGCTGATGTTGATCCCGTATGCGCCTTCGAGTGCCGGTGTATCCATCAGGATTTTTAATGTGTTCAATACAATCAACTTATCTAACTCTAAGATCATGCCATGACGCTCGGCCATTGCAATGACTGTTGCGGTAGGTAAGAACTTACCTTCATTGTTATAAAAACGTGAAAAGAGCTCTTTATAGACGTTAACTTCTGTTCGGCAGGGCTGTATCGGTTGCTGATAAAACTTTATTGCGCGTCTTCTAATTAGATCTTCGATGGCTAATTTCCAGCGGCTATCACCGTAGACTTGATCCCCATTTAGCTTATCTTGCATATGAAAGCAGTTAGGGCCTAAAGTCTGTGCAATGCTGACTGCTGTATCACTTAATGTGAGTAAGTTCATTGGTTTACAATCATGGCGATAGGGAACAAGGCCAACATGTGCAATAGAGTCAGTTTTTAACGTTTGTTGGTATTCATCGAACTGAGACTTCAAACTTTCTAGAAATGGAATGCCATCTTTTAGAATAAGATCGGGAATAAAAACGGCAAAGTCGGCGGTTGAAATTCTATAGCATTGCGAATGCGGATATTTAGTGATGGATTTTCTGATGCAATCAGCGATTTTAGCGAGATAATCATCACCGGCAGAACGACCATGGTGTTGATTTATCTGACCAAGTTCACTGGCTTTTATCAAAGCCAATAGACCAATGTGCTCCTTACCTAAGGTCGCGAAAGATTCGAGTTTTTGGGTGAACTTTATTCTGGTTTCAAATCCCGTAATTTCATCTTGAAAAGCAACACGTTGTAATTTGTCCTTTTCTTTAGCCGATTCATCTGAGCGATATTTAAGTGCTAATTTACATGTTTCGAGGGCTTTGGCTAAGGGCTGAAGCTCAAATGATAACTTTGACGCTGCTAATGCTTCGTATGATTGGCTCGATAAGCTTTCTATATAATTGGCGGCGTAATTGATGGACATTTTAAATCTGAGCATAACCAGCAGATAAGAGAGGGCAATTGATAGATAGCTTAGCCACAAAATCTGCAGGATTTGGATAAACCTGTCGCTGGTGTGTTCGATTAAGTCTCCTGTGTAGAGTTTAACTTGTAATCGTCCGCTACTGATATCACGTGTATCGGCAAGGTCAAGGTGAAAGAGGCGCGCTAAACTCGTCTGTTTTTCAGGGAAAAGCGTGCCTTGAGTCAGATTATTGCTGCTGTCATCTTGATGGATATATTGAAAAAACTGGAAAGTGGCATGTTTATTCAACTCTGCGAAGAGGTTTTGCCCGTTTGTTGCAGTAAAAGTATTGTTGTCGAAGGTTGCCTGATACGTTGCGAGTCTTTGTTGGGATTTGACGTGAAGTGACTTATTGCTGTCTAGATAGACCAGGCCAGTGATACCGCTAAAGAGGATAAGTAAAAAGGCATTAAAGAGTCTAGATAAGCTCATAAGCGTTCCGTTCGCGGAGATAGAATATATGTATTATTCTAGTAAATTCTGAACGTTATTCTAAACTTAAATGAGGATAAATAGAAAGAGCTAGATAGGAAGTAGTGAAAAAGAGTGGCTCCCCGGACTGGACTCGAACCAGTGACATACGGATTAACAGTCCGCCGTTCTACCAACTGAACTACAGGGGAATCGATTTTCTGGTACTTAAATAGGTTAAATTGGCTCCCCGGACTG
>NZ_JABSSM010000151.1 GCF_013214165.1 Shewanella sp. | reverse complement strand
TGCGAAACCACCTAATATCCCACCTAAGAAGGTGAGTATGATCAGCACAGCTACGAGTAATTTCCACTTGAGGCTAATAAATATTGTCCGACCTTCAGGCAGCATAGTCATAGCATCACCACTGGAACAAGCAGCTTCCACTTGAGACTGATAAATATTGTCCGACCTTCAGGCAGCATAGTCATAGCATCACCACTGGAATCGATAAGAAAGCTGCAGCGCAAACATGGACCAATGCTTCGACTGCGTGGATGGATCCGGTACCAATATGGGAGTCACCCAAGATGCGCCTTCGACCCAATGATATTCTGCGGCCAACAACCAGTCATTATTCAAAAACCAGCGAGCCCCTAAGGTCCAATCATCTGTGTAAGAAAAATATGCTGGCAAGCCTGTTATCGCTTCGAAATCCTTGCTGTCGGCATCGTCTATATGTTTATCGAGTCGCACAAACAGTTCGACTTCATGGGGTAAGTAGGCTCTAAAGTCGAAATAATAACCTATGCCGTTGTCCACGAGTTCATCGGCCATAGAGGGGAATATCAGGCCATTAATCAACCTCTCTCCGGTCATGTATTCGGTGGTAAACTCAAAATTCATATATCTGAATTGCCCCGAGAACACCCAATTTTGCATTCTGATTTCACCGGGATAATAATCAGCCAGCCTAGATGGGTGGTAGCTAATTTCTGCGTCGTAATAGGTGATCCCCAGTCTCAGGGAGTCATTTTGAAACTCTATATCTGCCGCACAATAGCGATCAGATTCGAAGCTACCTAGTTTATGACTACCCAACACATTTCGATCTAGGTCTTCGGTGACATCGACTTTACCCACAGACACATGCCAATCTAGGGCTCCGTTCCAGATTTGATGCATGCCAAACAGATCTGCCCCCTCGATATGCAACTGGGCATCTCGAAAGTAATCGCTATAGATAGATTGAGGTAACATGATACTCGGCCGGGTAAAGGGCACGTCTCTGGTACTGGAATAGAAGCCAGTTTCGTTCTTAAATCGTCCAGCGCGAATGCCTAGCATACCTTCACCGACCTGATGGCTATATTCGACAAATAGATAATCGAAATTAACTCCGCCTTCGGCTAAGCTCCCCCACTGCCTGTAACTGAGTGCACTGGCTATACGTATGTGTTCGATCGGCTTCCATGACACAGCAAATGCGCCTTCGGTGATATTGAAGGTACTGCCATCCTCCCCGACGACGAACTGAGTGTCGTCAGCAGCAATATAACCTTGGCCGACAAAACCATTGAATTGCCATTCTGAGGCCCAAGAATGAAAGGGTACAAGCAGCACTAAGCCCAAAAAACGACTAGGGACTCGTTTCATACAAACTCCTAGTCACTCTATTGTCATCGCTGAGATTGTCATCGCTGAGTACGGGAGCTGCGACATAACCTATGGAACCGGGCGTTCTCGAAATTTGTGCCTGCATCTCGGCTTCATTTTTTAAGATGATCGGCCGCTCTCCAGTACCGGCATAAACTAAGCGGTCCCATCTTCGCTGTAACATATATGGCATCATATCCAGCTGTTTAAAACAAAATTCTTTATGGATTTCAGAGCCTGGAGAAAGAATGAATACTTGGATTTTTTGACCGTCGGGCCAATAGACTTTTTGCATCGAAAAAATCAGGCGTAACTCTGGAGCTGGCAAGGGGAAGTCAATGGCGGAATCATTCACTATAACCTGAGCTGCGGTCGCTTGAGCGCAAAAGAGATGCAGCACTAACATCCATGTAGCCAAGAGGCGCATTAACCAATCTCCTTACAATCCTTCATCCACACATAAGCTATTTATAGCCATGCAGCCGTATCAACGAGTAAAGCGGATACTAATACCTCGCGTATCTACAGCTTAGGCAAAGAATACTTATGCCGCATAAAATTTATTGCGCAAAAGCAGAGAATGACACTTGGAAAAACGTGATTTAAACATTTTCCACAAAGCCAAAATCAAACACTCTGTGCCAAGTCACTATTAGCCATGATGATTTATTTGAAATACACCTGCTGATTTGACATTCAGGATCAGAAAAATTCAATTACCTAAAATCGTAATCGACGCAATATCTGTATCTACCAGACTAAAAACTGATAGTGATGTTTAAATTTGAGATATAATAAGCGCTCAAATTTCCTAACTGTGGTCGTCGTGTTAACTAATCCATCTCAAGTCATTCTTAGAAATAGCAATTTATTCGAAAATCAAAATGTATTAGTGCTCAATTATGAAGACGACCGTCTGCCTAAACAGCTGTTAGAGCATGCCAATAAGGTCACCGCACTGGCACTGGACTTCCATCATCACCTACAGATGGATGGCGAGAGCAGTGAAGTACTGTCGCTGTATTTTAGCCATTGCCTTGCCAATGAAGAGCTGTTTGATACGGCGATCATTTATTATCCTAAGGCGAAAGCGCTTGCCGCCTACCTCATCAACTTAGCTGGGCAGCACTTGAAACCAGGTGGGCAGCTAGTCGTCGTGGGCGAAAATAAAAGCGGAATTCGTTCTCTGGTTAAACAGATCCCCGCCTATTTTGATAAACCTTTTAAACAAGATAATGCTCGCCACTGTCTGCTTTATATCAGTGAACTTATCGAGCTAGCCCCAAAAATCAGACTCGATGATTGGGTCAGTCAATACCAGCTAGAGACCCCTCAAGGCGAAATTACTGTGTGTAATCTAGTTGGGGTGTTCAGCGAGAAAAAATTAGATGAAGGCACTAAATTATTGCTATCGAATCTACCAAGAATGAAGGGTAGAGTATTAGATTTTGGCTGTGGCGCCGGCGTCATCACTGCCGCCCTACTCAAGGAACAACCCAAATTACAAATCGAATGTGTCGACATCAATGCCATGGCTCTTGCTTCATGTGAGCTCACATTAAAAGCCAATAATTTTATCGCCACGACTTACCCATCAGACGGCTTAGACCAAACCCAAGATAAATTTGATGGCATCATCTCTAATCCACCATTCCATGATGGACTCAAGAGCACGAGCGAGATAGCCAAAAAATTTGTCAGCGATAGTGTAAAAAAGCTCAGAAGAGGCGGTGTGTGGCAGATAGTAGCCAATCGACATCTAGCATACAGCGACACCATAGAGGCTAATTTCGGACAGGCCAACGTGATAGCCGAAAACAATAAATATAAAATTTATTCAAATAAGTTCAACAAAATCAACAGATAAACCTAAAGTTCAAAATCAACACCTAAGCTACATCAGGGTCAGGGGTAAATACTTCTGGCCATTTTTATTGTTAAAAATCAATTACATATTTATCATATTAGACTCCATTCACTTTTCAGTCAGTTAGTGCTTCTTAGCCGAAACTTTATACTGTTATACTCCACAAGAATGAAACAAAAGTAAATCAAACGTAAATTACACGTAAATCAAAAATAAAGAAAAATAAGAATGAATCATTGGAATTGACTATGCTATCTCCTGAACTGATTGAACTAAGTGCTGATAACAGTTTTGCCGAATTTAAAGTGACGCCTAATACACATGGTCCACTCACCGAAGAGGCTATCTTCACCCTCTTAACGCTCCCCGATTTCGATTGTCTTTTCCCCCTTGAGCCTAACATTCAACAGGCCGTGATCCAGAACAATCGAGTCTGTGGCCAAGATGACGGTCAATTTGAACAATTTTTTCAGATTGCCGAGCGTCGCGATGGATCGACTGAAGTAGAGATAAGTGAAGATAAGATGAGTGCACAGATGCAACTCACAGCAGCCTGGGGGGGAGAGGAAGTCACCATTCAGGATATCTTGAAGTCACTTAAAACCAATAATGTCTGTATGGGGCTCAGCAAAGTTAAGATTCAAACGCTATTGAAGCAAGTCACACAGCTGCAACCGGGTAAGACTTGCCGTAGTGTCATCGCAACAGCTAAGCCCAGTGTCAATGGCATCAATGCCAAACTCGAACGTAAAGTTCCCCTAGCCAGAGAGCGCTTACTGCAACCCCAAGAAAGAGAAGACGGCACAGTAGATATGCGTAATCTAGGCGCCGTCATCATGGTGAAGCCTAACGATCTCTTGATGGTAAAACACCCTGCAACACAAGGGACTAAAGGCTACAACATACACGGCGAAGTCCTAGAGCCTCTACCCGGTAAAGATCTCAAGCTCACCGACGGGGAAGGAACCGGGCTGGATCCGGCCAATCCAAATCATCTGCTCGCAATAGTTGCTGGCCAACCCGTCGAGACAGAGGCAAGCATGAAAGTCGATGACGTACTCAATATCAGGGATGTCGATGTCGGTTATGGCAACGTTGACTTTAAAGGTAGCGTATTGATCACCGGAGATGTACACGAAGGCATGGTGGTAAAAAGTGCCGGCGACATTACCGTGATGGGATTTGTCGATTCATCGACCTTGATTGCCGCAGGCGATGTGATTGTCAGCAAGGGGATCATAGGCAGACAACTCAAAGATAATGAACTGTCGACTAAGATCAAGGCTAAGGGCCAGATTTGCGCGCAATTCATCCAATATTCAGATCTCGATGCTCAGGGTGAAATACTCGTCACTAAACAGCTTCTTCACAGCAATACCAAGACCACACAGAAGCTCACAGTCAGCGATGCCAATGGACGAAGAGGCGATCTCGTCGGCGGAATAGTTAACGCCGAAAAAGGCCTTAACGCCGTGGTCATAGGCGCGACTGCGGGCACGAAGACCCAAGTGTTTTGTGCCATGAATCAGGGTGATTTAAAGACCAACCTAAAAGTATTCG
>NZ_JABSSM010000150.1 GCF_013214165.1 Shewanella sp. | reverse complement strand
TAGTCGGTGCGGGGTTTACTGGTCTATCGAGCGCTAGATTAGGCAGCCACATCAAATGAAACGTCGATCACTAATCCATAGCCATAGCCTTTGCTGCTGTTGCTGTTGGCACTTCACTTTCATAAAAAAAGACGCTTAAAGTGCGGTTCTTTAAGCGTCTTTTATCTTAATTTTTTCGAAGAAAAAATTAATCTCGGAAGTTATTAAACTGAAAAGGCTGACCTAGATCGGCTTCGCGAGCCAGCGCCATCACAGCCTGCAGGTCATCACGCTTCTTACCTGTGACACGAACCGAATCACCTTGAATTGAAGACTGAACCTTAAGCTTGCTGTCCTTTATCTTCTTGACTAACTTCTTAGCAATTAAGGTTTCGATGCCTTCTTTAAATTTAACTTTCAATGAGAAGGTTTTTCCGCTGTGAATAGCTTTGTCATCGACATCCATAGATGCTGGGTCCACGTTACGCTTACTCATCTGCATGCGTAAAATATCGACCAATTGTTGGCACTGAAAGTCATCTTCAGCAGATAGCGTCACGATATGATCTTTATATTCGATGCTCGCTTCTTTGCCGCGAAAATCGAAACGAGTCTTAAGTTCACGTACCGAGTTATCGACCGCGTTGCGTAGTTCGACTTCGTCGACTTCAGAAACTATATCCATTGATGGCATTTCGAGTATCCTGTTAGCATATTTTAGTGGCACTAGTTTACCGTATTTCAGTTACATTAAGTTATTTAAACAGACAGAAGACTCTCATCAGCATATTAATTCTGCTTAATAACCTCTAGAAACGGTAGTTTAATAGTGACAATGGGCCGTCATTTTTTTATGATAAAAAAAACCACAAAACGTATATGCATTTTGATATCTAAACGACATATTTTTAGGCTTGCCCTGGTCATCGCAGTGATCATCATCAGTTACCTGGTATTTTCTAGGCCGCATTATCCTCAGCTTTTTTCAAATATGGATAAAGTCGGCCATCTTGGTAGCTTCTTCTGCTTATCATTACTGACATATTTGGCTTTTAAGCCCAAGTGGTATCTGCTTACAGCGACGCTGTCGATTTATGCCGTCTTCATTGAACTCGTTCAAGCCAGATTGCCCTATCGCAGCGCATCAGTAGCCGACTTTATCGCCGACATGGCAGGTGTTTTTCTCTTCTACTTCTGCCTTTGGAGTTATCAGCGTTACTTTGGTGCCACTAAAGTAGTTGGATCTCCTTAACCTAGAAAAATAGCTATTCTAGGGTAATCGCTAACCGTTAAGAAAAGAGTTAATCATGTCCCTACCCGTTTATAACGCATCTATAGCCATCCTTGGCGCTGGCGCCATCGGGCAGCTGATTTATCATCAACTGGTAAAGGCCGAACTCTGCCCCTATTTTATTACCAGGGGGAAGACCCAAGGGAAACAAGTGCTCACCCTGACCCAGTTTGACGGTCAAGAGACACAATCCACGGCTGTTCTCCATGGCATAACGTCTTCAGACACACATAGGGGTAAGTGCTTACTACCAGGTAAGACTCAGTTAGTCATCGTCTGTGTAAAGTCCTATCAGGTCAAAGATGCATTAAAACCCGTCATCTCACAGCTTCCGCTCAGCTGTCACATACTCCTGCTGCACAATGGCTTAGGCCCACACCTTGAGGTTGAGCCCTTGCTCCAAGGCAGAGGTTTGAGTTTAGGAACGACCTCTCAGGCCGCATTCAGACAAGGCACTTGGCGGCTCAAACAAACAGGCACAGGAATCACCCAGATAGGCCACCTCTCAGGCCCCATGATGCCCTTAGCACTGCAGCAGGCGTTACTGGCCGCCATTCCCAGCAGCGAGTGGTGCGAACCCATTTTACCGTTTCTGTGGCAGAAACTGGCTATCAATGCGGCAATAAACCCGCTTACAGCAATAGAAGACTGTCCGAACGGAGCCCTCGCGGCACCTCAATACGAGCAAGAGATCTGCGATATAGTCACTGAACTGGTAGACGTCGCTATGGCCACTGGCGTTGAATTGAACCAGTTAGCACTCACCAACCGAGTGCACAGTGTTATCGAACTCACCAGCGCTAACTTCTCTTCGATGCATCAAGATGTAGCGAATAAACGTCGAACTGAGATAGACAGCATCAACGGTTACATAGTCGAAAGAGCCAAGGAACATGGCTTAGCCGCCAAGGTCAACCTTTCACTGCTAAAGCAAATAAAAGCAATCGAAGCTGACTATCTGGTTTGATCCGATTTGTCGACCAATCACTTTTCCTACAGAGCAAGTGAAAGACGACTATCGAAAGGCAGTAATTCATTTTTAAGTCTACTATTAGGTCATCGTGCGGTAGACTGAAAACCATGGATTAGTTTATGCAAAGAGAGCAGTGGAACTCGCGAGTTGGCTTTATTCTCGCCGCCGTGGGCTCCGCCATCGGCCTGGGAAATATCTGGCGATTCCCCTATATGGCCTACGAAAATGGCGGTGGTGCATTCTTTATCCCTTACTTGTTCGCCATGATATCTGCCGGTATCCCCTTCATGATCATGGAGTTTAGCCTAGGTCATAAGCTAAGAGGCGCCGCCCCTAAGGTCTTTGCCAAGCTAGGGCAGAATTATGGACTAAGACTAGAGTGGTTAGGTTGGTTTCAGGTTTTTATCGCCGCTATTATCGCCATCTATTATGTTGCCATCATAGGCTGGGCCATCTCATTTCTCGGTTTTTCGTTCACCCAGAGTTGGGGCGCGGATACCAATGCCTTCTTCTTCAAAGAGTATTTACAGTTAGGCGATAACTCCCCCACCAACTTAGGTCAGTTTCAGTTGCATATCGCGATCCCGATGGCCATTGCCTGGTCTATTACCTCACTCGCCATTTTCTCTGGGGTCAAAGGAGGAATTGAGCGAGCCAGTAAGATCATGATGCCGTTACTTTTCATCATGGTGTTGACCCTTATTGGACGCATTATCATGCTCCCCGGAGCCTTGGAGGGCTTAAATTATCTGTTTGAACCAGATTTCAGTAAAATTTTCGATGCCAAGGTCTGGTCCGCCGCCTACGGACAGATATTTTTCACTCTCAGCGTCGGCTTTGCCATCATGCTGGCTTATTCTAGCTACTTGCCTGAGAAATCAGACATAAGCAACAACGCCTTCATGACAGTGTTAATTAATTGTGGTTTCTCCATCCTGTCGGGGATCATGATTTTTGCGGTCTTGGGTTATATGGCACAGGAGCAAGGTAAGGAGCTAACCGAGGTCGTGTCCTCCGGTGTGGGACTCGCCTTTGTCACCATCCCTGCTGCCATCAATTTACTCCCCGTGCCTTACATATTTGGACCACTCTTCTTTCTCGCATTAGTGGTTGCCGGGTTAAGCTCCCACATATCGATCATAGAAGCCGTCACATCGGCTGTGATGGACAAGCTAAACCTGGCCCGTAAGAAGGCGAGCTTGCTGGTCTGCGGTACTGGCTTCATCGCCTCCATGGCTTTTGCAACCAATGGCGGCTTACTGCTGCTCGACCTTGTTGATTACTTCATCAATAATGTTGCCCTGCTGTTTAGCTGTTTTGTCGAACTCATCATACTTGCCTGGTTGTTTAAAATTGCCGACATTAGAGATTATGCCAATCGATTATCTGAGTTTACTGTGGGCAGATGGTTCGACCTGTGCTTACGATTTATCAGCCCTGCCATGCTCGCCATCATCATAGTGAAAAACCTCATCAATACCATCACCCAAGGCTATGGCGGCTACCCCATCGAAGATCAACTCATACTGGGCTGGGGGCTAATCGCAGCCATGCTGATTATCTCATTAACCATCAATCTACTCTCGTCTGACAAGGAGGACACGTTATGACCACAGGCGCCATTATCATGATGACCTTAGCGTTATGTATTACTTGGGGCGGGGCCGCCATTTGCATAGGCATAGCAATGAAAAAGAAGAAATCCCAAGGTTAACCGCTATTCAGACGTCAATACGTCAATCTGTTAGCCCTTAAGCAAAGTCTTGATGCAATTGGGTACACAAAGAGGTAGATTGGCAGATCACCTCCTAGAATAGCTCTGTGCTGGGCTAAGACAATGAAACATACCTGCTTACGTAAATCCAATCGAGTACTGGCTGCAATACTGGGATACGGCTTTATGCTGGCCTTGATTATTGTCAGTATTAACTTCTGCGATCGTCCCATTGCGGATGCCATGCACGCCCATGGCTATTCAGGCACACTCCTTAAGTTGCTAAGCCAGGTCCCACTTCTATTGGAGATAATCGCGGCAGTTTTTATTGCGGGCGTCTTCATTAAGCGCTACCGCGAACATTTTAGCTCGCTCATCATAAATCTCATCGCGTCGATTATATTAGCCAGTTTAGTGAGAGTTTCCAGCAAGATGGCTTTCGGTCGTACCTGGCCTGAGACCTGGGCCGATGGTAACCCATCATGGATCAACGATGGCGTTGAGGCATTTCATCCCTTTGCTCAGGGTGTTGCCTACAACTCATTCCCATCTGGCCATGCGCTATTTACTTTTTCTCTAGCCACAGTATTTTGGTATCACTTCCCCCGCCTTCGACCCGTTTGGTTAGCCTGTATGCTAGGTGTGTTCATAGGCCAACTTGGACAAAATTATCATTTTCTTGGTGACTTACTTGCCGGAGCCACACTGGGTACGCTTATCGCTCATCTGGTTATCCTAGCGAGTAACAAAGCCAACAGCATAAACAAGCCCAATAAGGAATGATGTACTCATTAGCCCCACATCACTAAGACGGCAGCCAAGGCGATGAGTATCAGTGCCAACATATCTTTTAT
>NZ_JABSSM010000015.1:23351-26964 GCF_013214165.1 Shewanella sp. | reverse complement strand
CATAACCATAGAAACCATATCGAACCTGGCTGGCTAGATCTGACAAGGTGAGTCCCTGAGCCTCTGCTTCTGGCTTGATCGTTAAGCGTATCTCATGGCTACCCGATGAGAAGTTGTCTGAAATATCGTAGACACCCTCATAGGTTTTTAGCTTCTGTTTAAGCTCTGTAGCAGCCATAGACAGTTGTTCGAGGTTACTCGCGGTTAATCTGAAAGAGATATCGCCGCCACCCTCATTGGTGCTGGCGTTAATATTCAATTTCTTAACGGCAATAAGCTCAGGCAGCTGTTCACGCCATGCAGAGGCAATGGCGACACCATCGACCTCCCGGTCTTCACTCTTAGTCAACTCGGCAAAGATAAAGGCCGAGGTTCGTGAGCTCATGTCGATAAAGCTGTGCTTGACCACTTGGTAGCCATTTTCAGACTCCATCTGGTCATTCATGGCGTAGAGGGCAGCTTCGACCTCTTTGACCACCTTTAAGGTATTCGTCTCAGAGCTGCCTTCATCCATCTCTAAATGTACTTGAATAAAGTCGGACGGAAGATCTGGCATCGTGACCATGCGTATCTTACCACTGACCACTAAGGCGATGGATAGGATCAACACCCCGATAAAAATGGCGACCACGTTATATCTTTGCTTGATACAGCGTTCGAGAAAGAAGCGATATTTATGATGGATAAAATACTGGATCTTGTCGTTCAACTTGGCTTTTAATAGACCCATTTTTCCTAATTGTGACCTAGGTTTCTTGGGCTTCATATGCGCGAGGTGAGCCGGAAGAATTAACTTAGACTCCACCAAAGAAAACATCAGGCAGAGGATCACTATCATACCGATAGATTTCCAGATGATACCTTGGGGGCCGGAGACCATCAGCATAGGCAGAAAAGCCACGATAGTGGTTAACACCCCAATCGTGGCAGGCATGGCCACCTTGTTGGCGCCCCGGACCACATTTTCCAGTGAGTGGCCGTGTTTCTCTATCTCTGTATAGGCACTCTCGCCGATGACGATGGCGTCATCCACTACTATGCCCAGCACCAGAATAAAGGCGAACAGGGTAAGTAGGTTGATAGAGAGTGAAAAAGGCTCTACCGGCATCAACAACACGGCTCCGAGGAAACACACTGGCAGGCCCATCATGACCCAGAAGGCTAACTTGAGTTCCAGGAAGATGGCTAGGATCAGAAACACCAGTAGTGCACCATAGAACATGTTAGATAACATCATGTTCAGGCGTCCTTTGAGGTAATGCGTCAGATCACCCCAGGTATCGAGCTGAGCTCCGGCCGGAAGTGTCATACGTCTCTGTGCGATATAGGCCTTTACCTGGGCCGAGATATCGAGGGCATTTTGATCGTCTATGCTGCTAACTTCAATAATCGCCGCGGGCTTGCCGTTGAAGCGAGTATATTCCAATCGTTCCTCGAAGCCATCCTTGATGGTGGCGACTTGGGGCAACATGATACGGCTGCCGTCGGGACGGGTGCTGACGACTATTTTCTCAAAATCCTCACCTGTGTATGCCTGGCCCTTAGTACGTAGCAAGATGTCACCATCTTGAGCGCGAATAGCGCCGCCGGGCAGATCTATCGAAGAGTTCTGTACCGCTTGAGCGACCTGGGCGAAATTAAGGCCATATTCCCTAAGCTTGTCTTCGGACAGTTCAATGCTTATCTCGTAATCACGGACGCCAGTGACTTTTGCCCGGGTTACTGCCGGTAAGGATGTGATATCTTCGCGAATGGATTTAGCCAACTCCTTCATCTCATGCAGAGTCAGATCGCCATAGACAGAGACCCAGATAACATTGTTCTCTGGTTTGATACGAAAAATATTTGGCTTTTCAATATTATCGGGAAAGGTTGAGATGGCATCTATCGCAAGTTTAGCTTCATCGAGAATATCCTGAGGGTCATAGTTATCTTCGACCTCTATGGTGACATTACCAAAGCCATCACTGGCGACTGAGGTGACCTTCTTGATGCCATTGATATCTTGGATCGCCTCTTCAATCTTAATGTTAATCCCCTCCTCAATTTCTTGAGGTGCTGCGCCAGGATAAGCCACAGATATCTGCAGGTAATTAAGCTCGTAAGAGGGAATAATTTCCTTATTGACCAGAAAATAGCTACTAAACAAGCCGCCTAAAATTAGGAAGGCCATCAATAGGTTTGCGGCAACACTGTTTCGAGCAAACCAGGCAATTATGCCTTTTTGAGGATCCACTTCTTGTACATCCATTAGTGTTCACCGGCGCTAGCGAGTCGCTGCTCCTTGGTCTCTGAATCTGGCGTTTCCGCCCCGTTATCATTTTTCTGCATTTCACCGAGGATTTTAACAACTTGACCCGTAGACATATTATTGAGTTTAGTCAGTGAAATACGCTCTCCATCACTCAGACTGTCCTTGATATACACACTGTCGATATCGGTTCTGACCACATTGACTTCGCGGATCTCGATGACATTGTCACTCGATACTACGGCCACACTACCGTTACGCACCAGATGGCGGGGTAACTGTACAATACCGTCTACGGTACGGCCTTTAATTACTGCGGTAACGAAACTGCCATATTTAAGAGGAAGTTGACCCTCCTTACGGTTCTTTCTCAGGTAAGGATCTTGAATTTCGGCAACCAGATATACCATACGGTTGTCAGCATCGATAACGCCTTCACTTCTTACAATCGTGCCAATCCAGGTGACATCTTTACCGGCTAATGATGCGCTGAGAGTAACCTGAGTATCTGGGTTATCGACAGACTCCAGATAGGCGAGGTCATTATTTGCAAGCGGTAAACGGATCTCGGCGATACGGGTATCGTAGAGCTCACCTAGGTTAGTGCCTAGGGTGACATACTGGCCCAGGTCGACATGTCGCGCCTTGATGATGCCATCGAAAGGTGCACGTATGATGGTTCTCTCAAGATTACGTTGCGCGCGAGCCAGCGCTGCTTGTTGGAATTTAACATTGGCCTGTTCTTTCTTCAGCTGAGGCAGACGTAATCCAAGTTCGGGCGGCACACCGCCATCGAAGCCTTTCCAATCATTCTTGGCCACTTCGCCACGGGCCACCTCTTCTTCGAGTGCCGCTTCGGCTTGAGCGAGAGAGGCCTGGGCCTGCATCAGGTCGGCTTCATAGTCTGAAGGCTCTATGATGGCCAGCTCATCGCCTTTCTTTACTACGCCACCGGCGACAAAATGGGGGGCTATTGTCAGCATTCGCCCCTGAACTTCGGTGACCAGCTGGGTCTTGTTCTTGGGAGTGACGACACCATAAGAGGGGAGGTTTAGGGAAACCGTTTTTTGTTCTACGCTGATCACATCGATAATGGGGATCGCTTCTCAGGATTATTTTTATCATTATTTTCCGCTTTTCCGTGCTGAAATTTTATATTGACTAAATTACCAGAGAATCAGACTTGGATAAATCTGTTTTTGTAAGGNGAATGTATCATCTTGTTATCATGCTTAACATTTCACCCAGGCGTTGTAGGNCCGGCTTCAGCCGGGAGAGGATGGAGTTAAGAAGCTAAGAGCTAGATTTTCGATTTCGATTTCGATTTNNANNTTNNNNTTNNNNTTTNNANTTTNGATTTCG
>NZ_JABSSM010000015.1:0-23246 GCF_013214165.1 Shewanella sp. | reverse complement strand
CTNNAGCCCCTCCTACAGCCCCTCCTACAAAGAGAGGCTGCCTACAGATGAGGTTTACTTCTTTTTCTTCTTATTTTTCTTACTGTATGTCTTAGCTGCACCAGGCTTAACCTTGTTTTTCCCTGGTGGCTTAGCTTCCTTGTTCTTAGGGCGCAGATCCTTGATGAATCTACGTTTAAGGACCTGGTCAATGTAGCGTTCGATCTTGCCGACAACACGGATATCGTGCGCTTCGACCAGAGAGATAGCCGTGCCCTTGGCGCCTGCGCGGGCTGTGCGTCCGATGCGGTGTACATAAGTATCTGCAGATCTTGGCATATCGAAGTTGATCACATGACTGATGTCATCTACGTCGATGCCGCGAGCGGCGACATCGGTGGCCAACAGGACACTGACTTCGCCTTTAGTGAAGCGACCTAAGGCCTGGAATCTCTGTTTCTGTTCCATGTCGCCACGCATAAAACTACATGTTATCCCTTCTCTTTGTAGCAAGCCTTCCAGGCTCGCGACACCTTCTCGGGTCTTAACAAACACTATGGTTCGCGTCACATCTTCTTGCCTGAGGATGCTGCACAGCATGGCGAATTTATGTTCTTTATTGTCGGCAATATGGATCCATTGGTGGATTTTGGCTTTCTCGCTGCGCGGTGCTTCGGCCTCTACCTTAACGGGATTAGTCAGCAGCTGGTGTGAGAAACGTCCCACATCACTGCCCTCTAGCGTTGCCGAGAATAGCATGGTCTGTTTACGACCAACGGATTCGATGGCTAGAGTCTCGACTGCGGCGGAGAATCCCATGTCCAGCATTCTGTCGGCTTCATCGATGACAAAGACTTCAACCTCTTCGGCATTGAATTGACCCTTGTCCAGATATTCCATCAAGCGGCCGGGAGTGGCGACCAAAATATCGACATTATTCTTTAGCGCCTCTTCTTGTGGGGCGTAGGGCATGCCGCCTGTGATGATGGCGATATCGAGGTCCAGACCTGTCGACAGATGCGAGGCATAACGATGAATTTGGCTGGCAAGTTCACGGGTCGGTGTCAATACTAGGACACGGGGCTGACCGCCGAAGCGACGAGGGAAGTCGATGAGATGTTGGATCGCTGGCAGCAGGAAGCTGGCAGTTTTGCCTGTCCCTGTCGGTGCCCGAGCTAGTATGTCTTTCTGCTCCATCGCCAATGGAATGGTTTGTTGCTGTATCGTGGTGGGCTTTTTATGCCCCATGGCTTTTAATGACTCTAGTAAAATAGGGTCAAGCAGGAAGTCTTCAAATAGCATGCGCAGCGTTCTCAATAAATAATAGCCGCACATTATACACAAAAATACACCAAACTAGCGCTTAATTTCATCTAAATTATTAGCCATTTTGGAGATGAACGTGATCCGAAAACGGGCTAGTACTTGAGATAAAACCCTGTGATTAGGGCAATCATCTCTTGGGTATAACTGCCATCACTTTCCTTGATGCAGAAGTGATCCGAGACGACTCGATTACTCTGCTCTGGGAAGGAGGCTTGCCTGTGAGCTAAATTAAATACATGTCGGTGAGGCTTCTTCGCTGCCGAATCTGCAATATCCATGATCCCAGTCATGGTGAGCTCTGAGCCTGCCAGTTCTTGCTCAAACTTAGGCATACTCTGGCTAGGGAGAATGAGGCTAGCGTTACCATCGGCAGCCAAGAGGCGAGTTATTGCTTTAATTAGGCATGAAAAATCTAAGCTGTCGGTATGCCTGGCTTTTGCCCTAAGTTGATTTTTGGATTGTGTCCCGCCTTTAAAATAAGGGGGATTACAGATGATATGCTCAAATTGTGCTTGAGTGTCCAGGCGCTGTTGAGCAAAATCCTGAATCGCACACTGCTCTATGGTTAATCTCTCGCCCCACTTGGACGCCTGAAAGTTTCTCTCACAAGCCGATGCCGCGGTTTCGTCGAGTTCGATTGCGGTGATAATGCCTTCACTTCGCTGAGCGGCCATCAAGCTTAACAGTCCACTTCCCGCACCAATATCGAGAATGCTCTTGGCTCGAGTCAGAGGGGCCCAAGCCCCGAGGATCACAGCATCTGTGCTAACAGGCATGCCACAGTTATGGTCATCTATATGAAATTGTTTGAAGGTAAATGGCATCGAGTCTGATCTATTCTGCATTGAAAATGTAGGAGGCCAGATTGTACGCTATCGGCAGGCATTGGTTAATACCTTTAATAATAGCAATGATCCAGATATCTATCATGTTACAACCTTGCTCTATCAAGGTGTTTTAGGCGCTCCATGCTGTTGCCCTGTGAGGATGTTTGATCGAGTGTTGTGTCCTTGTTGTGTTTGAACTGTCAATCGTGCCTAATTTGAGTCGATATCTTGTTAAATTGTGCTGTATTTGATAGTAGTATGCCTATGAAATAGGACATTAAGTGCTTTTTTGGATCGGAAAGCCTATTTTTAGTCATATTCGTGTCCGACTCTACTGTTATTTTTATAAAACCGCCTGATGCTGGGCAATTTCACCTCGGACGGGTGTAATGATTAATTTACACAAATATAATATCAAGTTACAGGGCTTGTATTTGGCCTAATAACTTGAGAACGTTACAAAACAATATAAAGATGATGGGGCAAAAAAGTGCAAAATAAACAGATGAGCATGGCCGATACCTTAGGGTTAGGCTTTATGACGTTCGCGTTCTTCTTGGGCGCAGGTAACCTTATTTTTCCGCCATTGGCAGGCTTTCTCGCCGGGGAAAATATGACTTTAGCCATGATTGGCTTCTTGATCACTGCGGTAACTTTGCCCCTGATCACCCTGATCGCCGTTGCTAAGGCAAACGGTAAGATCATGGGTTTACTTCCTCCTTTGGCTGCAACCATTTTTGCAATCGCTATTTATATCGTTATAGGTCCCGCATTCGCGGCCCCGCGAGCGGGTCTAGTGGCCTATGAAATGGGCTTTAAACCTTTCCTGGCAGATAGTAGTGCGACCTTTATGATCGCCGGCATAGCGCTTAATGTTTCCCAGCTTTTTTACACAGTAATTTTCTTCGGTGGTGCCTTGCTAATCGCACTGAACCCGGGAAAACTGCTCGACAGTGTGGGTAAGGTACTTACGCCTATCATGATTTTTCTTCTGGTGGGTTTAGCTATCTCAGTCATGGTGCTACCAGGGTCAGACATTGGTCAAGCCGTAGGTGATTATCAGACTAACCCGCTGACCAAGGGAATATTGGAAGGTTACAACACCATGGATACCTTGGCATCACTCATCTTCGGCATGTTGATTATCGATATTCTTCGTCGTAAAGGGGTGAGTGACAGTAAAGAACAGACTAAATATTTGATTAGAGCCGCCTTGATCGCCGCGGCAGGCCTGGCATTTGTCTATATCTCTCTCTTCTATCTTGGTGCTTCTGCCGGTGAACTCGCCAATGGCGCAGACAATGGTGGGGTTATTTTAACTAACTATGTGAACCATGAGTTCGGTAGTCTAGGTCAGATTTTATTGGCAGCCGTGGTCACACTAGCCTGTTTAACCACAGTTATCGGCCTGGTGACAGCTTGTGCCGAGTTCTTCAATGATCTGCTTCCACGTATATCTTACAAGATGTTTGTGGTTATCATGAGTCTGGCCTGCGCCACAGTGGCGAACATTGGCCTATCACAGCTGATCAGCATAAGCGTACCTGTGCTCTATACTATCTACCCTGTCGCTATCGCCTTAGTCGCGGTGACCTTCTTAACGAATAAGTTTGCCATGCCTGAGCGCTCTCATCGTATCGTGCTTAGCGTCGCCTTGGTATTTGGTATTATCGATGGTCTTAAAGCGGCCGGTGTCGATATGAGCTTCGCGGATTTCATGCCAATGCATAATGAAGGCATGGCCTGGTTACTGCCGACAGGTCTGGCAATCATTGCGTGTTTATTTATCAAGAAGCGTAAAGCTGAGCCTGTATTGGGATAACCTCTCACACTAGCCTGTTAATTCTCTGGCGATGTCATAGAATACTAAGCGCGGTCTCGATGAGAACGCGCTTTTTTAATGCCTCAAAGGAGTGCCTAGCTTGGCTGAGTCTGCTGAATCTACACAATATCAACCCGACCCGCTTATCGATATTTTTCTGGATGATCTCTGGTCGAACCGGGGATTGAGTGATAATACCCTCGCAGCCTATCGAACCGACCTGCGCCATTTCGATCGTTATATGCAGAAATTGGACGCCGGGTTAGTTCAGGCATCTCAGCAATTGATCCGTGACTATCTGGATGTGAGGTTCGATAAGGGCTTTGCCCGTACCAGCAGTGCTCGCCTGATGAGTAGCCTTCGGCGTTTCTATGGTTTCTTGTTAGTTAAGAAGCTGATTCAAGTGGATCCTATCGCTCGGATAAAGTCGCCCAAGTTAGCCCGTAAATTGCCTGACTCACTCAGCGAGGCCGATGTCGATATCTTGCTTAATGAACCAGATTTACAAGACCCTATCGAATGCCGGGATCGGGCCATGCTGGAGCTACTTTATGCTACCGGGCTGCGAGTGACTGAGTTGGTTAGTTTGACCATGGAGCAGCTCAGTCTCAGGCAGGGCCTAGTGAGAGTCGTGGGCAAAGGCGGCAAGGAACGGCTGGTCCCCCTGGGGGAGATAGCCGTTAACGAAGTTGACCACTATCTTCAGGGAGCCAGGGCCGAGTTACTCAAAGGCAAGCTCAGTGATGTGTTATTCCCCTCTAAACGAGGTCAGATGATGACCCGGCAGACCTTCTGGCATAGAATCAAACTCTATGCGCTTAGGGCTGGCATCGTGACGCATATCTCCCCCCATACTTTGAGGCATGCTTTTGCGACGCATCTGCTTAATCATGGTGCGGATCTGCGCGTGGTGCAGCTGTTACTGGGGCATAGCGATCTGTCTACCACACAAATTTACACCCATGTGGCCAAAGCCAGACTCAGTCAACTCCACAGCGAGCACCATCCCAGGGGGTGAGGCTAACAGGCCTTGAGTCTTTACACGTAAATTTCGATTTAGTTACAGTTATTGTTTGCTTTAATTCTGTTGAAACTGTAACTTTTCTGGCCTAAACAGGGTCTAATCAAGTGTAATTCTAAATAACCGCACCAGACCCATGCAAAGAACAGGATATATAATGAAGTTTACCCGCATATTTTCTTTGGTACTTGCCGTGGTATTAGCACCTTTCGCTATGGCCACATCGAATACCCCCAGCGACACTATTGCCAATAGTGCCGCGCTGAAGCAGAAGTTGAGTGACACACTCGATGTTAAGGTTCACTCACTGAGTCATTCGCCGATCCCAGGCTTATACCAAGCCTTAACTGATCGTGGCGTGCTGTATATCTCTCAAGATGGCTCTAAACTACTTCATGGTAGCCTGTACGACCTCGATAACAGTATGAAGAATCTGACGGAGGCTGCTATGGCTGGGCCTCGTATCGAGATGATGAAACCGCTGGAAGAACATATGTTGGTGTATAAGGCCAAGAATGAGAAACATGTGGTTACCATCTTCACCGACATCAGCTGCGGTTACTGTCGTAAATTACATAACCAGATGGATGAGTATAATGACTTAGGCATCACCATACGTTATCTGGCATTCCCACGTCGTGGCATACCTTCGGCGAATGCCGATGAGATGGAAGCGGTCTGGTGTGCAGCGGATCCACTCAAAGCGATGACCGAAGCTAAGTCGGGTAAGAGCGTTAAGCATAAGCAGTGTGATGCTAAAATTGCCGAGCAGTATAACTTGGGTCAGAGCTTCGGTGTCAATGGCACCCCGGCAATTATCCTCGAGGATGGCAGCATGGTCCCAGGTTATAAGCCACCAGAAGATCTACTGCGAGTCCTGGAAGCGATTAACTAGATTTGTTGCTGTAAAGAAAAAGCCGGCGATATCGCTGGCTTTTTTATGTCCGGCATATCTGATGCTATGTTCCATATGAGCGGGCATGACCTTGTATGCTTAGCCTAAAATCACTTGGTTTGCAGTGTTATCTGGGCTGCGGTTTGATATGCTAGCCGTCGTTTGATTTCTCTGTGTTCAACCTAGCTAAAGGCCAAATTTGTGATCCATAAGATAGTGCGACGTTCTAAGGTTGATGACACTCATCTGCCAGATTCCTTCTCTCCTCTGTTAAAGCAGATCTATGCCAGCCGTGGTACCACAGCCGAGGAGTGCGATCTGACACTGTCACGCCTGCTCCGCCCCAATACCATGAAAGGTTTGGACATAGCCTCTAAGATTATCGCCGATGGGATCAGAGACAATCGCGCTATTTTAATCATGGGGGATTTTGATGCCGATGGCGCGACCTCGACCTGTGTGTGCATGTTGGCGTTGAAGATGATGGGCGCGAGTAATATTGATTACCTCATCCCTAATCGCTTCGATTTCGGTTATGGCCTGAGCCCGGAGATCGTCGCCGTCGCCCATAGTAAAGGTGCTGAGCTGCTGATCACAGTAGATAACGGCATCTCCTCCGTAGAAGGCGTTGCCGCCGCTAAGGCGCTGGGTATGCAAGTGGTGATAACCGATCACCATCTGCCGGGTAAGACGATTCCCGATGCAGACGCCATAGTGAATCCCAATCAAGTGGATTGCAGCTTCGCCAGTAAATCTATCGCCGGTGTCGGTGTCGCCTTCTACCTGATGTCAGCCCTTAGAGCCGAGCTTCGGCAGCGCAACTGGTATCAAGAGCAAGGCATTAGCGAACCAAATTTAGGCCATTTGCTCGATATCGTCGCCCTGGGCACAGTTGCCGATGTGGTGGCTCTCGACGGAAACAATCGCATCTTAGTCGCAGCGGGATTACAGCGGGTGAGGGCGGGTCGCTGCCGCGCCGGGATCACTGCCTTATTAGAAGTGGCGAAACGTAACCCGGCTAAAATTGTCGCCGCCGATTTTGGCTTCGCCGTAGGCCCCAGACTTAATGCGGCGGGGCGCCTCGATGAGATGGCGCTAGGGGTCGAGACCTTGCTTTGTGATGACATAGTGACTGCCAGACGCATGGCGGCAGAGCTTGATGATTTAAACGCCCAGCGACGGGATCTAGAAGCCGATATGCAGCAAGAAGCGCTAAAAAGTCTGGAGTCCGTCGAGCTCAATGAAGCGAGTCTGCCTTGGGGCATAGCCCTTTTTCAGCAGGACTGGCACCAGGGGGTTATCGGTATTCTGGCTTCCAGAATCAAAGACAGATACCACAGACCGGTTATCGCATTTGCCGATGCCGGGAATGGCGAAATAAAAGGCTCGGCGCGCTCAATAAAGGGCCTGCATATGCGCGACCTGCTTGAACTTATCAATGGCCGCCATCCCGGGATGATCATCAAATTCGGTGGCCATGCCATGGCTGCGGGACTCTCTTTGAGAGCGAAAGACTTTGAGACTTTCGAGCTGGCATTCGATCAAGCTGTGCGTGAGCTGTTAAAGCTTGAGCAGCTGACGGGTGAGTTTTTGACCGACGGTGACTTGTCCGCTGCAGATATGAATTTAACTGTCGCCTCTGAGCTGCGTAATGCTGGCCCCTGGGGCCAAGAGTTCCCTGAGCCCTTGTTCGATGGCCACTTTAAAGTTATCCAGCAGCGTATCGTCGGTGAGAAGCATCTTAAACTGGTGCTGGAAACCGAATGTGGCCAAACCATGCTAGATGCCATCGCGTTTAATATCGATCTTAAGACCTGGCCCGATGCCACCATAGAGCATGCTCAGGTGGTCTATAAGCTCGACGTGAATGAGTTTAGAGGCAATCAGACGGTGCAGTTGATGGTAGAGCAGATAGAACCTATGTAAGTAAACATAGATTCATTGCTTCTTGGTTCGGTTATGTCTTATTTCTGCGCACTGACGCCCATAAGGTGCTCGACTTTTTTTACCTGCCTGAAGCCGGCCGCTTTAAGTCGGCGGATGACGCCATCGACAAAGCTGCTTCCCTTCCTCACTACGTGTGGATTGCCAGTGTAATGAAAAAGCCGTCCGCCTGGGCGCAGCACCCGGAAAATCTCCCGGTAGAAGACTTCGCTATAGAGCTCCCCTGCGAGGGAAAAACGCGGTGGGTCGTGAATCACAGCATCGAAGGAAATCTTAGGCATTGAGGTGATCAGCTCAAAGCTACTCCCCTGACGTTGCACAATCCCCTCTTTGTCCAAATCGTTTGACCAAGGGTTCTGCGCGCGTAGCCCCATTACCTCCGGGCTCAACTCGATGGTGAGCACTTCGCTTGCACCCAGTCGGTGGGCCGCGATGGCCGCGTAGCCCAGACCGCTACAGCAGTCCAGTACCCTGTCACCCTTGCTCACCGCCTGTTTAGCCATCTCGGAGGCACTGACAAAAGGGTCGGTTCCCTTGGAAATGTGCATCTTGACGCCGCTAATTTCTAGCAGAGGTGCGCCAGATGTGGGAACCAGCTTGTAGTAGCCAGAGCTGCGGTCTTCAAGCGGAACCATGTCTCCATCGCTGCAGAGGTAGATCCTCTGTGTCTTCTTGGCGATTTTTTTGAGTTCGGCAATGGAAAGTCGATTGTCATCGTCGAGCACCAGGCCCTGCTCACTTAAGAAAAAGTCACGTTCCGAAATATTTAGGTCAGTAGAGAGGCGGACGCTGGACAGTCCTTTAGCGATAGCTTCCAGCGCCTGTCGGGCATTGATTGAATCTAGGTAGTAGCCGAGCATGTCGTTGGTCTATTCAGTAAGAAACACTGGCCGCACTATACACCTTCGGCGTTGGGTCGGTATGGTTAAATAAAAATCGGGGCCCCATGACTAATCTTTAACATCGCGGTTCAGCAGCTAGCTTTCAACGCTGTGTTTAATTAACCGTAAAATTAATCGTCAGGTTGAAGCTAACGTCGTGGGTTCGCAGCCCGCGTCCGAGTAAGAAGGGCTTCTCATTCTAGGCTCCTCGTCACTTCGTTACTAGGAGCCTAAATTAGCTATGAGCCTAAGTAGACCCATACAGCTGGAGTAGATGAGTATGGCGATGGATTTCCTGCGTCTTATTTCGAGTAATTCTGCGATGACTAGCTTATTACGCAGATCTAGAGTTTTCGATGAGCCTTCGATTAAAGAGAGTTTGGCTGACCAGATCACGAACCAAAAAATACGTAACTCGTATTGCTGGTTTTTCTGACCCTGTTGATGAGTAAGCAAGGTGAGTTTCGCCTTGTGAATGGGCCTAAATAGCAGCAGCTTCGAGTATATTTCCTTTCCAGCTGAGGTGATCCTAAAGCGTGTGGTGAAGCGGTCATAGCTAACTTCAATCTTGTTATCAAAAATCTGATGAGTCTGTTGCTGTACTCTTTTAAATGCCATCTTTAATCTAGGTCCTTTTAGATAATGTTAAATTACAGACTATAAATTTGCCCATTCCTTACCAGTCATATTTATTGGTCAACGCCGTATTCTTGTATATTTAGCATAGATGGCGAACAATTCATCATTATTTTAGTATGTTAGCTTGTTGTCATATTTAGTCTCGGGCCCAGTGACAGCCTTGGATGCAGCCACAGCGGCGGGACAAGCCAGATGAGATCTGCTAGGGTCTAAACCTCCTTGGCTGAACAAGGCGATGTAGCCATGGCGATGCTACAATTAATTTAGATTTACCTTGATATTCATGTGCTCATAAAACTCTAACATAGGTGCCTGATAAATATTGAAAACACTTAGCTTCAATCAACTGCAAATCAGAGTCTTCACGCTTATTCTGGTGTTATTCACCACCATCATTTTAAGCTATCGGATCTGGATACAGCTCCCACAACTCGAAGCCACAATGCTCAAACTGTCAGAGCGTGAGTTAAGCACCCTTGTTTTTGCCATTAATCGCATCACTAAGCCGATGGTAACATTGAATTATGACTACGCGGTCTGGGACGAAAGCTTTGAGTTTGTGCAAGACCCCCACTCTGAACAGAGCCAGAAATATCTGCTGGCAAACTACCTAGACGATAATTTTGTGCTTCAGGAAATCGACGGTGTTTTCATATTTGATAAACAATGGAACACCCTGTATGCCAAGGGCTTCCACCATAAAAATCAAATTGAACTAAAGTTTCAATTCCATGACTTTACGCTTTTCCCGGAAAATAGGGCGATCGGCTCAATCCCTGCCGAGGGCACAGAGGTAAAATCAAAAATGGGCGTGCTATCCACCCTGTTTGGGCCTGCGATATTCATTTCTACCGCGATACTGCCTTCAGAGAAATCACTAGTTGCTAATGGGTTCTTGGTGTTTATCAGGCTTATCAATCAAGAGTTCATTGACGAAATTTCACTCTTCACGGCAACGCCTGTCATCATGGCGCATATTGGTAAGGATGAATCGATTGGCGATCTAGCTGACTGGGACGCCGAAGTCGATCTAGATAAGCTTAGCCCCTTTACTCAAAGAATTATTCGCAATGCCCAGGGGCAACCCGTAGTTAAGCTGACACTGCATCACTCAAATGGCCAGCCTCCCTCAATTTGGGGCATAGGCTTGATAAGCTTGGTCCTCGCCATGCTAATGCTGTTAATCACAGTCTATATATTACTCGCCGGTTTTATTATCAAGCCAGTACAGCGTCTCGCGAGCAACATTAAGGACATGGATAAGGTGCAGTACTTTAAGGAGCTTCCCAAGAATCACATCATCAGCGAACTTAGAAAAATCTCATTTCATTTCAATGCACTCGTGGGTAAGGTACAGAGACAAAATATCTTGCTAAGCAAACTAGTCTATGTTGATGAACTCACTCAAATCGCCAACCGACGTGCCTTCGAGCTGCACCTAGACACCCAAATACAACTACTCAATAGGCACAATATCGGCTTGACACTGATCTTGGCCGACATAGATTACTTTAAGAGATATAACGACTCACTAGGGCACTTAGCGGGCGATGAGGCATTGAAAAAGGTCGCAACAGTCTTGGAACAACACTTTAAGCGAGCAGAAGATATTTGTGCACGTTTTGGCGGTGAAGAGTTCATTATGTTTTACAGCGATATATCGGCTGAATCTTTGCAACAAAAATTAACTGAAATCATTCATTCATTTAAAGGCTTAGCCATTCCTCATCCCAGTTCCGAGGTCGCGGATTATGTCACCGTTAGCCTAGGAGTTTGTCAGGTATTAACCGATCCAGACGCCAGCTACAATTTTGAATACTCAATTACGGGTAAGCAAATCATCCTTATGGCCGATAAGGCACTCTATCAAGCCAAAGATAATGGCAGAAACCAGTTTCGTAAAGTGACCATTCTAGCCAATGATATTGACACTGCCAAAACGGATCTTGATGGCCCGCATATTTAACCGGGCATGCTGGCTCTGTGAGCTGAGGTGATGATCGCTGGCCTTAATCTGGCTTGCTTCGCCATCAGTGCCATTAAAATCATCGGCTCATAGGCATAAGCAAGGCTACTCGGACGCAGCCAAATAGAGACAGGCGATGTAAGCCTAGAGCTGTTTATCTAGCTAAAGCTTGGCATATCGCGGTCACTTTTTTGAGTGGATACGCCCTCAAAATATCAAACACCGAGCTTAACTCGGTGTTCTTTTCAAAGTGTGAGTAAGGTTGGACTTGAGCCGATACTCCTATGGAATGAGATCACAATCGCCAATCGCGCTGGTATCTTCTCGCCGATCTAGATATGCCTATTCGCTTGCCGGAAATGTCGCCATGGGGTGTTTTATCTAGCATATTGATATACTGTTTGTGTGGCATCTTAATTAAATGATCATGGTCACCAGCTTCTATGTAAACATGCTCGGTCGCTAATAGGGAATCATCAACAAGCATCTTCATCTGGTACGCCTCACCCATAGCGGGGATCGCACCTCTGTCACAATCGGGGAAAAGCTCACCCAATTTTTGTTCGCTAACTAAGCTATATTCTTGTCCGGTTATCTCATTCAGTCTTGGCAGTGACAGCCTGTTGCCAGCAGACACGATTGCCATGATGTGTTCTCCTGATTTGTTAACTAAGACAACGGGTTTAGACATGTGGGATGAGGGGATATGGGCCGATTTTGAAGAGTCTAGCGAAGCGGCGGTATGTTTATGCTTCACTAATTCATATTTAACTTTGTTTTTTGATAAATACTCGATAAGTGTAATTGCGATGGCCACTTTATACCTCCTGCAGGGACAATCTTAGCCACTTATAAGTGTAGCATAGCTGGCCGTCAGAGCTCGCTATGCCTTAATCCCTGTCGGTGTGCGCATCAGTGAGTATTGCTATTCCTTTACCGCAGTTCTAGGAGCTGGCTCTCAGATAGCGACTCCCCCGCATTTACGTAACATGCGCTGGTGAGCGTATCTTTGCCACAACTGAAAAAATATGCCATCGATGTGGCACTCCCTGAGCCGTTTCGCCAGATATCTGGTGCTCAGTCCATCTGATTACTTCAAAACCAGTGAAGTGTTGTCGTAGCTTATCCTCGGTAAATACCATCACCTCTGGCCAAAAAGCTTCCTTATCATAATCTGGGCCAGCCATAGTGTCATTGGGTCCAAGAAAAGACCCACAAAAAACACCGCTAGGCATCAGGGATGCTTCGATATTAATCCAAACATCTTTGAACTCGGTCGGTGGACAAAAGAATAAACTCGCATCGGCTACAATCAGGGACGCGCACGGGTATGCAAAGCTGCTAAAACTATCTTGGGACAAGAATACCTTGCCATCATCCTTGAATCGTTCTCTACATCGAAGTATGGACTCTTGTTCAAGATCAAATGCATGGACAATAAAATCATGTTCTCGTAAAAAGGCAATGTCTGCACCTGCGCCACATCCACAATCAATGGCAATCCTGTCTTTACCCAGCATCGTGACCGCATAATCGAGATCCGCTCGAGTATCGCTATTCTCTGTCGAGCTGTAATAATCCTTTATCTCCTTGGTACTCATATTTCCCTCCTAGATAAATGTTAAACGCTCACCAGAGTGGGCGTGTTTTTTCGCAATTTGTAGTGGCTGGTTGCATTTATACCACTCCGGCGCTTTATTTCCATAGTACTGAATTAAAATCGTTTTGCCATTGCAGTTAATTTATCAGACATAGAGACCGGCATTGTTAATTGGTGGTAGGACTGGCTTCCGGCCTATGTAGAGCACTCTTATTGATAGATAGGCCCATACGGGCAAAGATGGCCAAGACACCAGAAACCTCTGACTACACCAGCCTTAAAATGAGAGTAAAGGCTGCTTTAAAAGGTAAACAACCAGAAAAACTCCAGCCTTTTATTGCAAATGAACAACTGAACCAAGCTAAAGGCATAAACTTCTCACTCAAAGAGTATCTAGAGCTGGTCGATGAAACGGGCTGGATAATCCGTGATGACAAGCGTGGGGCTATATCTTCAAGTGCATCTAAAATATTAGTTGTAATCAATATGTTACGCTATCTGGGATAGCCAACTTTTTGCTCTAGGTCGGCTGAAAACAGATGCACTTGTATGTTGAATTCGGAGCATGTTGTTGCTTTTTAATGGATGGCTTTAATTTTTCTTAACGCTTATTGAGATAGGGATACATGAATTGCTGAACACTATCAGCTTCGACCCAATTGTTACAGCTATGCCCGCATCAGTGAGCATCTTTATTCCCTTACCGCTGTTTCTAGGGTCAAGATCTAAGATAGCGACAAAAGCTCGGATTATTTTATTATCTATCAATGCTTTAGCACATGATGGCGTCCGACCTTCAAAAGATCAGGGCGCTAGAGTTACATAGGCCACTATATGGTTAAAATCGTTTTCAAGTGGATCTGATGTATCTTTAAGCGCGCTTGAATAAGCCTCGAGTGCACTAGCCTCCGCATGATGACGCCCCAAGGCTTGCGTGAAACCTTGCGCTACTATTTCCCCACCATCTTTAACCAACACACAGCTCATATAACTAAAATTTCCGATAGTAAAGATGGAAAATATAATGCTCCTATCATCTAGAAGCATTAAATAGACTGGTAATAACTTAATGAATCTCAGAACCACGTGAACGAATATTGCCATCACGACTAATGTCTATCTGATAGGGCGAAGCATGCACCCCATAAGACTGGTAAATCTGATTATCGGTATCAAATACTAGAGGCAGCTTCAGCTGAAACTTATCGCGAAACTGCTGCACAATTTCTTCATTGACATAAAAAGAACTCACTACGCCTAGCCACTCGCGTGAATCATCCTTAGTCACCAGATGATTCAAGTGTTCAATCTGGGCTTCACAGCCGGGAAAGTGAGGCATAGGACAAAGTGAATCCAAAAAGATCAAACTCAAAGGCTTGTTGTTAGCAAGTCCCAGTAAACTAACGGTATTACCCGACAGGGTTGTTACGATAAATACTGGTGCCTGATCCCCTTCTTCCAGCTTGCGGTAACCTGGCTTAGCAGCCTCATTAATCGAAAACGAAACGGACTTTGATTTTTCTGTCCCAGCAACACGCATAAAAGGTAAATCATCTGTCTTTATTTGCAGCCATTGGTTCAGCGCTTCCCGAGTCGAAAAATGCTTTGTGGCGACTGTGCTAAGCTCCTCACCGCTACCAGAAAACACTTTATTTCCATCTTTTAAAATCACATGCAAGGGGAAATCCCAGGCCCCCAGCGAACGCATCAAACGATGACCATGATCCAATACTAACGGCGTCACTTGCGGATAATAGCCTTGAAATTCAGCTAACTGAGCTTCTGTCACATTGATTCCTGGCTGCACCCAAATTTGCTGGCTATTGTTAACAAAGGCTTTAGGTAAAGCGGCTATTCGCGCTTCTTCGCCCAGGCCTTCATAACTATTCCAGATATCCTGAAAGATTAAATGGGTCAGTTTACTGTTTTCCAACACCAAGGATTGGCCATCAAAGGTTGTTATATTTTCCAAGAGTAGCACAGGGCTTTCTCCTGCCTCAGCACGAAAACACACCGCTAGCATCATCAATGTAAATATTAAATAGCCTTTAGTAGGTGCCGCACTTTTATTCATAGTTATTTTATTTATGCTCAGATTTTTCATTATCATCACTACCTATCGTTTCCAAGGACGTCTGTTTGACACTTTTTTCTCTTTCGCCCACTCTTCTACCATCTCATCTAATGTATCAGTGGCCAAAAACGTGCGGTAAGCAATCTTTCCATTTTTATCAATCAGCACATGATGCGGCGTACCGACTATGCCATAGCGGCTGGTTAAATCACCTTGTTGATCAATCACGGTCGGTAAGTTAAAACCACCACGATTAAAAAACCGCTGGATATTCGCAACCGAATCATTAATGCCCACATTCACCGTCAATATTTCCACATCATCGCCGTATTCATTGTAAATCGATTGCAAGTGTGGCATCTCCACTTTGCAGTAACTGCACCAGGTTGCCCAAAATTTTAAATACACTGGCTTTTTACCCTTGTGATCAGAGAGTTTAAAGGTCTCTCCCGTTAAGGTAGTCACTTCAAAATCTGGTGCTTTATCTCCCACTGTTAATGAGGCCGCTCCCACCTGTATCGACGCACCTAACAGCAAAACCGACACCGCAAGACGCAATTTTCGACCGCTTCCAATAGGTGTTTTATTCAATATTCTCATCATGAGATCCCTCTTATTTTGAACGTTAAAAAACTTGAAGTATCAGATAAACAGCCGCTCCAGCCATCGAGGCCGCGAACACCCATTTAATAGCATTGAGCCAAGGACCAGAGCGTGGCAACGCAGATAAGGCACCACTAAAACACCCCGCGACGATTAATAAAGCGCTCATTCCAAAGGCAAAAACAAACATCAGCAGTGCCGCCCAAAGACGATTCCCCTCTCCAGCCACATACATCAGCAACATACCCAGTACCGGTGATGTGCAAGGTGCCATCACTAGGCCTGAAAGGCCTCCCGCAAAGAACACATTGAAAGGCGCCGATTTAGACTTAAACTCAGGGACAATCAAACCCGCAGGCAAACGCAGCCAACCCAAGATCCAAGCAGCCATCAGTAAACAGAAACCCGCAACCAGTAAGAGTGTCATTGGGTGAGATGCCACTGAGCCAAACAGCACACCGCTACTCGCCGCCAAAATACCCAGCGCCGCATAGACTAAAGCCAAGCCAAAAACATAGAGTAAGGAATACAAGATGCTCTGAGTTCGCCCATTCGCTTGGCTACCGACGACAGAAACTGTGATCGGCAACATGGGGTAAACGCAGGGGGTTAAACTTGTCAGTAGTCCCGCAGCAAAAACCGCCGCGATAGCCCAAAGTGAAAATTGCTGCTCAAAAAGAAAAGCCTGTATAAAAGATTCCATATTCGTCATCCGCCTCCTAGTACTAGGGTGAAACTTGATGACTGAGTTATACCCAATTTCACAAAAGCATTTATCAAAATGCAGTGATATCGATATAAAATCGATATCAAACAAAAGTGATATTTTTATTTGTTCCTATATATCAGTAATTTGTGGCTTTACCGTTAAAATAATCCACTTGCCCTATAGCCCTTACAAGACGTAAAATCACTAGGTTCTTCAATAGCGGGTTACCCATAGATGTCCTTTCAGTTCGCGCAATATTCTTTCGATAGCCAAAGTGGCGTGCTCACTCATAGCGAAAAACCAGAGCAAGCCTTGAGACATAAGGTGGCTGGCTTACTGCAATATTTGATTGAGCATCAAGATAGGATTGTTAGCAAAGAGGAACTGCTAGAAACGTTATGGCAACACGGCGACTACCGTGAAAACTCCCTGACCCAAAGCATTCGTGAACTGCGCTTAGCCTTAAACGATAGCGCCAAGCAACCTAGCTACATAAAGACCTACCCACAACGCGGTTACCAATGGATTTGCCCGCTAAAGGACATTGAGCAGCAAGAACATTTGGGCATAAAAAAAGCAGTAGTAAAGAAACCCGCAGAAATAATGCCTAGCACAGTTAGCCGATTCGCAATGCCGTTAATAGCCCTCATACTTGTTATCGGTTTAGGCAGTGGGTTAGGACTAGGCAATCTATTGTCGAATATAGGCGCAGAAGAAAAACACAGCGATGAAGCTAACGCCATGGGCTCAAACAGTTTATTAGTACTGCCCTTTATCAACGCCACCAACGATCCTACGATGGCCTGGCTAGAACTCGGCCTATCCGACATGCTTGCCATAGACCTACAGCGCAGCAATCAACTTAAGGTAACCCCGCCAGCACTCGCTAATACTCTATTACTCGGCGCAGAGTTAGAATGGCCAACCTTACCCATACACATTCGCAGTCTACTGCGTGACCGAAACATAGATAGCGCCCTCTATGCCAGTGTTCGCTTGCACAATGAGCAACAGGTCTTCGATTTCAAACTCATTCACGCCGACGGTCGCAATCAACAAGGCAGCATCAGCTATCCATCACTGCCCGCGGCCTCACGATCTATTAGCCAACAACTGTTATATTTATTAAGGCCAGGACAAGAGCGCCAAACAACAAAAACGACTGACGACCCCATCGCTGCTCAAGCCCTAGCCCAAGGGATGCAGGCACTACAAGAAGAAGGTTCTATTAGCGCTCAAAAATACTTCCAAGCCTCTCTCACCATTCAAGAAGACAACCCATGGACCCAAGCGTGGTTAGCGCGTAGTCGTTACGCATTAGGACAGTGGCAGCAAGCAGAAAAGCTCTTCAATGACATCACTTCTAAGCAACGGCAAGCCGATATCAGCCTAGATGCGTTTATAGCTTACTGGTTAGCCGAGCTGGCATACCGACGTGGTGACGAGCAACTACAAGGGCGAGTTGATGATGCAACGGCAAAAGCCGAACAAACTTTAGATCCAAAACTAATGGCGCAAAATTATCGACTTCAAGCCAATATCGCCTGGAATGCGATGGCATGGGAAATACACCACCAATGGATGATAAAAGCCAAGCAAGTATTTATTGCCAGTAACGACCTAACCATAGAAGCCGACAAACTGTTTTATCTAGGGAATCCGAGTAATGAAGGATTAGAGAAAAACCCTCAAAATGATTTATTGCTCAACCAAGCGCGGTTGCAAAAAGCCCTGAATTTTTACCAGCAACTCAACAACCAACCCATGATAGCGGCCAGCCAACTCGCCATAGCGCAAAACTACAGCATAGATTTACCCACGCGCGAAAACGCACTGAAGCAAGCCCTAAGCCTTTATCGGGAACTGCAACAACCGTTCGAACTGGCCCAAGCTTTAATCTACGCGGGCTTCTACCAAGTGCAATTGCACGAGGGTATGCAGGCCCTGAACTACTTTAATGAAGCGAAACAAATTGCAACAGCGCTAGGCTCCAAGCCCTTGCTCAATATTAGCGACTTCTATATCGCTTTTGCTATGCTCGACCAAGGTCTAGATCAAACGGCCCTGGGCAGCCACCCAACCCAAGCCGCCAAGCTGGAACGAGCCATTGTATTGCTAGAAGGCTTCATCAGAAGCCTATCAGCGCCCTACTACCACGCCAGCGCCTTAGTCTTTCTCGGCTGGGCACATACTGATCTGGGTAATTATGATCAAGCACTGGAGGTATTAAGCGAAGCAAAAGCATTAAACAAAGCACTCAATATGGAAACCAGCTTTGGTTATAGCAGTTATTCCATTATGCGCATTCATTTAGAACGCCAAGACTACCCAGCGGTGATCGCCATGAGTGATGACAAGATAACCACCCGCTTACAAGCCAGCTTTTTAGCCCGCGCCTATTTTGAGAACAATCAAATTGATCAAGCCATCGCCACGTTAAGCCGTTTTAAGCAGCAACACC
Source organism: Shewanella sp. (assembly GCF_013214165.1). Taxonomy (GTDB): domain Bacteria; phylum Pseudomonadota; class Gammaproteobacteria; order Enterobacterales; family Shewanellaceae; genus Shewanella. The sequence goes on along the minus strand of NZ_JABSSM010000015.1, from coordinate 4,499 downwards.
CCAGTTTATGGCAGCACGAAGACACAAGGCGCTTGCTCGATTATCAAAACTCGAAACAAGGCATATTTTCACCACTGCAAATCGAGCCCAAAGCACACTTGGTATATTGTGAGTCGGATTGGGCACACTAGCTATTTTTAAAAAAACGAAAAAATCAGTCCACCGAGGTAATTTAACGGCGAGTAGGGGGCTAACAGAAAAGACACCAGATATAAAAATGTGGCTGTTATGCCTTTTGCTGACCCCTTTATCTTAGGTCATCCAAGAAAGGCCTGATACCGTGAGGTATCGGGGCTTTCAACGATATGTTCTTGAGTATCGGGAGAGAAACTGAGGTGCGATCCTTGAGCGTTCTTAAGGCTCGAGTGAAGGTGACACACTGCCAAATGTTCTAATCTTTCGCTGCAGCTTAATAGGTAATTGCCAGTAACGCTTGTTTGAGTGTGTGCCAAGTCCTGTTAATCGCAAATCATCGTCTATTTGCCATTTTTTCGCTACTTCATTGGCATTAGATCTTGTATGACCATCATCCACGGCTTTACCATCGAGCAATACTAGATAAGCGACTTCCTGCCAGTAGTCTGCCACTCTGGAACCATCATTGCTGACGACTTCAATTTCCTTACCAAATGACACTGACAATATATCGGTAGTATTCGCCATTTCAACGCTTATGATTTGCTTGAATCGCATGGTTAACCTCAAAATTAGAAGGCCATAATTTTACCCCTGTAGTATTCCAGCGTCAATAACACTCTTGGTTGAGGAAGTAGGAAGTGAGGAAATGGTGAATTGGTGGTTAATCGCGGCTTTGACTTGTGTTCTTTTGGGACGGGTATAGTCATCTTAAACCAATAACTAAAAATGAGTGACGCACTTCTACTTTGACAAGGGGGCACTGTATGTTGTTGATTAGCAATGGGTGGCTGTTTTCTTTTTTTTGTGGGGATTCGCCAGGTTCTGACCCCTTTATCTTGTTTGGTTTATGGAGCTGTTTTTATCTCCCATGAGCCAAAAGGTATTATCTTTCTCTGCTTGTAGTTAAAAGACAGACAAGCAGCAAGCTCCTTAATTCAACAGTCGACTATTTAACGTTTTACGTTATACTTCCGCGCTAAAATCTAGTATTTAATTAGCGGAGTTCATCGTGCACGATCTGTATTACAAAGGGCGTATCTACACCAGAGAAAATCATGTAATAAGTGGTTATAATACTAAGCGTATCGTTAAGCTTGGTACAGAAAAGCAGCCATTATCGCTAGTGGTTAACAGTGATGAGAGAAAAAAAGAGGTAGCGGCGTTAGTTGCTGATAATGGATTATTTGCCGAGATTACTGTAGATAGTGCTATTGATGAAAATATCAATGATCTTAACGTGGTTATAAACAAGCCAACTACCACTAGGTTCGACAAAACCCCGAACCGTAATGATCCTTGTTCATGTGGCAGTGGTAAAAAATATAAAAAGTGTTGCGGCTAACAAGATGCTATTTTTTCCGTGAATCGACTTAATGTCATCGCAGGCGTTTGATAACCTAAACTGACATCTGCAATATCACCGAGTCGAAGCAATCCCGTACTGTTACCGCCGAACCCGCCTTGGATACTCAGAAAAGATATGCCTGTCCCGTCTTTTTTGTGGGGATTCGTCAGGTTCTGACCCCTTTGTCTCGATTTTAATGTAGGAGCGGCTTCAGCCGCGAAGGCCTTTCCGAAGACCTTGCTAAGGTGATGGATGAAGTGCATTACTGCTGGCTTTTCCTTTACACCATAGCCCACAGTTATGCTGCTTTTTGAAAGCACACATAGCATCCCAACGACCACTAATACCACTGTATTGGCGGCGAAACTCTTTCGCTGAGGTTATCCAAGCCTCGGGCGCGATGCCAAGTTCATTGAGTAATTTAGGCTGGCTTGAATCAATAAAACCTTTTTTATCAGGCCTAATGGCTCTGCCAGTCCAATCGATAAGTTGTAAATAATCACAGAAATTAAATGGGATACCTGATTGAGTCGCTAGATGGGCAGCACCATCGAATTGAGCAAGTTGTTGGAGTGGCTCACTCGAGGTTGATGCTGATTCATCATTTGGTTTAGTGTTTTTATCCGAGGTACTTAGCTCGGTAATGCGCTCCTGAATAGACGTATAATCAGATGCTTGAAGTGTGTTAGCAATCATCCTCACGATTGGCCCGACGGGCTATTTCTTCATTAAGGCACCTCAACTCTTCATTAAATCAAGTGCACGAGATACTCGATAGGCGTTCATGCCATTCAGCCAATAACCCATCAAGGAGTAACCGCTCACCCTCGATTAAGGTGTCGCCATTCATGTATTTATTTGCTACATCATGACCTTTAGTCACCTTACACCAAAGCTCAATTACCTCGCGGTTAGACAGCGAATTCGCTCTATCGAGGTCAATTTTCAGTACGAGATGATAGTGATTATTCATTACCGCATAGGCACAGACATAGATACAAAAGATAGCAGACAGAGCCTTAACCTTAGATTCCAAGAGGAGCCGACAATCCAACCACGTCTATGCTCGAAACTTTTCCCTGTCAATTTATCTTCGCCGCAGAGGAAAGCCCTTCTAACACAACGATTTATTATGTGGTAAAACGGAGTCGATTCTGAGTCGATATAGCCCTAACAATCAGTTACGGCGAGCTGAAGTCATAGTCGCTACCCTGTACAAACTGAGTTGAGGTAACTTAAAGGTTAGTAGAGATGCTCTAAAGCACAAAATATATGCCTGTCCTGTCTTTTTGTTAACCAAGAGTTCACCAAGATTTTCAAAGGGCCTGTGGCAACACCCAAGAGCTGACAGCGTATTGTGAACACTATCTTGAAAAACACCGACCGCAAGCGGCGACAAGGTGCCGCCAACTGCCATCGATGGCTAGATAGCATTTAATCAAGACTGAGAGATATCCATTTTAAATTATTATATTCAAGCATAACCAAACGGCAGTTTGGTTATTTTTATGTCTGATTTTCAAGTGAATAGTCGAATTTTTACTCATGACAGCATTATTGAGTATTGTATGGTGTGGCAGGAGGGTGGATTGATACAGCAATGAATTTCTCTGGCAATCTGGTTCTAGCAGGTACAGGCCATCTAACAGAGAATAATATTGGGTGTCTTGGTTATTGTCAGTCGGGTGTCTTGGTTATTGTCAATATTGGGTGTCTTGGTTATTGTCATTTTTTCTAACCAGTACCCTAACCAGAAAGTTTAGGTTAGGCGTTCTAAATGAACCGCCCTGTGCGGAGCCGCATGCAGGGTGGTGTGGGGGCTGGAGGCTAGATACCTCTGGCTACCTGATTAGAAGCGAACTTTATACAAACTTAATTGGGTAACCAATATCTTTAATAACTTTAGGTTGTTCATTTTTATTCAATTCATTATGTAGTCGATTGTGTTCAAATAGACTTTCTAATATTTTATTTGCTTTGCTACTTTTCGATTGCCAGTCGTGATGAATGTTTATATCGTTGCCTACTGTAATTGCAAACCTATTGCTTATTTCTCCATCATTCAGTTGGCAGATATATGATGAATGAATTTCTAAATTTGACTTTGCAGATAGCTTCAAACACAAATTAAGCCCATTTTGATGAGCTACTGATGGATAAAACCAGCCGTCACGACCAAAATCACATATTGAATTTGCAATAACACTACTAACTAAGTATGCAGACTTAGTATCTTTGAGGAAGTTTCTATCAATAAAGTCAGTTAAAGCGTCTAGCTTTGATTTTGACTCTTTCGATAGCTTACATTCAAAATCATTACCAACTCCTATTCCGAAAACTTTCAATGAGTTAATTACCTTATAGCAAGTAAGAAGAAAGTAATCCCCTTCTCTGATGCCAACTTCCTTTATAGCTGTCATAGGATTATTTGCTGCAACATAAAGAAGTTGCTGTTCTGGCTGATTCAACCTACCGTAATCAACATATTTTTCTGGAGCCTCCCAAAAATCATCATGGGTTAACTCAATTTTTTCTGGCTCCAGTTTTCTTACACGATATAAAATAGCATCCTTTTTATATTCACGTTCTTCACTTTTAAAAGCTGAAAATTTTAAGCCGTTATGCTCAATCATAATGGTTTCTATAATGGCTTCAGCGGTACAAGCAGTATTGTTCTGTGCCTGATTATTCTCAAATAGCTTAAATCTATCTTCGAATTCTTTCAAAGTAATATTTGACAAAATTTTTTCAATTTCTAAATCCATAGATGAACTCATATAATATTTGAATGCAAAGCTTCTAACAGCTGTATAGTGCGCATACGCCATAATTGATTAACGCGCATGCACAATTAATAAACCTATTATTTTGTAACATTAGGGTCAGAGTCTGAGGGATCCCCACAAATATCACAGTTCATTGATTATATAAGCTCCACCGGATATGTGGAGCTGCTCTATTGCTCTTAAAAACTGTCTTGTCGTTAATTTTGCATACTTGTCAGCAATAACTCTTA
>NZ_JABSSM010000149.1 GCF_013214165.1 Shewanella sp. | reverse complement strand
TTACTCACCGCAGACCAGCTTAAGTCATAGCGACCATCAGTGCTAGTGCCGGTCACACTACCACTGCTGCTTGAGGGCATGATGGGAATAAAAATAGTGATATCACCCACCGCGATGGGGATAAACACCGTCTGACCTTGGTTCGCTTGTATTGGCGGCGACAAGGTCGAGATGAATATGACTAACCCGATAAAAAACAATTGTGGGTGTCTTCGTTGTTTTCGCAGATTGCGCATTTCAGTGGAGTTATTGGCCACCTTAGCCAAAACGTTATCGGTGAGTGTTGAAGAATTGATGGAAGAGCCAAGCGTGAAAACTGCCACTAAGCGAGGGCCAACATCTTTGCTGCATAAGCAGATTGAACAAGTTGGCTTAATGCCTAGGGCAAAGCAAAAATTTATCAGTGAGATGTTAGAGGCATTAATTAAACAGCAACAATCGGCATAACCTAGCGCCGATATTAAACAGCAACTAAGGTAATTAGCCGCTAAAAAGCCAAAGCCCCGCAGTGATGCAGGGCTTTGGTTTGTGCTGTTTTTTATTTAATAAAGAGAGGGGCTAAAAATATAACTAAGTCATTAACTCGTTAATTTATTAGATAGATTTTTATGGCTGTCCCTTTTTACTCGTTCATCACCCAATCAATCACAGAGCCTGCTTCACCACAGCCAAAACAATTAAATAAATTATTGGGGCTGATCACAAGGCTTGCCGTATTGTCTTGATGAAACGGACATGGGATCACTTTGTCTTTACCATGCGCTTTGGGTTTATGGCCTTGAGATTCCACCAAACGCAATAAACTTACATCACGTTTGATTTGTTCAATTACTGATTCTTTTAGTCGAGCCATAGTAAAACCCCCAAAAACCTGTCAATACCCACAAGAGTTTTTATTTTAAAACCAAAAGAGGTATCATTGCAACCTCTTTTGGTAACTAGGGTATATCATCATGGGTCAGTGGTTAACTTCGATTGATTTTAAAAAGATGAGTATTCAAGAAAGATTAATTTCGCTAAGACGTGATAAACAGCTTATTCAGCAAGAAATGGCTGACACTATTGGTGTGCATGTCAATCAAATTAGACGGTACGAAGCGGGTGCAACACAGCCCTCACTTGAGGTACTAAAAAAGATTGCTGTAACACTTCATGTCAGCATCGATTCACTCGTTTTTAATGCAAGTGAACGTGATCCTGATGATGAGTTAAAATTACAATTTGAAGCTATACAAGGTTTTACAGAACAAGAAAAGTTAGTAACAAAAACAGTACTGGAAGGTTTAATTCTCAAACATGATGCTAATCGTTTTAGTGCGATGAAATAAAAGTAGCTAAGGAAAGTAGCGGCTAATAAAAGTTCTACCAAAAGGTAGAGCTTTGGATATCTAATGTCTATATAAAATTAAGGGAACTGATGAAATCAAAAGTTAAAGATAAAGCAATCAAAGAAATATTTGGTACATTTATACTAATTATTGCTGTAATTGTATTGTTTCGTTATGAAGATATTAAAGGTGGATTTTTTCCTGATTCTATTCATTTCGAGCAAACGACAGGAACTGTTATAACTTCAAAAATGAACTATCATGTAGGAGTAAAAGGAGCTTCTGGGTATAGGTTTATAATTGAATATGAATTTAAAATTCATGGAATAAAGCATACTTCTGACAAAGTTAATTTTGGAAGTAAGAGTTTTAGAAGAAAAGAAAAGGCAGAAAAAATAATAGAAAAATATCCTGTTGGGAAAGAAGTCGTTGTGTATTATGAAACAGGGAATCCGGATTTAGCTATATTAGAACCCCAAAATAACTCTAACTCTGAGTTTTTCATTGTATTAGCTGTGTTAGGTAGTTTTATCTTGTTTCTTTTAGCCATAGTATTTCAACGGTATAGAAAGAAAAGACCTCAAACAAAAATCATTAAATCAAAAAAATAAACAATAAATAATAAATAATTTAACTAGCCAAGTTAAAAAATACTTACTTGGCTAGTTAAAACATATCTATAATTTCGCTATATTAGCAACTGCCTTGCCGCATACAACCAGCAGCCTTACCTCCAGCTCCAGAACCTGCTGCTGCTCCTCTTGCCTCTCTAGCCGCTTTGGTAGCATTGTTTTGTTTATTTGCTTGTCGATTCAGTTTACGATTACCTTTCCTGCTATTTGCCGAGCCTTTCGGCTTCATTTGACCAGTTATATTTTTTGCTGAAACAGGTAAGTTTTTAGCTACATTACCAACAATAGCACCACCAATTTTACCACCAGTAACATCAGCAGCAATACCCTCCATAGTGATATCACCACCTGTGATTGCTGAACCAGCTACACTAGCAGATATATCACCACCTAAGGTGGCAGCAGCCTTGCCTACACCGCCCAATTTTGCAACCGCAGCTAACTTTGCAACCCCTGACGCAATTCCTGCTCCAACAGCTCCTGCGGCTCCCGCAGCTGCTATTCTACCTAAACTTGAAGCATTAAATCCAAGTTCTCCTGTGTATGCTTGAACACCTATTTCGAGAGCTGCACCGATAAATGCACCCAATAAAAACTCACCATCTGGATCAGTATATTTATAAGGATTGTTATTCACATACAGATACCGATTAAACGACATCACAGGGTTAGCAGCAGTATATCCAACTGGGTCACTAGAATAAAACCGCCCAATCACTGGATCATAGTATCGTGCCTGCATATAAGTCAAACCCAGATCTTCATCTTGCAGATGCCCGGTAAATCCTAGACCCACTTTTTCACCGCCGAGGCGTTTACCAAAGGGCTCATACACACTGCGACTGATCACATAGCCTGACTCATCGGTTTCCATAACCGGCGTACCCAGCATATCGGTATGCTGATAACGCACCCTACTGCTACGCGATACCGAGCCCGCTAAGTAACTCACACCACATTGGTTGCTGGCATTACAGGCTTGGATCTCGATCTTATTACTGCCCAATGACAGCCCTGCCAGCGAGTAATGGGTCCCGATCACCTTAATAATGCGCTGTTTGCCATTTTCATCGGTGATGATGATTTGATAATAACTCGCATTACTCTCCGCAGACCAGCTTAAGTCATAGCGACCATCTGTGCTAGTGCCGGTCACACTACCACTGCTGCTTGAAGCCATGATGGGAATAAAGGTAATAATATCACCCACCGCGATGGGGATAAACACCGTCTGACCTTGGCTCGCTTGTATTGGCGGCGACAAGGTAGCCACGCATATGACTAACCCGATAAGAAATAATTGTGGGTGTCTTCGGTTCGGCACACCTGAAATTCAGGCCTTAAGATCACAACAGGCCAGAAACTTTATCACGTTATTGATGCTATCAAATGGCGCACCTATGTTCAGAATGGGTGATGAGTTTCTACACACTCAGGGCGGCAATAACAACCCCTATAATCAAGATAATGACACCAGCTGGTTAGACTGGAACCGGGCTAAAACCCATGCCTCTATGACGCAATTTTTTAGCAAATTGATACAATTCCGTAAAGAAAATGTCAGTATCGGTCGCCCGGGATTCTGGCGGGAAGATATTCAATGGTTTGGGGTTAACAGTCTTGATGTTGATCTGTCTTATGACTCACATAGTTTTGCTTATCATCTCAGTGGCAAGGGGGTTGGCGGTAAAAATTTGTATGTCATGATCAATACTTATTGGGAACCACTTAACTTTACGGTGCAGATAGAAAATAAAGCATGGATCAGAGTGATTGATACCAGTTTAAGCGTTGCACAATCGATCAGACTCAAGGGCCCAAATATTAAGCTTAAAAATGCCCAATATCTGGTCAAACCCCGTTCAGTCGTGGTCTTAATGGAGAAATAATAATGACCAAAACACGTACTAATTATTATCAGGATTTATCTGCCGATTATTCCACGCCCGTGCGAGTTTCTGCTGCAGTGGCACAGCAAATGATCGATGCAGCCGAGCTGTTTTTAACAGTAAAACAAGACGAATTACCTCAAATTGATGATCAGTATTCGCTCGAACAAATAGAAGCTGAAAACAAGGCATGGTGGCCAACTCACTGTGAGGCATTACGTCAATCACGAGATGAAATATTAAGTGCTGAGTACCATAAGAACCTGGTTTACTTCTGTCAGGACGGGCCTTTTTATGGCCTAGAAGAGCAAAAAAACCGAGAGCAACAATGGTGGGCATTACTGGCACAACCCGGCGTCACTATGAGCTGGCCAATCGTCATGTTTCATGGTGAATATGTCTGGTTTGAGTGGGCATGTATGGATGATCATACCCATGAAACAACAGCTAAAGGCAGTGTGGCTTGGATCCGACGGGGTCATCGCGGCGGATGCCACTGGAAAGGCGAGCAACTGACGTTTTACCGTGATTTGCGGAGGATGTTAAAATCAATGGTTCGCGCTAAGAAATACAGCTCATATAAAGGTGAACAAGGTAAAGCTGCCCCTAATATTTTAGAACGAGACTTCGCAGCGTCGAAACCCAATGAAAAGTGGGTTACAGATGTAACTGAGTTTAAAGTTAAAGGGCAGAAAGTGTACCTATCACCGATAATTGACTTGTTTAATCAAGAGGTTATTTCTTATCGTGTTGATACAAATGTTCGTTTGCCATTGGTAACTGATATGCTTAAAGATGCCCTAGATACGCTAGGTGATGACGCCAAGATTATTGTTCATAGTGATCAAGGATGGCAATATAGACACTCAAGCTACAAAGAGCTATTGCTGGAATCAAGCAATAAGTGCAACACGCTTACCAGTAAAGACCTCGAGGGGTGTTAGCCCGCCTAATATCTTTCTTGGCGTTAAATTTAGTTGCAATATTCTGTTCTCGATTTCCTCCTCTGTCA
>NZ_JABSSM010000148.1 GCF_013214165.1 Shewanella sp. | reverse complement strand
TGTTATCGGTTCAATCGGCGTTTTAATCTAACTGAATTATTGCCACGATTTATGAGTGTGGCAGTTAGAACGCCACCTATGCCATATAGACTGTTAAAGATGGCTGAGCCTCATGGGTAATCAGGTACACTTATGTGTGGCAAAAAGGATATGGTAATGTTAATAGAGCTACCATGAACGGCGTTAGTAAAACGCCTCTGGTTTCAGAACCTAGGTGCGGTTCAAACCTTAACAAATGTCGTCCTGGTGATATAGCAACAGGATATCGATACTTATTTGATTTTAGTGGGCAAGAGTCTGGTAAATTCACAGTTTCAGCCAACTCTATAGCAAGTCCGTTTGGTTATTGGAGTGATTCTATTTATATTAACTAATAGACTACTGCGTGTACGAGTTAGTAATTTGTAACTCGCACACTTAATTTTCATTTAACACATCTTCAATCTTAAGTAGATAAACGTTCGAGCCGCTCTAAAATATCAAGCTTTTTTATTCTGATATTAATTCCTTCTGTAGTATCATCGCCTCTTTTTCGAGCTTCATTTAAGTCATTACGCATTATATCCAAAAAGTTATGCTTACTATTCCGATCTTCATCTATGCCCAACGGATCATACATTAACAGATATTCTTTTTCAGAGATTAACTTATTATCATATAATTCTTTAGACATCTTCATTAGTTCATTACTTGACATATTGGTTACATCATATTTGTTTGAAATTTCTTGCCATTTAGATTCAGCATTACGCCCAGCATCACTAATTGTTACTTTGTCAGTTGAAGTTGAAGTTGAAGTTGAAGTTGAAACATCTGTGGCTGTTGATTTAGTATCAGTATAAGTATTCTTTTGTATTTGTTCAGTGCGGCCTACCTGCACGCTATTATTTATGTACATAAACATCCCTTTTAATTAAAAATATAGCTGATAAAATAAATGCAATAATCAAACCATAACAGCACGTGCTAGCTATAAGCCTCTAATAATTAACAATATATATTTAGTTGTTTTATTATATGTCAATAATCAAGACACTCAGGGATAAATGGTCGGATTGAATTATGGCCTTCGAATAAACTAAGAAAGGTCTTCGCGGCTGAAGCCGCGCTGGAATCAAGCAATAAGTGCAACACGCCTACCAGTAAAGACCTCGAGGGGTGTTAGCCCGCCTAATATCTTTCTTGGCGTTAAATTTAGTTGTAATATCCTGTTCTCGATTTCCTCCTCTGTCAGCCTAGCCATGTCGAATTTCTTAGGCCAAAAACGCCGAATTCGACCGTTAGTATTTTCATTCGTTCCTCGCTGCCAACTCGCATAAGGTTTGGCAAAATAAACCTTCGCTCTCGTCGCTTCATGAACCTTCATATGGCCTGCAAACTCACCGCCATTATCCAAGGTTAGCGTCAATGCCGTATCGACCTGCCCAAGCAAAGCGATCATCGCATCACTCACTTCCTCTTTCGTTTTTCTGAATACTCTTCGTGCTAAGGTAAAACGACTGCAGCGATCCACTAATGTCACTAAATGAGCATTTTGCCCATGAACGGTATCGCCTTCCCAGTCACCTATTCGTTCTCTTGCTTCTACAATTTTCGGGCGCTCACTGATATCTACTCGGTCTGGAATCAAGCTGACACCCGCATTACGCTTCCTTTTGCCACCTTTCCAACGCGTTTTGCCATAGCGAGGGAGCTGCTGATATAAAGTGCCTCCTTGTTGCTTATTCTCTTCAATACGCCGATAAATGCTTGTATGACTCAAGCATTCACTTGGGGCGAATTCTATTGGCATACGGTCACTGATCGCCCCAGGAGACCAGTTAAGAACCATGCATTTCCGAATGATTTCGTCGGTACTTGGCTGGCGTTTACAGGCTTTTTTCGACATCCTTTTACGCTTACAGCTTAACGTATGTGCCATTTTCGGGTCATAGTTGAGGCTGGTGACATTTCGCTTTAACTCACGGCATACGGTACTAAAATGTACCCCGACTTCCTCGCGATCTGACGAAGTGTCATACCTTTTTTACGGGAGGCAGATATTTGGTATCCTAGTTCCTGAGTGAGCTGATGGTACTGTTTGTTCATGACAGACTCTGAATTTGTGTGTGAGAACTAAAATTCTGCCTTCAGCTCTCTCACTTTTCAACATTAATCTGTTGCACTTATTGTATTACTCCAGCATAACTCGTACATTTTTTATTTTTGTATTTATTCAAGACTTAGTAAATAACCGTTCAATGTTCTCTAGAATATCAATTCTGGTTATTCTCATATTCATTCCTTCTTTTGTATCCCCTGTTCGTCGAGCTATGTTTAAATCATCACGCATAGCACCCAAATAGTTATTTTTCTGATTTGGGTCTTCGTCCATGCTCAACGGTACATACATTAACAAATATTCCTCTTCAGATATTAACTTATTATCATATAACTCTTTAGACATCGTCATTAGTTCATTACTTGAAATATTGGTTACATCATATTTGTTTGAAATTTCTTGCCATTTAGATTCAGCATTACGCCCAGCATCACTAATTGTTACTTTGTCAGTTGAAGTTGAAGTTGAAACATCTGTGGCTGTTGATTTAGTATCAGTATAAGTATTCTTTTGTATTTGTTCAGTGCGGCCTACCTGCACGCTATTATTTATGTACATAAACATCCCTTTTTATTAAAAATATAGCTGATAAAATAAGTGCAATAATCAAACCATAACAGCACACGCTCGCTATAAACCTCTAATAATTAACAATATATATTTAGTTGTTTTATTATGTGTCAATAATCAAGACACTCAGGGATAAATGGTCGGATTGAATTATGGCCTTCGAATAAACTAAGAAAGGTCTTCGCGGCTGAAGCCGCTCCTACATTAAAGCGGATAAATGGGGCGGAGCGAATTAGGGGAACAGATAAACTAGATACTATTACTAATCATTATCAGCTTATCAAAGCCCAATGTTCTAACTAACTTTGTCAAAAAGTGAGTGACTAGCCAGTAAAATTCAAATCGAAGAAATGACTTTCTCGAAATAATAGCTGGTGTGAACGCGGCTGTGAGTTTCCGAAACAAGGCCGGAAATGTTGCCTACATTTTTCGGCATTTCCACCTTGACCCATAGGGCCTACGATATTCCATATATCACTCAGGCATTCCCCACGCTGACCCATAGGGCCTGCGATATTCCAGATATCACTCAGGCATTCCCCACGTCCTTGTGGGTCAGATGGGAAATGTCTTGAGATGTAGGGAGCATCTCTGACCATGTGAGCACGACATTGGTGAATCTGACCTATAGGGAGATAGGAAATATCTTATGTATGTCTGGAACATACAAGACCCTGCACGGCACCGCCGCAGGCTATAGATTAGAATGAAGCTATGGTTCTCAATAAACTAACCAAATACCAAACCAGTCAACTGAACCTAACTCAATGGATATTTAACTAACTTGTTATCTGACAAGTCATCACGTTTTTGTCCAAGTACGTCTTAGAATGATCGCTCTAGGTCGTTATTTGACCAAGGTTTGATAGCTTTCAAATAATAAACATCGTTAAATTATAAACCGGCTGCGCAGTTCTTCCGTAGGTAACATACAGGTATCGCGCTTGCCGAAGAGTGCATAGCGCCGACTCCCCAGCCAGTTATAGCAATAATCCCTGAATGAACGAGGCAAGACTGTAAATATTCGCAACAGAGGCCAGAAACCGGACAGGTCTTTACCGATCTCAAGCGCGGCATCGGTACGGGTATAACATTGACCTTGCTTGATAAGAAACAAGGTATCGCCGTGATCATTGATTAACGAATATCTAGCCATCAAGTCTTTCGCAGCCTGGCTTTGCATAGGAGTAAAGCAAAAAATCGACTTAGGATCTCGCTTAATGATGAAGTTAACCGCGCCATTGCAGAGATGACACACACCATCGAAGATGATGATATTGCTGGTTCCCATGGCACTCCTTATTTTTGCTTAATCAATCTCGACTGAATAGCGCCTCGACTAGGTGCTCATTGATGTTTACATTAGATCCTGAATGTTGGTTCGAAAATTGCTTTATTTACTGTGGCAGTAAAACCATCGCTCCCAAGGAAGGACAATAACATGATGACAGTCAATGGCTACCCCGCTTATGTGAATATTGACACCCATACGAGTAAACCATCACAGGTTCAAGCCAAAAATAATATCGCGACAAATTCACTGCGACCTATTGAGCCCCAGAATCATGTCATCGACCGAGACAACCAATATAGAGACTATGTCACCCTTTCATCACGCTCTCAAACTGCTGAAAGCTCTGATACCTATGACCAACTGGGATCGAAAGCCAAGCAAGAAACCAAATTACAAGCGGTCATGCAGCTTATACTGGATAAGCGTTCGGGCATTGACCGTGAGAAATTAGATAAGATCGAAGCTGACATACAAGATATTGCCAACAATGACAGCTTAAGCCAAGAAGAGAAGGAAGCACTGATCAAACTATTAGAAGAGAAAAAGACACAGCTGATACAAGAGTTTGTCGATAAAAATGAACAACACCAACAACAATTCGCTGATTAAATCACCTAATAGCCACTGATATTTATCGAAGAAGCATGTATAGCGACTAATAATAACGGCAAGGCGAATGCCGTCAGCAGGCAAGCAATCGCCTCATGCACGGCAATCAATGTAGGCTAATGCCAAGTGAGCACAGTTTTGTACAAAAGCATTGACCACTTATGCGCTATGATGACTCAGCACAAGGAGGAGCATCATGAAGCAAGTGACACTTAAGGCGGACCCGCGTGGTTCTGCTCAACATAGAAACAATAGTGAAAAAGCGGAATTTACCTTGGCCCAGGAGCTGGG
>NZ_JABSSM010000147.1 GCF_013214165.1 Shewanella sp. | reverse complement strand
GCCCTGACTATTGTCAGGGCTTAAATGATGGTACCCGAGGCCGGACTTGAACCGGCACGCCTATTAAGCGAGGGATTTTAAATCCCTTGTGTCTACCGATTCCACCACTCGGGCAAACTCGTTGACTCTGATGATACGTATTATCGGTAGTTAATACTGTTTGTTCTTAATTAAGAGAGCAAACTCATCACAATCTAAATATGGAGGCGCGACCCGGAGTCGAACCGAGATCGACGGATTTGCAATCCGTAGCATAGCCATTCTGCCATCGCGCCAATGTTTCATTTTGTAAGATTGGAGCGACCTTCTCTTATAAAGAGAGGTTCGAATCTATGAGCCTGTAAGATTGGAGCGACATATCGGGTTCGAACCGATGACCTATACCTTGGCAAGGTATCGCTCTAGCAACTGAGCTAATGTCGCATTCAATTTTACGTTTCAACACTCGCTGTGACCACCACTAAAGGTATCGAACTTTCACCTCTAGCAACTGAGCTAATGTCGCAATCATATCAATTTTACTTTCCTCATTAATACTGAGGATTTGCAGCAAGTTGTTTACTAAGAAGCTTTCCCCTGACTGCGGAATGGCATTCTACCGATTTAGTATCAAGAGTCAATCGCATATTTACCGATAAATGACTGCTTGAATACTAAATAGCCTTATTGCATTTTAATTATCCGATTCTGCGGTCAAATCCCCCCAAGCAGCCAAAATATAATTCATCATCGACCAAAAAGTGAGGACTGTGGCAACGTAAAGCAGTGCGTATGCTGCATAGGTGAGGAAATCGTTGGGATGCCAGATAAGACCGGTAATGGCCACCATCTGTGCCGCCGTCTTATATTTACCGATCCAAGAGACAGCAACGGCCCCTCTCTTACCAATCTCAGCCATCCATTCACGCAGTGCCGAGATGACTATCTCGCGACCGATCATAAATAATGCCGGTAATGTGAGCCAGATATTATTGTTATCGGCAACCAGCAGAACGAGTGCGGTGGTAACCATGATCTTATCAGCCACGGGATCCAGAAAGGCACCGAATCGCGTAGACTGCTTTAATTTACGAGCGGCATAGCCATCTAATGCATCTGTGATAGCTGCCAAACAAAAGATAAAGGCCGCAGCAAAAGGCACCCAAGAGTAAGGAAGGTAGAAAACCACAATAAACACAGGTAACAGAAATAATCTGAACAAAGTTAAAGCTATAGGTATATTAAACGGCATGAGAAAACCAATAGTTTAAAAGCAGCGCCAATTTTGCCTTAAATTAGCCAGCCTCGCAATGAATCATCCATTGTTTGTGCCATTTCTAGTCTAATCTGAGGCACTTTTGCTCATTCTGCCAGTCTTGCTCCCTTCATTTACGGTGTAACGCCTAAAATTGGCCATTGTTTCGGCTTTGTGGCTATACACAATGAGCTTAAAGACATAAATCTGACATATCTAGAATCACTTATCAGCAAACAAGGTGATACTTGGTCAATTAAAAATCAGACCCTAAAAGTAATGAGATTAAGGCAATTACAGGGCTTTAAAAATGATAGACCTAGCCAGTTCGCTAGTGATAATCGATGCTATGGGCTGCCAAACAACTCAGCTAGTCTGGATCTGGCTAGCCTCGTAATGAATCATGTATTTTTTGCGCCATGTCTACACTGATCCCTGGCACTTTCGCCATTTCTGCCACACTTGCGCTTTTCACTTCCTGTATGCCACCTAAAAATTGTAGCAAGGCCTTGCGGCGTTTCGGTCCGACACCGGCAATGGATTCGAGTGTAGAAGTATTGCGTGTCTTCTGCCGCTTATTTCTATGACCTGTGATCGCAAAGCGATGCGACTCATCACGAATATGCTGTATCAAGTGCAAAGCACCTGAGTCTGCTGCGATAGAGAAAGAAAGTTCATTTTCACCATAGATCAAGGTTTCCAGGCCCGGCTTTCTCCCCTCCCCTTTAGCGATACCGATTAACATAGGAGGCGTATCCAGATCTGCGAATTTCTCATCTACAATTTTTTGTGCAATTCTAAGCTGACCCAAGCCTCCATCGATAAATAAAATATCCGGGATCTTGCCCGTTTTATCCATTTTATCAAACCGCCTAGTGATCGCCTGCTTCATGGCCGCATAATCATCACCGGGCGTAATACCATGAATGTTATAACGACGGTAATCGGCCTTATTCGGACCTTCTCGATTAAACACAACACAGGAAGCCACGGTGCTCTCTCCCATAGTGTGGCTAATATCGAAACATTCCATTCTTTGCACTCGCGTCGTCATCTCCAGGGCCTCTTCTAGTAATAAGAAGCGCTGTTCGACGGTATTCTTATGAGACAACCGGGTATTTACCGCATTAGTCGCGTTTGTGACGGCTAAGCGTAAAAAATTGGCTCTCTCACTGCGTACATTAGTTTTAATCTCTACCTTTTTATCCAGCGCCGCTTGTATCGCCTTCTCTAACTGAGGTAAATCACCGAAGCTCTGACTCAATAAAATCTCTTTCGGCAGCGTTCTTTGACTATCGCCATTGAGGTAAAACTGGATCATGAACGCACTCAAGACTTCATCCATATCGGTTTGAGCCGGTACACTTGGATAGTAGCTTCGGCTACCAAAAATTTTACCATCGCGTATGAAGAGCAGATGAAAACAAGCCACACCCGATGCGTAATGCGCACCAATCACATCCATATCACCAGAAGTACCAGACACCTGCTGCTGCTCAGCCACTCTTCTCAGTGCAGAGATTTGATCTCTATAGCTGGCCGCTTTTTCATATTCGCGGGATTGCGCGCAAGCCTCCATTTTCGACACTAGCTCAACCATCACCTGTTGATTCTTGCCCTTAAGGAATAAGCTTGCCAGTTTGACCTGAGATTCATACTCTTCACTAGTGATTTTATCTACACAAGGGGCGCTACAACGACCTATCTGATATTGTAAACAGGGTCGAGAGCGTGATTTATAGTAAAGATCATCACATTGTCTGATAGGAAATATTTTTTGCATCAGATGCAAACTTTCTCTGACTGCACCACCATTTGGATAAGGGCCAAAATAGGTCCCCTTGTCCCTCTTAGGTCCACGATGATAGGCAAGTCTAGGGTGTTTATGATGACTCAGTAAAATATACGGATAGGATTTATCATCTCGAAGTAACACGTTATATCTGGGCATATACTGCTTGATATAATCATTTTCGAGGATCAGCGCATCGGTCTCACTGTGAGTCACAGTCACATCGATATTAGCGATATGAGAGACCAGGGCTTGAGTTTTTACATGGACAAGGTTTTTACGAAAATAGGAACTAAGACGCTTCTTAAGATCTTTAGCCTTGCCAACATAGATGACGACATCCTCGGCGTCATACATGCGATAAACACCCGGCGATGAGGATACGCTTTTTAGAAAAAGAACTGCATCAAACTGAACTGGCATAGGTAAAATGGCTAAGGTTGTTTACGCTAATGAATCGCGACAGTTGTTTACCCATGACTCACTAATTTATGACGTCATGTGTAACATTGTCATGTTTAATGGCTAGAACTGCCCTGCATCAATCATTTTATAACGGATCGCGAGGCGTGTCAGCTCAACATCACCATTGATCCCCAATTTGGCGAATAAACGATAGCGATAGCTATTGACAGTCTTAGGACTCAAATTAAGCTGCTCGGCAATCTCACTCACCTTTTCGCCATTGGTGATCATCATCATGATCTGTAACTCACGCTCAGAGAGTGAGTGAAATGGGTTCTCATCACTCGAACTAAATTGACTCAGAGCCATCTGCTGGGCGATTTCCGGAGAAAGATACCTTTGCCCATGTGCCACTTGCCTAATCGCCTGCAGCACCTCAGGTGGTGTCGCACCTTTGGTAAGGTAGCCCGATGCACCAGCCTGCATCACCTTAGTCGGGAATGGATCTTCAGTTTGAATGGTTAGCACGATAATTTTTGCATGTGACTGATAACGTAAAATTTTACGTGTCGCTTCCAGACCACCGATCCCTGGCATGTTCATGTCCATCAGGATAACATCGGCTTCGTTACTTCGGCTCCATTGAACCGCGGTTTCACCGTCCCCCGCTTCGCCCACGACTTTAATGCCACGTTCATCTTCAAGAATTCGGCGAATTCCGGTGCGGACTAGCTCATGATCATCGACTAAATATACTGTAATCAATTCAAATTACCTTAGGGCTAACGTGAAGAATCTCACCTGATTCAAATTCATATTTAATGCTAATTTAGCCCATAAACCATCAATAGGAAAGCTCGTTTTTAATATGCCAACTGATTAACCGCAGGCAAGCCCTTACATTGAGCAGATAGCAAGCAAGGCAGGTAATTATTTGTTTTATCTATGTGAATATAAATTAAACCCGCCATGGTCAACGCGATAGTCGAGCATTAACACCGCGCTATAAGATGGCCTAATAACTGATAGGTAAATATTTTGGCCTAGGGATGGCAAAGCCGGTGATGAATGATGACCCGCTCCAATAACCCACAACTAGGCTTAAGAAGCTAGAGCAGCAATCGATGAAAACGAAAAAGCCCCAACATTTCTGCTGGGGCTTCGTCTTAAATATGGCGCAGAGATAGCTGACTTTAAACAGGAGGAACCTTGGGTTCACATTCCTATCACCTTCTTATAAATGGCAGAAAGCCCACTTATAAAGCGGGCTTTCTTAATGTGGCGCAGAGATAGGGATTTGAATCCTACATTGATACGCTATAAACCCATGACTCAAAAAATATGGCGCTGTTGTAGGTCAATGTTGACTATACTTAATGAATGAAGCTAACTGATTGAGGGTAAAGAAAATGAAAGCAAAATTATTTGTGAGTAAACTTAACCAGATAACAAAAGCACTTATCTCTATG
>NZ_JABSSM010000146.1 GCF_013214165.1 Shewanella sp. | reverse complement strand
TGCTCTACTATGGTTTACCCCAAGTATTTCCAATTTTCGTCGGCATGGACGCCTTCAGTGCCGCCGTGTTAGCCCTGACGCTACACTTTTCCGCCTATATGGCCGAAAGCATCCGCGCCGCTATCCTGGGGGTAGACAAGGCACAAATGGAAGCATCCTTGAGTATCGGTATGACGCGTCTTCAGGCGATGAAGCGCATTATACTGCCCCAGGCTGCTAGGGTCGCGACACCTTCATTGATGAACTATTTTATCGATATGATAAAGAGTACATCGCTGGCGTTTACCTTAGGTGTCACAGAAATCATGGCTGTGTCACAAATGGAAGCGTCATCCAGTTTCCGCTTTTTCGAGAGTTTCCTAGCCGTAGCCCTAGTTTACTGGGCCGTAGTGGTGTTCTTTACCCAAATTCAACATCTGCTTGAGCGCAGGCTAAATCGCGCCTATTAAACAACGCCGGACAACCAGTATGATTAAAATTAGCAATCTCAGTAAGGCATTCGGTGACAACCAGGTGCTCAAAGATATCAACTTCGATGTTAACCCCGGCGAAATTATCGTGATTATCGGTCCATCGGGCACAGGTAAGTCGACATTATTACGTTGTTTGAACTTCCTCGAAACCCCAGATGAGGGACAGATCGAAATTGATGGTTTAATGGTCGACGCTAACACTGCTAGCAGTCTTGATATCAACGAACTGCGCAAAAAAAGCACCTTCGTGTTTCAAAACTATGCCTTATTTGCCAATAAAACCGCCCAAGAAAATATTGCCGAAGGGCTGATCACCGTGTGGAAGCAGCCTAAAGAAAAGGCGATGGCGACGGCGCTAGCAACGCTAAATGAAGTGGGTCTGGCTGATAAGAAAGATCAGTACCCCTCATCGCTATCCGGCGGGCAGCAGCAAAGGGTCGGTATTGGCAGAGCAATGGCGGCGCACAGCTCGGTTATCTTGTTCGATGAACCGACTTCGGCTCTAGACCCTGAGTGGGTCGACGAGGTGCTAGGCGTGATTAAACGTCTGGCCGAGAAGAAACAGACCATGATAGTGGTGACCCACGAAATGCAGTTTGCCCGTGAAGTTGCCGACAAGGTCCTATTTATGGAGGCAGGCACGATAGTGGAACAAGGCACACCGGAAAAGATATTTACCGCGCCGAGCCATAAACGAACCCAAGAGTTTCTGCGCAAGGTGTTAAAAGAATAATGCGCTTTCTTGCTTTCATCTGATAAGGGGCGAGCTCATGGCCGCTCTTTGCGCGGCCAATGCATCCAGTGCGCAGTGCCATAGTACTGCTTTTTTATACCCTCCACTCGACCGATTGGGAGGATGTAAAAATAATGGTGTAACTGCTGATTATCTATAACCTACACACAACCTCTCATTAAAGCTTAGTAGGAAGCGTTAGCCCTTTATCCAACAGTACAAGCGCACTCCCTCGCCAAGCGACACTAGGGGCTCCAAGAGACCTAAATGACTAAAAAGCTAACAATGATCCCGGCCTTCGCCGAGATAACTGTACTAGCTGCAGACTGATGAGCACCCGGCTTGCTCAGAATGATTAGTTGGTGTCAGTGGGGATGATACTATCCGCTTCGCTTGGCCTAAACCCTTGCTCATATAGATATCTCCTATCAACAAATTCACCAACGCCATTGGAATCCAAAAAAGATTCAAATGACATCTTGTCTGTTTCTATACGGACAAACGCTTCATGTGTCTGTAAATTAAAAATAATTGTGCTATCAGACCCATCCTCCCCTAAAAACTCATATGTTAACGTTCCATCATCATTAATTAAATAATCATTCAAGGTTATTTGATAGGGCCCGTGAGGAGTCTCTATAGCGATAACGTCTCCTATTTTTATTTTGCTGTATGCGGACAAGTCAACACTGATTTCCCCTCTCCCTTTTTCAAGCATAGATAAGGGGGCTGAATTATAAATAATCCCAGTGGCATCATTGATATCCACTTGACCATTTCCATCTGTTTTACCTAGGTGTTTTTTTGTTGATTCCTCGGCTGTATATTTTGTTTTTATTATCTCTCTTGGCTGATTATCCAGCTTGCTGGTGGGTCTTGCTTCAGGATAAAATGCCCACAAGCTGATTAAAGTAATGGATAAGATTAGTAATGAAATCTTTACGTGAGAAGAATTCATAACTTACTAAATCTCATGCCCGCTCCACTATTAATGTAGCGTACAGCATCAGCATCAGAGCTATCGCCACAGGCATAAAGTGCATCACATTTTATGTTAGGGTTTGAAAATCTATCTTTTGTTATCAGGCCCCCGTGCGTTCCAGGGTAACCCATGACTGTTACCCAAGCCCAGTTACCATGACCGGCCGCGTAGGGCGCTAACTTGCCTGATACAGATTTATTATGCGCAAGACCTAAATTATGACCAACTTCATGGATGAACGTGTCAGTAGCACCACACAGCCAATGTCCCGCTCTTCCTGCTGAATATGCAGACCGATTAGATTGGGTCCTATATCCTCTGCCACACACGGTCCAACTAAAATCTAAATCTGAAAAGACGAAAACGATATCCGCCCCTTTTTCTTTCTTTAATCTACCAACTGTAGGGTGCCTCCTGAAATCGTATAAACTTTTAAACGTCACTCCTTGTAACCTAGCATATCCAACACTCTTAGCCTTTAAGTTGACATGTGATTTTTTTAGAGTTGAATTCAAACTCGATATCTTTTGATCGGTATACTTTTTAAGATCCTCCCCTATATTAGCAGTATCATCTATGATAAATAATATCTTCACTTGATAATCTGGACTCCAAACTGATGGCGGGGGAGTGGAACCAGCGAGTGCGTCATTTATACACAATAAACATAATAAAATAATAATTTTGTTAACCATACCTATTTCCTTTTTTCCTTTCTCTAAGCGCAGCATTCCGTTATCTATAAGCTGTAATCTGTAATCTGTAATCTGTAATCTGTAATCTGTATCCGTAATCGTTCGCTTTCTCTACCCGTTAGTCAACGCTCTTGGTATATTCTTCCTTCATGCTTCAACCATCCACCAATATGATGACCATTGGGGTCCCTATGTGTCCAATGCACTATGCCACCTTTACCGTTCCACTCGTACTCACCGTAGAACTGGACTCGGTCACCATTCGATATTGAATTAATTCTTGGTGCCAATTCGATATTGTGAGCGATCAAAATCGTTTGTGCCGAAGAAACCCTAAGAATAAACTTCTGGTGCTTAGCGCCTAGATCATCATCTTGCAATATTCGAATAACAGTACCACTCGCTGTCCTTGTACGTTACCCAGACGATTTAAAACGCCTCTTGTAATGATGTTGCCCCATTGGCATCTGCAATTGTTATCCACTGGACTAAAATCAGCCCACTGAAAACGAATATAGATAGCTTACGCATATTTAAACCTTGCCTAATAACCACTAGAGCACCCATAGTTAAGTCCCGCCCTAGCTCCACATCTATCCCTGAGCACTGCATTCGTTATCCCTGAGAGAAGCGTTCCGTTGCCTCAGAGCAATGCCTTCCGTTATCCCTGTTCGCAGCCTTCGCTTTATCTATCCCTAGTCACTTAAGATCCAAGTAGAAATAGCCTAAAGACAATAATATGATTTTCCTGTCGATTATATGATCTAATTTAAAAGTTTTTTAGGATAAGAAGAATTTCTGGAATTTATTTACCTGACTCTCTTACTTTACATATAAAGAGATAATAGATCTCATTCTTGTTACGATTTTTAGCCAGACAAGGTAACCTTACTCCTAAAATTTGTCTATATATTCCGACAAATTCAAGTGTAAATAATAGCAACTTAAGTAAACACTAAATAAACACTGTGTATCTTCAATCAGTCGAACGGGTGGATGGTTAAATTAATCCATCTAGCTATTATTTAATCAGCCCTGATGCTATCTTTAGCGGTTAGCACCTAAGTATTTACCTATTTGATGTTCAATATAACCCTCCTGCTGGTGATGAATTAACCTACTCACTCATTTTCCATCCCTACCCTTGCGCTTAATAATAGATAACGAATAAGATACCTGTCTATTTTCGACATGTCGATGATTCACTTTCTCATTATAAATTCCGTTATATCTTTAACGTTAATTTTCTTGCAGCCAAACGAAGTTATGGGGGAATGAAAATGTCGACCTCTTGGTTTGTAACAACAATGGTTGTTTTATTAAAAAGATCACCAAAAAATAATAAATCGAGAGAAGTATTATGTTTACCATCAGAAAATGTCCCACACTGATTTAGAGCCCTACACCAAACGGAAAAGAAAGGTATCCATAATCAAAAACATGGGGACGACAGGCATTAAGTACAGGGTGACCGCATGAGTGTTCATTTTTTGCTCATTTGAGCCAACCCTGCTCGTAACACCCACTCTAAAAAGGATGTTTTCATCCACGCCCTTTTTTGTTTCGTAGGTATACTCACTTTTGTAGGCTCTGCTCTCAACATGTTTAGTGATGTTTGCCTAAGTATGGCCCAATTTTCTGCGCCATTATCTTTATAAATCTGACAGTTATCCTCTTTTAAAGAAGTGCCAAAAAATCGAGCCAGCCATTATTAATCAATTAAAATCGAGCCAGCCATTATAAATCAATAACATATCGAGCCTATGGCTGGTTTTCAATGTTCTAGGTGTCTATAAATCCAATCAAGAAGAACGATTACACCTTTGAAGTCTATAAAATGCTCACAAGGGGGATTTTTCAGAGAAATTGATAAAATTCAGGCAGGACTATCTCACCTAATTGATAGTGAGCCAGATATTAGACGAAATGATTGAAACTATCAGCTAGCTTGAAAATACTGACAACAGCTAGAGAAATGCCGACGCCGCTTCTCTAAATGTTCACAATAGCAGGTGAG
>NZ_JABSSM010000145.1 GCF_013214165.1 Shewanella sp. | reverse complement strand
GATTCCCGCCCACAAGCCTTGCGGGAAAGACGAGTATTGAATTGCTATCCCATATTACGGGAATGGCAAGCCCTAGAGTCACTATCGGTAATTATAAAAGTTAAATCGAAGCAACCAACTGCTTACTCTTTGCTTGTAAGAACAGGTGTAGATGCGGCTGCGAGCTTCCAAAACATGGACGAAAATGTTGCCTACATTTTTCGGCATTTCCATCATCCGTAGCTGTCAGATATTTTGGCAGAGCTTCCAGGGCCAATTTTGTTCCATACAAAACTTGGCATTTCCTCCTTGACCTACAGGGATGTAGGGAATGCCATAATGATACCGGGAGTATCATTGGCCCATGGAGGTCAGAGTGCTTGCGGCGTCTCGCTGAAGTATCTGGACATAAGCTCACCGCAGGTGGTAGATAACAATGGAGGTGCGACCTTCGAACAAACCACTCAAAACCAAATGAACCAAAGAAAAATGTAATACACCTTCATTCGAAGGTAGTACCCGACTATTCAAATGGAGTGTAACCAGCATATTTCACGCCAGAAAGATGTGCCATTTCTCTGTGCCAGGTGGCTAAGTCATCTGGGTTAAAATCACTCAAACTATGGTGGCCGCAGGCGCGGGCCATGACCTGCATTAGTTCTACCGATGCATTGAAAAAATTGGCGAGCTGCATCGATGCCTTATCGATATTGAGCTTCCTCCTTAGTTCCGGGTTCTGTGTGGCTATGCCTGAAGGGCAGTTGTTGGTGTGACACATGCGTGCGGCCACACAACCTATGGCTTGCATGGCGCTATTAGAGATGGCAACGCCGTCTGCACCCAGGGCCATGGCCTTGACGAAATCCATGGGGACACGTATTCCGCCGGTGATGATTAAGGTGACTTTGCCGCTGGCACCTTTTTCATCTAAATATCGACGTGCGCGAGCCAAGGCTGGGATAGTGGGTACGCTGATATGGTCGCGGAACATCTCAGGTGCTGCGCCAGTTCCGCCGCCGCGGCCATCTAATATGATGTAATCGGCAGTGGCGTCCAGGGCAAACTGGATATCACGTTCGATATGGTTGGCACTGAGCTTAAAGCCTATGGGCACGCCGCCACTGATCTCACGCACGCGCTCGGCGAAGCGCTTAAAGTCGCATGAATTGTTGAGTTCTTTAAAGGTGGGGGGAGATATGGCCGGTAGACCTTCGGGAATGCCCCTTACCTGTGAAATCTTGCCGCGGTTTTTTATTCCCGGCAGGTGACCACCTGTGCCTGTCTTTGCCCCTTGTCCGCCTTTGAAGTGAAAGGCTTGAATCAAATGCAGCAGCTCTTCACGATAGCCAAACTGGGCGCTGGCGAGTTCATAGAAGTAGCGGGAGTTTTGTGCCTGCTCCTCGGGGAGCATGCCACCTTCGCCAGAGCATATGCCAGTGCCTACGAGCTCAGCACCTATGGCTAGGGCTGTTTTCGCTTCTTCGGAAAGTGCGCCGAAACTCATATCCGAAACAAACAGTGGGATCTTGAGCTTAAGCGGCTTACGGGCTTTTGGCCCTATGATAAGTTCAGTCGATACCGCCTGGTCTTCCTGTAATGGCTTAGTGGCCATTTGGGCCGTCATTATCTGGATATCATCCCAATGAGGCAGTAGATGGCGGGGTACACCCATTGAGGTCATGGGACCATGATGACCAAGTTTAGACAGGCCTTCTCGGGCAAGTTGGTGGATAAATTCCACCGTAGGCTCCTCTAGTGTAGCCTTGGCCGAGGGCATGGCGTCGGGTCTGTTATCTCTAGTGGGGCCGGGTCCCTCTTTGCCGACCTGTTTGGCGGTGAACTGCTTATGAGTGCCATCACAAAAGGGGGCATTAGCCGTGTGCTTACAGGCGCAAAGATATGCATCACCATCTTGTTCTACGGTGAAGGCTTTAGGCTTAAATGAAGTGCCAGCATGGGAGCCATCGCAGAAGGGTTGCTTCTTAGATTGGCCGCAGGCACAGAAGTAATACTCTTGACCCTTGGTGAGTTCGACTTTCTTAGGTTTATTGTCCGCAATAATCGGCTTTTCATCAGTAGAATCTGGCTGGCTCATACCTTCTCCTTGGCTATTTTCATCGTTATTAGGCTTAAGTGACTACCAAGGCTCTTATGCTAATTTCACTTACTTTATAGAAATAGTCACCTGTGATAGGGGCAAATAAATCTGCTGTGTTTAATAAATGACCTTATTAAAGATAACCTAAGATACGCTCGAGTGTTATGTAATAGGTTGTTTTTTGCTCGCCTAGTGAGAATGAAAATCGATTGAGAAAATAAAATTATATTTTATGAACTTATTTTACATTTACCCGGTCTTACCCATCGGTGTCTCTTTTTCGAGACATCTATGTTTTATCATTACCTGTAACGGAATTTTCATCTCGAAGTTATTTGCTAATCAAACGGGAAACCGATGGACAGTATTGATACACCTGGCTCTGTTGTCGAATCGGTATTAGGCAGCCAAAAGCATGATGGTCTCGGCTTTAAGATGTGTGAGTTATCGGAAAAGTCTTTGGGTGTCTGTATGGAGCTGACGGATTCCTTTCTTTTGCTAGTCCTGTTATTCTCATTGCCACTATTTCCTCTCATCTCTCGGGTTGTTAAAAACATACTCGAGCCCAGTTATCTCGCTAAACCCAGACGAATACACCTCTGCTTCTGTCGATTCCAAGAGTAGGCCTGGTATTAGTTCCTTACATCTATAGAACATATTAGCTTAACTTAACCTTTGGTTTTGTTAAGCATTGACTCGAATCTATACATTCGCGATTCGATATTAATTTCGCTGTTTGTGCTGCTCTTTGCCCAGAAGACTGATTCTAGCCTAAGCTGGCTTAGAATAAGGCTCCCGGAGAAAATGGCTCTGCATGAGCCTTGGAGAACGACTTGAAGTATTTAAAAACAATTGTGGCTTTTGGCCTGATCTTACTCGGCTCTTCGGCTTTCGCCGCATCGACGGGCTGGCTAACCAATCCCAACCATCCGCCGGTGAAGATACGCTTGATGTTGACCGGAGAGCTAGATCCTGTCACTAAGGCTATGCCCGCAGTACTCGAAGTTAAACTCGAGGGGGACTGGAAGACCTATTGGCGTAGCCCAGGAGAAGGGGGAATTGCTCCCAGTATCAAGTGGGACAAGTCCACTAATCTACAGCAGGTGGATTGGTCATGGCCCGCACCGGATCAGTTTTCCTTGCTAGGCATGCAGACTTTTGGTTATCAAGGGGAAGTCACCTTTCCCTTGCTGCTGATCTTAGATGATATCGAAGCCGACACTCAACTGCATGGCAAGTTCACCTTGTCTTCGTGTACCACCATTTGTGTGCTCAC
The DNA here is from genome assembly GCF_013214165.1 of Shewanella sp. Taxonomy (GTDB): domain Bacteria; phylum Pseudomonadota; class Gammaproteobacteria; order Enterobacterales; family Shewanellaceae; genus Shewanella. Next base: position 1,593 of record NZ_JABSSM010000145.1, on the reverse strand, counting down.
GGATTATGAGATCAACTTGGATATCGAGCCCGGTACTCTTAAGGTCGACACCGGGGCCATGTTCGCCTATAACAAGGCAGTTTCTAGTGTACCTGTGAAGGTGACTGCCCAAGACGCTGACTCAGAAATCAAGCTAGGTTGGGACAGTGGCAAGTCACAGCTCGAAGTGGTACTCGACAGCACTCACTGGCGCCAGCCAAAGCTGATCATAGATGGCGAGCCAGACACGGTTTTCAAGCTCGTGAGTGTCTACAAGACAGAAGCCGCCGATGTCGGTGAAAGCGAGAATATCGTCGCTATTTTCGATGCTAGCAGCTGGCTGGGTGAGCCAGAATTACTGGGTAAACGTTTGCATGTCACTGTGGTCGATTCCCAGCGTGCGTTGGAATACTCATCTGAGGTGAAACCGACTCAAATCATAGCCCAGGGCTCGTCTCTGTTCAAAATGATGCTCATAGCCTTGATTGGTGGCTTGATACTCAATGTGATGCCCTGTGTGTTACCCGTACTTGGCATGAAATTAAGCTCAGTGATCGCGGCGCCGGATCTGGAACGTAATCAAATTCGTCAGCAATTTATCGCCTCAGCGCTGGGGATCTTGGCCTCTTTCTGGTTACTGGCGGGTTTTATCCTGATGCTCAAGTTTACCGGACAGGCAATAGGTTGGGGGGTGCAGTTCCAAAATCCTTGGTTTATTGGCTTTATGGCCCTAGTGACCTCAATCTTTGCCATCAATATGCTAGGGGCATTTGAGATCAATCTGCCTTCGAGTCTGCAAACAAAATTGGCGACAACCGGGGACAATAACAACCGGGGGCATTTCCTTCAGGGGATGTTTGCAACCTTATTGGCGACGCCTTGTAGCGCCCCATTTTTGGGAACTGCGGTAGCCTTTGCTCTTGGGGCTGATACCATCAGCTTGTTGGTGATCTTCACCGCCTTGGCTTTGGGCATGGCACTGCCTTGGTTGTTAGTGGCGGCGTTCCCCCAGATCGCCAACTATTTCCCTAAACCCGGTCGCTGGATGAGTATAGTTAAGGTCACCTTCTCGGTATTACTGCTGATCACTAGCTTGTGGCTCATCAGTTTATTGAGCAATTTTCTGCCAACCAGTTATCTGTTTGTCGCAGCAGGACTCTTGTTGCTGAGCTTCTTCATCTTTATGGCAAAAACCATCGGCGCAGCCGCAGTCGTGGCCACATTTAGTATCACACTGATATTTGCCGCCATAGGTGCCTTTATGACATCGGATCGATGGGCGAACCCCTTACCCACAGATCTGGTGTGGACTCCATTAAATGAAGAGGTGATAGCCGAACAAGTGGCCGAGGGTAAGACTATTTTTGTCGATGTGACAGCCGACTGGTGTATCAGCTGTAAGGCCAACAAGGTCGGGGTGATATTGCAAGATCCTGTTTATAGTCTGCTCAAGCAAGACAATCTTATGCTCATGAAAGGAGATTGGACTAAGCAATCTGAGTATGTGACTAACTACTTGCAGAGCCACAATCGTTTCGGGGTACCATTTAATGTGGTCTACGGCCCTGGAGCACCGGCTGGTATCCAGCTACCCGTGATCTTATCTACACAAGG
>NZ_JABSSM010000144.1 GCF_013214165.1 Shewanella sp. | reverse complement strand
AGAGATACGAATGAGGGAAAGAAGGCCGCGGTGGGCAAAAAAGCATATGTGCGTGGGCAATTTGTGGACATCGAGATATTACAAAAGATTAGTTAAAGCTGGAATCCATGCTAATCGAGAGGCGTGAGCATTGCCTAACTGCTTGAAATCAGCAATAAAAAAAGGCCAACCCGTTAAGGTCGGCCTTTCTTAGTATTTGGTGGAGGCGGCGGGGCTCTGCCTTGCTTTGTAACTTGTTGTATTTACTGGTGATATTTCTCCTTTGAGTTTGTAGGTGTTACTTGGGGTGTTACATAAACCAAAGGTGCCTTAGGTTCTCTCGAATTAATATTTTATTTATATGAGACTCCCCTGCGTTTTAGGCAGAAAAACCTTTTGAGCATATTGACTAATTACCTGCGTCAATTGCTAAATCAAGACTCTATCCCAAACTTTGTTCAAGATAAGTTGTCAGTTGTCGAAATACAACGAATCATGTTTAGTTATTTCTTATCAACTTCATTTAGTCGCCCGAGGCCTGATGATATCTCTGTTTAGTTGGATCCACAGCTGATGTTGTCCCGGTAGGCTCATGTAGCCATAAGTGTTTCATATTCACAATTCTGGTTCTGAATCCTCACTGATGAATTTATATTATTAAAACAGTGGCTTGCGTTTATTTTTCTCTGCGGTAATGGTGGTTGCTCACCGTAAGGTATCAGCTAGCAAAAACTTTATAACTATGGCTTAGATGGGTATTGTATAGCACCGGGTGTTATTTTTAGCTTTGAGCCTACTATGTGGACGGTTCTAAATTCTATCTGAAGAGGAGCTGATAATTTTACCAAATTTATAATAGATTCAACATTACCCAGCCCAACTATCTTGAAAAACACCGACAATGCGACATGGGTGCATTGAAAACTCTACTTGAATAGGATAATCTCAAGACTGTGAAATGGAGTTTACACTGGAATAAAAAATGATTTCAATGACATACCTATACATCTTCCAATCAAAGTTCTGCGAAGTATTCGCGCAAACTCTACTTAATCTTTCTGTAATCAACCACAAATATGCAGTACATACGAGCTCGCATTGTTAATCAATGCTGGTTTTTATTCGCTTGAGTTATCTAGTTAAACCAACAAATAAGAATAAACATCATTATGAATAATCAATTAGAGCAAAATATTAAACAACTCACAGAACAGAAAGAAGCACTAAAACAGCAAGTTATTGAGGTAGAGGAGCAAGCACCCAAAAGGAAAGTGTTAGCCGCGATGGCCAAACAAAAGTATTTTTATTTAAAAGAGTACCCCAATGTTATATTTGACCGTGATACTTCCTACTTATGGCATGATAAAGAGCTTGATATTACCTCTATCACTGAAGTAGATCTAACAGGGGAGAATCTTGCGGATCAAGATGAAGTCATATCCCTTACTAATGCGATTAAGAATAATAAATATTTGAAGCTAAAGGGCTGGGAAATTCCTGATGGGTATGATTTCCGTTCCATTATTGATGTGAGTACAACGGAAAGCAAAGACACGTTGCCATTTTTGTTATACAAAAATGATTCAACGCATTATGCAATGGGGCGATCAGATAGCTTCTTAAGTGCAATAGTCTATAAAAATAATAACTTGTATTTGTTAAGTGGCTGGTCAGGATACGAATACGACCGCAAAGCGTTAGTTAAAAATGTTCATGGTTCTCAAAACACTTTTCTCTACGAAATAATCTTTGGTAGCAAAATAAATCAAGATCATAATAGATATAGTATCGTTGAGAGACATCCTCATACCTTATATAATCAACAGTTCTTTCTCGTTAACAAAAGTTTTGCGCTTAATGAATACCGATTAGACCCTAGTTTCGATAAGTTATCAGAAGAAGAGCAAGCGAGCACGCTCTCTCGTAGAAGTGAGCAAGCACAAGACGATTTTTTACAAATACTTATTCAAAATAAATTTATTCCAATCTTTGAAAATCACAAAGTTTCGCCACTTTATGAATTGTTGTTAAATGACCTGCCAAAACTAAATGCACAGTTAAAAGCCGTTGCTGATGAGCTTAGCAACTTAGTTAAAATCAAAGATCAACAACGTGAATTATTATCATCTAAATTTAACTATCAAGAATTGTTATCATTTAACAATTTCGATTGTCAGGACATTGATAAATCACCCATCCGCTTTATTCATGAAACGATGCGTTGGAGTGATTTATTACAAGATAAAGTGATGGAGTATCAGATCCGTCAGCATAAGGTTATCAGCGAGGGTAATGCAAATACGTTCGCTTTATCAAGAAAGTATAAAGATGATAAAAAACTATCTGAAACTGAAAACCAGCTGATAGCCAGCAGACAGAAGTTTATGTTTGAGCGATTAAATTTGGATATGAATATTCCAATGGCTAACTTAGCTTCAATGAAGCTACAGTGTTTAGATGAGAAGAAAAAACTCTTTGCGTTAAATGCAGATAGTAATGGCTTAGTTAAACTGGGCTTGTTTGGATCTGAACCGAGGGCCTGCTTTGATCTCGTTGCAGAAAATAGCGCGACGATGCTAACCGATGTATTACTTCGCATTGAATTTTATGAAGAAAATGAACCTTTGATTAAAGCGTTACTACATACAGAAAGTGAGTGGACCAAAGACTTTAAAGCCAGTAAGTCGGTATCAAAAGAAAAGTTAAAATTAGAGTGTGAAGAGGACGAAATTGATGAACAACTATGGCTATCATGGTTCTCTGAATGGTGCGATAAGCGCTGGGCAATAGAAAAATGTTTACAACCATTAATAGAAAAAGGTCTTGAAGGTGCTTTTGTTAAACATAACTTAGACATTCAAGAACCATTAGTGATTAAGCTTGTTGAATTATTAACGACCTATCGTAATAAAGTAGACCAATTTTACTTATCAGATAGAAAGAGTGTACACCAGAAGTTTGCATTTCAAACCGGTGGCGAGTTGCAGGAGAAATTTGAGGCAGAGAGTGAGCAATATAAGCACACCATCAGTTTTCAAACTAAATTGCACAATATGGTGTTCGGGTTAGAAAGCATTGAAGAGCGGTTATGGCTTTTCCATTGGGGGGATGCCTTAGTCGATATGGCAATAGACTCGGTTTTGGATTTTATTAGAGACAAAGAGTTAGATGTTATATCGCAAGCAGTGATCAATGATTTCACTCAGTTGAGATTGCAGAACTACGCAACATTTATTAATGATGCTGCTGCACATGCTGAAATATCAGCCAAGTGGGATAAAGAATACAATGCATTGATGTTTAAAATGCGTAAAGAGTTGAGTCAAATGACTGTGAGAGAGGTATAAATTATGGGTTTGTTAAGTTCAGTTGGCAGTTTTGTTAGTCGTGGTATCAGTGTCGTATCAAGTTTCCTTAGTGGAGGTTCAAATTCATCTGGTAACTCTGATAGTTCCCATCGGTCTAGTTCTTCAAGCACAAGCTATGATCCAGATAAGGTAAAAATTGCAGAAATAGATAAAGAAACACAACTACAACTTGCGGGTAAGGAGCAAGAGCGTATTAAATTGATGCGTGATGTAAAAATAGAGATATTACGGGAGCAAGCACGATTTGAAGAAGCCATAACTCAAACCAAACTAGATGGCTTACAACAAATGAGCGATATTATTGTCAGTATGCAAGCACGTTTCAATGACGTAGCTGAAAAAAGACTGAGAATAATCGAGCAAGGTTCTATGAATATCATTAAAGATATTGAGAATTTTTATTATGAATTGCAAAAATCGATAGAAGAAAGAGATATCGAGTTTACGGAGAATAAGTTACCTAAGCTTTTAGAGCAACTAGGTAAGTACCCTGAAGACTCTGCTCCTTATCAACTTTATTTTAAGAAAATCGAGAGCTTAATTGTAAACCAATCTGCATATTCTGAACGCGCACTTGAAGACCTATCCGCGAGACAGGATAAGATCATTACAAGTTCTTTAGCTACTAAAGAACGTATCACTGCACATACTGACCAGTTAACCTCGCAGATTGTTGAAAAGATAATGGATAAAAGTGACATGCTACAGAAGTCATTAGAAAGCAGTTTGCCAGAATACCGTGAGCAACTTGCAGAAATTGAAACGCCTAAACTTATAGTGAGCAAGCATTCATAAAGCTAAAAAATCATAGTGTGAAAAATATATAGGTACGCAATTTTGCGTACCTATATCACTTTCTTTTCATGTGACAATAATGAAATTTAAATGGACAATATTTTCAACAGAGGGCTGCTTATGGCGCAAGTGCAGCCTTTCGCTCCTCAAGTTAATCATGCATCTTATAAATCCCTATCAACTTGGTATTTAGGCAAGCGAAAGGGTAAGCGGGACCTGCACAATTACCAAAAAAAGAGCTAGACACAGAAAACATGGCTAACGGAGATAAACAAAGACTCCAATTGTGGGTCGGCATTGGTCATTAGGTAGTTACACAGAATCTGCTACAGGGTCTCTAGGATCTTCATGCCACATTGTTATCATTAACTATTACCTTTAAGCAATATTTTAACTCTCTGTTTTTGTTTTTTTGTTAGTTTGTGAGTAAAAATATCCGCATCTTCCAATTTAACTTGGTACTGATACACAGTCGTTTTATAGCCAGAAATTTTGTGTTTTAGTTCTACTATTTGGGTTTGAAGAGCAGTTCTATCCTCTAAAGTCAGACTAGGATCTATGCTAACTGTATTGGTTGAATGTTCGTAATTATCGGGCTGTATCTGGGCTATTCGATCTAGTTTATCAGTGAACTTGGAGATTTTTTCTAGATGCATGTCTATGCTGTATTCTTTAGAAGCTAGCCTTTCTGATCGCTCGATTAACGACTCTTCGGCTTCCTTTAGCTTTACTTATTAGGCGACAATTAACTTGGCCAGTTCGCGACAATTAGCTTGTCCGGTTTTGGTAATCTTTAGGCATACATAATTCTTGAGAGATTTATATGCCTGGAAAACCCATAAACCAACTACAGGTTAAC
>NZ_JABSSM010000143.1 GCF_013214165.1 Shewanella sp. | reverse complement strand
ATTCTACGACTAGGTTTTGATTGTCAGTCTGATTATCTACGGTAGAGCTAAATGTCACCGTAGAAAATAATGATATTAGAACTAATAAACATACGTTTAACGCTTTCATCTTATGATTCTCGGTTGGAATAGAGCTTGGATCGTATGACATTTGGCTTGTATAAAACTCAATCAATCTCACATTTTAATACTATAAAACAACTAGATGTACACTGACTCTTCGAAAATACCAATAATCCACGCATACCGAAGAAAACCTCCAGACTCAAATCCTCTCATTGGAAGAAGGGCTTCGCGGCTAAAGCCACTCCTACATGAAGGCTACGAACATGTAGACAGAGCAAAATTTAGCGATGCCAAACACCTTTGAAAGGTGAATATGGCGGAGCCATAGGCTCATGAACGAGATCCAGGGACAGCAAACTGGCTTTGTAAATGGGGATTTTCGTTCCGAAGTGCTTCGCGGCTAAAGCCGCTCCTACATTAAGGCTACGAATTTGAGAAGGGATGCAAGCCTGCGACCTTTATCAAGCGCAGCTTGATTAGCTTACAAGCTAAGAACAAAGCAGTGGATCCCGGCCTAAAAGAACACAGAGATGACAGCATAGATTCCGGCCCAAAAGCATCGCCGGAATGACGGTATAGATTGTCGGAATCACGCTAGGGTTATCTTCCAGACACAAAAATGGCAGTAACCATTTACATCTCGTATTACGTATTGATGTAGAGTTAGCTAAGCATTGGTCAGATGTTGAAGTGGTCACGCAATGGCAAAAGCTGTTTAAAGGCTGATGGATATCTCTTGCTAACGCTTGCATAAGAGTTGCGGGCACTGAATGAACCTATCGTTCAACGAGCCAATGCTGAGGACAAGTGTACTGGGCGCTTCTGGGAGGGAAGGTTTACCTATTTCCTTTCTAAGAGTCGGCCCTGTTTGATGAAGCGGCAGTACTGGCCTGTATGGCCTAAGTAGACCACTGTTTATTATAGATAGGCCAATCCGCGCTAAGATGGCTGCTACACCAGAAACCTCAGATTTCACTAGCATCAAACTGCGTATTAAGGCTGCGCTTAACGGTGAGCAGCCCAATACACTATTGCCTTTTGTTGGTAACGAACATAAAGCAATGCCTAAGGGACTCATGTTCAATGCTAACGATTATCTGCAACTTGTTGATGATACTGCGCGTATAGTCAGAGATGGCAAGCGAGGCTCTATGAGCCAAGAGTCGGCCAAGATATTAAAGAGACTTAATATTCCACCAGAAAACTGGATAAAACTGACCTCAGAGTTAACCAAGAGTTTACCAATATTTTCAAAGGGCCTGTGGGCAATACCCAAGAGATAACAGCGTATTGTGAACACTATCTTGAAAAACACCGACCGCAAGCGGCGACAAGGAGCCGCCAACTGTCATCGATGGCTAGATGGCATTTAATCAAGACTGAGAGATACCCATTTCAAATTATTATATTCAAGCTTAACCAAACGGCAGCTTGGTTATTTTTATGTCTGATTTTCAAGGGAATAGTCGAAATTTTACTCATGACAGCATTATTGAGTATTGTATGGCGTGGCAGGAGGGTGGATTGATACAGCAATGAATTTCTCTGGCAATCTGGCTCTAGTAGGTGCAAGCGATCTAACAGGAAATAATATTGGGTGTCTTGGTTATTTATTTATCGAAGAAAAGAAGCCATGAAAATAAACGGCAAAAGCGGCCAAGCTAGTTGACGTCTAACAAGTGAAAGATGATTATTGGTTCAAGGCTTTGTCAGTGTGCCACTTCAAGGCTTGCTGACACACCTTTGGACAGAAATGGTTTAGTTGCAACCACTCTAGTGATCCTGACATTGATTAGAAATAGTATCTTAGATCCCTAATTCGCTCCGACCCCTTTATCTTTTTAGGCGTACGCATTCAAGCGCCCAGTTGGCGACATTTAAGCAATGGTTGGTTAAATCGGCGACACAAGTGTCGAAGCAAAGTGCCCTGGGCCAAGCCATCCATTACAGCCTCAATCAATGGCCAAAACTAAGCCGTTACGTAGAAGACAGCCGACTCAACATAGACAATAACCGCGCCGAACGCGCAGTAAAACCTTTCGTGATAGGCCGTAAGAATTGGCTGTTTAATCACAACCATCGCGGGGCTGAGGCCAGTGCCATTTTGTACAGCATAATAGAAACTGCCAAAGCCAATGGCTTAACGCCGTTCGATTACATCGAACATTGCCTAGAACAATTATCTCACCCAAACTGCGATCTCAACAGTCTCTTACCATGGCTCGTAAAACTGGGCTAGATGTAGATCACCGGACGCTCACCATTAGGTAACATGGCTTTGAGCTTCGTCATAAATTCTAGGTGAACCTTAGGCTTTTCCTTACGGTTTATCATATAGCGTTAAAGAACGTCCTTGAGCAGCCAGAGATGCTCGGATGAGAAAGTTTTGCTTTCGCTCATCTAAATCAGACCAATCTATATGAATAATTGGCTGCTTCATTTTACCCACTAGCAGGTAGGCCATACGGGTGTAAATAAACTCAATGTCACGATGTACATTAGTGTTGCTACAAAGCCTGTCTACACGCTTGATTTTATGCTTTTCTTTAGCGGTATTATCAATATTCCGGCCAAGTCCCGTGACTGAAAGAGTGCCACCTTTCTATGGCTGCAAAGAGGCTTAATCGCAGCGTTTTGTGCATTAATGGCGTGACAATCGCTAAGCATTTTGATAAAACGTGTTTCGCATTCATGGCATTTATCCGTGGTTATTTTTGTTTGGCGATAGATTTGATCACCAAATGCCATGAATGTTCCCTTCTTTTTTAATTATCTTATTGTTTATTCATCATATTTCGTGTGGATTCGTCAGGCTCCGACCCCTTTATCTGTGGCTACCGACGCCTGCTAAAATGTAATTTTCCTTTCAATAACTTTGCTCTTATATTAGGGGGAATTCATACTTTTGCATGCGTTTAAATGGTATAAGATTTGCACTAATTTCATCAACATTCAACACTTTGACAATGATATGCAATTAAATAAAATGGCCATAAATGCTCTACCTCTCACTAAAATGGCTAGCTCTGTAGCAATACAAGCAAATAATAATGCAACCACATTAAAAGAACCGGCAAAGGTTGAGGAGAGTATAGAGGCAAAAAATGGCCACTCTGGCACGCCCCAAAAATATGATTTCACCAATATGACATATAAAGAGCTAAATGTTGCAGCTGAAGGTTTGTATGATGAAGGCTTACTTTCTGAAAAAGAGTATGTTCTTTTAACTGGGCATTATGCTGTAACGCAAGCTATGGCAGAAAAAGATCCACAGTTATTACATGACGCTAATAACAAAAAAGTGAATATCCTCGAAATTCTAAAAGAGAACAGAAACGATCACATCAAAAACTATGGCTCCTCTGCATATTCAACACAAAATGCTGAACAACTAGTGAAAACTGTGGAAAAACTACAATTTGGATCACAAAGGTTTCATGCCATAGGTTAAACCCTGCATGAAACCTAGACTCAATTAGCGGATATAAACCCTATCTCTTATAGTGCTGTAAGGGTACACTAATGACGTCGCTTGACTCTTTGCAGTACCGCTAACAAAGTTTTGATAGCTATAATAAACCTCGAAGCCAACAACGGTATTACCTCTTTTTATTGCTACTTCCATTTCAAACTTCATTGGCATAGCATTAATTTTTGCTTGGCGTGATGTAGAACGGGCATAACCCCGCTCAATTACAGCAATATAAACTATACCACCATGATCTTTATTAGTAGAGTATGAGCGCTCTGTTAAATGTTCCCATCTGTAGTTAGTAGAGGTAGAGGTTACCGCAAGGATTTCTGCCGAGTTTAATGCTGGGGCAGGTCCCATTGTATTAACTAGTTCATCATTTTTGTCGATAGACTCAATATACAACTTATAGTTTTCTTGTAATTCAGTTGAATTTTCTTTTATTTTCTCTATGCGGGTTTGGTACTCTTGGCTGCTTCTTAATTCTTCTACCACAGATAATATATCACTGTCGTTTGCACTTACATTCGCTGCGCTTGACAGTAGTGCCAAGGCAAAACAAACTTTAATTGTTTTCATAATCAACATCCTAAGTCTATGATTAATTGTGTTTAATAAGTTATCGCCTAACGATTTAGCAATATGTTTTATTTTTAAAGTTAATAATTCAAAATCGCAGTTTCTTATAATAAATAAGTAAGTAAAATCAACAAATGAATAGTGACAGGGTGAGGGCGTTCTTTTCTCACACCTAAATAATATGCAACAAACAATGTTAATTTTTGATTTGTTTCGATTGCAAAGCAAACACAAAGCGATGTTAATCCATTCTACTTTCGAATGAATATGCTAATTCGTTTACCCTGGAATCGTCCCACCCATTTTTTAAAATAAGGTAATATTTTAAAGGTGGTAACCTAGCACTATTTCAACACTGGACGTATTATCTAAAAGGATTAAATTATTCAGTGTGAGTAAGGTAAAAGCATTAGTAGGTTTGAGGGTAAAGGGCTCAGAGAGAATTAGGGCTTTCGTATAAACTAAGATGCTTTTTTCATCTGAGTCATCCGCATTAGACCCAATGATCTAGCTCGGTAGTGTCCTAATCCTTGCTAGTTTATCAACCCGAGCCCCAGTGATTCACTGGCAAGCCAACTTAAAACCTACTTGGTTTATAAGCTGGTCTTGTTTGTCGCTTGAATTTGTAACGGTATCAAGATTGTGAAAGGTAGATTCTTATCTGTTGGATTTTAAAGTGCTCAGACTAGTTAAGTAATTCGTAGAGCCGCGCTGGAATCAAGCAATAAGTGCAACACGCTTACCAGTAAAGACCTCGAGGGGTGTTAGCCCGCCTAATATCTTTCTTGGCGTTAAATTTAGTTGCAATATCCTGTTCTCGATTTCCTCCTCTGTCAGCCTAGCCATGTCGAATTTCTTAGGCCAAAAACGCCTAATTCGACCGTTAGTATTTTCATTCGTTCCTCGCTGCCAACTAGCATAAGGTTTGGCAAAATAAACCTTCGCTCTTGTCGCTTCATGAACCTTCATATGGCCTGCAAACTCACCGCCATTATCCAAGGTTATCGTCAATGCCGTATCGACCTGCCCAAGCAAAGCGATCA
>NZ_JABSSM010000142.1 GCF_013214165.1 Shewanella sp. | reverse complement strand
CGGAAAGACAGTAGGAAGCGTGGCGGAAAGACGATAAAGCTAGCTTTGCTCGACCATCTCCTTAATCGTCTCTTTTAGCCAGCGTAACTTGGGGTTATGGGAGTTACGCTTATGCCACATCAAGGTGATGGGGATCTCGATGAGTTTGCTCGCTTCAGCACTGATGGGTAAAGGTCTGGTGACTAAGTTGGGATGATATTGCTTAATATAATCTCGGCAATAGCTTGGCGCAGTGGTTAACATGGTCTGATGGGGTTGCGCCGTCATAAACAAGGACTGCTCGAAGGTGGATAACGACAGGCCAATATTACGGCTTAGTCCAGTTTCAGCTAAAATCTCATCCAGCGCCCAGGCCTCAGTCTTTTCCCAAAGAATATTGATATGACGGTACTTTAAGAAGGTGTCTATATTCCAGCTTTCATCAAGCGCCGGATGATCTTGCCTGAGATACACCAGAGGTAGATCGGTAAACAGCACTTCATAATCGATAAAATAGGGCAGTAAATCGAGTGTTTCAGGTGAACGCGGATGGCTTTCTCGTCCACATAAACCGATATCGGCCTCACCATTGATAATGGCCGCTAACGAGTCATACTCCCAGTTACGGATTTTAATATTGGCATCTGGATATTGTTGATTGATGCGTTGGGGTAGCTCGCTAAGCTGAAGCATATGTAGCGGCGACTCCATCATCAGCTGAAAGCTGACGCCCTTAGGCGTCTCGCAACTGCGTTTTGAAGCGATTTGAGTCGCAACCTGAAACCATTCAGAAAGCTCGCCTTCCATACTCAAGGCTAGCGGTGTGGCCTGTAATCCTTGTGGGGTACGCACAAACAAGGGATCGTCAAACCAATTTCTGAGTTTTGTCAGAGATTTACTCACCGCCGATGGCGTCACCGACAGCCTCTTAGCTGCCTTGGTCACGCTGCGTTCGTTTAAGAGTAGCTGCATGGTAAACAGCAGATTTAAATCAAGACGATGCAGGGATTTTGTCATTACTGCTTGGCTCCGAAACCTTATGAGTTAACTTGTCACTCGATATTGTCTCACTAGGGACAACAAGCAGGAGTATGATGCTAGTTACGCCTGCGAGGAGTAACAAGAATATCAACATATTAAGTGCGCTCATGCCTAGCCATCCCATCAGTGTGATATAAGCGGCAGAACACGCTATCTGGCTAATACCCAACACTGAGCTAGCCATACCCGCTCTAAGGCTAAAAGGAGAAAGTGCTTGGCTCATTGCCGTGCCGAACCCGATAGAGAATCCTGCGCAAATTAAACTTATCCCGAGTAAGATCACACCGCTTTCAAACTTAAATAGATACCCCGCCATTAACACTGCAGCAGATGATATAAACAGCCACTGAGACGCTAACATGATCCTTTGTTGTCCAAAATGGGTGAGTAATTTAGGTGCTAAAAATGCGGTCGACATACTAATAGCAGCTAAGCCCGCCATCGCCGCCGAGTACTCACCGGTTGAATAGCCCATCTGTTCCATCAATAACATAGGCGAGGTGTTTACATAGGTCAGAATAGCGGTGACGGCTAGAGAAGTCATAATCAAACGACTGATGAATAAGCGAGAGACTAGCGGCTCATTGTGGCCTTGTTGCGGTCCTCGATTGGCTACATTGGTCTTATGGTCATGAGCTTGATTAATGCTGCTTTGTGACTGTGTACTTGTATAAGCCGCCTCAATAAGACGAGGTTTAGATTCTTTTAATATCACCAAACAAAGCTGAAAGATCAACATGGCCATAATTGCCATAGAGAAGAAAAGACTAGACCACTCGAAGCGCATTAAAATCACATGACCTATCACAGGAGCCAAAACCGGCACAATACAGGTAATGCCGTTGATCATGGTCAGCACCTTAGCGCGTTTGTCATCATCTAAGGTATCGCGCAAAATCGCGAAGGTCACCACATAACAAAAACCGGCACCGACACCCTGGCCGAATCGTGCAAATAAGAAGTAATCGACCGTCACAGAGTTTGCGGCATACCAGGAGGCAATAGCAAACGCCGCAGCGCCCATCAAGGCTACTGGTTTACGTCCGATATGATCGGCGCACCATCCGGCTAGTAACATGGTCGAAGCCATACCCGCTAGATAAATAGAGAAGGCCACGTGCAAGTCCGCCTGTGATGCATTTAAATCTCGTGCGATATCAGGCAGGCCGACTAAATACAGATCTATGCCTAAGGGATATACAAGCACTAAAGCGAAACTACACAAAAGGTATCTAAACATTATCAGTTAAGGTCTTATTTTGAGAAACAGCAATGACCGAGAGACTAATGAGTTATGCATTCAAGCGCGAGTTGCCATAACGACAACAGGTATTTCCTGTATGTAAATCGGTATTGCATATCACTTTTATATGCCATCCCAGACGCCTGTTGTTTATGTCATCGACCTACACGGTCTGTGATATTCCCGATATCATTCAGACATTTCCCATATTCCTATGGGTCAGGTAGGAAATGTCGATCATGCCAGGAGCCATTATCAACCGGACTCGTTCCTTCATGTCATCCCGGACTCGTTCCGGGATCCATTCTTAGCTTTTGAGCTAGATTCCGGCCAACAAGCATGCCGGAAAGACGATAAAGCAGTAGATTCCGGCCTACGAGCATGCCGGAAAGACAGTAAAGCAGTGGATTCCGGCCTACGAGCGTACCGGAAAGACAGTAAGTAAGCGTACCGGAAAGACAATAGAGGGAGGTCGTCCTCTCAGCTATCTGCTCTTAACCGTTAAACTTCTTCTTTATCCCTTTCCAGCACTGCGAATAATTCGGCTGGCGCGTCTTTCCTTCAAGCGCAAACTGAGTCGCTTGTATGATGTAACGAGACTCGAACATAAATGCCATGGTGTTCTCATAGCGCTGGGGAGCGAGTTCGACGTTCGATGCCTTCTCGAATACGTCGGCTTCGGGGCCATGGGGCGACATGCAGTTGTGCAGGCTAGAGCCTCCTGGCACAAAGCCATGCTCCTTGGCATCGTATACACCCTCAATCAAGCCCATAAACTCACTCATCATGTTGCGATGATAATAAGGCGGCCTGAAGGTATTCTCGGCCACCATCCAGCGCGGCGGGAACACCACAAAGTCGATGTTGGCCACACCTGGCGCACCGGAAGGCGATGTCAGCACGGTGAAAATTGAAGGATCGGGATGATCGAAACTCACGGTATTGATCACATTGAAGCGTGAAAGATCGTACTTGTAAGGTGCGCTATTACCCGTCCAGGCAACCACATCGAACGGCGAGTGGCCTATGTCACAGCGGAACAGATTGCCGCCAAACTTAGTGATTAATTCGAAATCACCTTGTTTATCTTCGAAACAGGCGACGGGGTAGAGAAAGTCGCGATCGTTGGCGTAACCATTGGCGCCAACCGGGCCGCGCTCGGCTAATACATAAGGTTGACCATAGTTTTCACAGATATAGCCGCGAGCTGTGTCGGTGAGTAACTCGACGGAGAACTTGATGCCACGAGGAATAACTGCAATCTCTCCGGCTTTAATGGCAAGCTTGCCACATTCGGTATGCAAGATGATTTCACCCAGCTCAGGCACAAACAAGAGCTCACCGTCGGCATTGCAAAAATAACGGCCTTGCATCGAGCTATTGGCTGCATAGATATGGATAGCGATACCAGCTTGGCCATTAACACTGCCATTGGCCGCCATGGTGACTAAGCCATCGATAAAATCGGTTTTTGAGCCGGACTCAGAGCTGGGTAACTCGACGGGATCCCAACGTAACATCGACGGCGGGGTGACGACTTCTGTGATAGGAGCACTGCGGATCAAACCATTGTCTATCGCTTCATATTCACCTTGAACCACAGAAGGGCGAATACGGTAGAACCAGTTGCGACGATTATCACAGCGAGGCGCAGTGAAAGCGGTGACATTAAACTGCTCGGCATACAGATCATACTTGACCTTCTGCGGGCTAAACTGACCGATAGGCAGGGCACCTGGCAGGGCTTCGGTCTCAAATTCGTTACCAAAACCTGTCATGTATTCTAGTTCAATAGTCATGCTTGCTTGTCCTTTATGGCACCCAAATTCACACTCAGATGATCTGATTATTGTATTGTTATTTTGCTCTACCACCACAAAACTACTCTCAAGAGAGACTAGTTTCAATGTGTATGCTATAAATAGTCAGTAGGTTTACTGGCAACTTTGGCTGGATTTTGTAAATGAAACGGTACAAATCACAGAAGACAATGGAGATGTTGTTGGCTATAAGTCTCATCAAGTGGCGTTAAACTGAACTCGCCATAAACTGGTCTCATGTGAGAATTAATCAGTATCCGTACTCCCTAACAAACAAGCACACAAAGAACTAAATAAAGAACTAAACAATGAAAGAGAAAGCTAATGCCTGAATCACGCGACCCCAGTCTCTCGTTAAAGCACTTCCTTCCCTATAGGTTAGTGAGCCTGGCTCAAAACGTGAGTGAAAAGTTTGCCGAGGTCTACCAGAGTGAATTTAATCTCACCACACCAGAGTGGAGGATACTGGTCCACCTTGCCGAGCAAGATGATAGTGGAAATGGCCAAAGTGATGTGCGGGACCCAAAAGAAGAGATAAATACCAGCGCTGGCTCAGCAGGCATTAGCGCCAAAGCGCTCACCGTACTGGCATCAATGGATAAGTCCACCGTCTCACGTGCCGTCAAACTAATGTTAGACAAAGGCTACCTGGTAAAACAGCTCGATAAAAATGACAAACGCGCCTCAGTGTTGGCATTAACACAGCAGGGCAAACACCTGTATCAAACCATAGCCCCCAAAGCCCTAGACTGGGAAGCCGATTTGTTAGACGTACTCAGCGCATCCCAATACCGCGACCTGATGCGAATAATAGATAAACTGGATCTCAGATTGAGTTGAGATGCCCACCATACTAAGTCATACCGGACCTGTTCCTTCATGTCATCCCAGACCTGTTCCTTCATGTCATACCGGACCTGTTCCGGTATCCATTCTTAACTTCTTAGCTGGATTAAAAGCTGGGTTCCGGCCAACAGGCACGCCGGAAAGACATGGGGGAAGGACATCTTCTTTGCTCCTGTTTAGTCATCCCGGGCTCCTGTTCTTTCATGTCATCCCAGACCTGTTCCTTCATGTCATA
>NZ_JABSSM010000141.1 GCF_013214165.1 Shewanella sp. | reverse complement strand
AGATCCCCGGATTTGCCCATGATGATGCCCTGCTCACCGGCGTAGAAACACGCACCTCATCACCGGTTCAAATCAAACGTAACGCAGATTATCAGAGCATCAATACCAAAGGATTATACCCAGCCGGTGAAGGCGCAGGCTATGCGGGAGGGATTTTATCTGCGGGTATCGACGGGATTAAAATTGCTGAAGCCGTGGCACTCGATATGCTAAAAGCAAGTAGCAGATGAAGTAAAAAGCCGCAGTAAGCAACCAGAGTAAAACCAGAGTAAGCAGCCGAAGTGAATAGTTCAACTTCGCTGCTGACCCAATTTCAGCAGCAACTACCCACCATGTGGACCTAGCTTCACTTACCTTTTTCTCTTCGACCGCCACGGGTCTGTGATATTCCCGATATCATTCAGACATATCCCATATCCCTATGGGTCAGGGTGGAAATGTCGATCATGCCAGCAGTAATTATCGACCCGGGCTTGTTCCTTTTGGTCATCCCGGGCTTGTTCCTTTTAATGTCTTCGACCTACACGGACGTAGGAAATGTCGATCATGCCAGGAGCAATTATCGACCCGGGCTTGTTCCTTTTGGTCTTCCCGGGCTTGTTCCGGGATCCAGCTCTTGTCTTTAGGTTCTCAGAAGTGGATTCCGGCCAATAAGCATGCCGGAAAGACGGTATTGAGTGGGTTCCGGCCAACAGGCATGCCGGAAAGACGGTATTGAGTGGATTCCGGCCAACAGGCATGCCGGAAAGACGGTATTGAGTGGATTCCGGCCAACAAGCATGCCGGAAAGACACTAGCAAAGTCGCGCCAGAATTATCTACTACGCGTTGCCTCTTTTGTCATACCGGGCTTGTTCCTGTTGCTGTCTTCGACCTACACGGACGTAGGAAATGTCGATCATGCTAGGAGCAATTATCGACCCGGGCTTGTTCCGGGATCCAGCTCTTGTCTTTAGGTTCTCAGAAGTGGATTCCGGCCAATAAGCATGCCGGAAAGACGGTATTGAGTGGGTTCCGGCCAACAAGAGTGCCGGAAAGACGGAGTAAGTAAGCGTGTTGGAAAGACGGTGAGTGGCAGCGCCGGAAAGACTGTAGGTAAGCTGACCGGCGCAACAGATCAAGCTATTGATTTTATAGTTAAAATGCAACATTATTTTTGCAGACCCCCTTTCCTCTGTAACTGATGCATATATATAATTGGTTATTTTATATTGTATACTTTAATTTACACCTATACTGTAGCCGGATGTTGCACCAATGTTAATGTAACCGTCGGTAAAAAAAACTTGTCTCCACGCCTTACATAAGTGTGATCACCATTCTATGACATCCAAGAAGTACTGCCCAGTAGAAGGCATAATTAATCAACCAATTGGAATCTCCCATGAAATTAAAAACTTTGGTCACCGCCCTCAGCCTAGCCATAAGCTGTAATGCATTAGCAAACTTTCCCACCACGGATTTTACGGCAGCTGCAAGTAAGGTCACAAAACACACTGCGGGCATTAATTCGGCACTCACTCCCATTTCAAAGACAAGTTTAACCGGTATGCCAGGTGCAGTGGGTCTACAAGGCTCGGTCGGTGCCACTGGGCTCGATTGCAGCGTGTTTATCGGTCTCAGCGGCGCAAGTCTGCTCACAGAAATCCAACAGGTTGAAGTTGACTGTCTCAGCGGCCTATTTAGTCTCACGCGCAGCGATGCCGTCAGTGTGTTCAATGAAACCAATGTCGGCACTGTGGTTACTGCAGTCAAAGCCCACGCCGCCAACTATCAGGGCGTCGATGATGCAGAGATAAATCAGTTACTCTACTTCTTACAGGCTGCGGCATTCGTGCAGTATTATGAGGACGATTACATTCCCGCCTATTCGGCCAGATTGATCGCCGAAGTTAAGCAAGCTCTGACCACCATTTTCAACAATCAACACCTGTGGATAGCATCAAAAGATAATGCCTCCATCTTGAGTACCGCCTTAGTGGTGCAAGATTCCTTCGGTCTCAGGGCCGAGTTTGTTCATATCTGGCTCAAGGTGCTTAACGAGTTCGATGCAAGCTGGATCGATATCTGGGAGATGGCTGGCGCCGCCAATCAGGTGTTCGTTAACCTCTTCCGCGCCAAGGACGATGCCGAGGTAAGAGCGATATTCGAGTCCGATCACCGCATTCTAGACGCGCTCAACGATTTCCAGCTAAGCAACCGCCAGTTGCTCGGTGGTTATGATGAATATGTGTTGATCAACGCCGTCCTCGAGCTCAACCGCCTCTTCTACGTCGACAGCATGCGCGAAAAAGTGCGGGTGATAAGTCAGGCTCTACTCGATAGCAGCAACAAGGATGATGATACTAAGGCTATCTGGCTATCTACCGCGTCTATGGTGACTTACACAGATCCGGCTAACTGTAATAGCTACAATACCTGTGGCTATGCGCTACAGCTGGAAGCCGAGGTGCTGGATTTTAACTGGAAGTGTTCCGATAGCCTTAAGATCCGCGCTCAACATATGTACCAAGATCAAGCCAGATGGGCCTGTGGCGTTCTGGGTGAGCAAGAAGGCTACTTCCATACCAAGCTCAGTACCGGCAATGTTCCCGTGGCCGACGATAACAATTCCGCACTCGAGCTAGTGATCTTCGACAGCAGTGGTGATTACGTCGATTACGCCGGTACCTTCTTCGATATCAATACCAACAATGGTGGCATGTATCTAGAAGGTGCGCCTGGGGTAACGGGTAACCAGGCACGCTTCCTCGCCTATGAAGCCCAGTGGGAGCGTCCGGAGTTCCATATCTGGAACCTGCAACATGAATATGTGCATTACCTGGACGCGCGATTCAACCTTTATGGTGATTTCAATTACGGCAATGCCGATACTGTCTGGTGGGCGGAAGGATTGGCGGAATATATCTCGGTCAAAGACGCCAACTCATCGGCCTTGAAACTGGCTGAAACCGCAGAATATGCCCTGTCCGAAATTTTCAACAACGACTACAACGGCAGTCAAGATCGTATCTATCGTTGGGGATACCTGGCGGTAAGATTTATGTTCGAGAAGCATCCAGACATGGTCAATCAGCTACTTAGCTTTGTGCGTAACGATCAGTTCGATCAATACCAAAACTTGCTCGATAACACCATAGGCACTAGCTTCGACAACGAATGGTTCGGTTGGCTAAGTAGCGGATTTAATACAGATTTAGACGGTATCGTGCCTAACGGACCTTCCGATACCGATGCGGCAGACAGCGGCACCGCCAGCAACTCACCGGCGCCGATACGCTTGGTCAGTACAGATTACTCCGCCTGCGTGGTCAGCGACGAGGCTAACCGCTACGACTATGATGAGTCGAGGATCTATATTAATTCTCAGGCCGAGTGTATCTACTCCAGAGGCAATGGTGTCAGTCTCACTATCCCTAACCCAGGTAAACTAGAACAAGATGTGTGGCTCAAGATAGGCGGCGGTTGGGGTAATGCCGATATCATGCTGCGCTCGGGCGGCTGGCCTAGCGCTTCACGCAACGATGGTGCCAGCAATGGCCCGGGGAACTACGAGGTGCTCAAGGTCACACTCAAGCAAGGTGAATATTGGAACTACGTCAAGCTACCCGGTAACTTCGGGGGTGTCAGTCTAGAAGTCAGCACCAGCGAGCTGTTTGCCGATCAAGACCCAGCATTTCCAACGCAGACTGGCTGCACGGCACCAAGCATAGACGGTGGTCGTTTAGAGTTCGATATAGGAGAGTGTCTAGACAGTGGTCGTACTCGCTACTACATCGAGGTCGAAGAGGAAGGTACACCTATTACCATCACCACATCTGGTGGCACAGGTGAGGCCGACATCTTCTTCAACCAAGATACCTGGGCAAGTGAAAGCGTCAACACAGGCAGTGCCACGGGTGCGGGTAACGATCACACCTTAGTCGTCATCGCCAGAAGAGGTTATAACTTCATCTCTATCGATACCCATAGCGAATATGCCAACGTTAGCCTCAAGGTAACCCAGGGCGGCGAAGTCCCAGAGCCAGACACGACAATCGATGATGTTTGTCAGACACAGGCACCTCAGAGCTACGCCGAGTTGCTAGATGGACAGGCCTTGTGCGCGACAGGCAGCTTCTCCGAGTACTACCTCTGGGTCGACGCCGGCACCACTAGCTTAGAGATAAGTTCACATCATGGCACCGGTGATATCAGCCTCTATGGCGCGCACGGCAACTGGGCAACTCCAAACAGTTTTGAGCAGGCTTCGGTGACTGACGGTTCGACTAAGGAGTCGTTCACTGTGACTAATCCTCAAGAGGGCTGGTATTACGTTACCGTCGAAGGTGAGCCTACTATCGAAGGGGTTGCGGTTCAGGCCACATTCAACTAATACCGTTGGCAAGCCTAGACTCATTAACCTCTAGGTTATTAATATGGCTCCGGCGTCGGCTAGGAGCCTTTTCATCGGACTGTGCAGATACAAATAATAAATAGGAAACACTATGACACCTATTCAGCGAATACCCAGAACAAGATTGACCCTAACCGCCTTAGCCATAGCCATCCCATTAAGCTTAGGTTTCAGCGGAGCGTCCGCAGCAACGCCAGAAACTCAATCACAGCCGCAGGCCCAACAAGAGACGGCGAGTCTAGAGCCATCAGCAGGTCTAGAGCCATCAGCAGGTCTAGAGCCATCAGCGAGTCTAGAGCCATCGACCAGGCCTGAGCCACTCGCCTTAACGGAAGCCGTCAGCCTAGAATTCTATAGCCAAGGTCATATAAAAGCGGCACAAACAGTGTTAGATGCCACCCTAGCGGCGGATGTTATCCCCCAGGCCATCTACCAACTGCAAAGCGTCTATGCCCATATGCTCAAAGATCTGCCCCTGAGCCAGGCCCACAGGGACATGGAAGATAAATACAGGGATCAGGCCTTCGCCCTTGCCGAAAAACAACTCAGCTGGACGCAGATCCAGCCCAAATATCTCATGCTCTACATGGATACCTATAGTGAGCAGGAGCTCAAGGACATCGCCAACTTCTACCAGACTCCTGCGGGTAAGAAGTACCTCAAACATATGCCCGCCACCCTAAGGCAAGCCAGTGCCATAGTTCGCCAACAGATGAAAACTATTAGCGGTGAGTTCAGCCTAATAGTCACTGAATTTCGCCAGCAGGCAGGGCTAACCCAGGCCAATGAGGCGCCTCATCAACACTGATTTTAAGAACTCGCTTTAAGATATTTA
>NZ_JABSSM010000140.1 GCF_013214165.1 Shewanella sp. | reverse complement strand
CTGACAATAGTCAGGGCTTTTTTGTACTTGAATATCCTAAACAAGATTTAAAATCCCTCGCTACTCTTGATAGGGCACGTGCCGGTTCAAGTCCGGCCTCGGGTACCATCATTTAAGCCCTGACAATAGTCAGGGCTTTTTTGTACTTGAATATCCTAAACAAGATTTAAAATCCCTCGCTACTCTTCTCTTGATAAGAGCGGGCACGCGCCTATTCAACTCTCTACTTCTAAGACTGGCCTCGGGTATCATCATTTTTCAGTTGGTATTTCTATTGACCGTTAGTTTTAAAGGGCAAACTGGAGCAGTAGATGAGATGAGTGAATCAATCTGTTCCTTGGCGATAGGCTTACTAAAATAGTATCCTTGAATTTTGTCACAACCTAGGGCTATAACACTGTCCAGTTGCTTCTTAGACTCGACGCCTTCTGCGACTATACTCATGTCGAATGCATCTGCAATGGTTATGATAGCTTTAACTAAAGCCCATGTCTTATCGCATGTCCCTAGACGTTGAATAAAGCATTGATCAATTTTGATTATATCGAAGGGTAAATTCTGTAAGTAATTCAGTGAGGAGTATCCGGTGCCAAAATCATCGAGAGCGAGCAAAAAACCCATGGATTTAAGGGTATTCACGGTTCTTGTTACACATTCAGAATGCTCCAAAAATGCAGTTTCTGTGATCTCAAATGTGAGTTTAGAAAATGGAAACTTGAAGCGACAAAGTATATCTTCGAGTCGATCTAAAAAATCGTGAGCATTAAGCTGTTTGGCTGATAGATTAACCGCGAGGGTGAGATGGCGGGTATGAATAGATTCTTGCCACTCTTGTAGTAAGGTACAGGCCTGTATAAGGACTGCTTGGCCTAAGTCATATATGAGTCTGGACTGTTCGGCGATGGGAATGAATTGTGCTGGTGAAATACGAGGTTGGTTATCTATTTGTGGCCATCTGACTAGGGCTTCAAAGCCTATGAATCTATCCTCTTCGATGGAATATTGGCCTTGATAATACACTTCTAGCTGTTTACGTTCTAAGATCTGACGTAATTGGTTCTGTATGTAAGCCTGCTTTTTAGCCTGCTCCGACATCGAAGGAACAAAAATCTGGTAACAGTTTCTTCCTGCCGCTTTAGCGGCATATAAGGCGATATCGGCCCACTTGAGTAACGTTGCTTTATCTGGCGCGCCATTATTGCAGCAGGAGATGCCGATACTCGTCTCTATTGAAATCTCTTTGTCTTCTATAATGCATGGCACAGCGATAAGGGTACCAATTTTTTTGGCGATCTCCTCTGCATCGATATTCGAATTGCAATCTTCGAGTAAGATTGCAAATTCATCACCCCCTAATCTAGCAGCGATATCCGTCTCTCTAAGCATAGATTTAAGCCGTATTGAAATTTTTTGGAGTAGGGCATCACCGATATCATGGCCTAAGGTGTCATTGATTAGCTTGAAACGGTCCAAATCTAAGAGAAGTAATACTATCGAAGTATTATAGCGTTTCGAACGCTTGATTGCCTGGGCAAGTCTATCGTGAAAGTAGGTCCTATTCACTAGCTGAGTTAATGTATCGTAACTGGCTAAATGGACCAGGCGACTTTCCATTTCGAGCCTTGCTGTGATGTCTTGGAAAAGGATGATCATGGAAGAATCTGCATGTTGCATGGCAGAAGTACATGTCAATTCGACCTGTAAATTCTCATTTTTGTGATTGATTAATTGAGCGACTTGATGCTGATACAGCCCTAGTTTTGTGACTTTATCTTTAAGGTGCTGGAACAGAGTCTGGCCTCTTATCTCGTTGGCTTGCCACTGAAACCACAGATTAAAAGCCGCCCCCAGAATCTTTTTGGGCTCAGTATCTAGTATTTGGCATGCCTTGGAGTTGGAGAATTGTATGTCTCCTTTTTTATCGACTTTAATGACCCCTTGACCCGCAGCTTCAAGAATAACTTCTCGTTCACTCTTCAAGTAATGGGTTTTTGATTGTAGTTGGTCAATTTTTACAAACTGTTTGACCTTGCTGAGTAAAATCGTGCTTTCAATCGGCTTGGTCAAATAGTCTATGGCACCGGCTTCGTAAGCTTTTAATATATCGGCTGCGGAGGGGTCGTGGGCCGTCAACATGACGATAGGAGTATGTTTATGGGCTTCGGTAGCAGAAATTAACTCAGCAACCTCATAGCCATCCATGTCTGGCATGTTAACGTCGAGTAAGACGACTGCAAATTTATCATTTATCAGCTTAGATAATGCCTCGCTGCCTGAGCAGGCCAGTACAAGCTGGATATTGGTTAAGGGCTGCAATACCTTCGCCAAAGCGATGCTATTATTGCGCAGATCATCAACGATGAGAATTTTGCTTACGTGCAGATCCATTTTCTCATCATTCATATACCGTCCTTGGGATTGAGGCGAGAGGTCTTCGATTAACTGAGTGTAGACTAGAATTTGATAACTTCCCTAATTTTAGGATTATGTATTTAAACCGTTTGTCCTGTGACCTAGGTAATCTTCCTTTCGTATTCTACTCAGCCCATCTTAAATTTTGCCATACTTAAACCACTCGCCAAATATGTTTAAATTTGGTGAAATATTCGGAGATTGCATCTGTCGGTCATGGAGGTGAATTTATGTTTACAAGGTGTTCGAGTGCCATTGTGTTCGTGCTCTTAATTATGTTGTTCTGTACCAGACCACTCCTTGCTATGGAACGCTCTGAAGCCGCATTTAATTCATTGATCTATCAAGTTCAATTTGTACGATTAATTAAACCATCAAAGAAAATTGAACAAGATTATAGGGCATTGACCTTAGGGCCCATGGAGCTAAAACGAGCCAGAGTCGAGCGGATTAAATCTGAACTGCAGCAATTTTGGGCATCCCTAGGGATCCCCACCAACGCAATGAACATGAAACACTCGGATAATTTGCTTCAACAGGTGCTCGCTTTGGAGCCGCTCTCTAAGGACTATCTAGCCACGAGTAATAAGATCCGCTACTTACTCTGGCTAGATCAGCAAGGGGACTGGAGTGAATTAGCCTCCAGCTCTTGGTTAAAGCAGGGCCATAAATATCGCTTGCTACCTGAAATCAGTCGCAGATTAAAAGGGCTTGGCGATATGGCAGAGTACAATCCGCTCAGTACCCTGTTTGATGCTAATGTTAAAAATTCGGTTAGACTTTTTCAACAGCGTCATGGCTTGAAAATAGACGGAATTATTGGTCCTAAAACGCTACGCTGGATCAATATTAAGCCCGTGAAACGGGCTGAGTTGTTAGCGATTAATTTTATAAATAAGACCCGTTACTTAGCCTCCATAGAGCCTAGTTTTTTAATTATCAACATTCCTGCATTTGAGTTAGAACTTATCGACAATGGTCAAGTGGCGTTGCAGTCTCGGGTGATAGTCGGTAAACCTTATCGTCAAACTCCCTTGTTAAGCAGTCGAATTTCAAACCTAGTGATAAACCCAAGCTGGCATGTCCCCAGGAGTTTATTAACTCGAGATTTATTACCTAAGGTCAGGAAAAATGGCGGTTATATTCAGGATGGAAATTTCAATGTTTTCGATAATCAGGGGGAAATGGTGAGTAAAACCGCGCAAGAGTGGCAAGATTTAGCCCATGGTCGTTTTCCTTATCGCCTCGTTCAAAAGCCAGGAGAGGGCAATACCTTAGGACGCTATAAATTTTACTTTAAGAATAAATACAGTGTCTACCTACACGATACCGCTGACAAGGCGTTGTTTGCAGAGTCCAATCGTGCACTTTCATCCGGATGTATACGTATCGATAAGGTCGAGGAACTGGCTAACTGGATGGCATCAAATTTGGTTATAGATAAGCAGACCTGGGTCGAGATGCAGGCTGAACGTCAAAAGACTCAATGGTTTTCTTTAGAGCAGAGTTTACCCATTCATCTGGTTTACTGGACCGCTTGGGTCGATAAATGGGCTGTTGCTCAATTTAGAAACGATATATACCATAAAAATTCTACACTTAACTTGGCATCCCCATAAGCCTGTCATTCTCACCCACACATTTTTTATTGTTCACTTGATATTTGTCAGCTTTCAGTTTAATTTGTCATCTGTTTTTGGTTAAAAAATGATCAGGGTGGTTGTGTGTCTGTAGTATGTCCAACTCGTAGGCAGTTGTTGCTAGGTCTTAGTGGCGCAGCAATGATTTCGATGGTTCCTTCTAAAGTTTATGCAAGTCGTTCGACGCAAGGCGTTCGTAGTTTAGGTTTACACAATTTGCATACTGGGGAACGTGGGCAAGGAAGCTATTGGGTTGATGGAAATTACCAAAGTGAGATTTTGTCAGATTTTAGTCATATCTTGAGAGATCATAGGCGCAATGAATCGGCGCCTATGGATAAACGTCTCTATGACTTACTATTTAAGCTCAAAGAATCGCTTAACATAGAGCAAGAATTCAATGTTATCTCCGGATATCGTTCACCTAAGACTAACGCCATGTTAGCGGCTAAAAGCAGTGCTGTAGCCAAGAAGAGCTATCACATGAGAGGCATGGCGATGGATATTGCGCTTAAGGATGTGAAGTTGAGTCATCTGCGTGATGCGGCCATTGAACTTAAGTTAGGCGGTGTCGGCTATTACCCAAGATCTGGATTTATTCATGTCGATACTGGGCCGGTCCGTTCTTGGTCATAAATAATGGATGACTCTTTACGCGCGCCATAATAAACAGTTTGTTAGGCCTATGGCGTTATGTTACTATTTCGCCGCGTAAAAACGTCCTTGCTGGTCGAAAGTAAGGACACTCTGAAATTAATATTACTTTTTAAGTGAGAAAAACATGTCTTATACAATTGCTGCTGAAATCCGCACTGAAATCGGGAAAGGTTCGAGCCGCCGCCTACGTCATGCGGACAAAGTTCCTGCTGTTATCTATGGTGCTGGTAAAGAGCCTATCTCTATCAAGTTTGCCCAAAAAGATATCATCAACATTCAAGAAAACAAAGAATTCTACACTGACGTTCTGACTATCGCTGTCGATGGTAAAGAAGTGAAGGTTCGTGTACAGGCAATGCAGCGTCACGCATTCAAGACTCTTATTGAGCATGTTGATTTCACATTCGCATAATCTTTATAAGTAAATGTTTAAAGCGCCTGTTGGCGCTTTTTTTGTGGCCAGTGTTTATCGCTCTATAGGTCATCTGACTCCTTTTGCTTGTCGGGACAAGCGGCAATAATCGTGGCTATGCCTTGCTCGTTAACCTCTTCCAATCTGATATCAAATCCCCAGAGCCGATGTAAATGCTTTACCACTTCCTGGCAACTTTTAGCTAAAGGCATTTGATTGGTGGGAATATGTTGTAGGGTAAGTGAGCGATCGCCGCTGACTTCAACCCGATGGATCTGAATATTGGGCTCAAGATTGGAAAGATTGTACTGTTGAGATAACATTTGACGTATATCTTGATATCCCTGCTCATCATGAATCGCTGAGACTGAAAGGTAGTTTTTCTTATCATCATCCAAAATACTGAACAGTTTAA
>NZ_JABSSM010000014.1 GCF_013214165.1 Shewanella sp. | reverse complement strand
CGCCGCTGTCGGTGAGGTTAGGGTTGTCAGCATCTTCGGTGACGCCGCCGGTCATGTCGACGGTCAGTACAGGCAGGTCGTTGGTGCCTGTGATGGTGATAGTGACCACTTGGGTATCGGTGGCTCCAAACTCATCTGTGACTGTGACGAGGAAGTTCTCAATGACTTGATCGCCTTGTGCTAGGCTGTCAGCCGCGGCGTTATCTAAGGTGTAGGTCCATTCTCCGGAATTGGGATCGATGACAAAGCTACCTAGGGCTGAGGTATCGTCACCGCTCCAAGTTAGGCTTGCACCGTCATCTACATCTATTGCAGTTAAGGTGCCCATTGCCGTAGCAGTTTGAGGATCGTTTACTTCAGTAACGGCTCCAGAAGCGTCCCCTATCGATGAAGTGATGACGGGACTATCGTTAGTACCCAATATGGTGATGGTCACCAGTTGAGTATCTGTGCCACCAAATTCGTCGGTGACGGTAACCAAAAACTGCTCTTGAATTGATTGGCCTTCGGCTAAACTGTCGGCGGCATCGTTGTCTAAGTTATAGATCCATTCGCCAGTATCTGGGTTGATGGAGAAGCTACCTAAGCTGCCAGTTGCATCGCCACTCCAAGTCAGTACCGCCCCATTGTCGACATCGGTGGCTTCGAGCATGCCTGTCGCTGTTGGGCTTCCTGGGACGACCGTGCCATCATCGAGATTACCCGCCTCGATCACTGTGCCTGTATCGTAGCCGTCACCTTCTTGTTCTTCTGGTGGTGGGGTGATGATAGGATTATCATTGGTGCCTGTGATGGTGATGGTGACCACTTGAGTATCTGTGGCTCCAAACTCATCTATGACTGTGACGAGAAAGGTCTCAATAACTTGCTCACCTTCGGCTAGATTGTCAGCCGCACTATTGTCTAAGGTGTAGGTCCACTCACCAGTATTAGGGTCGATGACAAAGCTACCTAGGGCTGAAATATCGTCACCACTCCAGTTCAATATGGCACCAGAATCAACATCAGTAGCCGTTAAAGTGCCTGTGGCACTTTGAATTGTGGTGAGAGGCTCGTCTGGTTCAAGCTCGCTTAAACTTCCAGTGGCGTCAGCTTCTGATGACGTGATGATTGGGGAGTCGTTGGTACCTTGTACTGTTATCGTAATTTGTGTTGCGGTTGCAGCACCAAATTCATCGGTAACAGTGACAATGAAAACTTCTTCAACAAGATCGCCTTCGGCTAAGCTATCGGCTAATAAGTTATCTAACGTGTATATCCACTCTCCCGTGATCGGGTCTATGGTGAGGCTGCCGTATTGACCATCGGAATCCCCACTCCAGATCAGTACGGCTCCATTATCGACATCTGTGGCTGTTAAACTGCCTGTTGCTGTGACGATGCCGGGGACGAGTGTACCGTCATCCTCATTACCCGCTTCGATGACTAAACCTTGGTCACCAGGGAGGATAGGACCATCTGGACCATCTGGGTCAATAACCACGACGACTGGGGCGTCGTTGGTACCTGTTATTGTGATGGACAGGGTTACCAGTACACTATCGCCATCGCCATCCGTCAGCTGATAGGTAAATATTTCAGTAACTTGCTCTCCTTCAGCTAACGCCTGTATGTGATCCAATGAGTTATCTAATTGATAGGTATAATTACCGTCTGCGGAGATTTGTAATAGACCAAAGCTACCTGAAATTCCTGTAGTGTCAGACACTGCTATAGTCGCTCCATTAGAGTTCGACACTTGTGACACGACTGCCGAGTCGGCGCCTTGGGTATCATTGAGTAAAACATTGCCAGTAATAGACGGGTCCCCGTCTTCTGAGACGTTGTTGCTATCATCGGTTCCACTTGGGCTATCGTCGATAATGTTGACTGTGATGCTTGATAAGTTGCTGTTACCGGCAAGATCGGTCACTGAAGTGGTAAATGTTTGCGAAAAAACCTCAGATACTGAGTTATCTGCGTTGCTATTGAGGGTGAAACTATAGCTAAGCGTTCCTGTTATCGAATCGAAGTTAGTGATGGTTAGTAGACCGTGATCTGTGGTTATAGTGATAGGGCCAACAAATAATCCGCCGGTAAAGATATCAATGCCATTTATTGCCAGACTGGCGATTCCGGCTTCAGTTCCTATCTGTAAGCTATTGGATTGTTCGAGTGCTGGGGCGAATGGGTTTGAGCCCTGCAAAAGATTGGCTTCCAGTAGAGTCACGCTACTCGCCTCTATTGTTGGAAGACTTGGGATCTCGGCGGTTAATATCAAGGGATCTTCTGTGAGGTCGGGTGCTAAGCCAAACCCAGAAGTGTCATATCCTGCTCCAGCTAATGTTTCATCCCCGATTCTACCTAAGGTTATATAGTCTGATCCACCTTGATTTCCTCCATCACCAGCGGCTGTACCGGCTGCGGTTTCAGGCAGACCCAAGGTAGGATCTTCACCCGCTAAAATTTGTGCTTGTAAGGCGGCAATTTCAGCATCTGCTGAAACTGGTGCTGTAGCAAATTCAGGAGCCGCCCCTAAGGAGCTTGCTGGTATCGGTTCGGAAAAGCTTGTTTCAGTTATTGTCGTGCCATCTTCCATCTGTAAGATGAACTGAGAATTTGGCGAAAAAATCAGTTGTTCGCCATCCCTAATAAGATCACCTATAGTCACATCTCTGATGTTACCTTGCTCATCTTTGGCCTTTAATTGACCCACAAGCTTGGTGACTACCGCGTTTTGTTCTGCTACTGAAACACTCATAACCATATCCTAGAGCCGACTCTTCCTTGGCATCAGCTGCATATTTATTGAGTAGAAATAAATTTCTGCTATCACACATATTGATTTGAGTTTGGCTCTAATTTACAGTGAGTCAAATTAGCGAAAAACACCTTCAACTGGCATGGTTATTGGGTTTTGATGGGGTAAATTTGAAAAATAGCGTCTATTCAGCTGTTTGGAGTCGGTGAAGGTCCTTGCATAATAAATCTAAATAAAAAAACCACCTAAGAGGCGGTTTTTTTATTTCACAATAGTATAAAGATTAACCAGTGACGGCGGCTTGTCGGTAGCTTTGAATGGCCGCATTTTGTTCGCCAAGGTGCTCATGAGCCTCACCTAGAGCCAACCAGTTGGCTTTGTTGGGTTGCTGATGACAAACTTTTTTCCAGTATGTCATGGCTTGGCGGTAATCTTTATTTTGCGAATGCAGCTTAGCCATTAATATTTGGAAGTTGAGCTCTTCAGCATACTTTTTCTCAAGTGCAAATATCTGTTTTCTCTCTTCGACATCAGCGGGGGAAATAATCTCAGCAAGCGCCATAGAAGTATCCGAACAAAGGCCGCTCTTTATCTGTTTCATTAAGCGTTTTTTAGCTTCTGTCTCACGGTTGAATTTATGTAAACCTAAACAATAGCTGGCTAGGTATTGTGGCTCTTTTCTTTCGGCTCGACTTAACCAATGCCATACTTTTTCTAATTCTTGCTCGCTGCTGGATTGGGCCTGTATAAGAAGAGCATTATTGGTGAGAATGGTGAGCTGTTGGTGATCTGCCTCGCTAAGTA
This sequence comes from Shewanella sp., assembly GCF_013214165.1. Lineage (GTDB taxonomy): Bacteria > Pseudomonadota > Gammaproteobacteria > Enterobacterales > Shewanellaceae > Shewanella. Next base: position 25,562 of record NZ_JABSSM010000014.1, on the reverse strand, counting down.
CTTGGCGCTTCTTAATGATTGGCAGCAGTAACTTAAGTGCATACCAGTCGGCTTGAGCTTGATATAACTCCAAGGCCAACCTTAATACCGGCAGCTTGCTCTTGCTGGTCGGGGAGAGCTTATCTAGCTCTACTCTAGCCTTATCTAGCTCTCCCTGTTGGAGTAAGTATCGTGTGCGGCTAGTGCTCACGGCCTTGATAGCCAGTGGCTCCTGCTCCGCTTGTTGCAGGTATTTGTCTCGTGACTCGGTATTGTTCTGATGCTGGGCAGCTCTTGCTGCAGCAAGCAGATTTAGGGTGGGTAATTCACCTTTCTCGGCACCTTTAATCATGGCTTTCTCGGCTGTGGACCAATCCTCTTCCGCTAATGCGAGTGCCCCCAATAAGGTGTGTTTTCTCGCGGCTTTTTTACGCCATTTGTCGGGGAGTAAACGGCTGCTGAGTAGCAAGTTCAGTATGAAAATAATCACCCACTCAGTTAGCTGTATTAAGCCGTAGAAAACGATAAGCGCGATAACCGCAAAAAGGACACCTGTTTCAACTTCGTAATCCCATATGGTGAAATACAGGTAACCATTCATGCCCTCAAAAAAAGGACTGATACAGAGGCCTAACAATACAATTCCCAGATAGATTAATACGCGTGTCATAGGGGATCCTCTTCAGTCACCATCAAGTTACCGTGGGTAGCCAACTGTTGGAGCATGGGAGTCGATTGAAAGTGGTTAATACTCGGGGTCTGAATTTCTAAGGTACTTAATGCATCGAGTGCGGCTAATGTTTTTTTAGTTTGAGCCTGGCTAAGATCGAAGTATTGATAGATCCACTTCCTTGCAAGGGTCAAAGATTGTCGGTAATTAACCTGATCTTGTCGGTATAGAGCAAGCTGAGATTGGAGTAGCTTATTTCTTATATTTTCAACTAGATACCATTGTTGATCAGGCGTGAGTATGGGGGTGATATCTGTGGTTCTTTTGCGAATGACCACAAAATCGTCCATAAACGCCTTCCAGGATTTAGTGAGATTCTCTTGCCAATCATCTATCGACTCTGTCATCTCAGGCTTGGTTGGGCGATTAGCCGCATTGGTCACATCGACTCTATTTAATGGCAGCAGGTTGAGGTGCTCTATCATGTTATCCAGGGTCAGCACTGTCCCGGCAATGTCTGTGCTCTTGATAGCGGATACCCATGCTATGTCAGATGCTAGCGCTTTTCTCAATGGCGTGAGTGAGGGATCTTTCATCGATTCGATGCGGTCATCCGCAGCCTTGAGTAAACTCGCCGCTGTGCTGGGATCCTTTTCAAGCCAAAGCTTATTCCCCGCCATTCTGACCAAATATTTTGCTTCCTCCGCCATCCAGTGATTGGGGTTACGTTGAGCCAGCTTGGCCACTCTATCACTCAGCTGGAGCTGATTGTTTGTCAGTTTATCTATGCCAGAGTTTGTGCGGCTGGCGAGTTGTTGTTGTTGTTGTTCGAGTCTTGAAATTTGCTTGGCCGGTTCATTTAAGGCTTGTTTCAACTCAAGGGATAGCGCCTGAGATCTGTCTTTTTGAACTGCAAGTTCCAGATAGAGATAATATCCGCCGCCGCAAGTGGCAAAGGTCAGCAGCAAGATGAAAATCAGATTGAACAAGAACCCCCAAGAGACACCGGCACGCTTGGCGTTAGTGTCTGAAGTGCTTGATTGTCTATGGGTCTGCTTTGAGGGAGTGTCTGCACTCTTAGGCTCTATTTTGACGGCCACAGCGGCATTGTTAGCCTCTGCTTCAGCGTTTAACTCTGTATGTGCGTCTACAGCATTATCATCTAATTTTTTCTTGTCCATTAAACAGTCCCTTAAAGCGATACGGCTACAAAAATGACGAGTTTAGCCTGTTAACTGGTGAATTTCACAAGCCTAACGCTACAATTATGGCCTTACAGTTAGCCGCTTTTGCATTGGTAACGTGCTGAAATCCATTGGCAATAGCCTGCTCCTGTACTCGTGAGCTAGGGACTATAATATGACATGCACGCAGCCAAGCAAATAACTCTTTTGGTACAAGTTTGATTAGGTTATCGAGAATCTCGCCACTGGTGATGACTATCGTGTCGATTTTGGCTTGCTGCCAGACCTGTGCGTTGCTTGTTGATGTCAGTGTCGGACAGGCTCTGCGATACACTTCCCAATAGCTCACATCTGCGCCCCTAAGGGTTAACTCATTCGCCAAAGTTTCTCTTCCTCCGACCCCTCGAACTATGACTATCTTCTTGTTAGACAGAGATTGGAGCTGGGGGAGTGTGAGTAATCCTTCGGTCTGTTGACAATCTTGAGGGGCTTCTTGGGCCGAGACACCCAATTGCGCAAGCGCGTTTTGGGTCGCTTCGCCGACTGCGTAAAATTGTGCCTCTCGGGGCCAGGTTTGCTTAATTGCTTGAGCGGAAAATTTTACCGCATTGGTGCTGATAAATATGATGATGTCAGCATGCTGCATTAAAGCCATGCCGTGACCTTGCTGTTGCTCCTGAGTCGCTTCCACCTGAAGTAAAGGCGTGACAAGATGTGCGACGCCTCTGGCTAGAAGCGCCTCAACCATTAACTGATTTCGCCCTTGTGGACGGGTCAGTAATATCTTCATCTTGAGTCAGGAGTCATAGATAGCTATTCCCTGAAAGCATCAATTACTTGATATAAACGGCATCAAGGATCTCTTTCGCACCCTTGCCAAGCAGCTCTTCGGCAAGCGCGATACCTATGGCCTTAGCGTCAGTTTTTGAACCTATGCTAGTGCCTGTGATTATCTTGCTGCCATCAGGGTTGCCCACTAAGCCACGTAGCGTCAGAGTATCACCTTGGATTTCGGCGAATGCGCCAATGGGTACCTGACATCCACCTTGCAGATGAGTATTCATCGCACGTTCTGCAGTCACTCGATAACGGGTCTCTGCATGCTCAAGTGGTGCGAGCAGGGCTCTTACACGCTTATCATCAGTACGACACTCGATACCAACGGCGCCTTGGCCGTTAGCGGGTAAAGAATCTTCGGTTGAGATGAAACTCGTGATACGTGCCTCAAGCTTTAGACGTTTTAGTCCAGCGGCGGCGAGTATGATGGCATCATAATTTCCGGCATCCAGCTTACCTAATCGTGTGCCAACGTTGCCACGGAGATCGGCTATTTTTAGATCCGGTCGCATGCCCCGAATTTGACACTGGCGGCGTAAGCTCGAGGTGCCGACAACGGCTCCCTGAGGCAGGTCGCCGATAGACTTGTAGTTGTTTGAGACGAATGCATCGCGTGGATCTTCGCGCTCACAGATGACTTCGAGTCCTAGGCCGTCGGGGAAATCCACCGGCACATCTTTTATCGAGTGGACGGCAATGTCGGCTCTGTCTTCGAGCATGGCGACTTCAAGCTCTTTAACAAACAAGCCTTTACCACCAACTTTTGCCAATGGAGTATCTAAGATTATGTCACCTTTAGTACTCATAGGAAGAAGTTCAACGGTCAAACCTGGATGAAACTTTTCCAGTTCTGCTTTTACAAATTCGGCTTGCCAGAGTGCAAGGGGGCTTTTACGTGTTGCGATTCGAATGACGTTTTGAGACATGCTAGATGTTCCATACGGAGGCCTTAGATGCACTAATGCTAACATTGCTCAGGAATAGATGTAACAAATGGGTTTTGATTCTTTGACCTCTGCCCAAACCAGGTTAGCTCAATGTGTGATCTTGGTCTCGTTTATTCCTTGTGGCGGTCAAAGCTGTTAGCATTACAAGTGTTTCTCACCCTGCTTCGGCGTGACTCTTATTGAACAGTGAACAGAATCACATTATTGAAACCGCAGACCGATTAAATCGTGTCAGGCAGGCGCGTGCTCTCGCATTATTGTCTCCGCTGAAAAAAGATCTCCTTCGGCTTATCCCTGTGTTGTTGCATTACCATCGAGCCGGGTATCCCGGTTATAACGGCCCAATGACACCATCTGGTGTTTTTGAGTATGCGCCAAGTGAGCAAGAGCTATTAGCTTGTGACACCTTAGGTTTAGTTAGACCTATGGTGCATCTCGTTAAGCATGCCGCTATCGAGGGCGTGTATAGCATGGGGAGCATGTCGAGTTTCGGGCAAAACCCCAAGAGTGATATCGATGTTTGGCTCGTTCATGATCGACTTCTCAGTAAGGAAGAGTGCCGACTACTCGAACAGAAATCAGGCTTGTTGACGGCATGGTTTGCTCAGTATGGACTCGAGGTGAATTTCTACCTGGTTCATCCCGAACAGTTTTCTGTATGCTCTGCAGATAAAGCAGAGCCTCTGCGAGCCATAGGTAACGAGCATAGCGGTAGCGCTCAGCACTGGTTATTACTGGAAGAGTTTTATCGTAGTCAGATTTGTTTGGCTGGCAAGAAGGTGGCCTGGTGGCCTAATGCTCAAGACTCGCAACAGTTATTGTTTTTGGGGGATGTGAGCCAAATCCCGGCATGTGAATACTTCGGTGCTTCGCTTTGGCAGCTTTACAAGGGGCTAGATAAACCACATAAGGCGCTGTTGAAGGTTTTACTGCTGGAATCCTACGCAGCCCAATACCCGAATACCGAGTTTATCAGTGAAAAAGTGTGGCAACACACAATAGAAGGTGATTTTTCATCCGCCAACGATAGTTATTTCTTGCTCTATGAGTCGATAGAAAACTATTTGATCGCACAAGATGATCCTCGACGTTTAGAGATAGCCAGACGTTGTTTTTATTTGAAGTGCGGTGTCCGACTCAGTGAGCCGGAACAAGCGCAAGACTGGCGCTATCACAAGCTAAATAACCTGGTGGAAAGTTGGCAATGGTCCAAGAGTTTACTAGAGACCTTAGATAACTGTGAGCATTGGCATTGTGGACAACTGCAGTGGTTTAATGAACAGTTGAATGAGCTGATGTTAGGTTGTTATCAAACATTGCTGCAATTTGCATCGACCCATAAACTCAGTGAGAGTTTGAAATTATCTGAGCTGGGTCTGCTGACACGAAAACTTCATACGTATTTCAGTAGTGATACCAAGCAGCTCATCGGCTTGAATCGGCTTTGGAGTGATTCAATCTCAGAGCAAGATTTGACGATTGTCTACAGCCATAACCTGCGAGAGTATTGTTTATATTGCTGCCCGCCAAATCGGAGCGCCTTCATCGGACAAAGAGCGGTTTACCGCTCTAAGAGTCGAGCTAAGTTACTCGCCTGGGCGGTGATGAATGGGGTCAGTGAAAAAATGACCCGCTGGTATGAACGGGCAAATGGTGAGCGTAAATCCGTCGGTTTGACCAAGGCTGCTCAATGTTTAATTGAGGTTTTTAGCCCCCTGACTAAGAGAGTGTCTAAGATGGACCTCTATCAACCTTGGCGCTATCGCAAGTTAGTTTTTATGCTCAATTTTAATAGTGATTCGACGGCGCAGTGGCAGGGGCAAGAGGTCATGGTTGATTACCTCAATGCCAATATTTTTTCACTGGGGCGAGCAGAGAAAAACATGTTGGAGTCAATCGATCTTCTCTGCCTTAATTCATGGGGAGAGTGGCACTGTTATCATTACCATGGTGAGCTTGCCATATTAGAAGCATTGGCCTTCATGACTCCTGGCATTCGTCGTTCAGCCGAAGACTTGAAGGTCGAAGTGGTGAGTGGTTCTGCCAGGCTACAAGATCAGTTTGAGCTGACGGTGAAAAATCTGGTTCGTCGCGCGGCGCGCTTAAGCTGGAAAGTGTCCTCCTCTGCAACATTAGTCTATCCACTCAAGGTGGCTAAGGTACAGTATGGCCTGTTCTTTAATAGTAAAGGCATGGTGTATCAGGATCTTAATGATGCTAAAGCTTTTTATCAGCAGTTAACCAAGAGCATGTTGATCGAACTGCCCAGGCCGAACTTAGGTGATGAGCCATTTTCTATGGCCCCCGCTGTGATCCAAGACTTTGCAGCTAAGGGAGCGATACAATATTTTTTACGTCAGAGTGATGATGATTTGGATATATTCGTTTTAAATGAAAAAAACGAGTTAGATCACTATATTCAAAAGGGAACCAGTGTCGATGAATTGGTGAGTGAGGTGAGCCATTTCCATGTGTTCGAAGAACCAGATATCTCTACCCAAAGGTTCAATTTACCGCAGTTTTTTCGTCTGATGAGAGTGGATGGTCGATTACAGGTGATCCCTTTTGGGCTATCAGTGGAAGAAGCCGAGATGGACTTTTAAAATCAAGCTTCAGATGGGATGATCATTTTGGCTAGTAGCATAAAAAGGGAACCTAAGGTTCCCTTTTTTATTTTCGTCAGGTATTGAGACGGCTATAGAGATAGATTTACGCCACCTTGTTTGAGAATAGACTCGATGACGAAGGGCATGAATTCGCTACCATTGCGTTCATCGATCCATTTTTCTTCGATGAAAGAGAAATGATAACCACCAAATTTAGTCGCCAGCCAGATCTGATGCAGAGGTTCTTGCTTGTTTATTACGATCTTAGAACCATCTTCAAACTCTAGCTGCAATACATTGCCTGATGCATCGATATCTATGTCGGCATCCTGTTCGTCGATAGCAAGTTCGATAGCGTTATCTATCGCTTGAAACATCTCATCGGCGAGTTGATGAAATTGTGTGTCTGTCATTGCCATCTGTTTTCGTCCTTCAATGGGGAAAATTTGAATGTTTACATACTAACAATCGTGCTTGGTATGCTCCATTACTTTTTACTAAATTTCACCTTAGTCTCTACACCCAGTAAAAAATCGTCAGTTTAGTATGTATTAGGCTGATATGTGCTTGACGTAGAAAGCCGAACTCTGCACCATCAGTAGGCTAGTATGAGCTTAGAACACCTAGGTTCTGGGATCGAAACGCCTAAAATAAATAAGATTAAAATAGCACCCATACCCTATTAAGATGGAAAGATTGATGTTGAGAAAAATGAGACTGTGTTCACTGATGTTGTTTGCCAGCCTTTTTGTGACCGCTTGCGGACAAACAGGGGCGCTATATAAATCGCCAGACGAACAAGATAACCAGCAACAAGATAACCAGCAACAAGAACAGCAGCAAGCAAAGCAAGCAAAGCAACAAAGTAATAAGGAATAAAGTCTTGGATCATTTTCTCTATAAAAATAATGAATTACTGGCTGAAGATTGCTCTGTGGCCCAGCTGGCTCGTACCCATGGTACTCCTCTGTACATCTATTCTCGTGCCACGTTAGAACGCCATTGGCATGCATTTGACCGTGCGGTTGCCGATCATCCTCATCTTATCTGTTACGCGGTTAAAGCGAATTCTAATATCGCCGTCTTGAACGTGCTCGCACGTTTGGGCAGTGGCTTCGACATCGTTTCCGGTGGTGAGCTACTGCGAGTGATAGAAGCCGGCGGCGATCCCGCTAAAGTGGTATTTTCAGGTGTAGGCAAGACAGCCGACGAAATGGAGATGGCACTCAATCTCGGCATTCTTTGTTTTAACGTCGAATCGGCAGCCGAGCTTGAGCAGTTAAATATTGTTGCTGGCCGTATAGGTAAGATTGCACCGGTTTCCCTGCGCATTAATCCAGATGTCGATGCCGGCACACACCCATATATATCCACTGGCCTTAAAGATAACAAGTTCGGTATCGCTATGGAGCAAGCCGAGGCTATTTTCGCTCGCGCCGCCGCGTTACCCAATTTAAACGTTAAAGGTGTCGATTGTCATATCGGCTCCCAGCTAACCGAGATCCAGCCTTTCCTCGATGCCATGGATCTCATGCTCGCGCTAATCGATCGACTCGCTGAGCAGGGCATTGATATCGAACACTTCGATGTGGGTGGTGGCTTAGGTGTGCCTTATGACGATGAGACGCCGCCCCAGCCTGATGTCTATGCCGCAGCCTTACTCGAACGTTTAGGCGACCGAAAGCTTAAGCTCATCTTCGAACCTGGTCGTGCTATTGCTGCTAATGCGGGTATCTTCGTGACTCAAGTGCTCTATCTTAAGGGCAACGGAGATAAACATTTTGCCCTGGTTGATGGTGCCATGAATGATCTTATTCGCCCTGCGCTTTACAGTGCCTGGCAAAATATTATTCCTGTTAAGCCGCGCGATGGTGAAACCTTAAATTACGATATCGTCGGTCCAGTGTGTGAAACCGGTGACTTCTTAGGCAAAGACAGAGCGCTGAATTTGGTGGCGGGTGATTATCTGGCTGTACGCTCATCGGGCGCCTATGGTTTTACCATGTCATCTAACTACAATTCTCGCCCTCGAGCCGCCGAGTTGATGGTCGATGGGGATCAGGATTTTGTTATTCGAGAGAGAGAAAAATTGACTCAGCTATGGCAAGGTGAGCAACTCCTGCCGTAAACTGTGCATATTAATTGATGATGTTACGGTTTCGTCCTCAGATAAAGAAAAAAGGCTTTGTTGAGTCACGGAACCGGGCTATTTAAAGGATACCTAACTTGATCCATTTCACTAAGATGCATGGTTTAGGCAATGATTTTATGGTGGTCGACGGCGTAACACAGAATGTGTTTTTCTCGCCCGAGCAGATCAAACGCCTTGCCGATCGAAATTTTGGTATAGGTTTCGATCAGCTGCTTCTGGTGGAGCCTCCTTATGATCCCGATCTTGATTTCCACTATCGTATTTTTAATGCCGATGGCGGCGAGGTTGAGCAGTGTGGTAATGGCGCACGCTGCTTCGCTCGCTTCGTGCGTAACAAGGGATTGACCAACAAACAAAAAATTAAAGTCAGCACCTCCAACGGCAAACTTACCCTGCGCCTAGAGCGAGACGGCAATGTCACCGTGAATATGGGTGTTCCGGTACTCGAGCCGAGCAAGATCCCCTTTAATGCTAAGCGAGCTGAAAAAACCTATTTGTTACAGACCGACACCGCAGTATCTAAGATGCAGACCTTTCTCTGTGGTGCTGTTTCCATGGGTAACCCACACTGTGTCTTGGATGTCGAAGATATTCAGGCGGCAGATGTCGAGGGGGTTGGCGCCTTATTGACTCAACATGAGCGCTTCCCAAAGGGCGTAAATGTCGGTTTTATGCAGGTGATTAACTCAGGTCATATTAAACTAAGAGTATATGAACGCGGCGCGGCAGAGACACTTGCCTGTGGTACCGGTGCCTGTGCTGCTGTGGTCGTGGGTCAATTACAAGGTAAGCTAGATAAGCGTGTTCGTGTCGATCTTCCCGGCGGTACTCTGACCATTAATTGGGATGGAGAGGGTAAGCCTTTGTGGATGACAGGGCCTGCGGAACACGTATACGACGGACAGATACAAGTATGACTGAAATGATTAATGCGAAAAAACAACTGCCTTTCGATGAGATACTGATCCGAGAATACTTGCTGGATAACCCTGATTTTTTCAGTCGTTATCCTGAGTTGCTGTTGGCTATGCGAATTCCACATGCACAGCGTGGTGCCGTGTCCTTGGTCGAGCGCCAGCAAGAGATGCTGCGCAGCCGGGTACAGCAGTTAGAGGAGGAGATCACATCCTTGATGGGGATGGCTAGCCGTAATGAGATGATTTATATGTTCAATACCAAGCTGTCACTTAAGATGCTTGAATGTGAAGACATTGGAGCATTGAGGCAAGAATTATCCGACGGTTTAAAGACGCAGTTTCAGTTTAGTCATGTTCGACTCATCACGGTACATGACATAGATAGCGAGTTATCGCATATCTGGAGTAAGCGCCTGAGCCAAGGTTATTATTTTGGTCGACTCACTACGGCAGAATCGAAACGTTTATTTGGCTGTGAAGTCGGCTCCGTGGCCTTATCTAGATTATCGGAGCTGTGTGGTCAGGTCATTTTTGCCATCGCGAGCCCAAATGCGATGCATTTTCATCCGCAAATGGATAATTTGCTCCTGGATCAGCTGAAGCAACTCTTAGATCATCTATTGCCTAAACTTTAACTGTATTCAGTGTATCCTGCCAAGAGCCTGTAATAGCAGGCCTACAGGACTTGTGGCACCCAAGGGATTTATCTATCCGCCATGAATTGAAAAAGCTGACAGGCTCTGAATGGAGTATATATGAACGCTAACTGGCTCAAACATTTTGAGAGTTATCTGAGTAGCGAGCGGCAGCTTTCGGCACACACAGTACGAAACTACCTCTACGAGTTGCATCGAGTCTCCGATAAACTCGAGGCTAATGCCTCCTCACCTTTCTTGTGGTCAGAGGTCAGCCATGAACAAATTCAACATGTCTTAGGCCAATTACACCGTCAGGGGCTGAGCCCCAGATCCCTGGCGTTAACACTCTCCGCGGTGAAGCAGTTTTGTGACTTCTTACTGGGAGAGGAAGTGATTAAGGCTAATCCAGCCAAGAGCCTGAGTGCGCCTAAGCAAAATAAACCCCTGCCAAAAAATATGGATCTCGACTCAGTGACTCATCTCTTAGAGATAGACGCCGACGATCTCCTGAGTGTGCGTGATAAAGCCATCATGGAGTTGTTTTACTCCTCTGGCCTGCGACTCGCCGAACTGGCGGCGCTCGATGTGTTGGCTATCCGCTTCGCCGAACGCCAAGTTAAGGTGTTAGGTAAAGGCAGCAAGGAAAGGATTGTTCCTGTTGGTCAATGTGCGATCCAGGCTATCCAGGCTTGGTTAACGTTGAGAGAGAGTATTCCCTGCCAAGATGAGGCGTTATTCGTCACAGCCAAGGGAAAAAGACTCGCCCATAGAAGCATACAAGCCAGATTAGCCAAGTGGGGGCAAGAGCAGGCCTTGAATATGCGGGTCCATCCGCATAAGTTACGTCACTCTTTCGCGACTCATATGTTGGAGTCGAGCGCCGATCTGCGTGCGGTGCAGGAGTTGCTTGGCCATGCCAATCTCTCGACGACTCAGATATACACAAGTTTAGACTTTCAGCATCTGGCAAAAGTGTACGACGGGGCTCATCCAAGGGCCAGCAGGGCCAAGAAGCTCGATAGCGCCAAAAGGGAGAAAAGCTAATGGCTCAGATATATCTCAGGCCTAGTGCCTATCAAGCTATTAGCTTCGATCTCGATGACACCTTATATGATAATGGTCCTGTGATCAGAGCTGCCGAAGCTTCGCTGCTGCAATTTTTACATTTGAACTATAGCGAGACTCGGCGTTGGCAGAGGGATGACTGGTTAAAGCTCAAGACAAGGCTTATCCAGCATGAACCTGAGCTTGGCCATGATACGACTGCCGCAAGACTGATCATGTTGGAGCAAGGCCTGCTCATGCTAGGTTATTCCCGAGAGCATGCCGGATCAGGTGCCATGGCCGGTTTGAATTGCTTCTTACACCAGCGCTCTGATTTTACCGTTCCAAGGCCTGTGGTAAACTTGCTGCGAGACTTGAGTGCGAAATACCCGTTAATCGGCATCACCAACGGTAATGTCGATGCCGATAAAATTGGTCTGGGTGATGTGCTGGATTTTGTGCTTCATCCTGGTGAAGGCACACGCATGAAGCCTTTTCCGGACATGTTTTATAAGGCCTGCCGTAGGCTGAACATTTCATTACCTAGCTTACTGCACGTCGGAGATAGTCATGCAGCCGATGTTATGGGAGCCAGGATGGCAGGCTGTCAGTCTGCTTGGCTCAATCCAAGCTTCGGCCGAGATAAACCACACAGATTTGGTCAGCTATTACCCCATGTAGAAATTCAAGACATACATGAGTTGCAAGAATTACTCGGGTAAATTATCCATCGTCACGGAAAAGGCCAGCATTGTTACAGTGCTGGCCTTTTTACTGTCTATTTTTAGTTAATACCGGTTGGTATTAATAAGATAGGTATTATGCAGACTGCGCCAGAGCCTTGGGGAGCAAGATATTGTTTTCCAGATGAATATGCTGTTTCAAGTCAGCCTCAAACTCCGCCAGAGTGGCATAGCAGACACGCCAGATGGTACAAGCATGCTCAGGTGGTTGGAAGTGATTAGTGAGCTCATGGAGCTTTTCGAACATCTGAATAGCCTCATCATGCTCATGTTCCATGGCATTGATAGGGTTGCCAATTTTCCGACGCGCTGCTGGGATAGTTGGACATCCGATTGAGAAGTTGTGCTCATACCCACTCCAAAGCTGTAAATTATATGTGCCTTTAGTAGGGATGTTATTTGGCACTCAGCTTATGGACAAGTAAAACTTGACTAATTTAGTCAGGAATAGACCTTTTTATGATGTAGATTAAACTTAGGTGAAAAATCAGACATAAAAAAACCAGCCGAAGCTGGTTTTTTTATTTAGTAAGGAAAGAACGATTAGTTCATGCCGTACTTTTTCAATTTCTTGCGCAGAGTACCACGGTTGATACCCAGCATGTTCGCAGCGCGAGTCTGGTTACCGCGAGTGTGCTGCATGATGATATCTAGCAGAGGAGCTTCAACTTCGCTCAACACCATTTCATATACTTCTTCAGCTTCTTGTCCGTCCATCTGAGCGAAAAAGTTTGTTACAGCGCGCTTTACAGCGTCACGTAGTAACTGAGGCTTAATAGTACCGTTAGCTGTTTCGATTTTGCCAACTGTAAGCTGATGAGTTTCTGTGTTAGTAGTCTGATCAAACATTCGTATTCTGCTCTTTAATTAATTCTGTGCAATTTCATCAAAATAGCGTTCCACCATGGAACATTGTTTTTCAACAGTCTCCAGCCGATTAAACTCGGCACGGAATGGACGCTGTTCTTCCTGGTCCAAATACCATCCAACATGCTTTCTAGCAAAACGGATGCCCTTATACTCACCATATAGTTCATATAAGTTTTTAAGATGTTCCAGCATCACCAGACGCTTTTCATCCATCTCAACAGGCGCTAGCTTGTTACCCGTATCCAGGTAATGTTGAATTTCTCGGAAAATCCAAGGCCTTCCCTGGGCACCTCGTCCTATCATGAGGGCATCGACACCCGTATAGTCCAGCACGTAGCGTGCCTTCTCTGGGGTGACAATATCTCCATTAGCAATCACTGGGATCGAGATATTCTGTTTAATAGCCTTAATCGTGTCGTATTCGGCGTCGCCTTTATACATGCACTGCCTGGTTCGGCCGTGAACGGCTAATGAGGCAATGCCACAATCTTCGGCTATCTGGGCGATTTGAACACCATTCCTGTGCTCTGGAGCCCAACCGGTTCGAATCTTCAGTGTCACAGGTACATCGACTGCGGCAACCACGGCCTGTAAAATTGCTTTTACCTGCACAGGGTTTTGCAGCAGAGCTGAACCCGCTAGCTTCTTATTCACTTTCTTAGCAGGACAACCCATATTGATATCGATGATCTGTGCTCCCTGTTGTACGTTGACAACAGCGGCATTGGCCATCAATTCAGGATCGGCGCCTGCGATTTGCACCGAGCGTATCCCATTTTCACCAGCATGACTCATGCGCTGGCGGCTCTTATCTGTGTCCCAAACATCGGGATTAGATGAAAGCATCTCTGAAACCGCCATGGCAGCACCATAACGAACACAAAGATTTCTAAAGGGTTGGTCTGTGACACCTGCCATTGGTGCCACGATCAGCTGATTTTTCAGTTGATAGGGTCCAATCTGCATTCTCAACATACCTGCGCTTCAAAGGGGCGCTATAGTACGTCTTTTTTGAGTCGGTGAAAAGGTCAATAAATGACCTAGATGAAACTTTTTTTCTTGACTTTTGCAAGCTGAGAATAGTTAGGCGGAACAAGGTGTGCCGCCCAGTACAGCTATTTACGTATTCCTGTCAAGCGACTCCAATCTTCTTTGTGAGCTGGCTCATCCATATCGAACCATTCGGTGTAAAATTCAGCAACTTCATCAGCTTGCTCTTTTAACAGGCCTGACAGGGCTAATTGACCACCAGACTTTACTTTTTCAGCAATTAATGGGGCTAATTCACGTAGTGGACCCGCAAGAATGTTGGCAACCAAGATATCGGCCTTAAGATCTTGGGGTTGATCTTCCGGAAGGTAGAGATTGAGCTGGGCTGACACATCATTGCGCTCGGCGTTGGCCTTCGAGGCTTCGATGGCCTGATAATCGATGTCGATACCAGTGACTTTTTTAGCGCCTAATTTCAGCGCCGCGACGGCTAAAATGCCTGAGCCACAACCGAAGTCGATGACCTCTTTATTGGTTAACTCCAGTCCATCTAACCACTCCAGACATAAGGCGGTCGTCGGGTGAGTCCCCGTACCGAAGGCTAAGCCTGGATCTAATATCACGTTAACCGCTTGTGGATCTGGAATTTCACGCCAACTAGGGCAGATCCACAGTCGCTTGCCGAATTGAATTGGGTGGAAATTATCCATCCATTCGCGTTCCCAATCTTTGTCTTCGACCTGTTCGATCTTATAACTAAAATCGCTACCTAAATAAGGCACAGACTTTAGTTGCTCAACAAGGATGGCAAGATCTCTATCGGCTTCGAATAACGCTGTCAGTACGGTGTGATTCCACAGTGGTGTTTCACCCAAGGTTGGTTCGTAAATGGGGGTGTCTTTACCATCTTCTAGGGTAATAGACAGTGCACCTTCTTCCATCAGCAGATCGCTTAATGCATCTGCGTGTTGGCTATCGGTATCAATTTTCAGTTGGATCCAAGGCATGGAATCGTCTCGTTACTTGTAAAATTGCGGCTATTGTATACCCAAGCCTGCATGTATTGCGAGTTTCAAGGCAATGTACGGCCTGAGTTGGTCTAGGTAAACATACACACAGATCACAAGTGATTAATCCAGCTGTGTATGGGTGAGCAATGAGTTGCGCTATTAGTTATCCTGCTGAAATTAAGATAAATTCGTTACTGGTCGTCTCGTGTGAACTATAGTGGTAACTAGTTGAATTAAATTGATAATTAGTCTTACCTCTGTTAGCCGTTCTCGCCATTGTTTGTGGCAGGCTTCAAATACTCAGACTTAACCTAGTGAGTTAAATCACGAAATGCATAGGGCACATCTCCCATCAATTATCTTCCTGCTAGAGTGTCAACTCCGACAATAGGCAGATAAGAAAATGACAGTGAGAACGCTATTCCCCGCATCCAGTATTCCTGGTATCGGCGGACATCCTTGGTCTACGAAAGCCGATATAATTCAAAGTGCCACAGGTATCTTGTTGGGCTGTTTCTTATTAGCACACCTACACTTCTAATCGAGTATTTTACTCGGTAAAGATGCGTTTTATCAGGGGTGCAAATACTGGAAGGCGGCATGTTTAGCGAGACGGGCCATGGTTTTCCTATTGTGACTAACATCTTTTCAATGTTCACCTTGCTGGTTGTGATCGCACATGGGGCAGTTGCGCTGCGTCGTTTCCCTGCGCAAATTGGCCAGTGGCGAGCACTTCGCCGGCACATGAATGTCATCAAGCGTAAAGATAGTCATGCCTGGTTGCTCTATGCCTGTAGAGCCTTATGTCCCAATGGCCATTAGTCATGATTAGATCGGGATATCCTTGATTATTTAGAGCTGAATTGATCTACCTCACTGTATTTAAGTGATTTTTGGGCGACATTATCATTACCCTTTATAAGGTTTTTAGATCATGTTGCAACTCAACATTCAGTGAGGACATATGACTATTAATGATTCTGCATTCGCAGCAAGTACGACAAATACAATAACGACTACGAGTTCCAAGATTAAGGCGAAAAGTAGACGCTGGACTGCCTGGCTGGATGTCAGTCAGAGTCTCTCTGGTGTGATTCTCGCTTTGTTCTTATGGACGCATCTAGTCTTGGTGTCATCCATCTTACTCGGTGGCGATGCGATGAGCTGGGTTGCAGGCTTGATGGAGCTGAGTTTTCTGAGCAGCGATGGCCATGGCTATCCTTGGATAGTGTCGCTTATTGCCATAGGAATAGGTGCGTTAGCTTTCATTCATGTCTTGGTCGCACTGCAAAAATTACCGCTGAGTCTGAAGCAACAGCTAGCTCTTAGAAAGCAGATGAGCGCCATCAAGCATGGTGATACTCAGCTTTGGGTGTGGCAGGCCATTACCGGTGTCATCATCTTTGTGTTACTGCCAGTGCACCTTTGGCTTATCGGTTCGGCGCCAGAAACCATAGGCCCTTCGGGTTCGGCGAGCAGGATCTGGAATGATGGGGTTTGGCTGTTATATCTGCCGCTGTTGTTGAGCGTTGAATTACATGCCGCAATTGGTATGTATAGGGTGGCGATAAAGTGGGGCGCGGCCAGAGATGTAAATACCCGTGCCCGGATGAAAAAGATAAAAAGCATCATAAGTGTCGTCTTCATTTTGATTGGATTAGCGTCGTTATTGGCTTTCCTTCCATATGCGTAATGAACATCGGGGCCGAAGGCCGTCGTCTTAGCTTTAACCTACTGGCTTAAAACTTAAAAAACCAGACCCTAGGCTTTAAAAGGAGCAAGTGTGAAACTGATATATACCGATTCTTTAGTGGTTGGAGCCGGATTGGCTGGCTTACGAGTTGCCATCGCCTCCAAGGAACGTGGACTCGATACTCTAGTGCTTTCTCTTATTCCTGCTAAGCGGTCACATTCAGCTGCGGCGCAAGGGGGCATGCAGGCGAGTCTGGGCAATACCGTGAAAGGTATGGGTGATGATGAAGACATTCATTTTCAGGATACGGTAAAGGGTTCCGACTGGGGTTGCGATCAAGATGTCGTACGTATGTTTGCTCATTGTGCGCCTAAGGCCGTAAGAGAACTGGCAAACTGGGGCGTCCCCTGGACTCGGGTGACAGAAGGCCCGAGACAGGTGGTGGTGAATGCCGAAAGGGTCACCATAGAAGAGGCTAAAGCAGCCCACGGTTTGATCAACGCCCGTGATTTTGGCGGCACCAAGAAGTGGCGCACCTGTTACACCGCAGATGGTACCGGACATTCCTTGCTTTATGCGGTCGATAACAAGGCTATCTCCATGGATATTCCTGTCCATGAACGCGTCGAAGCCTTGGCAATCATTCATGATGGTAAGCGTTGTCAAGGTGTTGTCGCGCGCTGCTTGGTAACCGGAGAGCTAAGGGCTTATATCGGCAAGTCGACCACGATTGCTACTGGCGGTTACGGCAGGATTTATGAAGTCTCGACCAATGCCATCATCTGTGAAGGTATCGGCCAGGCGCTCGCCCTAGAAACTGGCGTTGCCCAGCTGGGCAATATGGAAGCGGTGCAGTTTCATCCGACTGCCATAGTGCCTGTTGGCATCTTGACGACCGAAGGTTGTCGCGGTGACGGAGGCTTGCTAAGAGATAAAGATGGCCATAGATTCATGCCGGATTACGAGCCCGAGAAGAAAGAGCTGGCGTCCCGTGATGTGGTTTCTCGACGCATGACAGAGCATATGCGTAAGGGCAAGGGGGTTGATAGTCCCTATGGTCCACATCTCTGGCTCGATATTACGCTTCTTGGTCGTAAACATATCGAAACTAACCTGCGTGAAGTGAAAGAGATCTGTGAGAACTTCCTCGGGATTGACCCTGCCAAGGAGTGGATCCCGGTTCGCCCGACTCAACATTATTCTATGGGGGGGATCCGTACCGATAAGACAGGTCAAAACCCTCAGCTTAAAGGCTTATTCAGTGTCGGTGAGGCTGCGTGCTGGGACATGCATGGCTTCAATAGACTCGGTGGTAATTCGCTGGCTGAAACTGTGGTCGGTGGCATGATTATCGGTAAATATGTTGCCGATTTTTGCGAAGAAAATACCTTAGAGATAGACACTGGACTTGCCGAGTCATTTATCGATAAGGTGCGCAGCGAAATCGATGATTTAGTGGCGGGTGAAGGTACAGAGAGTCCGTTTGTGATCAGAAAAGAGATGGAGCGGATCATGATGGATTATGTGGGTATTTTCCGTAATGGCACCGAACTCGACAAAGCGGTTTCTGAGCTGCAAGGGCTACTGCTACGTTCCCGTGATATCGGTCTTAAATGTATCAAGCGCCATGCAAATCCTGAATTGGTCGAAGCGCTACGTGTTAAGCGCATGATTAAAGTCGCGCTCACTGTGGCATGCGGCGCGGCAGCTCGTACAGAAAGCCGCGGTGCCCACGCTCGAGAAGATTTCCCCCAAAGAAACGATAAAGTTTGGTTGAACAGAACGCTTTCGAGCTGGCCTGATGAGAATGCACTCTCTCCAGAGCTGAGTTATGAACCTCTGGATGTGATGAAGATGGAGCTACCACCTGGGTATCGAGGATACGGTATCGACAATGCTATCGCTCATCCTAATACAGAGAAACGGCAGCTGGAGATCGCTAAAATTCTGAGTGATTTGGGTGATGATGCCGATCGACATCAGCGGCAAAATGCAATTATGCCCTTCGAAGTCCCCGAGGCTCTGCAGCCTAAAAACGAACGTTTAAGTGATAAATTGACCGAAAGCGGTGAGCCTGCCGCGGTGAGGAAAATAGCCAAATGAACCCAATAGAGACTAAAGGGCGTACCTTAACATTCAATATCTTCAGATATGACCCACAAGAGGCGGGCGACAAGCCTAAGATGGTGAAGTATCAAATTGAAGAGACGCCTGGCATGACAGTGTTTATCGCGCTGAACATGCTCCGCGAGTATCAAGATACCTCTGTGCAGTTTGATTTTGTCTGCCGTGCAGGCATTTGTGGCAGTTGCGCCATGGTGATCAATGGCTTTCCAACGCTGGCATGCCGAACCTTGACCAAGAATTACCCCAAAGGGGAAATAACCTTGATGCCACTACCTGGCTTCGAGCTGATAGGCGATCTCTCGGTAAACACCGGCAAGTTTATGCGTGAACTGGCTGAGCGACTCAAGCTCTGGTTACACCCAATGACTGAAGATGCCGACGTTCATAGGCTCGAAACACCTATGTCTCCACAAGAGGCGGCTAAGCTCTATGAGCTTGAGCGCTGCGTCGAATGTGGTGTCTGTGTATCGGCTTGCGCCACTAAGCAGATGCGGGAGACCTTTGTCGGCGCTGTGGGCATGATGAAGCTGGCCAGATTCGAGCTCGATAGCCGAGACAGTCGCAGTGCTGAAGATTTTTATCATGTCATAGGTAACCAGGATGGTGTGTTTGGCTGCATGACTTTACTCGGTTGTCAGGATAACTGCCCTAAGGACTTACCCCATATGCAGCAGATAGCCTATTTGCGCCGTAAGATGGCAATGACTCAGTTTTAGCTTTCTGCATACTCTGTCTAGCCCCCAAGCCTGCTTCATGCAGGCTTTGTTTTTGTAAAATAGCCCAAGCATGGAGAAGACACGTCCCTAGGTAGATTTTCACAACTCTTTATTACGACATAAATGTTCCAGACATAAAGTCTATTTTTATCCGTCCATGGAAAATAGACATAAATGTTCCAGACATAAAGTCTATTTTTATCCGTCCATGGAAAATAGACATAAATGTTCCAGACATAAAAAAGCCGCAACGAGTGCGGCTTTTTTATAGTGAGTTCTAATCGCTATGTATTACAAGGAATAGAGGCAAAGGGTTTAGCCTTTACCGCCGCCTCTCATTGCGTTGAAGAACTCTTCGTTAGTCTTGGTCAAGGCTAACTTGTCGATAAGGAACTCCATGCCGGTGACTTCATCCATAGGATTAAGGATCTTACGTAAGATCCACATCTTCTGCAGCTCATCAGGCGTGGTGAGTTTCTCTTCACGACGCGTACCTGAGCGGTTGAAATCGATAGCTGGGAAGACACGCTTCTCGGCTGCTTTACGGGACAGGTGTAACTCTTGGTTACCGGTACCTTTAAACTCTTCGTAGATGACTTCATCCATCTTAGAGCCGGTATCGACGAGTGCCGTTGCGATAATGGTTAAGCTACCACCATGTTCGATGTTACGTGCCGCACCGAAAAAACGCTTAGGACGTTGCAGGGCGTTAGCATCGACACCACCGGTAAGTACTTTACCCGATGATGGAATCACTGTGTTGTATGCACGAGCAAGACGAGTGATCGAATCTAGCAGGATGACCACGTCTTTCTTATGTTCAACCAAGCGTTTGGCTTTTTCGATAACCATCTCGGCTACCTGTACGTGACGACTCGCTGGCTCATCGAAAGTTGAAGCTATGACTTCACCTTTAACCATGCGCTGCATCTCGGTCACTTCTTCCGGACGCTCATCGATAAGCAGCACCATCAATACCACATCTGGGTTATTGTGGGTGATGCTTTGAGCCATGTTCTGTAGCAGTAATGTCTTACCAGCCTTTGGCGGCGCAACAATCAGGCCACGTTGACCCTTACCGATAGGTGAACATAGATCGAGAATTCTTGAAGTAATATCTTCGGTCGAACCATTACCACGTTCCATACGCAGGCGCTCTTCGGCATGCAGTGGGGTCAGGTTTTCGAATAAGATTTTGTTGCGGGAGTTTTCAGGCTTGTCATAGTTGACTTCAGAGACTTTCAGTAGCGCAAAATAACGCTCACCCTCTTTTGGTGGTCTGATCTTACCGAAAATAGTATCACCGGTTCGCATGCTGAAGCGGCGGATCTGACTCGGAGACACATAGATGTCATCCGGGCCTGCAAGGTAAGAAGCGTCACCGCTACGAAGGAAACCAAATCCATCCTGCAGAATTTCGAGTACACCACCACCGAAGATATCTTCACCGCTTTTGGCGTGGGCTTTTAGGATTGAAAATATGATGTCCTGCTTACGGGCACGGGCGGTATTTTCAACTTTCATCTCTTGGGCTAGCTTTACTAAGTCTGAAATCGACGTGTCTTTTAATTCTGATAAATTCATCTTGGTGGGTCTTTTTATGCGAGGTAATGCTATTTGTGATCAAGCGATCATAGAGTGTGTAAGTACAATGTGAATATTGATCGAATAGCGAGATGTGGGTTAGTAGAAGTTTCTGGTTATTAAAGTAGCACTATAGCGACTGTGCGTCTAGGATTTTAGTATAACCTGACACAATTTAATAAATAACCTGTGTCAGGTACCACTATATGCCAGTAACTGCGGCTATTTAATACTTTTAGTATCCGTTTACGTACAGGCGGCATGCAGCTGGCAAGCCTATATTTTAGATATAGGCTTATTACATAATTAAAGTTGAGCGTCGATAAACTCTTTTAATTGAGTCTTAGACAGGGCGCCAACTTTAGTGGCTGCCAATTCGCCGTTCTTAAAAATAAGTAGAGTCGGGATACCACGAACACCATACTTAGCTGGAGACACGCTGTTTTGATCGACATTGAGCTTGGCGATAGTGACCTTGCCTGCATAGTCTTCGGCCACGTCATCTAAGATTGGCGCAATCATTTTACAAGGGCCACACCACTCAGCCCAAAAATCAACAACTACGGGAAGTGCTGATTTTATTACGTCATTTTCGAAGCTGTCGTCACTTAAATGTACTATCTTGTCGCTCATGATGTTCTCCAGTTAGGCTGCCATCGCTGGTTTGTTAATGGCTTAACCTGTATATTGGGTCTGAAAAATAACTTTTCAAGGCAATTTTAATAACCTTTAAAAGTACTTTTTATAATTAGTCGCTATTTCAAACGATTGAGTTTCTTATTGCAACCCCAACTGGTATGCTGCCGCTATGAGCGAAACACATTTATCTAATCAGAAGTTTGCCGACTTTTCCCTTCACGAAGGGATAAAAACAGCACTTAACGAGAGCGGCTTTGAATTTTGCACGCCTATTCAAGCAGCATCAATACCGATCCTTTTGCAGAAAAAAGATATCGCGGGTCAAGCACAGACCGGAACAGGAAAGACTTTGGCTTTCCTTGTGGCGACGTTTGAACATCTGCTATCAACCCCAATTCCTGAAGGTCGTCAGCTAAATCAGCCGCGGGCTATGATCATGGCGCCGACTCGTGAGCTGGCTATCCAGATCGCTAAAGATGCGACGCTATTGGCAAAACATACCGGGCTGAAAGTCGGTATTGTCTATGGTGGTGAAAGCTATGAAATTCAGCGTAAGGTGCTGGATAAGGGTATCGATATACTTATCGGTACCACGGGACGTATTATCGATTACGTTCGCCAGGGCATCATTAACCTGAGTGCGATTCAAGCGGTTGTACTCGATGAAGCCGATCGTATGTTCGATCTTGGCTTCATTAAAGATATACGCTTCCTATTTCGACGTATGCCAGATGCCAAGTCGCGTCTGAACATGCTGTTCTCTGCAACCCTTTCTATGAAGGTGCAGGAGCTGGCTTATGATCACATGAATGAGCCTGAGAAAGTGGTTATCGCGCCGAACGAAAAAACTTCTAAGAACATTAAGGAAGAAATTTTCTATCCATCTATGGATGAGAAGATGCGCCTGCTATTGACTCTTATTGAGGAAGACTGGCCTGAGAAGGCGATCGTTTTCTCTAATACCAAGCACAGCTGTGAAAATGTCTGGTCTTGGTTATCGGGCGACGGTCATCGTGTTGGTCTGCTAACCGGTGATGTACCACAGAAGAAACGTATTCGTATTCTTGAGCAGTTCACCACGGGCGAGTTGGATTTCTTAGTCGCTACCGATGTCGCGGCTCGTGGTCTGCATATCTCTGATGTATCACATGTATACAACTATGATCTTCCAGATGACTGCGAAGATTACGTGCATCGTATTGGTCGTACCGGTCGTGCGGGTAAGAAAGGTGTATCCATTAGTTTCGCCTGTGAAGAATACGCCATGAACTTGCCGGCGATTGAAGAGTTTATTACTCACTCGATACCTGTGTCTAACTATGACAACACTGCGCTGCTTGAAGATATTCCTGCACCGATCAGAGTTCATAGAAAGCACAATAGTCGTCCTCAAGGGCGTGGTGGTTCGGGTCGTTCCAATGGCAGTCGAAATGGTAATCGTAACAGCGCACCTCGCCGTCACGATAAGACCCGCAGACATTCATAAAAACTCGTATTAGACGATGACAACACCTCGCTATGCCGCGATTACCTTAGGTTCTAATAGCTTTAATATGCTGGTCGCCGAAACAGTGGCAGGCCAGCCAAAAATTATTGCTAAGTACAAGCGCAAAGTACGTCTAGCCGAAGGGATCCAGGACAATGGCTCCCTGAGTGAAGCCGTGTTATTGCGTGGCCTGGACTGTTTGTCTATGTTTGCCGACATGCTCGAGAAAGAGGGCGTCAATAGCGAGAATATCGCGGTGATCGCCACCGCGACTCTGCGTAATATCGCTAACTCCGATGAGTTTTGTCACCGAGCCTTACCTATCTTAGGTCATCCCATCGAAATTATCACCGGCATGCGTGAAGCCGAGTTGATCTATCAAGGCATGGTGGCCACGACTTGTGGCGAGGGTCGTCGCTTAGTTATCGATATTGGCGGCGCGAGTACCGAATTTATTATCGGTGATGGCGATAAAGTATTATTGAAAAACAGTCTCGCTATGGGCTGCGTCACCTTCAACGAGCACTTCTTTAATTCATTTCCACTGCAAGAGCTAGACTTCGAAAATGCTAGGTCCCAGGTCAAAAATACTCTGGGTACGCATTTAAACGAACTAAAAACCTTAGGCTGGCACTGTGTCGTCGGTGCATCTGGCAGCGTGCAATCCGTTGTCGAGCTTTTGAGTCATAGAAACGAGTCGACTAGCATTACCCCCGATGTGCTTAATAGGCTCAAACAAGAAGTACTGGCACAGTCAGATCTGTCGATGGTTGAGATTACTGGTTTAAATCATGAGCGAGCGCCAACCTTTGCCGCTGGGATCTCTATCTTGCTTGCCTTGTTTGAACTGCTTAACATAGAGAAACTAAACCTCTCTGGCGGTGCACTCCGTGAAGGTGTGCTGCAAACCTTAGCCAATCGCCTCTAGATAAAACCATTCCACTAGTATTCTTTTACTCACACAGCCTAATTCACATTCTTTTCTGTTTCATTAATTCACGCAGCTCATCTGTCGCACCCCACTTCCTTTGCCCTATTGATAATAATATTTTTGCTAAGCGCATATTCAGAGATGGTTTAAGGAAGAATAAATGATGTCTGGAAGTAATGCGTTTAAGCGATTTACCCCAAGAAAAACCGCCTTAGGCTCTGTGCTGATGTTGTCGGCTCCGGCGGCTATGGCTGCTGATACCAGTATGGTTAAGGGCTACATCGTTAATAGCGAAGGGGCAAGACTAGTCAATGCAATCATTACTTGAAAACAGACAACAATCAGGCCGATCCGGGTTAGATCATATGATTATGGCGATCTGATGGGCCATGCTTATGGTGAGCTGCCAAACGATCACACTCATTTGTTCAAGTTTAATGCTAGCTAGGATATTACCGCAGAGTTTATATTAGGTTTCGTCACAAGCATCAGTTCTGCTCGCCCACAAAAGGAATTCTCGGTTCACCCTGAAGGTGTAGATAGCTGTGCACCGGGTAATCCATGGGATGCCTGTATCAGTCGTTATTATTATCACGCTTGTTAAGCATCGGCCTTCATTTTAGCCATTATTCCATTTAGATATATTTAACTACTTTTTGTACAGATTGCATTTCTAGTGACTGTTAGCCAGTTATATGTGAGTTGTTTAGCACTATCTGATTGTAAAGTGTCAGCTTGTTTTTGCTCATAGAAGCCAATAATTCACTAGTTTCAGCTGATTAGCCCTTAGGTCATTAGTCACTTCTTACCAGGGGTGCCGACGTTTTAGTGGCTTGCATAAATACTCTATAACTCTGCATCAATCCAAAACCGCACACAGATAATATATTGCATACAAAATACATTATGTGATACATATGTTGTTGCCATGTTTTGTTGTTGTTTTCTTTTTGGTTTCTACCATCAAAGTTGACTGAGCATAGGACCTATAAAAAATATATTCTTGGGAGATGGACGTATGAAATTTAATAAAGTCGCTAAGCTAGTTAGCTTGGTTTGTGGTGGAGTCGTAGCACTTTCTGCCCCGGTATATGCTGCAGAAAATGATGAAGAGTCTGTAGAACGTATCCAAGTTACCGGTTCACGCATCAAGCGTGTCGATATGGAAGGTGCAAGCCCGATAACCACTATTACTGCAGAAGATATGGCAATTGCAGGTTTCGCAACCGTAGGTGATGCACTTAGAGCATCGACACTGAACTCATTTGGTTCATACGGCGGAACATCAAACAACAGCTGGTCATCTCAAGCGACCGTTCAGCTTAAAGGCGCAGACCCCAGTCACACTCTTACTTTACTTGATGGTAAGCGTATGGCCAAGTCGCCGGTATTGGGCGGCGGCGCAACTAACATCAACACCATTCCAACGGCGGCAGTTGAGCGTATCGAAATTCTATCTGACGGTGCCTCTGCGATTTATGGTACCGACGCGATTGCCGGTGTTATCAACATTATCTTGAAGAAAGACTTTGAAGGTGTCGAAATTAAAGTTCGCGCCGAACAGCCGGCAGCCGATGGCGGCGGTGATAACCATTCAGCCTCGTTCACCGGTGGCCTGAGTTCAGATAAAGGCAACCTGATGTTCACTATCGAACACTTTAGGAAGACGGGCAGCTGGAATCAAGCAATAAGTGCAACACGCTTACCAGTAAAGACCTCGAGGGGTGTTAGCCCGCCTAATATCTTTCTTGGCGTTAAATTTAGTTGCAATATTCTGTTCTCGATTTCCTCCTCTGTCA
>NZ_JABSSM010000139.1 GCF_013214165.1 Shewanella sp. | reverse complement strand
CTGATGAGTATTTAAACATTATTAGTATCAAGATCCTCTAAAATTTAACTCGTACAAGGAAATGTATGAAGTGATCAGGAAGATTGTATACACGGAATGTACTGAAAGGAATCGACAAGGAGGCTTTTAGGGACCCGCTCAAGGATTGAGTCAGCTCGATTAATGGATTATCGAGTAAATGGATTATCGAGTAAATGGATAGGTAATACGGATATACAGGGATGGATCTTAGGGACACGCTCAAGGATTGAGTCGGCTCGGTTAATGGATTATCGAGTAAATGGAGCAGTATACGGATATAAGTACGGATATACAGGGATGGATTTTAGGGACACGCTCAAGGATTGAGTCCGCTCGGTTAATGGACTATCGAGTAAATGGAGCAGTATACGGATATAAGTACGGATATACAGGGATGGATTTTAGGGACACGCTCAAGGATTGAGTCGGCTCGGTTAATGGACTACCGGGTAAATGGAGCAGTCACAGTGGGTATTTATATTCACTGTACAGGGAAATAACAGGACGTTACAGGGATGATGCAGGGAGCATATTGAACGCATGGATGGTGCAGGGAGCACAATAAATAGCAGGATTGCTTAACAAAAGAGACAAAAAAGCGCGGCTTCTAGGAGGCGCGCTTTTTCTTTTTATATTAGTTTTACTAGTCTTACAGCCTTACTTGCACTTACCTGTATTACAGCTGCCTCGAGAGCCACAACTACCGCCTACAGAGCCGCGAGATTCTGGTGCATCGAGCCATTCAGGTTCAGGGAAAATTGGCCACTTAACCTTGTGTACTTTTTTCCCATGCATCCATATCTCAGCTTTATATTGATTCATACCATCGGTACTAAACTCAAGCAGGTATTTTGCCTTCCATGTGAGCCCACTGCTGCCACCTATACTGGGTCTAGCGGACTCCATTGCAATGGCAAGCAGTTGCACCTTTTGTTTGTTGCATTCTCTCTGGGCAAATAGTCGACTAATTTCAGCCATCTGTCTCAATTGCCAAAAAAATGCAGCAACAACGACGAGTGCAACGAAAAGTAAAAAATCTGTCATCATGATTTTATGACCTTAAATAATCCACCAATTGCGGATGCTAATTGTGGGCTTCGATTTGGATTACGCAATTCAGTGAGGATCTGTGTTCGCAAGCTTGGTATTGCCACAATATCGGCAAAAATTTGATTGAAAAAATGTTGTTCTTGGCCTGCCAGAGCTTCTAAGAAAATAGTGCGGCTTTGAGCATGATTGAGCACAGTCCAATTTCTGCCTGCTATGGTGATCAAGGCTTCTGCATCGAGTATACCTTGCTCTTGGAGATGTGAAACCGCTTGCTGGGTTAATTCTTGATCCGATGCCAGAGCACGTAAAAAATACAGCTTATTTTGCTTATCGGTACTGAGCAGTTGTTCAAATACTCTGTCGGCTAGGCTCTTTTCAAGCGTAAGATGCTCTAAACATTGGCACAGGGCAATCTGAACTTCAATTGAGCTGTAGTCAAAGCTATTGATTAGCTGCTGGAGGTGATCGAGTTCTTTGGCTCTCACACAGATATCGGCAATCCCTTGTAGACCGACTTGTTGCCATTTATCGGCTGAGACTTGTCCGCTGAGGTATTGGTACGCATACTCATATTGAGAAGAGGCCTTACCATTGAGCTGCTTTCTCACCAGAGCATTAAACAGTGCCAGCTTTTCTGCCGACGGTGTAAAAGCGAAAGGGTGATTCGCGAGCTTCTGCTGCTCCGCCTCAGTTAACTCTTTAGTTGGATCTCGGCCTAAAGCCTCTATGATCATCTTGATGAACTGGGTTCTGGGTGCGGGTGAAAGCAGGCCGCGTTCATCTAATGCTAATTTTAGAAACCAGATATAATGTTGCTGGCTCGCATCCCAAAATACGATGGCAAACTGGGCATGCCCCTGAATGGGATAGGGATAAGGTGATGCCAGATTCTCGAATTGGTGAAACGCCATCATATCTATGCTCTGCACTCTTCTGCCCATATCATAGACTTGAAACTGAGTATTTGCTGTCGATAAAAATTGGCTAAGGGTGGTGATTTCTGTCATTTTTCTGCCGTAATACTGAGAACCGTGATGTAATGGCGTCTAGTATAGGGTGAAGTGGCTTCAGATGGTATTATACCGAGCCGATTAAATAAGCTGGCATCAAATTAGAGAAGCAGACAGGGTTCGGCTTAAGGCCTGCTTACGCTAAAAATAAGGTGACTATGTGTTGTATATCAAAACGACTCAAAAGCTACGAGAGTTAGAACAAGAATTGAAACGCCGCTCTCTATGGAGTCAGGAAGCGCCCTCGGTAGAAGCCATGGCCGATACCTCACCTTTTAGCTGTGAGGCCATGCCTTTCGAAAGCTGGGTGCAGTTTATTTTTATTCCTAAAATGCGCGCCTTGATTGCCAATAGGCAAGTGTTACCTAATAACATAGCCATCGCACCTATGGCACATCATGTGTGGAATGATGTAAATGAGCGGCACACACTCATTATGATTTTTGATGATTTGGATAAATTTCTCAGTGAACCAAGATAAAGAAGACAAACAAGTGAGTGATATGACTCAGTTGCAACAAGTAGAAGATCATCTTGTTGGCGAAGAGTCAATCGAAGCAGCGCCTCCTGAGATTGAAATTTTATTTGAAGATGACGACATCGTTGCGATTCATAAACCTGCGGGCTTACTCGTTCATCGATCCTATTTGGCTCGTCGGGAACGATTCTTTGCGATGCAATTGACTCGAGATAAAGTCGGTTGTCATGTTTTTCCCGTTCATCGGCTCGACAGGCCAACCTCTGGGGTGTTGTTATTTGCTAAGAGCAGTGAAATGGCCAATGCATTATGTGAGCAATTTGCCGATAAGAGCATTGAAAAACATTATCTCGCCATAGTGCGTGGCAATATGCATGAAGCGGCTACCTTAGATTATCCATTGAAAGTAGAGCTCGATGATTTGGGTGATAAGGGGGTCGCTGCCAATAAACCGGCTCAAGATGCGATGACCAGTTATCAGCCTTTGTTAAATACTGAGATCCCTTTTTCTTCTGGTCGTTATGCTTCCAGTCGTTATGCGCTGGTGAAGTTAATTCCTCATACGGGGCGTAAACATCAGCTGAGACGGCATATGGCGCATCTTAGACACCCAATCCTTGGTGATACAACCCATGGCGATGGTAAGCAGAATAAGTTTTTCAGGGAACATTTTTCGGTGAACAGGCTTTGGCTTATTGCTAAGCAGCTCACTTTTAATCATCCCAGGACGGGAGAGCGTATGGTTATCGAAACTGAGCTAGAACGGCAATGGCTCGACCTATTCAAGGGGTTAGGCTGGGACGAAGAGACCTTGGCATCAGACTCTTCATACCTGATAGCTTAGCCTGCCTTATCAACAGGGATCACAAGCTCATCCGACGTGGGCTGAGCATGTTCTTGAATTTGTTCAACAAGGTCAAAAGGAATGTAGTTGCTCGTATGTTGAGAGGTGAAATAACGCATACGCCTGATATGAGCAGAGCGGTGAACATGCTTTATGTGCTTGCGTCTACTGGAGTGGTGCATCTTAAGGCCCTTGAAGATTCAGCCTAATAAGTTGGCATGAAGCTATCAATAAAGTATGTTTGAAGTATAAAACTAATTTAAACGCG
Source organism: Shewanella sp. (assembly GCF_013214165.1). Lineage (GTDB taxonomy): Bacteria > Pseudomonadota > Gammaproteobacteria > Enterobacterales > Shewanellaceae > Shewanella. Next base: position 1,923 of record NZ_JABSSM010000139.1, on the reverse strand, counting down.
GGGCTAACTGAAACATGAAAAAAGTGAATTTGGTTTTTGGGACTGTCTATGGCAATGCGCAGTTTGTCGCAGAGACCCTGTTTGGAGTGCTTAAGGAAGAAGGGAGGCAGGTGTCGCTCTTGATGCATGAACAATTGGACGGCTTTGTCCCACCACAAGATGAGCTGTTATTGGTGATTTGTTCCACCACGGGTCAAGGGGATGTGCCTGAAGATATACAGCCATGGTTTGAACATTTAAAATCTACAGCGCCATACATGCCCCAATTGAAATACGGGGTGATAGCCTTAGGCGATTCCAGCTATGAGACCTTTTGTGGCGCTGGGGTCAAGTTTGATGAACTGCTCACAGAATGTGGTGCTAAACGTATCGGTGACATGCTGAAAATCGATGCATGTGAAACAATGGAACCTGAGGTAGAAGCGAAGGCATGGCTGCAAAGTTGGAACGCATTAAACGATACGGAAATGGTTGCCTAAGATATATTAGTCAGCATTGGTTTAAATTTGCGCAGAGGTTGAGTCAAGCGCTGTTAATTCCGATTGCCATTTTGCCCGCTGCTGGGGTGATGATAGGCTTGGCATCCAATCCTCTGCCATTTATTCCTGACGCCATTTCCTTGGTCATGCTTGCCGTGGGGAAGCTCATCTTCACCATGATGCCCATGTTATTTGCCGTCGCCGTATCCATCGGGTTTTGTAAGGATCAAGGGATAGCCGCATTTACCGCGGTTTTTGGCTTTGGGGTCTATCTTTCAAGCTTGGCTGCACTAGCCGAGGTCTATGGTATATCGACCCGTATGCTATGGGGGATTGATACCATAGACACAGGCATTGCTGGCGGCATGCTAGTCGGGGCTGTGACTTGTCTCGCCGTTAAACAGAGCGAAAATGTGCGCTTTCCTGCGGTATTTTCTTTCTTTGAAGGCAGGAGAAGCGCTCCGCTATTGATGATCCCTCTGTGTATCGCACTCTCATATCTACTCATCCATATCTGGCCTAGCTTATCGCTGCAAATAGAGCGATTTTCGGATTGGGTTGTATACCAAAAGCCAGCACAAGCGTTTGCGCTCTATGGCACCGTGGAGCGGTTACTTATCCCATTGGGTCTGCATCATATATGGAATGCACCATTTTATTTGGAGATGGGACAATTTGTGAAAGACGGAGAGGTTATCAGGGGGGAGGTTGCCAGGTACCTTGCTGGCGATCCTTTGGCCGGTAATTTAGCCGGAGGCTATCTGATTAAAATGTGGGGGCTGCCAGCCGCTGCTATTGCTATCTGGCGATGTGCAGATAAGACTCAGAGAAATCGTGTCGCAGGCATTATGATCTCAGCCGCTTCAGCCAGCTGGTTAACGGGGGTGACCGAGCCCATAGAGTTTGCCTTTATGTTTGTCGCTCCCTTGCTATTTTTACTGCATGCGTTAATGACAGGGCTGGCATATGCGGTTTGTATCTCATTGGATATTCATCACAGTCTGGTATTTTCACATGGCTTGGTCGATTTTACTCTCTTGTTTAATAACTCAAAAAATAGTGAATGGTTTCTGATTTTAGGTCCGATCACAGCATTGATTTATTATGTAGTCTTTCGGGGCTCTATCTTACTCTTCAATCTTAAAACCCCTGGGCGGATGGAAGCGGAGCAGCAGCCGAAGGCGAGCCTAACAAGCATCATTAACGCGCTGGGCGGTGCAGATAATATCTTAGATCTCAATGCATGCCTGACTCGGCTCAGGATCAGCGTAAAGCAACCGGATTTAGTCGATAAACTCAGATTAGAGCAGCTCGGCGCCAAGGGGGTCGTGATCGTTGGCAAGGGTATACAGCTCGTTTACGGCACCAAAGCGGAAAGCCTACGTAGATTATTACAGCGATATATGGATACTCGCGCTTGATCTCCTCGATAGTCTGTTGAAAT
>NZ_JABSSM010000138.1 GCF_013214165.1 Shewanella sp. | reverse complement strand
CTCGATGTTGAGATTGCTGCGATAGTGGCAAATTATGAGACTCTCGAACCCCTAGCGGATAAATTTGGTATACCTTTTCATTTTATCTGTCATCAAGAAATGACTCGCCTCGAGCATGAGAAGAAGATGATCGAGGTGATAGAGGCTTATCGGCCCGAATATGTGGTGCTTGCCAAATTCATGCGTATTTTAACCCCTGAATTTGTTGCAAGGTATCCCAATCGCATCATCAATATTCATCATTCGTTTTTACCCGCATTTATAGGTGCTTCTCCCTATCGTCAGGCTTGGGAAAGGGGGGTGAAAATCATTGGTGCCACGGCGCATTTCGTGAATAATTGTTTAGACGAAGGTCCCATCATCAAGCAAGATGTCATTCCGGTGGATCATAGTTTTAGTGCCGAAGACTTGGCTAAGAACGGACGCGATGTCGAGAAGAGTGTGTTAAGTAAGGCGCTGCAGCTGGTATTACACGAAGAAGTCATAGTGTATGGCAATAAGACAGTGGTGTTTTAAACAGCATTGCAGCATCCGATGAATTAATCTCGAAAATTAGTCATTTAAAACGAGTCATAAAAGAGCCAATAAAGGCTCTTTATGATAGAAGTAATATAGAACATTAACCTTAATAGTTAACGGCCATTATTTCATCCGAACCATAGGTCATGGCAATATCTCTAATGGTTACCGTTCCCCTAATATAGGGGGATATCTTGCCCGCCGTCTTATCCGCGCCATGGCTCAAGGCAAATTGATGCAAGCTTTCACCATTACAGACTAAGCGTGGGAAAATTCTCTGCTTGTTAATGTGGTAGCTCTTCATGGTATCTCTGAACTTGAACAAGCTGTTACTGGCTCCGGCTTTACAGACGGCCACTAGGGTGTTTTCCATATGCGTCGTCATGCCAGCTGAAACTGAAAATGCCATTGGAGATAGAGCGAACACTGCGATAGCGAGTAGTTTTTTCATGGGTGCTCCTAACGTCTTTTTGTTTGAGGGCTGCTATGATTTAAGCTGGTTTCTGCTAGGAATGCTGTAAGCTAGTTGTATATAAATGTATCAAAATGTGGCGCTGGGAACAGAGTGTTTCACTGAGTAACAATTTGTGTTTTTAACTGAGTTGGCATAAAAAATCCCACCAAAAGTGGGATTTTAAGCATTGTCATCTTATCTATCTGCGAAGGTGACTAGCGGATAAAACGGCTTAGTTTTAGTCAACAATTCTTAGCAGTTCATTGATGCCGACTTTACCGCGTGTCTTGGCATCGACTTTCTTGACTATGATGGCGGCGTAGAGGTTATATTTACCACATTTAGAAGGTAAGGTACCCGATACCACGACAGAGCCTGCAGGAACGCGACCATAGTGGATTTCGCCAGTTTCACGATCATAGATGCGTGTGCTTTGACCAAGGTAGACGCCCATAGAGATCACGCAGCCTTCTTCGACAATAACACCTTCTACCACTTCAGAACGTGCACCGATGAAACAGTTGTCTTCGATAATAGTCGGACCCGCTTGTAATGGCTCTAATACACCACCTATGCCGACGCCACCTGATAAGTGGACATTCTTGCCAATCTGGGCACATGAGCCTACTGTGGCCCAGGTATCGACCATGGTGCCTTCATCGACATATGCACCCAGGTTTACGTAAGACGGCATCAGCACAGTGTTCTTGCCGATGAAAGACCCTTTACGTACTGTTGCCGGCGGTACGACACGAATAGCCTCTTCTCTGAAGCGTGCTTCATCATAATCGGCAAATTTCATCGGGACTTTATCGAAGTATTTAGTCTCTCCGCCATCGATAACCGCGTTATCGAAAATTCTGAAGGAGAGTAATACGGCTTTCTTCAGCCATTGGTGAACGTGCCATTGGCCATCAATCTTCTCGGCGACTCTGACTTCACCCTTATCGAGCATGTTAATTACTTTCTCAACATCAGCACGTACACTCGCATCTACTGTGCTAGGGCTGATCTCGGCGCGCGCTTCAAAAGCCGCCTCTATACGTTGGCGTAAAGCCTCCATTTACTTCTCCAGAATAAGTTATAAGTGAATGTTATATTAAAAACAGTGAATATTTATATGTTTGCGCTAATTTTGCTGTGGCCGATCGAGCGCTTGAGTCAAGTTATCACTCAACTCACGCTGTTGAATCTGGCTCAATTGTTCTCCATCGGCATTCTGTAGCATGAAGAAGTCCTCCGCACGCTCGCCTATGGTGGTAATTTTTGCGGCCATCAGCTTTATGTCACATCGGTATAATGTATCGCCGACCTTGGCTAATAGCCCTGGGCTATCTAAAGTAATAAGCTCCATCATGCTGGTTCCATGACGGCGTGATGGCAGGAAACTCACCAGTGTTTGCACTTTAAATTGCTTCATCTTACGAGGGAGCTTCTTAAACTTAGGTAATTTAGGCGTGTCACCACTGAGGGCTTTTACCAGCGCCTTTTTAATCCCTTGAATACGCGCTATCTGTGCAACTGGGCTCCCATCCTGCTCTAAAATGACAAAAGAATCCAGCGCATAATTATCTTTTGAGGTCATGATACTGGCATCATGGACATTGATGTTTTTATTGTCGAGCAAGGTCATCACAGTGGCGAACAGTTTAGGTTTATCCTGTGCATAGACAAATAGCTCAGTGCCACCTCTGGTTGTATGCTTGGAGAGCAAGACTAATGGCTCATCATGTTTGTGTTTGATGATGGCTTCTGAGTGCCAGGCTATCTGATTGGGCTGGTGGCGTAAAAAGTAATCGGCTTTAAATCTTTGCCATAACAGATCTAAGCTTTTCTCTTTAATGCCTCGTCTGAGCAGCTCTTTCTTAGCTTTAGCTTGATTCTCTCTCACCCTAGCCCTGATATCGACGGGTTTTTCCTTGCCTCTGGCTAACACCCTCTGGGTTGAAAAGTAGAGATCTCGCAGCAAAGAACCTTTCCAGCTGTTCCATGTTTTCTCATTGGTGGCGCAAATATCGGCTACCGTCAGGCAATAAAGGTAGCTGAGGTGAACCGCATCGCGGATCCTATCGGCAAATTCGGCCACCACATCGGGATCTGAGATATCGCGCCGTTGCGCCGTGATTGACATCAGCAGATGATTTTCTACCAGCCAGGACACCAGTCTGCCATCGTGATCATTGAGGCCGTGAAGTTTACAGAAGTCCCGCGCATCTATGGCGCCTAACTTACTGTGATTACCACCACGGCCCTTAGCGATATCGTGAAAGATAGCGGCTAAAACCAGTAAGCCTTTCTTGGGCAGTTGATTGATCAGCACAGAACCCAGAGGGAACTCATCTTTCTGCTCCGGATGAGAGAAACGTTCTATGTTCTGTAGCAGTCTGTGGGTATGTTCATCGACCGTATAGGCATGGAAGAGATCAAATTGCATCAACCCCTCGATATTTCGCCATGCTGGCAGGTAGGCTGATAGCACACCGTGACTGTGCATCAAGGATAGCGAGGCAATGCCTCTGGGGTGTTTTAATATCTCTAAAAATATCGCTCTGCAATCGGCGTGGTTCATCAAGGGTTGAGATTGCTGACGTCTGGCCCTGCGCAGGCTTCTCAATGTTGGTGCATATATTCCCTTGATATTAGAGTTTTTTGCCACGTGCAGAAAAAGCATCATTATTTCCACGGGCCGTTGGAAAATATCGGTGCTCAGTGATTCGATATAAGTGCCGCGTAGTTGATAATCATCATTTATCTTCTTTATACCTAGGGCATTAGTCTGTCCTAAAGTGGCACGCTTAAACAGTTGTAATAGCATCTGGTTAAGTTCCATCACACGTCTGACCGTGCGATAGTAACGTTTCATCATCTGCTCGACACCGAGCTGAGTCGAGTCTTCATAGCCCATAAGATCGGCGACTTGGCGTTGCAGGTCGAACAAGAGTCGGTTTTCATCTCTGCCGGAGATCAGGTGCAGGGCAAATCTGAGTTCCCACAGGAAGTACTGGCATTCGAGCAACTCCTCGAGCTCATCCCTGTCGAGAAAACCATGTTCGACCAGATCCTCAGCCTTGGCCGCATCGAAGTATCTCATCGCCACCCAAGCGACCGTATGTATGTCCCTCAATCCCCCCGGGCAGGTCTTAATATTCGGTTCAAGATCGAAGGCGCTGGCTCTGGCGTGGCGGGCAAATTGCTCGTCTCGCTTGGCGATAAAAAAGTCACTTGCCGGCCAAAAATCGTCTCGGCGAATGCTTTGATGCAGAGACTGATAGAGCGCCTCTGGACCACATAATAATCTGGCTTCGAGCAGATTCGTCACCACAGTGACGTCATGACGACCTTGCTCTAAGGTTTGTGCCACACTTCGTACACTATGCCCTACCTCAAGACCTGCATCCCACAGGAAGGCGATATACTGGCTGAGGGCCGCCTCCGCATCGGGACAAAGGTCGGACTCGATTAGAAATAGCAGGTCAACATCGGAATGAGGGTGCAGTTCGGCTCGTCCATATCCGCCAACGGCGATGAGAGCGATAGCAAATTTGTCGAGTCCGTGGCTCTGCCACTCCTGTTGCAGTATCGAATCGACAAACTGACTACGCTGGGCGACGAGTTGCTTGATGGGATCTTTGTTGCGAAAGCGAGTCAGTAGTTCATCATTTTGATCGAACAGTGCCACCTTGGCAATTTGCGCCGATTCAATGGTCATAGAGTTCCCTTAATGCCTAAGCTAGCGGGTTGAGCATACAAAAAGTACCAATCAAGTTAACTGGTACTGAGTATGAAGAGGCTGGCTATTATCAGTGGTTGATGATTCTTGGGAAATCTTCCTCTGAGCGCAGGGTCAAGACTTCAACGCCTGTCTTGGTGATGAGTAAAGTATGTTCCCATTGGGCGGAGTTTTTACCATCGGAAGTGGTCACTGTCCAGTTGTCATTCTTATCTAGAATACAGGTGTGACGGCCCGCGTTTATCATGGGTTCAATGGTGAAACACATACCGGGTCTTAATACCGTTTTATCGCTATTCTTGTAGTGCATGACCTGAGGCTCTTCATGGAAGCCGGCTCCGATACCGTGACCACAATAATCTTTGACTATGGTGTATTTTTCCAGGCCGGTTTTCTTGGTCTTGATAAACTTCTCGACTATGGTGCCAATCTCACCCAATTTCATCCCTGGGCGTACCTTACGTATGCTGGCATATAGGCTTTCTTGAGCGACACGGCACAGGCGCATATCCTTGGGGCTGACATCACCAATTAAAAACATCTTCGACGTATCACCATGAAAACCCTCTTTGATTACGGTAATGTCGATATTGAGGACGTCACCGTCTTTGAGGACTCGATCGCTGGGAATACCATGGCAGATAACATCATTGATAGAGGTACAGATTGACTTGGGGAAGCCATGATAATTGAGTGGGGCCGATATGGCGCCATGTTCTTCGGTAAATTTGGCACAAATATCATTCAGCTCATTGGTGGTGACACCGGGTTTAACGAAGGGAGCCACCATCTCTAGTACTTCGGCCGCCAACTTGCCTGCGGCGCGCATTTTTTCTATCTCTTCACCAGTCTTTATCACTATACTCATTTAGCTATCTCTCGTGTCTCGATTTATGAGGGTTTTGGTGCGCATTTTATTAGTGTCAAACACTCTAAAAATTTGTGTTATCTGTCCTAATATGGTATAAAGCGCGCCGTTATGTTTGACTCTAATCTCATCTTTGGTGGTGTGAAGATACTCACTATTCAATGTAATAGGGATTCTAGCAAAAAACCTAGGATGTAGAGTTAAGATGGCGGCCATTATACATGGCTATTTATTAAATACTAAATCACACAC
>NZ_JABSSM010000137.1 GCF_013214165.1 Shewanella sp. | reverse complement strand
TTTAAGTATCAAAAATCTTATGGGTGTCCACTTATCATGGTTGCATCAAACTCATCGCCTTGATACTTTAAGTTAAAATAAATCATCGTCTTATATGCCATCTAGCACTCACAATGTCAGCACTGGCATGTGGTCAATGGCTTTATTTTTATGTTGGGTGGCTCGATAAATTGTTGCGATAAATTGTTGATAAGTTGTTGAAAGTAGACCAACCTCACGGATAAGCCCTTGCCATTCGTTAGTCGTTAGCGTTACAGTTTTACCAACTAAACAGCAGGTTATTGAACGGTGACCTGACTACAGAGCTGATATCTAGTAGATAGTCACCTCATGAGTTCATGCCCATGCTGGGCGGTATAAGCCACAACAATTGTGGCAATTTCTAGTTTAAGGCTGTTCAAATGGAATTGAAAAACACAGTGAGATTATCTGAATTAGATTGGTTAAGGGTAATATTGATTTTTGCAGTTTTCCTTCATCATGTGTGTATGCCTTTTAACGGAGATGATTGGCACATCATGAATAACGAATCGAGTAAGGTACTTGATGATGTTATGGTGTATTTTGAACAATTCAGGTTACCCATCTTATTTTTCATTTCTGGTGTGGGGGCGGTTATTTTATTGTCGAAAATAACCATTAAAAAATTTGCACTAGACAAAATGGCAAGGCTTTTTATCCCATTATTGGTTGGGTCGCTACTGGTGATCCCCCCACAGATTTATATCGAAAATATCACTATTCTTCAATCATACTGGAAAGAGTACCCAAATCTGGCACTCAAATTTGAAACGAATCATCTCTGGTTTATAGAGTACCTTATTGTATTTTCCTTGCTAGCAATACCTATCAATAAACTTTTAAACTCTAGGTTTGGGACGTTAATTGTTGATAGTGTAGCAAAACTTACTAAGTTTAAAGGCGGTTTGTTTTCATTAGTTACTTTGCTCATTGTAGTGAAAATCTGTTTCTCTTTAATTTTTCCAAGTGATGACAACAAAATTGAAAACTTATCTTCATCAACTTATTACTTCTTCTTTTTCATCATTGGCATGATATTCATTCGTAATAAAAGTGTTTGGCAAGCAACCTGCGAACAACGGTTTTCCAATTTGATTATACTTTTGCTAAGTACAATAGCTTTTTATGCGTATTATTATTCACCTGACCTTAGTAAATATTTGTCATTAGATGCGCGTTGGTCAATATGGTGGTTAGTTTGTTGTTTGGTTGCATGGTCTGCACTTTTAACTATTTTAGGTTATGCCCAGTTTTATTTAACTAAGACTCCTAAGTGGCTTCATCTCAGTAATGAACTAATTCTCCCATTTTATATATTTCATCAAACGGTAATAGTGGTAATTGGTTTTTATGTTCTCACCTGGCAAATATCAATGCCGATTAAAATATTTTTACTTTTCATTTTATCATTTTCTGCCACTAGTTTAATTTGTTTCTTAATAATTAAACCATTTAGTATATTTCGTTTCTTGTTTGGCTTGAAACCGCTTAATCACGCCACCCATCATAAATCAACAATATAACGCCGAAATAACGAGCTTTCATTTCAACGTACAACAAAGCACAGTGATCACCGATATAACTGCAACTTCTCTCCATTACCATCATCGAGCAGGGGATTGCTAGCTTAAATATCGATTTTCAGCCAGGGTGGGTGAACTCAAGCTGTTTAAGTGGCCATCTTAGTTCGAATAGGCCCATCGATTAATAAAGAGTGGTCAACGTAAGCCATACAGGTTAAAACCGCAACTTCATCTAACAGTGCTGACTCTTAAAAAGGAAATAGATGAACGCCCCTCCCTGAAACGACCGGTACACTTATCTTCTTTGTTGGTTTGTCTAGCTATCGGCTCATTTAAGCATCTCAACTCCTTTGAAAGCGTTAGCAGCTAATATCGCTTAATCGACTTCTGTACTGGGCAATTGAGTGCCTTAATGGTGTAAGGCTCCCGTTTTGCAAACTTTTGGGTTAAGTCCGTTCTAGGGTGAGAGCATGCATGCTCTCACCCTGGTTACTTACCCGTCCGGGTAAATAACGATTGAATCTAGTATTGCATAATAACGCCTCTATATAGGCAATTGAATTAACTATGAAACCCATACTTTTGACTAGTACACTTTGGAATATCAGCGTGGTACTTTCACTTTATTACTTTATATAATCGAAGCAGTTTACTTATTTACAATCAGGAATGAAAAACATGTTAATAAAAAACATATTGATCAGTGTAGCTACGGCTGTCACTTTGATAACTTCGCTACCGAGTATAGCGAACACTACATCATATACAGTAATTGAAACTGAAGATGCTATTATTACTCAATATCATGACATTAAGGTTCAACATGATTCTAATTATGAAATAAAACCAAGTATTGTTGGTGGTACAGAAGCATACGAAGGTATGAACCCATGGCAGGCACGGATTGAACTGAATGGTAACACTATATGTGGTGGGACACTTATTAATGACCTATGGGTAGTAACGGCGGCTCACTGCCTAACCGACAATGCCAATAGATATACCGTTATTCTTGGCGATCTAGATACTGACGATATTTCTAGACATGAGCAAGAATTCGATGTGGCTGAGAAAATTGTGCATGCTAAATATGATGACGACACTAATGAAAATGATATCGCACTGTTACGATTAAGTACTCCAGTGACATTTAATTATTTTATAGATCCTTTGCCTTTGGCTAGTGAGGACTTTTATTGGGCATCAAATCTCGAAGTGGTTGCTACAGGTTGGGGGGACGTTTCCTATGGGGGGTCGGTATCTAAAAAGCTAATGGAAGTGAATTTAACCTTTATTTCTAATTCGGATTGTGGTTCGTCGGCCTATAGTTATGGAAATGATATTAAAGATGGCATGCTTTGTGCGGGAACTTATGATGGAGGGAGAGATACTTGCCAAGGTGATAGTGGTGGCCCGCTAATAGTAAAAGATTCTGAGGGGGGGACTTATTTGTTTGGTGTGACTAGTTGGGGCCACGGTTGTGGCGATGCGTCTTTCCCTGGAGTATATACCAATGTTCGTGATTATAGTGATTGGATAGAGATTTTTGTAGAATGGTTTGTTGAGGTTCCCCCTAGAAGAGGTAGTGGAAATGAACAATAATGAAAAATATTTGGAGGGTATAAATAAAACGCCGTAACTGCCCACTTTAACGATGAGGAACCAACGGATCCTCATCGTTAATCGAAAAGAATCAAATGTGTCATTATAAATCAATAATATAACCTAAACCCAACAAATAAGGGCATCAGTTTCAACTCCACGTCGATTGAAACTAAAACAACAACGAAGAGAAGAACAGCGGAGACACCATAATTAACAATGCCGGTCTCTATTGTGGGCTGACAATACCCCTCTCGCTTCACAGCCGCAGATGATTCATCTTGTCCTAGCGGGGATATCTTCCTATCATGGGTTACCCCAATTAAGTCGAATAGCCTATATGACCACAGCAACAGCCATCATAGTGGGTGCCAGCTCACTCCTGAGCCGTGAAATAGCCAAGCAACTTGCCAATCAAGGTGTTGAACTTGCCCTACTGGGTCAAGATCCTAAATCACTGCAAGAATTCGCCGATACTCTTGCCACCAAGGTATGTGTTTACCCACTGCAGATAGAACAGCCTCAGGCAATCATCTCCACTTTGGAGCAAGTCTGGGAAAAGCTAGGTGGAGCACATTTAATCATAGTCAATACCGGCTTAAACAGTTATGACCCACAGCTACCTTGGCTACTCGAGCAAGATATTATCACGGTCAATGTTCAGGGATACGCGGCTATCTGCAACACAGCATTTAGGCTTTTTAGAGATCAAGGCTATGGCCAGCTGGCCGCGATCAACTCCATTGCCGGCCTACGTGGTGGCCCGAATGTGGCTTATCATGCTTCTAAAGCGTTCGCCAGCAACTACCTAGATGGCTTAAGTATGCATGCCCAAAGGCTAAAATTGCCCATTACGATTACCGATATTCAGCTAGGTTTACTCGATAAGGCCGCCATGCAACAGAGTCGCCTATGGTTATCTCCCCCCGAAGAGGTGGCTAGGCAGATCATTAAGGCGATGCAGAAGGCAAAACGTAAGGTCTATGTGACTAAGCGTTGGCTGTTGGTGGCCTGGCTGACTAAGCTATTGCCTGAATTTGTCTACAATACGCGTCACTGGCGTACTAAAGCTGAACGTCTCGCGGCCAAAGCCGAAGGCAAGAAATAGCTCGATTACAGCTCTCGTAATTAGCGGTTAAAGCTAAACAACAAAGGAGCCAATTGGCTCCTTTGTTTTGATTTACGAAACTGGTTTAGAAGGTATAACCTACGCTGACCATGTATACCCAAGGGTCGATATCGGTTTCGATAGTCGTCGGCGAACCGCCAAGGTTGAACTTCACATCGGTACTGATTTGTGCGTACCAGACAGAGGCATTCACCAACCAGTTTTTATTCACTTGATAGTCTATGCCAACCTGAGCGGCTAAGCCCCATGAATTACCCATACTCAGATCCGTTAACGCCCCATCCAGATCGTTGGTGAATTCATTGTCGTAGAAGTTTGTGAAGTTAACTCCTGCGCCTATGTAAGGGCGTAACTTGGACTCAGCATTACCAAAATAGTATTGGACTACTAAGGTAGGCGGTAACTGCTTAGTCTCGGCTATCTTGCCCACACCAGCCAGAGAAATATCGTGACTGAATGGTGTCGCCGCTAACAACTCAATGCCTATATTATCGGTCAACATATAGCCGAAGTTAAGCCCCAATTGAGTATTACTACTCACGCCGAACTCGCCGAAGGTCGCTACCTGCTCACTCGACTCGTTAGGTGCGACAACGACAGCACCGGCACGAATGATAATGTCACCCGCTTGATGGGCAGCAACAGAGGCTGTAAAACCTGTAGCCAGTAGGGCGGTCGCGACTAATCCAGAAATGATATTTTTTTTCATCATACTACTCCATTAATACAAACTAATTATCGTTTATTATTATCATGTTCATTACATTTATCGGCATCCTGCCAGATCCAAATCCGTAACAAATTGATCCAAATCAACAAGCGGGTCAGATACCCATTTGTAAGTACCCCGGAGTGACGCGCATCACACTTTAATAACGCGCATTAAATATGCATCTTGATGTGTGATGACTTAGATCTCGTTTGTGAAAATGTGCCAGCCGATTATCTCGGCCCCACAAAGGATTAGGCTTGCAGGCACATAAGGCAATAATCAACAGAGGGAAACATAGGAGAGAGGGATCAGGCTAATTCTAGTTTAGGATAGCGGGTGAACCAGGATTTCTGGTCTTTTCTTGCATTGAATAGTCACAGTTCGAATATGCATTATCGCCTAATTCTTAACCGATCATGGCAGATGAGGGACGAGCTGAAACTCATTGAACCCCATAGACTCTATGCCGAATAAGCCTTCAACAACCACCCTGGCATATAAACCACTTTCTGCCGATAAGTGACGCTGTTCTCCCTCACTATTGATTAAACGTTGCTACCTTTGCCGAGGTCTGTACCTACCGGAACTTAACTATTCCAGCCTCATGAGTGGATAAGTCCTTCTCATCGGTGCAGCCTGCAATCAAGAGCAATATCATCCCGGAGACAAGCAGTAACAACGCCTGAATATCCTGATGACTGGCCCTGGACTTCCCTCCATTTAACAGACATGTCTGGCTATTAGGCTCATTGCAGTTAGACCGCTCAGGGCTGTTGTCTCGCTCAAGGCTGTTGTCTCGCTCAAGGCTGTTGTCTCGCTCAAGGCTGTTGGCAAGTCCGATGTTCTTAATGATTTGATGGCTACCAATAAATCGCACAAGACACTCCATGTGAAAGGGTTAACACACCTTATTGCATACAACATTCACAACCGAGTAACATTGCTTGA
>NZ_JABSSM010000136.1 GCF_013214165.1 Shewanella sp. | reverse complement strand
CATGAGTAGCATAGGCATGAACACCTGCTTTCTAAATGGAGTAACCACCTTGACCCTCTACGGCATCAAAAACTGCGATACGGTACGTAAAGCCAGAAAATGGCTGCAGGCTAACCAACCTCAAGTGACGTTTCATGACTTTCGTGAAGATGGACTCGACAAAGACCAGCTCACTAGCTGGGTCGCCATGGCAGGCTGGGAAACGCTGTTCAACAAGCGCAGCACCAGCTTTAGAAATTTGTCCGATGCCGACAAGTCTGATATCGATGAGGACAAGGCCATCGAGCTGATGCTTGCCCATCCGACGCTGATCAAGAGGCCCGTACTCGTTGGCGCCGATAAGCTGCAGGTTGGTTTTAAAGAAGCCCAATACCAAGCCTGGTTTACCCTATGAGCCAGGATGTATTAACGCTGGCACAAGACCTTATCTCGCGTCCCTCTGTCACCCCACTAGACGAAGGCTGTCAGCAATTAATGGCCGACAGGTTGGCTAAGGCCGGTTTCAACATTGAACCTATGGTGTTCGAAGACACCACTAACATGTGGGCCAGACGCGGCACCGAAAAACCGCTATTTTGCTTCGCCGGTCATACCGATGTGGTGCCTGTGGGCGATCTCAATCGCTGGCACACACCGCCATTCGACCCTGTGGTCATAGATGGCTATCTGCACGGCCGCGGCGCCGCCGATATGAAGGGCTCGCTGGCCGCCATGTTGGTCGCGACAGAACGTTTCGTTGAGAAAAACCCAGATCATAAGGGCTCCATCGCTTTCTTGATCACCAGTGACGAAGAAGGGCCTTTCATCAATGGCACCACTCGCGTCATCGACACCTTAGAGGCCAGAAATGAGAAGATCACCTGGTCTCTGGTGGGTGAGCCGTCATCGACGCATAAACTAGGTGATATCGTCAAGAATGGTCGCCGCGGTAGCCTCACGGGTAACTTAACCGTCAATGGCATTCAGGGCCATGTGGCCTACCCTCACCTTGCGGATAATCCAATCCATAAGGCGATGCCAGCCTTAGATGAGTTGACTAACATGCATTGGGACAAGGGCAATGCATTCTTTCCGCCCACCAGCTTCCAGATAGCCAATATTAATGGCGGCACAGGTGCATCGAATGTGATCCCTGGCGCATTAGAAGTCATGTTTAACTTTCGCTATTCCACCGAAGTCACCGCCGAGATCCTCATCCAACGTGTGCTCAATATTTTAGATGCTCATGGTTTAGAATACGATATCAGCTGGATTTTTAACGGCCTACCATTTCTCACCGGCGATGGCCCTCTGCTCGATGCGACCAAGGCCGCGATCAAGCAAGTCACCGGCATAGAGACAGATCCTCAGACCACTGGCGGCACCTCAGATGGACGCTTCATCGCGCCTACCGGCGCACAAGTAATCGAACTGGGTCCGGTTAATGCCACCATTCACAAAGTGAATGAGTGCGTTAAAGTGGATGATATCGAACAACTCGCGCTGTGTTATGAGGTGATATTGGAGAAATTACTTTGCTAAATTCCAAGGCGACCTACGGCCTTAATACAAGCCGATTAGTAGAACATCAAGGCCATAAGCTCGAACGTAGAACCCGAGATGCATTCATAGAAATGGCCCGCGCTGCCGACTGTTATGGGGTAACACTTCAGCTCTGCTCCGGTCACCGTGATTTCAAAAGACAAGTTAAGATTTGGAACTCCAAGGCCAGTGGTAAACGGCCTGTTCTTGACCTTAAGTCGCGAGCGGTTAGCCTGAAAGGTAAATCTGCCGATGAGATCATCGATCTGATCTTGCTCTGGTCAGCACTGCCGGGCGCTTCACGCCACCACTGGGGCACAGATATCGATGTCTTCGATGCCACGGGTATCAAACAAGAGGATTTAAAACTGGTGACCGCCGAATACTCACGAGGTGGGCCTTGTGCCAATCTTCACCTCTGGTTGCTAGAGCATGCTGCTGAATTTGGCTTTTATTTTCCTTTTCAACAAGGATTAAGCGGCGTCAGCCCAGAGCCTTGGCACTTGAGCTATTACCCGGTATCCAACGGCATCTTAAGCAATTTCGATATCGAAGGGTTAAGGCAGACACTCATAGACTCAAACATCCTCTTTAAAGATGAGATATTGTCACGCCTGCCAGCGTTAACACAAGAATATGTGTTTAAGGTTGCGCCGCCTCCCGAGTAGGAGAACTTAAGTAAGCACTAGCGAGTCGGCGAGTGCTTAATAAACGTCACTGACTCAATTTTCACCTAACGAAAATCGACTCTCATTACCATGAAGACAGCAGAAAATATGAATTTTTCATCCGCAAGAAAGCAGATAACCATAGATAACAAGCGTCTTAGTTACCTAGATATAGGCACGGGTCCGGTACTATTATTCGGCCATTGTTATCTTTGGGATTCTAAGATGTGGGCCCCTCAAATCGAGCATCTGTCGAAACAGTATCGTTGTGTCGTGCCCGACCTATGGGGACACGGTGAGTCAGACACGCTTCCTGAGTCCACCCACTCATTACGAGATATCAGTCAACAGATGCTGCAATTGATGGATAGCCTATCGATAGACAATTTTTCAGTGATTGGCTTATCTGTCGGTGGTATGTGGGGGGCAGAGTTGGCAATAGCCGCGCCGAGTCGTGTTAATGCACTCGTCATGATGAACTGTTTTATAGGCTATGAGCCTGAAGTCGCCAGGGCTAAGTATTACGCCATGCTAGATATCATCAAAGAGACCCAAGGCGTTCCTGCGTCGCTTATCGAACAGATAGCCCCACTCTACTTCGCCAAGAACCTAGAGCAGGATAATCCTGAGTTATTTGACACGTTTAAGCAATCACTCGCCAATATTCATCCTGACCGTATCGAGAGTATTTGTCGATTAGGTAAGATTATCTTCGGTCGTCGGGACACCATGGATGATATCGAGCAATTGATCTCACCCTGCTTAATCATGACGGGACTAGAAGACACGGTACGACCCGTGCTAGAAAGCTATTTGATGCACGATGCCATCGCTGGCAGTGAATTTATCAATATTCCCAAGGCCGGCCATATCTCGAGTCTAGAACAACCCGATTTTGTTAATGGTGAGTTGGATAAATTTCTCGCTAAGCACTTAACATAGTCGTTCATGGTCGATTAATGTTCACTTTGTACTTTACTGAGTAGACCAGCAAGGTGAGCAAAGGATGTTAGAATAAATGTCATCACAACCGACTGTTAATTACTTAATTTCTGTGAACACATGAAAATACTAAAACCCTTATTTGACAATAATCGCCGCTGGGCCGAACGTATAGTACAAGAGAAGCCTGATTTTTTTGAGCAGTTGGCGAAGCAGCAAAATCCGGAATACCTCTGGATTGGCTGCTCGGACAGCCGGGTGCCGTCGAATCAAATTATCGACCTGATGCCAGGTGAAGTCTTCGTGCATCGCAATATCGCCAACATGGTGATCCACACGGATCTTAACTGTTTATCTGTACTTCAATATGCGGTCGAAGTGCTAAATGTTAAACACATCATGGTTGTCGGTCACTATGGCTGTGGTGGTGTGAAAGCCTCTATGGGTAACAAGAGGCTCGGGCTCATCGATAACTGGCTGGGGCACATCAGAGATATCCACCGTCTTCATAGCACGGAACTCAATAAGCTCGATGAACAGGACAGGTTCAATCGTCTGTGTGAACTCAACGTCATCGAGCAAGTCGGCAATGTCTGTAGCACCAATATCGTTCAGGATGCTTGGGCCAGAGGACAGAATGTCTCGGTTCATGGCTGGATTTACAGTGTCGACAATGGCTTGCTGTCGGATCTTGATGTCACCGTAGATAACGAACATTTTAAACCAGAAATCGATTAACTTGACCATGCTAGCCCTTAAATTCACTAAATTTAGGGGCTGGATGTACACGCTTTGCCCTATCTCTCCAATATCTTGCTTTTTTAGTTAAATATTCCTTAATAAACATCGCAGTTTTCCGGCGAACCCAGTTATAATCTTTCGGTTATGATTTATATCTCGCGCAGATAAGCGCAGCGAATTCTAAGGAAATTTCCATGCCCGGTTTTGAATTATTTGGTCCTGAAGAGAAGCAAGAAGTTGCAGACGTAATGGAGAACGGTTTTACCTTCCGTTATAACTTTGATCATATGCGTAATGACCGTTGGAAAACGCGTGAGATGGAGCAGTTGCTTTGTGAAAAAATGAATGTGAAGCACGCTCACCTTCTTTCAAGCGGTACGGCAGCCTTACAAACAGCCCTTGCCGCGGCGGGTATTGGTGCAGGCGACGAGGTTATCGTGCCTCCATTTACATTCGTCGCCTCTGTTGAAGCGGTATTCATGGCCGGTGCAGTGCCTATTTTTGCCGAAATCGATGAGACCCTTTGTCTCTCTCCGGAAGGCATCGAAGCGGCGATCACCCCGCGAACTAAAGCCGTTAACTTAGTGCACATGTGTGGCTCTATGGGCAAGATGGATGAAATTAAGGCCATCTGTGATAAGCATGATCTGGTGCTGCTCGAAGATGCCTGTCAGGCTATCGGCGGCAGCTACAAGGGCCAAGCTCTAGGCACTATCGGTGATGTAGGCTGTTACTCTTTCGACTCGGTTAAGACCATCACCTGTGGTGAAGGCGGCGCCGTTATCACTAACAGCGACACCATCTATAACCACACGCATATGTTCTCGGATCACGGCCACGACCATGTGGGCAACGACCGCGGTGCGGAAGACCATCCAATCATGGGTCTGAACTTCCGTATCTCTGAGCTGAACTCGGCCATGGGCCTGGCGCAATTGCGTAAGCTAGATACCATCATAGCGATCCAACGTAAGCATAAGAAGATCATCAAGGATGCCATGGGCGACATCGCCGAAGTGACCTTCCGTGAACTTCCCGATGCAGAGGGTGACTCGGCTGGCTTCCTGACTTTTATGATGCCAACGGAAGCGCGCACCATAGAGATCAACAAAAAATTAGCCGAAAATGGCGTAGACGGTTGTTTTTACTGGTATATCAACAACTGGCACTACCTGAACAACTGGAAGCACATTCAAGAGCTTAAGTCTTGCTCTGCCCTGCCGATCACATTAATTGACGACCGTCCTGACTATACTAAGGTGTCGGTGCCTAAGTCTGATGCCATCATGAGCAAGACCATCTCTATGTTGATTAAGCTCTCCTGGACCGAGGAAGAGATTGCCCAGCGTATCGAGAACATTAAGCAAGCCTTTGCTTAAATAGCATTGAGCCATATTTTTTATTGCGCCTGCAATCTAGGCGCAATTTCACATTTCAACGGAGAATGTTGTAATGAGTTTTAAAAATTTCAAATGCGTACCTAAAATGATTTTTGGACGTGGTTCATTCGTCGACCTCGATAAAGTGTTGGCCGAAGAACGTAAGAATGAAGATGATTTCGTGGTCTTTCTTGTGGATGATGTCCATCAGGACAAGCCACTCGCGGCGCGTGTGCCCGTTAAAGGCCATGATCTACTTATCTATGTTAACGTTGACGAAGAGCCATCGACTAAGCAAGTCGATGCCCTCACCGAGCAGGTACAAGCCTTCAACGGTAAGCTTCCTGTGAGCGTGGTGGGTCTAGGTGGTGGTTCGACGCTGGATTTAGCCAAGGCTGTGTCTTTGATGCTCACCAACCCAGGTGGCAGCGCCATGTATCAAGGTTGGGATCTTATCAAGCACCCGGCGATTCATCATATCGGCATCCCGACAATTTCGGGTACCGGCGCCGAAGCATCACGCACGGCTGTGCTATGTGGTCCGGTGCGTAAACTGGGTCTGAACTCAGATTTCACGGTATTCGATCAGATCATCATGGACTCGGAGCTTATTGCCGGCGTCGCAAGAGATCAATGGTTCTATACGGGTATGGATTGCTTCATCCATTGTGTTGAATCGCTACAGGGCACCTTCCTCAACGAATTTGCTAAAGCCTTCGCAGAAAAATCTATGGATCTTTGTCGTCAAGTCTATATCGACGATCATGCAGAGAAAGATGATAAGTTAATGATGGCTTCTTACATGGGCGGCATGAGCATAGCCTATAGCCAGGTTGGTGCTTGTCATGCCGTATCTTACGGCTTAGGTTATGTGCTGGGTTATCATCACGGTAT
>NZ_JABSSM010000135.1 GCF_013214165.1 Shewanella sp. | reverse complement strand
AGGATAGCGGCGCGGATGCTTTCGGCCATATAGGCGGAAAAGTGTAGCGTCAGGGCTAACACGGCGGCACTGAAGGCGTCCATGCCGACGAAAATTGGAAATACTTGGGGTAAACCATAGTAGAGCAGAAACATTTGTACGAGTAACGGGGTGCCACGGAAGAAGGAGATAAATAAGATCACCAACTGATTGGCTACCTTGATCTCGAACACGCGTATAACCGCCATCCCAACCGCCATCACCAGAGCGAAGAAAAAGCCCACCAAGGCCATTTCCATGGTAACGCCTAGATATTTGAGTAATATCGGTAATAGTTCAAAGGTATATTCGTAGTCAAATTGCATCATTTAGTCGTAATGTCGGCGTCGAACCATTTGTTCGAGATAGCGGCCAGTGTACCATCGGCGCGCATAGAGGTTAATGCTTTATCGACCTTGTTACGAATCACATCTTTTTCTGCAGACTTGACGAACGGCAAGGCATTCTCAATGGTTTCAAAGGGCTTGCCGGCAAGTTGCAAGGGTAATCTTGATTTTTTAATCAACTCGGCAGACGAGACTCTATCCATCACAAACGCATCGATACGACCCAGGGCTACGTCCTGTTCAAAACCAGCATCATAGGTGATGATGGTTATTTCATTGTTATGGTCGAAGTTACGCAGTAACTGCTCGAAGTTTGAGCCAAGATTTACGGCTACTTTTTTGCCTTTAAGATCGGCAATGCCCTTTATTGTGTCATTACCTTTACGTACGACAACCTGGGCCCCATCGATGACGTAAGCCACGGAGAAGTTATACTTCTCTAGTCGCGCCGGTGTGATCGTAATTTGGTTAGCGATCGTATCGATATGACCCGCTTCGAGCATGCCAAATAAGCCGGAAAAATTTGAGGTTACAAATTCAATCTTGCTGTCGGTACGGGTACCGATTTCATTCCATACGTCTACTTCAAACCCTTGTAATACATCTCTTTTAACAAATGTGAATGGGAAGTAACGGCCGGACATACCCACTTTAATCACCTCTTCTGCTTCGGCTTTGGCCATGACAGAGGCTGATGCCGCGATAGTGGATATGAGCAGTAATGCTGTGGTAAGTAGTCGTTTCATGGAGAGTGTCTCAGCTAAGATCTAATTGCTTAAATTATATCGAAATAACAACATCGATATAAATACTAAAAAGTTATATAGAATAACAGTATAGATCAGCGCGAACGACAGTGTTCACAATATATACTGCCATCTTGTTTGACGTTATCTGGTGATGCTAGTTCAACAAGCAGGGCCACCATTACGACTAACTCATTGAAAATCTGCACTAGACTCGATATGTTATTGACTAACAATGGATTGTACGATTTTTATAAAGAAGGTTAAATATGGATATTTTAGAAGGTGTAGTATCAAATGTTAGTCAACAAACTAAAACTAGTGGTTCTTTTGACAATAGGGGAGGAAGAATTAGCTCCTCGACAAATATCACATTCAGGGTTGATAACAAACCAATCTCTATTCTTCTTCATGATCACATAGATATTGCAGAAGGTGAGCGTGTAACTGTTGCCGGTGTTCAAAAGCAAAATATTTTGCCGCCTATGCGGTGAAAAATGAGGTGACAGGGGCTATATATGGGCACAAAACATCATCAATTATAGTGCTCTTTGTATATTTATTTGCCTTGTTTTGCTTGGGGTTATCATTTGTCATTATAGGTATTCTCCCATTTATAGGGTGTATAGCATGGATAAAAAAGAACAATTTATATAGTGACTCAATGACCGTTCTTGAAAATCGTACTGCATAGTATTGCTTAGATCCTAAGTTACCAAGGAAAACAGACCGTCAAATAACTATGGGTGTCCTGATTCTTAATCATGGGTGTCCTAATTCTTAATCAAAGGGGAAATAACTGTGGGTGTCCTGATTCTTAATCAAAGGGGAAATAACTGTGGGTGTCCTGATTCTGGCCTCCTGATTACTTCCTGCTGTCATCCCGGCGAAGGCCGGGATCCATTCTTAGCTTGTGTGATTTTCGGCCTCATGCTTCCCCAAGATTAATTGCATGATGAGCATGCAGGGAACAGGGAACAGGGAACATACACTCACGGGTAAGGGTATTTAGAGCTGCTATCAGCGTATGCGGTGGCGATAATCAAAGGGAAAATAACTATGGGTGTCCTGATTCTTGGCGCACTAGATTTGCAAGTACCGCCTAAACCTACAATCTCCTTCGACGTTGCCAAAATGACAAGGTCTCCGAGGAGTCGTAGGTACTTTAGACTGCCTAAAGAGCAAGCTCCCGGCCTAAAAAACACCGGCACGACAGAATAGACTCCAGCCTAAAAAACGCGGGACGATACAATGGATTCCGGCTTAAAAGCATTGCCGGAATGACAGAATCTAAAGGGTTTTCGGAATGACGGAGGGAAGACAGGGCTGCTCTGGGCTGCCCTGTGTTTTATTCGCCCTGTGGCTTATTCGGTAGTCGCGTTCTGGAATTAGCTGGTTGAAACCGGGCTGTCGTGGTGTGCTTTCAATCGTTGGAACAAGACATCTTTCAAGTTCGCGCGTTGTAATTTTAGCTGATGCATATGCTCGTCATCGGTTGGACTGCCGTCAATTTCTAGCTGACGAATATCATAATCCAGAAGGTGATACTGCTTGGACAATTTGGTGAATGCTTCGTCTTTATAATTCAAATAAACAATGTCTTGTTTATATTCTGGGAAGTCGAAAATAAGCGCATGGTTCTCATTTAGCATAGGTAACCCCTGAACGGTGAACTGAAATTAATTATTTAGCACTGCCGACACTATAGCACTATGAAGTTCAGTCATGATCGGGGTCAGATCATACTTTCTTCACTTCATCCAAGCATCCGCAGGCGACAGCTATTCCTCGTTGGTATTCCTAAAAAACAAGTCGATGGTGCTCCATACATCATTCGATATTCCCTCCACTGACCCATAGCGATATGGAAAATGTCTTTAAAGCGTATGGAACGCTTATGACCGTGGAGGTCTACTCCCGACTAAAAAGCATTGCCGGAATACATAGATGATATGCCGTATAGCAATCACGGCATTGGTGAATCTGGCCTATAGGCCTGCGATACGTCAAATATCACTCATGCATTTCCCACGTCCTTGTAGGGTCAGATAGGGAATGTCTTATCTATGTCAGGAACATACAAGACTATTCACATAAGATGGCAATCCTCTTTGCCCTACTCTTGATTGCGAGAAGAGGAGGAACCTTGGGTTCTACATCCAAACGGAGTTTGGAAAGTGAAAGCGAAATCCCGGCTAAAAGAACACCGGGATGACGATGTCGCTAACAGGATGACAATCAAAAAGAGTCAATATTCTCAATTCCCGCAGCTTTGTTTTAGGCCTTGGGCCACCGAGTAAACAAGTTTGCTCTTGTCTATTCTGTGTCAGTCTATTCGGGATCGTAGTCCAATACCGGAGAAAGCCATCTCTCCGTCTCTGTCACGCTCATGCCCTTACGCCGCGCGTAATCTTCTACCTGATCCTTGCCAATATTGGTCACGCCAAAGTAGCGCGACTTAGGATGGGCGAAGTACCAGCCAGACACTGCCGCCGTGGGGAACATGGCGTAGCTCTCGGTGATATTAAGGCCGATAGTCTCATCGGGTTTTAACAGATCCCAGAGCAGGCCCTTCTCGGTGTGGTCGGGACACGCTGGGTAACCCGGCGCCGGACGTATGCCCTTATATTTTTCACGGATTAGCGCTTCGTTATCTAATACTTCATCGCTGGCATAACCCCAGAACTCCTTACGCACACGTTCGTGCATACGCTCGGCGAAGGCTTCGGCCAAACGGTCGGCTAAACACTTGAGCATGATGGCGCTGTAGTCATCGTGGTCGGCCTCGAAACGCGCAATATGCTCGTCGATACCGTGCCCTGTGGTGACGGCGAAACCGCCCATGTAGTCGGCCACGCCGCTGTCTTTGGGCGCGACGAAGTCGGCCAGGCAGAAGTTGTCGTTGCCCACACGCTCTATCTGCATGCGCAGGTGGTGCAGGGTCATTATGGGTTGCTCACGCGACTCATCCGTGCCATCACAGGAGTACAGCTCGATATCGTCATGGTTGACGGTATTGGCCGGGAACAGGCCGATAACAGCCTTGGCGGTGAGCCATTTCTCATCGATGATCTGCTTCAGCATGGCCTTGCCATCGGCGAACAGCTTGGTGGCCTCTTCGCCGACGACCTTATCGGTCAAGATCTTAGGGAAGTGTCCGTGTAGCTCCCAGCTGCGGAAAAACGGCGTCCAGTCGATTCGTTCGACTAGGTCTTCCAATGGATAGTCATCAAATACCTGACGCCCCAGTTGATTAGGGATAAACGGGGTGTAGTTGTCCCAGTCGTGCTGGCAGCGATTCTCACGGGCCGCTTCGATACTGGTGATGATCTTACGTTTGGTTTGTGACAGGCGCTTCACGCGCATCACATCGTATTCTTGATAGGCGGCGTCGATAGTGGCCTGACGCGTCTGGTTATTAATCAGCTTAGACACCATAGGCACGGCGCGGGATGCGTCGGCGATATAGATGGCGCCCGTCGGCGAGTGGGGGGCTATTTTCACCGCGGTGTGAATTTTTGAACAGGTTGCGCCGCCGATGATGATTGGAATGGTTAAGCCGGCCTTATGGAAGCGCTTAACGTTATGCACCATCTCATCCAGACTCGGGGTGATAAGCCCAGACATGCCGATGATGTCGACGTTCTCGGCTATGGCCACGTCGATGATCTTCTCCACCGGCACCATGACCCCAAGGTCGATAACATCATAGCCGTTACAGGCCAGTACCACGCCGACAATATTTTTACCGATATCGTGCACGTCACCCTTTACTGTGACCATTAAGATCTTGCCGTTCGATTGACCGGGCGTCTTCTCTTCTTCGATATAAGGGTTGAGGTAGGCGACGGCTTTTTTCATCACTCGAGCAGACTTAACCACCTGGGGCAGGAACATCTTGCCCGAGCCGAACAGGTCACCGACCACATTCATGCCATCCATCAAGGCGCCTTCGATCACGTCCAGTGGACGGCTCGACGCCGCTCGCGCCTCTTCGGTGTCTTGGTCGATATAATCTGTGATGCCTTTTACCAGGGCGTGAGCCAGGCGTTTATTGACCTCCCAGCTGCGCCATTCGAGTTCTTCCTTCTTGGCTATTTGACTGCCGTCACCGCGGAACTTCTCGGCGACTTCTAATAACAGGTCGGTGTTATTGGTGGCATCGCCATTCTTATCTACAGCGGTGCAAGGCAGGTTGCCGACGATGGCCTCGACCCTTTCCTTAAGCTCAGGGTCGATGTCGTCATAGATGGCTAATTGACCGGCGTTGACGATACCCATGTCCATGCCAGCTTGAATTGCGTGGTAGAGGAACACGGCATGAATCGCTTCTCGGACCGGGTTGTTACCGCGGAAGGAGAAGGAGACATTTGATACACCGCCGGAGATCATCGCATGGGGCAAGGTGCGCTTTATCTCAGCGGTGGCCTCGATAAAGTCGACGGCGTAGTTGTCGTGCTCTTCGATACCCGTGGCGATGGCGAAAATATTGGGGTCGAAGATAATATCTTCCGGTGGGAAGCCCACCTTATCCACCAATACTCGATAGGCGCGGGTACAGATCTCTATCTTGCGCGCCTTCGTATCGGCCTGACCCTGTTCGTCAAACGCCATGATGATGGCGGCGGCGCCGTAGCGCTTCACTAAGGTGGCCTGCTGGATAAACTTCTCTTCACCTTCCTTGAGGGAGATGGAGTTAACGATGCCTTTACCCTGAATACACTTGAGACCAGCCTCGATCACTTCCCACTTAGAGGAGTCGATCATGATAGGCACCCGAGAGATGTCGGGCTCGGAGGCGATAAGGTTGAGGAACTTGTGCATGATCTCGGCGCCGTCGAGCATGCCTTCATCCATGTTGATATCGATGATCTGGGCGCCGTTTTCTACCTGTTCTCGAGCCACAGAAAGTGCCTCTTCGAACGCACCTGTCTTGATGAGGCGTAAAAACTTGGCCGAGCCGGTGACGTTAGTACGCTCACCCACGTTAAGGAACAGCGAGTTTTCATCTATAGTCAGCGGCTCAAGGCCGGCCAGACGACAGGCCACCGGGATGTCGGGCAGCGGACGAGCTGGGTACTTGATCACGGCTTCACGAATGACGCGGATATGATCCGGCGTGGTGCCACAGCAGCCACCGATTATATTGAGGAAGCCTTCCTGGGCCCATTCGCCAATAATATCGGCCATCTGTTTGGGCGTTTCATCATAACCGCCGAACTCATTGGGCAGGC
>NZ_JABSSM010000134.1 GCF_013214165.1 Shewanella sp. | reverse complement strand
CCAAGCACGATGGCCTAGGATATACTCACGGATATCAAACCATCCCTTAGCACCAGCGATCACAGCACATAAAGAGGCAAATAAAACATCAAAAAGTGGATAGGTAACTTTGGCGCTTTGTCGTTGAGCATCAATGGCGTTGAAATGCTGCTTAAACGTGTCTATATGCATGATTTACTCCCCAAAAGAGAATATAAGATCATAACTGCATCAGATCGTCAAATCAGGCTCGTTTTTGCTCAAAAAACGTTCGCGATCTCGCCCTGGCGCTCATCACCTAGCTCTGCATGTTCAAATAAATTATTTGCCCATTCTTCAGTGTCTTTTATAAGCATGCCGTATTAACTCGATTATTATTTTCTTATAAATGATCTGATCAACCTAAGAACGTAAAGTTCAATTTTAACCTAAATTATTTGTGTATAAGAGACAGGTGTCAGGATAGTTGTCCCCCCTTAAAATCATCCAATAAATCAATATAGGGGGTCCCAGAAGAACTCAAATTAGTGTAGAAGATACGCCGTGGTATCATGCCGTCTCAAGATGTGTTCGCAAAGCATGGCTAACGGAGTCGATCCTAATACGGGTCAATCCTATGAACACCGACGAGAATGGGTTGAATCTCAGTTACTTAATACAGAAGCCGTTTAAGCGATATTAGCTGCTAACGCTTTCAAAAGAGTTGAGATGTTTAAATGAGCCGATAGCTAGAAAAGCCAACAAAGAAGATAAGTGTACAGGTCGTTTCTGGGAGGGGCGTTTCACCTATTTCCTTTTTAAGAGTCAAGCACTGTTAGATGAAGCTGCGGTTTTGACCTGTATGGCTTTCCCTTCATGGGCAATGAAAAGCAGAATCAGCCCAAAGGGATTAAATTCGAGCTAGAAGACTACCTGTAACTCGTGGATGAAACAGGTCGAATAATACGTGAAGATAAGCGTGGGAGTATTTCTGCCAGTTCGTAATATACTCAATAGGTTGAATATATTACCAGGCAACTGGATAAAGATGACCTCTGACTTTGGTAAAATATTTCATGGTCCTGTTGGCAACTACCTTGAAAAATACCGAAACAAAGAGCTTACAAATTACTGCGACCATCTACAGAAAAGGCGTCGTCATTTTGCTAAGTGCTGCAAGTATCTGGAAGATGGCTGATAGTCATTAGCTGATTTTCCTATCTTCTCCAATTTTTTCCACTTAAACAGCTTGAGTTCACCAGCCTTGCCTGAAAATCGATATTTTAGCTAGAAATCCCCAGTCCGACGATGGTAATGAACATAAGTTGCAGCCATAACTGTAATCACTGTGCTTTGTTGTACGTTGAACTGAAAGCTCGTTATTGCAGCGTTAAATTGTTGATTTATTGTTGGTGGCCAGATTAAACGTAGTGTGGTTTGAACTGTGAGGCATAGGTGATTATTTTTAGGTAATAATTGTCAATAATCATAGCATTCTATTATATCCCTTGTCGTTAGCCTGAGTGAGAACACTGAGGCGTTAATGGTATTAATCTCTTATTTGGCCTGCATGGTGTATGTAGACCACTCATCATGCATAGATATGCCTCAAGGAATGATGTTCAGTGCTAAAGACTATTCTCTGCTGCTTGATGAAACCTGGGACTCGGTACATCTCGGTAGTTAACACATTTTGGCTGGCTAATTACCGCCATGAGCAAATAAAGGCGGCGTTATCATCGCTTGCGGAAGTTACTGATGAGTGGGAACTTCGTTTGGGTGCGAGTGCGTTGGACGTAAAATCTGATGACAACCGAGTGACGAACTAAAAACACTATATTTATATGATATAGAATAATCTCTGGCGCAATTTGTCGTCGCCATTATGCACTATCACCCCAGTTGCCAGTTGCCAGTTGCCAAGGAATTGTTATCTGACAACGTTACGAAGTCTGATCACTGGGTGCAAAATGAAAGCTTTTGTACGGTAAACAATAAAACGGCAGCCCTAGGCTGCCGTTTGTGTTTGTCTATCCAGTATATTTAGAATCTATAATGCGCCGAGACTTGCACATAGCGCGGTGATTGATAAGAGGCTGCTCGCAAGTAGTTAGGGCTTCTTGCTGTTGAACCTTGTTCATAATCGTTCTGTTGATCAAAGGTGGTACCTTCTTGGCTATTAAACACATTGAACACTGTCGCTTTAAGGCTTAAGCCTTCAGCCCAGTTAGGTGAGTAACTTAAGCCAATATCGGCATTAAACAACCAGGGAGTGCGTCCTTCATCGCCACGTTCGGTAAGCTCTTGCTGTCCATCTTCATTCAGACAATAAAAGCTAGAAGCGCCATATCGTTTAAAGTTTGGCGCATCGTAGCCTGTGGTGTTGTCCCCAGTGAGCATGTCATCAGTATTTACAAAGCCTTGACAGCTAAGGGGAGTACCCGAGACTAAAGAGATGTTTGCTGAGACGAGGAACTCTTCAGTGATCTCATATATTCCAAAAGCCTTAAACTGATGTGTCCTATCTGTTGGCAAGTTACCTTCAGCACCGTGCATAAAGTTTTGATGGTCGAAATCTTGTGTTGCGCCCGCATCTTCTTGAGCTAATGATGAATTTACATACCCTTCGGCATTACCATATGTGCGTGAAAGTACATATGAGAAACTTGCTTTCCAGCCATCACTCATTGCTTTCTCTGCAGTAAGCTCTAGAGCATAATGGTCACGCTTGTAATCAGGAAGGCCATGATATGAATTCGGAGTCGTAACGGTCGTTAGGTTACCGTCATTCTCAAGATCCATGGCAATAGTGATATCTTCACCTGGATTGATCAGCATACAACCGGCCATAGAGTTAGGATTAAAATTATCATAACCATTGTCGGCAGCCCACTGAGTAAATCCATCATGACCACAGAAGTCATCCATACCATTTTGTAGTGTCTTGTATGTGAGCTTAGCTCCAGTACTCCAATCATCACTGATAAACTGCTGATAACCTATGATGAATTCATCTTGGTACATAGGGGTTAAGTTTTTATCAGCAATACGTTCAGGTTGTGGAACCTGGTTGTCGATAATAGGTGATCCAATCATATCACCAATCGTCACCGGGGCTTCGGTACCATCGGATTTACGACCATCAGGCAGTAAAAACCAGCTTTGATTATAGTTTTCTACTCGCGTTGAGCGAATGTTGGTGTTAGCTGTGACTGGAATGTAACTACGTCCAAGTGTGGTAAATAATTTTGCTGATGAGTCACCGTTAACATCCCATGAAAAACCTAAACGCGGTGCTATTAGGTTACTAGATTCAACGAAAACCGCCCCATTGCCATCCATGTTTTTGAAAGACTCACTACGTACACCTAAATATACCAGCATGTCATCATTTAATTGCCAGTTATCTTCGATATACCAAGCAGTATTT
This sequence comes from Shewanella sp., assembly GCF_013214165.1. GTDB lineage: Bacteria > Pseudomonadota > Gammaproteobacteria > Enterobacterales > Shewanellaceae > Shewanella. Next base: position 3,126 of record NZ_JABSSM010000134.1, on the reverse strand, counting down.
TCGACACCGAATGTACCTGTTTCTTTATTGTCTGTACGCACGCGCACAGCTTCAGTGCCTTCTGGAAGAACTACACCATTAATGGTATTGTTATTACCGGCATAAGCATTCGCATAGCGATAGTAAACACCACCTGAAAGTTTACTACCTGGAGAAGTTGAATCGTATCGCTGTGCGTCATAGCCAAAACGAAGACTATGGTCGCCTAAAGCCCAGTCAACATCGAACTTCATGCTCTCACGTTCATCTTTATCATCGACTTGATCAGTAACGGTGAACTGCCCCGGCTTGTTCCAACAGCCAATGGGTACCCAATCATTACCCGGAGTCGTGTCGTATACAGCTGGGCACTCGTCACCGGGGAGGTTAGGTGCTTTTAGATAAGTATTCTCTAGCTTACCAAACATTGCGTTAAACGTGATATCGTCAGTAAGGTGACCGGTATAGGCCAAGATGTTAACCGTTCCACCTTCTTTGTAAGTGTATTGGCCTGTTTGCTCACCGTGTTGTCCAACAATCGGCTTTCCTTCTGCATCCAAGTCATTAAAGTAGTTGGTGCGGTCGTACTCGATTTCATTATTAATGTGGGTTAGGCGAATTGAATGGTTATCAGTAATAAACCAATCTAGTTTGGCCAAATAATTGGGAGTGGTATTAGTGAGTGTATAACTATCGTTCCCCCTATAGTTTGTGCGTTGGTAGTCTTTTCCTTCGATATTGGCAAAGAAGAAGAGGGAGTCTTCAATAATCGCTCCGCCACCAAACACATTATAGGTGAGTGAATCTTTTGTGTCGTACTGGCGAGACTCTTTTAAAATTTCATGCACATTACCTTCAGCATCGTAATCTAGCTTAGTGACATCCTTGCTTGTTGCTCTGAGTGAATCTGGAGCGTAATAGGCAGAACCACCAAATTCCCACTCGTTAGTACCCGACTTGGTCACTACGTTGATTACACCGCCTAAAGAGCGCCCATATTCAGCACTGTAACCGCCAGTTTTAACTTGAGTCTGTGCTATCGCGTCTTGTGGTACGGATGCAAAGCTTAACATGGTGCGCAGGTTGGTTACATCCATTCCGTCAATGTAATAGCCATTCTCAGCAATTGATGCACCACCAAATGAAGGAAGGTTTCTGCCGAAAGCATCCCCGCCTTGAATCGCCCCCGGTGCCAGTAGAGCCACTGCCACAGAGTTTCTTGCGAGTGGCAACCTTGCGACATCTTCAGCAGTAAATACCGACGAAGATTCTACACTTGATGTATCAATGGCCGTTATACGGGAGCCCACAACACTCATTCTTTCTGGAGAGTCAGAAAGTGATACTACTGCCCCAGTACCAATGACGACCGTGACTTCTTGTCTGTTACCGAGATTATCACTAACAACATAAGTACCAGGCGCTATACTATTCATATTGAAGCGACCTGTATCATTAACAGTAATCGTTCGTGAAACACCTGTTTTAGTATTTTTATAGGTGATTTGAGTACCGCTAGTAGCCTTACCGTAAATTGAGCCTGCAGCGCTGTTTGCTAATGCGGGTGTACTTATTGCCAATAGTGTCGAAATCGACACTGCAAGCAAGGAGCGTTTAAAATTAACTTTTTTCATGTTCTTCCCTTTAAACTTAATGTTGCGCACTTGTTTTTATTATGTAGCGAGATCATGCTATCTTTGTATGTAATTTATATCAATCATTGTAGTCGGTAACGAGGCTGTAAATTAAAAGTGTCGCTTGATAATGTTTTGTTTTTGGTTGTTGAGTTGGTTTAATGTGTCTAATTTGAGAGGTGTTGTGGTGGTTAATCCTTTATGATGGAGCTAATACAATTCACATTGCAAATGTGATCGAATATGTATCATTTCAATGAAATCATAATAATCGTATACTTAATATTCGCCGTGCTTTCATTCACATGAAATATTATTTATATGAAGGAATGACCGATAGGTATATTGCTGCGGTTGCAGAGGACACTAACTTGATACAATTACCCGATCTGAGCAATCATTGTTATATTATTGTTAATATATGTGTGGACACCCTGTTCCGCGCTGGACTCGATTTGGCTTTTTTAAGCGGGTATGTGTAGCGCTGATGAGTATGGCATCGGTGTGTATCCTGGGACTCGGCACATTTCGGTAGTTAACACTCTTGGGCTGGTTAATTACCGCCATGCGCAAATCAAGGCGGCGTTATCATCGCTTGCGGAAGTTACTGATGAGTGGGAACTTCGCTTGGGTGCGAGCGCGTTGGACGTAAAATATGATCACAACTGAGTGACGAGTGTCGAACTCAAAAACACTATATTTATAGGATAAAGAATAATCTTTTCCAAACGTCCATATTCACTCTACACCCTTACTGGCTATTAACCTTGTATACACGCCTTGGGTTTACCCGGTTCGGATCTTCAACGTGACCATAGATAATGATAACTTTAACAGCAAGTTGTTTACATTCTGATTTTAATGCCTATAAAGGCCCTTCGTTCAATTAGGTCATAGATAGCATTAGCGGTATATCCAGGAGCTAAGGTATCAAACAAGTTACGTACGCCTCCATTGAGCATAATGTTATCACTAAAATGGTAAGATGCTGTTAGATCATGTGTGGTCACTGAACTTATATAACCTGGTGATAAATCTTCCGGTGAACCATCATCTATTGATACATCATAGGTGACGACTCGATCAATATATCGTGTCGCCCAGCTTAGATTTAAATCATCTAATTGGTAATCTACGACGAAACGAAATTGTAATTCAGGGTCACCTACTTCATCATTCACTTCATCTGGAAAATTTTTTAATTCAAGCAATTCTAATTTAAGTAAATGATTGGCTAATCATTTATACTTTAACTCTCCTGGTACAGCAAAACTTGCTAAATCTAAACTATAGCCAGCTTGAAATTCGAGACCACTGGTGTTGAGTCCTGCCGCATTTAAGAGCCCTGAACTAATCGCATCTTCTGCTATAACCGAGATATAACCGAGACACCCAATATTATTCTCTGTTAGATGGCCTGTACCTGCTAGAGCCAGATTTCCAGAGAAAATTCGATCCTCCCACTTTTAATACTCCATACAATACTCAATAATGCTGTCATGAGTGAAATTTC
>NZ_JABSSM010000133.1 GCF_013214165.1 Shewanella sp. | reverse complement strand
CAGGTACGTGGTCCAATTCCACTACCAACGCGTAAAGAACGTTATACCATTTTGACTTCTCCACACGTTAACAAAGATGCGCGTGATCAGTACGAACTTCGTACTCACAAACGTCTAGTTGACATCGTTGAGCCAACAGAAAAGACTGTAGATGCGCTTATGCGTCTCGATCTTGCTGCCGGCGTCGACGTTCAAATTAGCTTGGGTTAATAGGGGATTTCGAGATGGCTATCGGTCTTATCGGTCGTAAAGTGGGTATGACTCGCATCTTCTGTGAAGATGGAGTCTCTGTCCCAGTTACAGTAATTGAAATCACGTCTAATCGCGTTACTCAGGTGAAAACCTTAGAAACTGACGGTTACCGTGCTCTTCAAGTTACTACTGGTACCAAAAAAGCTAATCGCATCACTAAACCAGAAGCAGGTCACTTTGCTAAGGCAGGCGTAGAAGCCGGTCGTGGTTTGTGGGAAGTGCGTTTGGCAGATGATGAAGGCGAAGGCATTGAAGTTGGTGCCGAGCTAAATGTTGATATCTTCGCTGACATAGCGAAAGTTGATGTTACTGGTCAATCTAAAGGTAAGGGCTTCCAAGGCGGTATTAAGCGTTGGAACTTCCATGCACAAGATATGACACATGGTAACTCACTGGCACATAGATCCAACGGTTCTATCGGTCAAAACCAAACACCTGGTCGCGTTTTCAAAGGTAAGAAAATGTCTGGCCACATGGGTGCAGAGCGTGTTACTACGCAGAATCTAGACGTTATTCGTGTAGATGCTGAACGTAACTTGCTATTGGTTAAGGGTGCTGTTCCGGGGGCTATTAATGGCAACCTGATCATCAAACCTGCCGTTAAAGCTTAGGTCTGAGGAGATAGTAATGGAATTGGTATTGAAAGACGCACAAAGTGCTCTGGAAGTTTCCGAAACTACCTTCGGCCGTGACTTTAATGAAGCACTGGTTCATCAGGTAGTTGTAGCATACGCTGCAAATGCGCGTCAGGGCACTCGTGCTCAGAAGACTCGCGCAGAAGTAATTGGTTCTGGCAAAAAGCCATGGCGCCAAAAAGGTACTGGCCGTGCACGTGCCGGTACTGTTAAAGGCCCAATCTGGCGTGGCGGTGGCGTAACATTCGCTGCTAAAACTCAAGATCATAGCCAAAAAGTTAACAAGAAGATGTATCGCGGAGCGCTGAAAAGCATTTTCTCTGAGTTGGTACGTCAAGACCGTCTTATCGTGGTTGAGTCATTTACTGTTGAAGCTCCTAAAACTAAAGAGCTGAAAGCTAAATTGGCCGCAATGAACCTGGAAGATGTGTTGATTGTTACTCCAGAAATTGACGAGAACTTGTTCTTGGCAGCTCGCAACTTGTACAAGGTTGACGTGCGTGACGTTGCTGGTATCGATCCAGTAAGTCTCATCGCATTCAACAAGGTACTAGTAACTGCCGATGCTGTTAAGCAAATCGAGGAGATGCTGGGATGATAAGCGAAGAACGTTTGCTAAAAGTTATTCTTGCACCACATATCTCTGAAAAGAGTACTGTTTGTGCAGAAAATAACAACACGGTAGTTTTCCGTGTAGCTGTTGACGCCACTAAAGCTGAAATTAAAGCTGCAGTCGCTAAGTTGTTCGAAGTTGAAGTTGATTCAGTTCGCACTCTAGTTAACAAAGGCAAAACCAAGCGTACCGGTGCCCGTATGGGTCGTCGTGTAGATTGGAAAAAAGCCTACGTAACTTTAGCTGAAGGTGCTGACATCGATTTCGTCGGCGCTGAGTAAGCAAAGGAGAATTATCATGGCAATTGTTAAGTGTAAGCCTACCTCTCCAGGTCGTCGCCACTTAGTAAAAGTGGTGAACAAGGACCTGCACAAGGGTAAACCTTTTGCAGCCTTGCTGGCTAAGAAATCTAAAAGTGGTGGCCGTAACAATACGGGTCGCATCACTGTTCGTCACATAGGTGGTGGACACAAGCAGCATTACCGTATTATTGATTTTAAACGCAATAAAGACGGTATCCCTGCAAAAGTTGAGCGTTTGGAATATGATCCAAACCGCACAGCTAACATCGCACTTGTTTTGTATGCTGATGGTGAGCGTCGTTATATCCTTGCTGCTAAAGGCATGCAAGCTGGTGATAAGATCCAGTCAGGTATCGATGCTGAAATCAAAGTGGGTAACACTTTGCCATTACGCAACATGCCAGTAGGTAGTGTTGTACACGCAGTCGAGATGAAGCCTGGTAAAGGTGCTCAGATCGCTCGTTCAGCAGGTACTTATGTACAAGTTGTAGCTCGTGATGGCGCCTACGCTACTCTACGTCTTCGCTCTGGCGAAATGCGTAAAGTACCAGTAGATTGTCGCGCGACTCTGGGTGAAGTTGGTAATGCCGAACACATGCTACGCCAGTTAGGTAAAGCAGGTGCTAACCGCTGGAGAGGCATACGCCCAACAGTGCGTGGTGTTGCAATGAACCCAGTAGATCATCCACATGGTGGTGGTGAAGGCCGTACTTCGGGTGGCCGTCATCCTGTATCTCCATGGGGTCAGCCTACTAAGGGTTATAAGACTCGTAGTAACAAACGCACCGACAAGTACATTGTACGTCGTCGCAATAAAAAGTAAGAGGATTCGCCATGCCACGTTCTCTCAAGAAAGGTCCATTCATTGACCTACACTTGCTGAAGAAGGTAGAGAAAGCGATGGAAGCGGGAGACAAGAAGCCTATTAAGACTTGGTCTCGTCGCTCTATGATCATACCTAACATGATAGGTTTGACCATCGCTGTCCATAATGGTCGTCAGCACGTACCTGTGTTCGTAACTGACGAAATGATCGGCCACAAGCTTGGTGAGTTTTCACCAACTCGCACTTATCGCGGCCATGCTGCTGATAAGAAAGCGAAGAAGCGTTAATACGGGAGGAATAAGATGGAAGTTTTAGCTAAACATCGTTTTGCCCGTACGTCGCCTCAAAAGTGTCGTTTGGTTGCAGATCAAATCCGTGGACTGCCTGTTGCTAAGGCTCTCGAAATTTTAACTTTCAGCCCTAAGAAAGCTGCAGTACTTGTTAAAAAAGTACTGGACTCTGCAATCGCTAATGCTGAGCACAATGAAGGTGCTGACATTGACGAATTACGAGTTGGAGCGATTATGATCGATGAAGGTCCAACTATGAAGCGTATCATGCCACGTGCCAAAGGCCGTGCAGATCGTATAATCAAGCGTACCAGCCACATCACTGTGGTTGTATCAGATCGCTAGGAGTTAGCAATGGGACAGAAAGTACATCCTAATGGTATCCGTCTGGGTATCACTAAGCCTTGGATCTCGACCTGGTACGCTGACAAGTCAGACTATGCCAAAAACTTGAACAGTGACTGGGAAGTGCGTAAGTTTCTAGAAAAGAAACTTAAGCAAGCATCAGTATCTAAGATAGTTATCGAGCGTCCAGCCAAGAGTGTTCGCGTGACTATTCACACTGCCCGTCCAGGTGTTGTGATTGGTAAGAAAGGCGAAGACGTTGAGAAGCTACGCAACGCAGTTGCTAAGCTAACTGGTATTCCAGCTCAGATTAACATCGCTGAGATCCGTAAGCCTGAGCTAGATGCTAAGCTTGTTGCCGATGGCATCGCTTCGCAGCTAGAGCGTCGTGTTATGTTCCGTCGTGCTATGAAGCGCGCAGTACAAAATGCAATGCGTCTTGGCGCTAAAGGTATCAAGGTTCAAGTTAGTGGCCGTTTAGGCGGAGCTGAGATAGCGCGTTATGAGTGGTATCGTGAAGGTCGCGTACCTCTACATACACTTCGTGCTGATATCGACTATTCAACAGCAGAAAGTCACACCCAATACGGTGTGATCGGCGTTAAAGTTTGGATCTTCAAAGGTGAAGTTCTAGACGGCGTTGTACCTGCGCATGAAGAGCCGAAACAGCAGCCCAAGCGTAAGCCTCGCGGTAAATAGGAGAGCTGGCAATGCTGCAACCAAAACGAACTAAGTTTCGCAAAATGTTCAAAGGCCGCAACCGTGGTCTAGCGAACGGCACTGAAGTTAGCTTCGGTGAATTCGGTCTAAAGGCTGTTGGACGTGGTCGTCTAACTGCTCGTCAAATCGAAGCTGCGCGTCGTGCTATGACACGTCACATTAAACGTCAAGGTCAGATCTGGATCCGCGTTTTCCCTGATAAACCTATCACCTCTAAGCCTCTCGAAGTGCGTATGGGTAAAGGTAAGGGTAACGTTGAATACTGGGTTTGCCAGATTCAACCAGGTAAGGTTCTTTATGAGATGGATGGTGTTTCAGAGGAGCTGGCTCGTGAAGCTTTCGCTCTTGCTGCCTCTAAGCTGCCTCTTAAGACGACCTTCGTAACTAAGTCGGTGATGTAATGAAAGCGAGCGAACTAACAGAAAAGAGCGTTGAAGAACTGAACGCTGAACTGCTTGGTCTGCTGCGTGAGCAGTTTAATCTGCGCATGCAACACGCAACTGGTCAGTTGACTCAGACTCATCAGCTGAAAATCGTGCGTCGCAATGTAGCGCGCGTTAAGACCATTATTACTTCTAAGGCGGGTGCGTAATGTCTGATCAAATCCGTACTTTGCAGGGTCGTGTACTTAGCAACAAGATGGACAAGTCCATCACTGTAGCTATTGAGCGTAAGGTTAAGCATCCTTTATACGGGAAGTACCTTAAGCGCACTACTAAGATCCATGCACACGACGAAACAAACCAGTGTAATGAAGGCGATTTCGTGACTATTCGCGAATGTCGTCCTCTGTCTAAGACTAAGTCTTGGACTCTGGTTGAAGTAGTGACAAAGGCCTAATTTATTTTAGGTTTAGTTAAACGGCTCCTGCTATAGGAGCCGTTTTATTTTAATACTATCTATTCCCAAAATCGGGTGGTATACTTGCGCGCCTTTTTAGACTAAATGTTAGTCGAAAAGTGGCGAAATAGTAGTCCCAATTAGGGATGTGAAGTAACGTTTAGCGGAGCATTTACAATGATCCAAATGCAATCTACTCTAGATGTAGCCTGTAATAGTGGCGCTCGTAGAGTTCAGTGTATTAAGGTCTTAGGTGGATCTCACCGTCGTTATGCCGGTATCGGCGACCTCATTAAGGTTTCTGTTAAAGAAGCTATTCCTCGCGGTAAAGCGAAGAAAGGTGATGTTTATACAGCGGTTGTGGTTCGTACTAAGAAAGGCGTTCGTCGTCCAGACGGTTCTGTCATTCGCTTCGATCGGAACGCAGCGGTTTTGCTTAACGCAAACAATGCACCGATTGGTACTCGTATCTTTGGCCCAGTGACGCGTGAATTGCGTAACGAACAATTTATGAAAATTGTTTCTCTGGCACCAGAAGTACTGTAAAGGAGCGTCAAATGGCAGCTAAAATCCGTCGTGAAGACGAAGTAATAGTACTAGCAGGTAAAGATAAAGGGAAACGTGCAAAAGTTTCTCAGGTTCTTACTACTGGTAAATTAATTGTTGAAGGCATCAATCTTGTCAAGAAGCATCAGAAGCCAAACCCACAACTGGGCGTGACTGGTGGTATTGTTGAGAAAGAAGCACCGATACAAGCATCAAACGTAGCGCTTTTCAACTCTGCCACTGGCAAAGCTGATCGCGTTGGTTTCCGATTTGAAGACGGCAAAAAAGTCCGTTTCTTTAAGTCGAACAGTGAACTCATTAAGTAATTGGAGTAAACGATGGCGAAACTGCATGATAAATATCAAGAGACTGTGAGTCCTGAACTTGTTAAAAAGTTTGGTTACTCCAGTGTCATGCAAGTCCCTCGGATTGAGAAAATCACCCTTAACATGGGTGTTGGCGAAGCAGTAGCAGATAAGAAGGTTATGGAGCATGCGCTTCGTGACATGACTGCTATCGCTGGTCAAAAGCCAGTAGTGACTGTTGCACGTAAGTCAGTGGCTGGTTTTAAAATCCGTGATGGCTACCCGATAGGCTGTAAGGTTACACTGCGCGGTGAGCGTATGTGGGAATTCTTAGAGCGTTTAGTTGAAATCGCAATCCCGCGTATCCGTGATTTCCGTGGCATGAGCACTAAGTCGTTTGACGGCCGTGGTAACTATGCGATGGGTGTACGTGAGCAGATTATCTTCCCGGAAATCGAGTACGATAAAATCGATAAAATCCGCGGCATGGATATTGTGATCACTACTTCAGCGAAGAATGACGAAGAAGGCCGAGCTCTGCTCGAAGGCTTCAACTTCCCATTCAAGAAATAAGGGTAGCGAAATGGCAAAAAGTTCAATGAAAGCACGTGAAGTAAAACGTGCCAAGCTCGTGGCTAAGTTCGCTGAAAAGCGTCAAGCTCTTAAGGCTATCATTAGCAGCCCGACTACATCTGATGAAGATCGTTGGGATGCAGTTCTTAAGTTGCAAGGTCTACCACGTGACTCTAGCGCTGCGCGTCAGCGTAATCGCTGTAGTCAAACTGGTCGCCCACATGGTTTCTTACGTAAATTCGGCCTTAGCCGTATCAAATTACGTGAAGCGACTATGCGCGGTGAAGTTCCTGGTCTACGCAAGGCCAGCTGGTAAGCACGTGTCACGGAGTAAGCTAATATGAGCATGCAAGATCCTATAGCGGATATGTTAACACGTATTCGTAATGGCCAAGCTGCTAACCACGTATCAGT
>NZ_JABSSM010000132.1 GCF_013214165.1 Shewanella sp. | reverse complement strand
CCTGAGTGAGCTGATGGTACTGTTTGTTCATGACAGACTCTGAATTTGTGTGTGAGAACTAAAATTCTGCCTTCAGCTCTCTCACTTTTCAACCTTAATCTGTTGCACTTATTGTATTACTCCAGCCGTTCGTCTGATAGCACAGAGATTAATAAGCAAACTAAAGAGCAAATTGCAAAATTTCATGTTTCGTATAGAGACAGCGCTGAGTCAAAAAAAGGGTATACACGCAATACTAAGCCTCATATTGGTGGTCCTCGTAAAGAGCTTGTTGCTACAGAGATAAATGACAATATAACCGAGTTAAAAGAAGTTAAAGTTAGCGAGCCTTGGGAACAGGAAGAATCCTATTCAGATGTGCAAAATAAAGCGTGCATATTCTCATGTATGTCGATCACCTGTTCTCATTTATCCCGATCACTCATTCTCATTTATCCCGATCACTCATTCTCATCTATCCCGATCACCTATTCTCATCTATCCCGATCACTATTTTTAGTTGGAATTTAACTTAAAATATCAGGATCAGTGCTGCCATTTTGCATTATTTTAACTGCATAATATTTGCTCTATTTTTATTGTTTTGGAGCTGTTATGCCAGTCGAGTCTATTTCAATGCGAAAACTTAAAGAAATCCTGAGATTAAAATACCAAGGTAAATTGTCTAACCGCAAGATAGCAAACAGTTTATCTATATCTCCAAGTACCGTTTCAACTTATGTTAATCGTGCTAAGTTGATCGGAATTGATGATTGGCCTTTGCCTGAACGTTGGGATGATCTGAAATTAAGTCAGCACTTTTTACAAACCAAAATCAGCCCTAGAACGGCTATTCCCCTACCAGTTTTGTCAGTTTTTTACCATCAACTAAAGCAAAAGGGTGTTACTAAACAGTTGTTATGGCAAGAATATATCGAGCGAAATACTGATAATCACTACAGCTACCCGCAGCTATGTCGTATATACAAGGAGTGGCTATCCCGTCAGCAACCGTCAATGCGACAGGTTCATCAATACGGTGAAAAGTTATTTATTGACTATTGCGGGCCGACAATTCCCTTGGTTAACCCTGATACTGGCGAGCTCAGAGGTGCACAAGTGTGTGTCGCTGTGATGGGAGGCTCAAATTATACCTTTGCCGAAGCGACGCTATCCCAAAAACTGGAAGACTGGATCATGAGCCATGCACGGGCATTTACATTTTTTGGTGCTGTGCCTGATATTATTGTCCCTGACAATTTACGCTCTGGCACTAGCAGAGCCTGTAAATATGATCCCGATCTAAACCCGTCTTATCAGCAGCTTGCTGCACATTACAATGTTGCTATCATTCCAGCCAGACCGCTTAAACCAAAAGATAAAGCCAAAGCTGAAAATGGTGTGTTAATTGTTGAACGCTGGATCATGGCGGTGTTACGTCATGAAGTATTTTATACCTTAACGCAGTTAAATCAGCGTATTAGTGAGCTATTGAGGCGATTAAATACTAAACCATTTCAGAAGTTGCCAGGAGATAGAACCAGCCAGTTTTTAACTCATGAACTCCCGGCCATGAGGCCATTGCCACTGCTTGATTATGAATACACCTTCATCAAAAAAGTAAAAGTGAATATCGATTATCATATCGACATGCACAAGCACTATTATTCGGTTCCTTATGGTTTACTTAAGAAACAAATTGAGGCACATGTAAGTGACAAACTGGTCAAGCTTTACTACCGAAATCAACTGGTTGCTCAGCACATTCGTTCAGACCGCATCGGGGGATACAGTACTAAAATAGAACATATGCCCAAAGCGCATCAAGAGTACGCTCAGTGGAACCCTGAGCGCTTAAAGCAATGGGCAAACAAGCTCGGAGCCTACGTGTTGCAATGGGTTGAATATCAATTAGCCAGTAAAGCCCACCCACAACAAAGCTATAAAGTGTGTCTTGGACTACTAAACCTCAATAAAATATACCCCAAAAAGAGACTTAATAATGCGTGCCAGCGCGCGTTAGATACGGGGGGATTTCGATTGCAAAACATCAAAGTGATCCTAAAAAATAATTTAGATAAAGCCGTAGATGATCCCGATCAGGACGATTTACTGGCTGAAATTAAACATGAAAATGTACGCGGTCAAGATTATTACCATTAAGGAATTGACATAAATTCAGAATTAACTCAGCAACTTACTCGTTTACGGTTAAGTACCATGTTACAACATTTGTCATTGCAAGAAGCTCAGCCTCATTTATATAGCGAGCTTAGTTTTTATGAACGGTTATCACTATTGCTGGCAGAGGAGATCAATGATCGGGAGCAACGTAAGATCGCAGCGTTAGTCAAAAAGGCAAAGTTCCGATTGGCCGCTCATCCAAATCAAATTGACTATCGTAGCAATCGCGGCATTGAAAAATCGAAAATTCGCAGTTTACTTGAAGGGCACTGGCTGCAACATCATCAGAACCTCATTGTTACAGGGGCCACTGGATGTGGCAAAACATACCTAGGCTGCGCCATAGGGCACTACTTTTGCCAACAGGGGATTGCCGTACGCTATTTTAGAATGAAAGGGCTGCAAGAGCTATTACGCCATGGTGATGGTGATGGTGATGGTGATGGTAGTTACCCACGATTGCTTGAGCAATTAAATAAAACACCGATCTTGATCTTAGATGATTGGGGTATGGAGGTATTAACCACGCAACAGCGCAGCGATTTACTCGACATTATAGATGCTAGGCACGAACAAGGCTCGATGATCATTATGAGCCAAGTACCGATCGTAAAATGGCATGCATTGATAGGAGAGGCAACTTATGCGGATGCGATCATGGACAGATTGATCCATCGTGCTCAGCGGTTTGAATTACAGGGTGAATCGATGCGAAAAATAGCTAATAACTTGACGGATCAAACGTGATCAATTAGAACTGTAGTCGAGCCGCAAAATGGCAGCGAAAAGTGATCGCAATGGATGAGAATAGGTGATCGCAATGGATGAGAATGAGTGATCGATTTCATGAGAATACGCAACCCTACGAGGTTCTTACGACCGTGATGATCGTAAATCGACTATTCACATGGTCAATGCATTTGCTTGTTCGAATAATATGGTCATTGGCCAAGTACGTACTGACGCCAAATCGAATGAAATAATGGCGATCCCAGAGTTAATTAAAATACTGGATCTAAAAGGTGCGCTGGTTTCAATTGATGCCATGGGCTGCCAGAAGAGTATTGCGAACAGCATAATTGAGCAAAAAGCAGACTATGTACTCGCGGTAAAAGGCAATCAACCTTCATTGCATGAGGCAATAAAATCAAGTTTTTCGGAGTGCAGACAGTCCGTATCACAAGAACTCCTGCTCAATAAGCAACATGGTCGACTAGAGGCTCGTAGCTACCATGTCTTGAATGCTAAAGAGGTTGCAGCTAATTTCCCTGAGTGGCCAAAGCTTAAAACCTTAGGAATGGCAATGAGTTATAGGCAAGAAAAAGGCAAAGAACCTAGCCTTGAATATCGCTATTACATCATCTCAGCCAAGTTAGACGAGGAGTCATTTGGTGAAGCCGTTAGGAGTCACTGGGCGGTTGAGAATAACTTACATTGGGTACTTGACGCTTCTTTAAAAGAAGATAACTGTCAGATTTATAAAGATAATGGCGCAGAAAACTGGGCCATACTGAGGCAAGCATCACTAAACATGTTGAGAGCAGAGCCAACAAAAACGAGTATACCAACGAAACAAAAAAGGGCATGGATGAAAACATCCTTTTTAGAAAGGGTGTTACGCGCAGGGTTGGCTCCTATGAGTAAAAAGTAAACACTCATGCGGTCACCCTGGTTACATGGCCGCTCTGAAGTGAGCAATATTATCCTTAAAAATATCAATAGAATGAGTCAAGCGAAGTGCTGATTACTACACCTGACTTTTGTGATCTGCTTAACTGCAAAAATTATTTTCGGTCATCATAATGATGAAGTATTTTTTCAGGATCAATTGAATGGCCTAAGCGGAGGTCTATTTCCCGATATAAGTGAATTTTTCCTTTAATAGTTACCTCGTTAGCAATCTCTAATATCGGGAGCTCTTTCTTAAACTGAGATAACAAGAATCCCGATTTGTTAAAAATAATGTCTCCCATAACTGTTACTCCTTGCGCGATAAAAATATCGCCGCTGTCGGTGATGATACTAGCACCAATTTCAGCACGTCCATTAATTCGAATGTTACCGTTCGTTGTTTTTACGTTGCCGTTTATTAAAACATTTTCACTGACAAGGATATTACCGTTAGTGGTTTGTAGCGAAACGGCTTGGCTAAAATTACCGATAGTGACATTACCATTGATCACTTCAACTGATTTTACCTTAGCATGGCGGCCTATATCAACGTTACCATTAGTTGTTTTTAGCGTGCCTGCGTTTTTTGTAGATTTAACTGAAATATTTCCTAATGACGTCTGGACATCCTGGCCATATTGACCAATTTTGTTACCTAAACTACAGCCGGGTAACAAGAATACTGCTACCCCCGATAAGGCCAAGAGAAAGATTTTTTTATTTAACAAGTGAAACTCCAAGCGTTTAGGGCAGCCTGATTACTGCCCTTGCGAAACAGTTTATTGCAGCGCTTTTACTGGGTGCGCCCGAACAATTCTTTGCAACGGAATAAAACACGCGACAAATGAGGTAAATGAAATCAATACCAAGGTCACAATCAAAGTAGACACTTCAATCGAGACACTCAGATCCGTCTGTTGGGACAAATAGATAGATATTGATACAAGGACCACGATGCTAACCAAAAAACCATATAGCACTGGCTTACTGGAGTCGGTAAAGATCAGTTTAGAAATCGCCTTGGGTGAACCACCCAGAGCCATCCTTACGCCAAGTTCATAGGTGCGTAAATTGATGCTATAGCTTAAAACGGTAATGTCGTCCTGAAAAGTTGATTGCCATGTGATTACCCATTCTTAGAATATCGAAACATTATCATGGCTTTACTTTTCTTCGTCAACTTTGCGACAGAACCTGATATCTGATGGGTAATGTCGTCCTGAAAAGTTGATTGCCATGTGATTACCCATTCTTAGAATATCGAAACATTATCATGGCTTTACTTTTCTTCGTCAACTTTGCGACAGAACCCTAACATATGAGTTGTTACTTAATGCCTTATGAACCATGATGTGACCGTGCATCAATTACGTATGCTGGTTAGGCATAGAAAATAGAAGTCTTGCCTAAGCACCTAAATAATGAATAAATTATTATTTACTTTGTATAGCCATAGCTACCGCACGCCGAATAGATAAACTATCAGGGTAAATGCATGAATCATTAAAATGTTTCTATTGTGAAATAATCACTTTAAATCCTATAAAGTTGATTAAAGTATTAATCCAAGTAATGTCTAACCAAGATACATGATGCTGGATTCAAGTAAGTAAGTGCACCATCCTGTCTCTTGATCATATTTTTAAAGCTTGATCCCCTTCGATATTAGCTTGATCTAAAAGACCTTAAGCACCCCTCATAAAAACCAGATGCGACAAGGGCTGCAACTTTTCCAGATGGTTTTCGGCCACAACTATAAGGGTCAAGCTACGCTAAAAAATCATGAATACCTATTATCAAGCCTCACACAATAATTAGCCTAATATAACAAAGGCAGCTTTAACGCTAAATACAAATAGCTTACAGCAACCCATTCTGGTTTTTTCGTTTTAAAACTAATTGATTTACACATGTTTAGCATTATTTAATAATTTAAAATGAGGGGATCTATAAGCTGAAATACCGTATTTTTCAGCAATATCGGCAGAGTGAAACTTTTCCGGATCTTCGACGTTACCATTGCGGTTAGCATAGGTGTTAATTAAGCCTTTTTCTGGGACTAAATAACCACGAACCGTTTCTTTGTGGGCATAATGAGAAAGAGACAGGAATAGCACCAGTGCTATGATAATACTAAGTAAAATGAGCACAGCCAAATAAATTGAAATAGGCTGTGCTAATGACACATCACCATGTAATTTTTGCTTTTGCGCCTCAACGGCCTGCTGACGAAATAATGCTGACATACAACTTCCATGTTCTCAAATACATGCCAAATACTTCTGGCATTAAGCTACTACAAATCTGATTTCTATACAGGTATTAATATCGATGCCAATTTCGTTACGCATGCTTAAAACCTGCATTCATAAGACACCATTTTCGAATTTATTGCAATAAAAAATAATCATGCAAATGATGGCTTACTAATTTATCTACCCTACCCAGATTGTTAATTCATTGTTGTGATTCGCCACCTCTTGTGGTGCTTGCTGGCTGTCATTGGATCCAACCAACAACAGTCAACATCCTGGTGACCAACGACTAGGCATTGACCAGCAATACTCACAAATAAAATCATAAAATATTTATTAATTATTATTACTGAAGTGAAATATTAGAGTGAATTACATACAGTTTAGTATGCTTTGATGTTTGATGGCCCTAGGTGCCGTAGTCTTATATTCAAACATTTCTCAAGTTTTCCGGTATTAAATTTCACTACGTCGAACTAGAACGTCAGTGTTTTTCAAGGTAGTTGGCACTCTTTACTTAAATTTTATGCTACTTTTTGCTTCTCTTCATCGGGCTCTTTATCTGGGTTCAACATTACTGGGCCGACAGGGTCAC
>NZ_JABSSM010000131.1 GCF_013214165.1 Shewanella sp. | reverse complement strand
CACGATATAGTCAAATGGATCATCTTTCGTGCGTCCCTGTTTATGTTGCTGGTAGATAATGTCGAAATAAAACTCTTGGTCCAATAAGTTATGTATATCTTTTTTTGTGTAGGTTTTATTACCGGTCGGGTAAATGAAATTTTCAAACTCTCCTGTTTTATTACTTTTACAATTATGGGCCATGGCGTAAGTGCTACGATTCATGGAATTGGAATGTGAGGCACTGTAGGAGGAACTGATTGAGCCGGTCAAGCAATGGGCTTGAACTGGGTTTGGCGTTCGAGCGATTTCATACCATAGTGTTAGATAATAAAACGGGGCTGCTTGTGAGCCAATAGCACTGCCGAGTTTATTATCGTATTTATCACCCAACAGATAGGTCTCGGTTAGGTTAAATTTAACCATTACAAGGTACGAAATAGCGAGAAAGACAGCGCTCGTCAGAATGTTTTTTTTCATAGCACGAGTACCTTTATATTAAGAATAACCATGAGAGCGGCGAATCAAGCATTAATGAGTAACACGGGTAAAATTTGTCACTAGCCTGTACCTCAGACAAGGCTGGTCAAATAAATTAAACCGTGTCACTGCCTTGTCATCTTTCCAGGTCACCACTTAAGTGAATTATGTAGCATGTAGACGATACAGAGCTGAATCTTAGCTTCAGGGAATAACTAATAATCGCATCAGGAAAGCCTTCTAGGTTGTCAACACTGGCGATTCGTCGATTAAAGTGGTCGTAGCGAATGAGATAGGGTTGAAAATACAGACAATAATTAAGGATGTCTTCGTTGTTAGTCTTTTGATGTACTCAGTGAGATCCGAACAAAATTGGGAACTTTTTATAAGAAATTAATAATGTCTGTCTCTATTTATAGCTTCTATTTATCGTTTGAATAATCCCTAGTGGCCGACAACTGCCGGCCACAGAATTATCGCTGTAAAAACAAGCTACTTAAGGAATGTGGGCCTTAAATTTTAGTGATTACTTTTAATAGTGATTACATTTATATACTTCACCACCATTTTGATAATCTCTTTGCCAATAACAGCTTTTAGTTATTTTCTCTTTACAGATATGTAAGAATTCCCGACCTGTTTCCGATACTTTGTTGCGATTGCCGTCGTACAGAGAAAACTGATAATGTGCTAATTCATACCAGATATCCCACCAGAGCTCAGGATTGGTGGGTGCACCGTGATAAGTACGGTTTTTTTTGTTAACCAGCCCCGTGCCAATACAATCTGGTAAAGCGACTTGCGAATTGAAATCACCATTAATATTCGATGTGATAATTTCTCTGCCAATTTCTTCGTCAAGATTACTGGCTGTTAAAATCACAGTAGCAAAAGGGACCGGCTGACCGTTATCGTCGGTCACCTTACCCGACATACCTATGTACTGGTGGGCCTCAAGATAGGAAGCATGAAGCAAGTTCGTCAGGTTTTCATTATTCCAGACACGGGTGCTGGTTAGGGTCATAGCGGCGCTGGGATCGGTAACAGTTAACGCATACTGGGCAGATACCGAGGGCATGTTATCCGCCACACCACGGGCTAAAAAAGTTATCGATGAATTAGGGGTGACATTGACATTGGTCATTAGGTCATTGTTAATTTTAGCCCATGCGCTGCCAGTCCATAGTTCTAGGCTAAACTGCGCGCTCGCGCTAAATTTTAATTTTATTTTAGTTTGGTCACTGCCGGTCTGGTAAGTGAAATAATCCAGATCATTGGCATTATCTATATTGCCCTGGATAATGGCTGTTGAGGTTAATAGGGTCGCCTGGGATACCTTGTCATTTGACTCTTGTTGATCAAAATCAGGATAATCGAACCAACCCATTATTGCAGGTTCAGGACTCAGTCCCTGGGTGGCCTGTGCGGCAAGAATATAGATGCCAGGATCGACTTTTTGTATGGTTTTTTCTATGGTTGCTGTTGGGTAATTAGAGAAATCCAGTGTGGTGAAACTGTTATCGTCCTCAAGTTTAAAGAAATACAGATTATAATCGACATCGGAAGGAATATTTACCAGCAAACCTTCAATTTTAGTGGCTGTGGTCAATTCAATGCTGTAACACTGGAACTGACCTTCGGCGGTAAAATTAGTATATACCGCGCTGTTAAGGGCAAGCGCCGGACAACCGCTGCGTTCTGCCGGCGTGCTGCTTATTGTCGCCTTAAGTTGGTTTATAGATACAGTATATTGTTGTTTTTCAAAAAACCTGTCCCCAGAGGTTAAAGGAAGCGAATCGGGTTGCTGAATCTGTAAAGAAAAATTCCTTTGTGCTGGGTTTACTGGGTTTTCACGAAGCGTATCACTTTCAAAATAAACTCCAGGCATTTGCTCTATATCAAGCTGAGCCGAGGTTTCTGGTGATAGGTTATTGATATTGGCCATTGCAGAGGTCGACATCATAATAGATAATGCCAAAGCCTTGTTGATGTTATGTTCAATCATTAGATTAACTCCTTTTAACTTAATACTTAATTCCTAACGCTTAATACTTAATACTTAATACTTAATACTTAATACCCAGCGTTAGGTATTCTGTTGTATATAAAAATCACATGCAACAGTTTGATTCTATATTTACATTTGTTGCTATTGTCGTTTTGCCGTTAGAGTTTATTACTCTAAGTTTCTATGTGCAGATACTTCTACAAGATACAGGCTCTTTATTTAAAAATAATGGTGAGAGTCTTAGTTGTTGAGGGTGAGTGTACACTATTCATGATCTAGGATGAATCATAGCCAGTTGGGGCGTGTTGCGTGGAGGCAACCATTTATTTAAGGATATAAACAAGGCGTAAACCATTAGGTCATAGTCATCTGTCGTAAGACAGGAATTCAAACAAGAGCCCGTTTACCACTATTCAGTTACTTGGGACAGTTGTTCAAGAGTCGAAGGTGGATAGGCTACTAAGATTGTGTAAAAAGTAGAGATAGAACAGCTCTCAGAGGGGGGGAGAGCTGTTTTGTAGGAGCAAGAATTGATACTTCGTTAATTTTTTTGATTTGTAAGTTGATACTCTTTTCTTTCTAATAGTTTTATTTTGCGTCGACATTTAAAAAGTTTATATATGAAATATCGACAAACATGATCTTCATGCGTAGAAATAATAATCTGTCTATCAGAGAACTCATTTATTAGGAGTTCAACCAAAGATATCTTATCCATCGTTTGGACGGGGACATCAATGAGTAAAGCACCATATCCTTTAGAATATACTTTGTTTAATGCAAGGTAGATAGTGATCACTACTGCTGCAATCTGGCCTGAGCTCATAGTATTAATTACATCATGGTCACTTTTCCAATTGGAGACAAAACTAATGTTTGTCATCGATATTGTGGATGATTAAAAATTCAAATATGCTTAATCATCACACTTCTGTTATGGGGTAAGCGTCCGCGCAAGTACATCTGCTGGCCTCATAATTTATTTAAGAGGGTATAAAATAAACAGTGTTACTGCCTAATGCGAAAGCTCGGCCTAGAGGTTACCCAACGTCAATCTTACAAGGTAACAACGAAACATAAACACAGTGATAGCGTTGCAGGTACCTGCTGAATCAGCGGTTTAATCCTACTCTGGTTAATCAGGTTTTGGGCTGGTGACGTGACCGATTTAAGGACGCATAGTGGGTTGGGCAATATCAAAACGCATGACCGTAAGCATAGTTGAGTGGGCATTACAAATGGCAGTAACGCTCCTAAAACCAGCAATAGGTGTCATGTTTCATAGTGAAAGAGGCTCACAATACACCAGTAAGCGGTTTAAAAACTGTTGAGGAAGCATGGAATAGTTGCTTCTATGAGCAGTGTAGGAGCCTGTTTAGACAAGGCTGTTGTTGAACATTTTTTTGGAAGTTTGAAGCATGAATGGCTGTTAAAAATGGTCCATTTAACACGAGAATCAATGAAGCTAGATGTTGAAGAATATATCCGGTATTACAACCACGAACGGCTGCATACTAGGCTCGGGGACTTAACACCTATCAGCTATGAGAAATTACAAGGTAAGGTGTCCGGTTGGACTCGAGCATTAATGTTTTATATCAGATTATTATCAGTGCCTTAAATCGGTTTTTTTACGATTTTGGCATTAACCATCTTTACCGATAATGGGTCTAAATTAATTCCAGTGCTGGCACAGGGAAACGTCAAAATTGAGGCTAAGTGTTTATGAGCACTGAAAATATTCACAAAACTCTGTTTTATGACAGTTTAAAATACCCCTAAAACGCGACAGAATCCACGACTTTGGCCAAAAATCGCTGTAAAAGGCTTCATTCTAGATATTTTCCCATATAGAATCCTGTATGTAGGGCAAATATTCGCAACACTAGTGCTTAGTTGCTTGACACTGCTGCCCAAGAGCCGAAGATGGTACAGTGATAAATCTTAGATTTAGTCGAGATAGAACAGCTCCCAAAGGAGGAAAGAAGAGAGCTGCTTAATGAGAATGTAAGTAAAAACTAAAACGATAAGGAATAATATGTTAAAGCTGACAAACTCTATTTGTGAAGTGCTTATCTGTGATGATTGGCGTTTAATACCTGTTGAATCGCTTCATGGAAATAATAGTCCTGTACGTCGATGCCCTGAGTGCCGTGCGTCTATCAAGTTAATGAAGGAAGGAAAAGACGGGCAGAGGGCACATTTTGAACATGATAAAAGAAACCCTGGTTGTAGCCTTGGTGACTCACTGGGTAAGAAACTTAAATATAAGCATATTTCAGTAAAAGTCTTAGATAAAGACAGAAAAGACAGCTTCTTATTTGAAAATCTAATCCCTGATTGTATCGATAATGATGCAGTTATCAATGATGGTGAGATAAGTGAAGATATCATCGATGTGTTCGGTTCATCTCTGTCTGATTCAGAGAAGCGACAAGAGATAAATGCTCGCATAGGCCAAGGCCAATTTCGACAAGATGTGATCCAAGTTTGGGGGAGCGAGGCCTGTGCGTTAACGCTAACTCCTGTTAGAGAGATACTCATAGCTTCGCATATAAAATCGTGGCGCAACTGTAAAGATACCAATGAGAGGTTGGATGGTGCCAATGGCATTTTGTTGTGCGCGCACATAGACAAGCTGTTCGATCGGCATTTGATTACCTTTAAAAAAGTCGGTATTGAATACAGAGTCAAATTTAATCGCCAGCTGGATAAATCTTTGATGACGCAATTGGGAGTAAATGAAGGGGATGCACTCTCTACTAGCAAAATTAAGTCGGCAGACCTTGAAAAGTTTGAAGACTATCTATTTTATCACCAGCAAATCTTTTCTCAGCTAAATGAGATAAATGTTCAATAGACCAAGGTTACAGGGCAGAAACTAGCTTAAGTTGTTGTCCTAACTATTATTTTACTGCTATTTATTCAAGGGTTAGTAAGTTTGTTGGCGATATATCCAGACACTCAGTATTGTCAGGTAAAGAGCTGCTGACCCTTGTTAAAAGTAGCAGTGGACCACTCATTTCAGTATAGATTTTAAAAACAACAGTAGGTGTTTTTGTTGCCATTGTTTCATGATCTACGGCGAACCATAACCAGTTGGCGCGTCACGCGTAGCGGCAGATTTTTATTTCAAGATTCAAATCACCAGTAGCCACTAGGTCATAGTCATCTTTCGTAAGACAGAGCTGACGCCTTAACAAGAGTTAGCAAGAGCCAGCATCACTGCCTGTACCAGCCAATAAATAGTGCTGCTGTCAACAAATAGCAATAAATAGTGCCAATAGCAATAAATAGTGCCAGCCATAGTTAAAACCAAGCAATAAATAGTGCCAGCAATAAATAGTGCCAGCCATAGTTAAAACAACAAATAGTGCAAGCCATAGTTAATGGCGCATTTTTTTTCTCCTACTAAGCTTTAGTTACTGGTCGATTTAGGAGGTTGTTATGCCGCGTCCAAGAAGAACTCAAGTTAGCATTGAAGATACGCCGTTCTACCACATAACCTCAAGGTGTGTGCGAAAATCATGGCTAGCAGGAGTCGATAAAGATACGGGTCATTCTTATGAACATCGACGAGAGTGGATTGAATCTAGGCTTATTGAACTCGCAGGGGCATTTGCTATAGATATAGCGGCTTATGCGGTGATGAGCAATCATCTACATGTGGTGTTGAGAATTGATATCGAGTCAGCAAACCGCTGGACAGATAGGGAGGCCGTGGAGCATTGGCATCAACTGTTTAAAGGAACTGAAATAACTCAGAAATTTCTAAAGTGTGAGATAATTGAAAGCCATGAAATCAAAAGCAATAAATAGTGCCAGCCATAGTTATAACAACAAATAGTGCAAGCCATAGTTAAAGCCAGCAATAAATAGTGCCAGCCATAGTTATAACAAAATAAATAGTGCCAGCCATAGTTAAAGCAATAAATAGTGCAAGCCATAGTTAATGGCGCATTTTTTTTCTCCTACTAAGCTTTAGTTACTGGTCGATTTAGGAGGTTGTTATGCCGCGTCCAAGAAGAACTCAAGTTAGCATTGAAGATACGCCGTTCTACCACATAACCTCAAGGTGTGTGCGAAAATCATGGCTAGCAGGAGTCGATAAAGATACGGGTCATTCTTATGAACATCGACGAGAGTGGATTGAATCTAGGCTTATTGAACTCGCAGGGGCATTTGCTATAGATATAGCGGCTTATGCGGTGATGAGCAATCATCTACATCTGGTGTTGAGAATCGATATTGAGTCAGCAAACCGCTGGACAGATAGGGAGGCCGTGGAGCATTGGCATCAACTGTTTAAAGGAACTGAAATAACTCAGAAATTTCTAAAGTGTGAGATAATTGAAAGCCATGAAATTAACGCCCTCAAACATTCAATAGCCTTATATCGTAGCCGATTAAGTGACATAAGTTGGTTTATGCGCTGCCTCAATGAGCCAATCGCGA
>NZ_JABSSM010000130.1 GCF_013214165.1 Shewanella sp. | reverse complement strand
GTCATCATTCGAAGGCTAGCAAGCTTTGGGACAGAAACGAGTTACGAAGCCTAGTAATAAAGCTAAATCGAAGAGACAACTTATCTTGTAAATCAGCAGGTGTAGATGCGGCTGCGAGCTTCCAAAAAAGGGTGAGGTATCACGAAGTTATACTCTCCGAACGAGAGGCTGGGATGCCGAACTGGCCGTTAAACATGGACGTTGTTTGATTTGGCAGAGCCTACAGGGCCAATTTTGTTCCATACAAAATTTGGCATTTCCTCCGTCCATGGAGGTCAGAGTACTCGCGGCGTCTCGTAGAAGTATCTGCACGGAAAGGTCGTTCTTAGGCATCCTGCCTCCACGACATTGGTGCATCCCTGCACTGCACCGCCGCAGGCTATAGATAACCATTAAGGGTCGACCTTCAAAGCACTAGCCGATACCAACTCAGCCAGAAGCTAAACCAGAAAATGTCATCAGACTTCATTCGATAGGCTAACCCCAGATTAGAGCATCAAAAAAGCCCCTTTCGGGGCCTTCTTATAGCTTAGTCGAGCATGCTCCAAATACAATCACTGTTCCCATGACTCCGATAACTAATTTTCTTGGGTATCACTTCTGCTTGCGCTTTGATTACCGTTCCGGAAAATATCGGCACTGTTATTTCAATAAGTACTATTCAACCGGCAAACCATTCGCCTTTCTTAATTTTGCTCGATCTCTTGCAGCCTCACCCATACCCGCCTTCATGGCCTCTGGTATATCCTTGGCAGATATGACTAAGTCACCTTTAATCGGCCATTCGAACATCATAACTGGATGATATCCCTTAGGATAATATAGCTTGGTATCAATTTCTAGATCACGAATTTCCTGTTGTTGAATATCCTTACGTGCATGACGTGGATGCGGTACTACGAAATCCTTACCGTCCGCCATATCAAACTGGGGGGCGCGGTTATTCGGATGTGCAGGCAAGATTCCTTCACGAACCCAAATCCGATCCGGTGTCATATTAACCACTATGCCATCGGGGGCACCGAAGTGATAAGGCCCCTGCCAATGTTCACGTACCTCGGCGACAGTCTCTTCGTTGAGGTAGGGGTCGAATGGCATATGGGTGGTCATAAACAGGCGTGGCTTGATCTGGTTTGCCAGCCAACCTGAAGCATATGCTGGGGTATGATGCGTATCGACCGTATAACGGCCTAGAAATGCCGGCGTCCCCATTACCTGAGAGGTCAGCCCCAGGATCGCGGGTTGGAGTTCAGTGACGTATAAATCACATCCCTTGGCATACTTAAGATCCAGCTTGTTAGGACGGCCATCCCCGGTCCAGACAAAACAGAGATTTTTACCCTCAGGTGTTTTCCAGTCTAGGCGGTAGCCAGACGCACCATCTTTGGCGTGACTACGGCGCCAGTGACTGACCGTCGCGCCATCCTTATCATAGATAATTCCACCGTCATCATTGAAGTCGAATTCGACCACCCTGATTTGATTGCCTGAAGGGAATACATCAAAAGCATCGGTATGCCAATTAAGCATCTTCAACATGCCATCAACCATCCACCTAGTGCCATACTCTTCACTGCGACCTGACGGACCGTAGATAGTTAATGGCTCCTGCCAGCGGCCATTCCAGCCACCAAATTCGTACAGATAAGGTAAGGAGCCATAGTGGTCCACATGCAGGTGAGTAATAAACACCTTGGTCAACTCATTCAATGCCAGTCCCGCTGCGGCGTAATTGGCGATGGAGCCTTCACCCAGATCAAAAATGAAGTTATCTCCATTACCTATCTCGACATATATACTGGTATTCATCTGTCCTGGACGAATAATCGGTGACGTCCCCATAAAGGTGACGCGCATCTCATTGGGTCGAATCTTTTCTGTTCTTGGGAACCAGTTGGCTGCAGATTTTAGCCAGGGCATAGGCTCTATCCCCTCGAACAACAGACCTTCTTTCCAAATTTCTTTTTTCCCCGTTGGATTCTTGACGCCACCAGACAGCACTTTCATGACATCTTCTTTACTGGAATAGAGTCTACCTTTCTGTTTTCTTAGCTGATCTATATCTACGGTATCAAAGTCAAACTGTTGATACCCCTTGTGGGAATGGCTGTGCTTCAATCCCGAAAGGTCATTTGGATTTGCCAAAAAAGCGTTAACTTCTTTCTCCGTTGGTTCGGCCGCCTGTGCAATGCTGCAAAGGCACAATAGACCTAGGAGAGCTGTAGCAAAAGTGATAATTTTCATAAAATTGCCCTTATTTCAGTGCAACTGCTTAGCTAATTTAAAATGATGTTTCATCTGTATTTTAATTTTTCAAAAATTATTGCAGGTAAACGGAGCTGGTTCTGTCACAGGCTCACACTAAGCTGTGATAAACGTAGGCATTGGCCTCCGCAGATACAAGCCTGTTCCCAAGAGAAAATGCCTGCAGTGGTTTCCATTGACCAGTATTAATCATAGACCAAAGTGCGATGCCTGCCAGTGTGCACCTCCATTAGGCTTCTGTGGCAAAGACTATAGTTCCAGCCAGGTTCCTCGGTGATTTTAGATCGACTAACTCTTGAAGCCATTGAAGCCTGTATATTTTCTCATGCTTTAAATGCATATTTTATAAATGTTAGAGAGCAAAAATATCGACAGAGCTTGAGCGTTGAAAAACGACCTTGCCTAATCCACCAGCTTTCCCGAAAGTATCAGAAACGATGAGGTTTCATCATACCTCTGGTGTGATTTAACCCATTAGCAGCAGGCGGGTTAATTAGTAGGCATATTACTAATATATCGACCATTTTCTAGCTCTGAAAAATATTGTTTAAGCATGGGATGGCTAATAGGTTCCAAGATATCATCAGGCTCTAAATTTTGTTCGGTCACGTAAGTTGAATGTGGACTCCCATGAACTAACACACTGTACCTAGGCTTATTTGGGGGAGGTCGAGACTTAGGGACTTGTTCATAGCAATTATCTGTTAGTTGAAATTTCAATTACTCTATCGGCGTCTCGACAGAGCTGGCCGGGGTCGGATTATCCCTCGCCTGGGTAGATACCAGTCTAAGTGATGACAACATCATTAAGGATGGAACATGGCAAAATGATGGCACTGTGCTATTTACTGCCAGCTATGGCTTCTAATACCTTTCATTGATTTTTTAGCCCTAAAGCCGCCATCTTGGCGGTTTTTTCTGTCTAAGTTATTGACTATAGCCATCCGGTCTAGCAAATGACGTATCCAATATGCCCAGGGGATACATTTATGCAAAGTGTGCCCTGAGGCACTTTAAAAATCTCGGCCACAAGCGTATTGTTATCTAATATAAAGCCACGAGATAGATAAAGACAGGATGACGAGATGACACCAACAGTATTGAAAGTGCTATTTATTGCCATAGGGATTTTTCTCGCTTATAAGCTCATCTTTAGCGGCAAGAAGGGGCTGACAATCTTCGAGATGCACTTCAAAGATGGCAGACTTAAATCTCACAAGGGCAAGATCCCGGAGAAGTTTCAGAAAGACTGCCGAGCCTTAGCCAAATCAGAGAAGCTCACCTGCACAGTCAGATGTGAAAAGCTATCGGGTGCGATAAGACTGCATATTTCTGCCAATGTGAACCAAGCCATCACCCAGAGAATGAGAAACCTATTTCCCTTCGAATACTATGATAAAAAAAGTATCGACAATAGCCGTCAGGCTGGATAACTAAATCTTAAGACAGATCTAAGATCTGTCTACTTTAGCTTCAAGCTGCTCGGCTAATCTCGCTGCTGCCTGCCGTCCCTTCTGGCATCCTCAATCATGCGCTCATTATTTTCGAGCATAAGATCAGGCTTCACTGCCACAACATCTTGATTAGCACTGGGCTTAAATGCCCAACAGGGCAGTGAGAATTAAGCACAGGTTGCATTAGATTAAGTCTCTTTGTTAAGGCTTATCTGTGTCTGGCCCTGCATTTCGTTCGGCAATCTTCTCCATGCCCCATACCAGTAACATGCCAGTAAGCAAGGCAGCCAATGCCCAGAAAATGTGCGCAGCCTGCCCGGTCACTTGTTCGAAATGCATGGGTGAGAGATTCTGTTCCAGCAAAGGTACCTGTTCACCAGCAGAGTTTTCACGCCAGGAGAGCACCTCTTTCCAAGGCCATATTTTCCCCAGAGTTCCCAGCATCAAGCCCGTTAAGAAGATGAGAGTGGCGTCGTGAAACTTACGCAGCAGCGCCGACAGAAGATGGCTGAATGTCAGTAGGCCGAAAATACATCCGCAGGCAAAGACGGCAAGCACGGCGATATCGAAATTTTTTGCAGCCGCTAGCACGGGTGGATACAGGCCTAATAGCAACAAGATGAAGCTGCCCGAAATCCCTGGGAGTAACATGGCACAGATGGCAATACTGCCACCGATGAATATATTCAGGTAGGTCATCTCCAATGAGATGGGATTGAGCATGGTGATCCCCCAGGCAAACAGCACTCCCAAGGCAAATAACACCATTCGGATCACAGAGAAGCCTTTCACCTGTTTGAGCATATGCACGACCGAGATCAAGATAAGACCGAAAAAGAACGACCATACGGGTATCGGATGATTGAGCAAAAGATAAGAGATCAACTTAGAAAGACTGAAAATACTGGTTAAAATGCCACCGAAGACACACACCAAGAAGGGCCCGTTGATATGATTAAACGCACCTTTGACACCTTGCTCCCTCACCACCTTGATTAAAC
This sequence comes from Shewanella sp., assembly GCF_013214165.1. GTDB lineage: Bacteria > Pseudomonadota > Gammaproteobacteria > Enterobacterales > Shewanellaceae > Shewanella. Next base: position 2,239 of record NZ_JABSSM010000130.1, on the reverse strand, counting down.
TTGGATTGATACGGCGAATGCTGTCTAACAAGGTATCAAGAATGCCTGTAATAAAAGCTATGGTTCCACCGGAAACGCCAGGAACCACATCGGCGGCGCCCATCGCCATGCCTTTTAGGTAGGTAAGCAGGTATTTCAATTTTCAGCCTTATTGAGTTAAATGATATAACGTTTTTCTGTAGAGGGATTATACGGTTGATGATCCGTTAAAGGGAAATGAACTTTGTTTCATTTTGGCTAAATTGCCTCGCTAAGGCTAAATGAGTCTCCGAAAAAGCCATTACACTCGGGCCGAACCGCTATTGACGAAGAATCAGCTTGTTAGTTTTTTGTGATCCATATAACCTAAACTCATCCGACCAGAGCCTAGAACTCCAATTCTAAATAACAATAAGGCCAGATAAAGATGACACAGCAAAGACCCACTAAGGTGATGGCACTCTACAACAAGGTCAGCCGCTTACCCTTCGGCAACAAGATATTCTCGCTTATGGTGTCTAGAATGGCCCCCTACTTCGGTAGCATCAAGCCTCTGATCACTAACCTCAGACCCCATTACTGTGAATGCCTCATCAAGAAACGTAATGCCGTGCATAACCATATCAAGACGGTCCATGTTATCGCCATCTGTAATGGGCTAGAGATGGCGATGGGCGTGATGGCCGAGGCATCAGTCCCTCATCACTTAAGATGGATACCCAAGGGCATGAGCTTAGACTACACGGCAAAGGCTGGCAGTGACATTCGCTGCGTCGCCCAGGTAAAGCCAGAGCAATGGGTCGAGGGAGATCTACTGGTTCCGGTTACCGCCTATGATGAAAACGACATCATAGTCGTCCAGGGACACATAAAACTGTGGATCTCTGCTAAGCCAGCAAGATAGTGCTAGTTTCCCCTTATGACTCTATAAAATGAGTCACACGTTTAAAATTTGATTGTCACCTTAGCCACCAGCGTCTCCGGTTATGTGATGCTGGATATCATCAATGGCTGGGTTCGCTAGCGGCCCCCACAAACTTGCAGCTTGCAGCTTGCAGCTTGCAGCTGTTGACTCACCCACCCAACTGGTTAACACTGATTTAACCTAATGGTCTCACGGATGTTAACCAGTGAAAATATTCAAGCCTTACTTCTTATCAATAGCCGCATTAATTTTCATTTCCATCCCAACATCAGCCAAAACAGACCCGCTGGCCAATATTCTAGATTATCAGCCCAAGTGTATTATCGAAACCTTATCCCCCATAACAATCGATATTCCGACACAAGATTATGTGGACATGGGTGTTCCAGAGGAAAGCCAGGCTTTTAAACAAGCGCTACACACATTGAGAGTTAAAGCCACTCAACAAGGAGCCGATGCCATCAGCTTAACTAGCGTCAGAAACCATATCATGCATGCAACTAAGCAGGTCTCAGTCAATTATACAAACTCTTCCACCCAACATAAAAGAATCAACACCAGACTAACGACCCATCTAGAGGCTGAACTGTTTAAACTCTGCCTCCATGACAAGAGCCTCAGCAAACAAAGATCTAAATACAACTCTCAAGGCTATCGAATCGAAACTATAAGCTATTCCTACACGATGACATTACCGGAAGATCAATCTCCGGCGAGCTTAGCCAAGAAAAAACTCGTTCCCGCCCCCCATATTTCTCTGAAGACTGGTGCTTATGGCATAGAGCTAGGCATGGCGACCGAGCAAGTCAGTGACCGACTTGGGCCGCCAAGTATTGAAGTTAATCTAGATAATAATGAGACAAGCTGGGGATATGGCAGAAGTCTTTGGTTTATTTTTTCAAATAACAGGGTAATAGAAATTAATAGCAGGACACCTACTCTAACCGTTTATGGTAAAAACCTTATTGAGCCTAGAGATGGTTTCGATGATATTAGATGGCTAGTAAATGGCGCGGTGCCGCAAAACGCAACGCTAAGCGATGCACTAATTGAGCTCCCTCAAGCTAGAAAATTAGTCGATGAACGCATATTACATATCTCGAACCAAGCTGCTAAGCTGCAATTATCCTTCGAGATATTTCATCCAAAAAACTTGAGTGAACCCGTTTCCTTGTTAACTGAATATCAGCTACGTCTACAGTCTAACAAAGGTGCCAACCAGAAGCGTTATGCCTCTATCACTCCAACAGAATCACAGCTCAGCGCACTATTTTCACTCCTTAGTTTATCCCAAGTCAACAAACCCAGTTTAAGCCAATTACAGCAAATATATCC
>NZ_JABSSM010000013.1 GCF_013214165.1 Shewanella sp. | reverse complement strand
AGACATCTGGTTGAGCCTGAGGCGCCAGTAGATCCGCAGCATGGGTCGAAATCACCGTGTCTATTGCTGTGTTGGCAACCACATTCTCTAGGCTTGGCAGCAGATCCGACAGCACCACTAACACCTTAGCGCCCGAGTCATTATATTGATGGGTTAGCTCACGCTCGGTATACATGGGGTTGGTGTTGACCAACACCATGCCAGCGCGGATGGCACCGTATGCGGCGATAACATATTGGATAAGGTTGGGCAGCTGGATGGCAATACGATCGCCCGATTTAAGATCTGGGATACTCTGCAGGTAGGCGGCAAAATAGCGAGAGTCACGTTCAATGTCACTGAAACTCGCGTGATGGCCTAAACAGGCATAAGCCGTTTTATCTGCATATTTTTCACTTGCTGTTTCTATCAGCTCTATGAGTGATGGGTATTGAGTGAGATCGAGTGTTGAATCTGAATCGTATGCCATAGGTTGAGTCCTTATGAATTAAGCGAATGCTGGTGGCTATGATTGGCTAACCCCGGCAGCTTCAAAAATCAAACAGGCGTTTAGATTAGTGCTAAAAATGGCCTCAGGTCAACAAAAAACGTGAAACAGGTCACATTTATAACTCAGCCTAACAGTATGTTAAATTTAGAGTTATAGCTCTAGAGTGGTTTGTTGCCACTGGGTTTAGGCGGGGGGGGGAAAGAGACAGGCATTATTAAATGATTGCGATCTCCACCCTGTTATTTGTGTCTCATTCTTACTTTTTGGGGTTTATGTTAGGCAAAATAAAATATCTGACAATAGATGCTTGACCCTCCACTTAGGGGAGAGATTATCCTACAGTCATTGAAAAAGAAGAGACTAGATTACATCTATTAGCAATTGAGAACAGCTGGTTATATGTAATAGTTGTAGTTAATAGAACCCTAAAAAGTGGAGTTAAAAATGAAATTATTAACCAGTGCAGCCCTATCAGCCATCTTAGTATTCACTTCTGCTACTGTCTTTGCCGAGGATGTTGATTTTTCAAAAACAGTAGCAGCGCAACCTGGCTATGATTTTTCAAAGAGTCAGCCAACCGATGCAAGTAAGCATACCTGCTAGTTTACTCAATAAGTTAATCAATACGAGTTTCTAGATCCTAGGAGCTCGTATCTTCTGTTAACGCCTTCCTCTTTTAGCTTGCCAAGTGTCAACATCTGCACCGGTTGACGCGCTATCATCTCTATCTTTAGCTTAAGGCTTCTCAGTTTTGCACCATGGCATTCCAAAACAGCAGGAAGCTGGCTTCTTGGTGTTGTGGGTCCTGCCACTTATCGGGATTGTTCAGGAAGTAGCGGGTGGCGGCTAAGTACTGACCGTGACAGTTATCTTGCATCAGGGTCAGCGGATAGTTAGCCAGCAAGCCCAGCGCCTGACCTTTCTGCATCAGGGCACCCATAAAGCCGAGTATCGAGTTCATGGCCTGCTCTCTGATTTTTGTGGCTATGGATGGTGACATGGAGTATTGCTGAAAAAACTCCTGCTTCAGCGGGTTATCCATGGCCCATTGTATGGCGCTGGTCCAGAGGTGTTTAGCATCCTTTTTAAGATCGCCACTGTCTTGTATTGACGCCTGAATTGCATCGGCAAATTCCTGCTTGATATTAAGAAACAGATGATTCATCAGCCCATCTTTGGATGGGAAATGATGAAACAGGGTACCGGTGGCTACCCCTGCTTGCTTGGCTATGGATGCGGTAGAGGTGGCATAGAAGCCTTGGCTGACAAACAGGGTCAGCGCGGTGTCTAGTATGGCTTGCTTCTTATCTATTTTACTCATCTATTGCTTTTTTCTCTGTTTAGATTTTTTTCTGTTCTAAATTCGCAGCTAAAGCAGCTCCTACGGTTACGTTTTTTCTCGCAGCTAAACCAGCATCTGCGGCTGTTAACGTAGGAAAAATTTATATAACATGGCTTGAATGCCGGTGCCATAGGGAGGATGAACAAGCTTGCCTGTGTTGAGTTTACCGCGGCGCAATACCGTCTTGGCGTGGCTCAAGGTCAAGAAGCCTTCCTTGCCGTGATAGTGACCCATGCCCGAGGGGCCTATGCCACCGAATGGTGCGTCGTCGGCGGCGACGTGGAACACGGTTTCGTTGATACAGACGCCACCAGAATGGGTGTTGTTGAGTATCTTGGCTTGAGCCTGTGCATCGAAGCTCATGATATAGAGTGCCAAAGGACGGGGGCGGTCATTGATGTACTTTATCGAATCATTGAGGGTGTCATAACCTACGATAGGCAGTAAGGGGCCAAAAATTTCGTCTTGCATCAAGCGCATCTCATCACTGACATTGGTGATTAATTGAGTGGGGATTTTACGCTTAGCGGTATCGATAGCCTCATCATTGGCTGAAACCACAGTTGCGCCTTTGCTTTTTGCATCTTCGAGAACCGAGGTTAGACGGTCAAACTGACGTTGGTTGATGATGGCGCCATAATCCTTGTTGTCACTCACCTTGCCGTACATGGCGTTGAATTTTTTCTGATAAGCGGCGATAAATTCGGCTTGCTTCTCTTTAGGGAGTAGGACGTAATCCGGTGCGACACAGATTTGGCCCGAGTTTAAGCATTTACCATAGATCATACGTTCTACGGCTGTGTCTATGGGCATATCGGGGGCGATAACCACTGGAGATTTTCCGCCTAGCTCTAAGGTCACTGGGGTTAAGTTAGCAGCCGCGGCGCGCATCACATGTTTTCCAACTGTGGTGGAGCCGGTAAACAGCAAGTGATCGAATGCCAGTCCCGAGAATGCGGCGGCAACATCGGCTTCACCTTCAATGATGGCGACTAATGATTCGTCGAAGATACTCGATAGCATCTGAGCCAAGACCTTGTTGGTCTCAGGTGTGAATTCTGACAGCTTAAGCATGGCGCGATTGCCTGCGCTCAAGGCGGTGATCAAGGGGCCTATCGAAAGCATGACTGGAAAGTTCCATGGCACTATGATGCCGACCACGCCTACTGGCTGATAATGTACCTTTATCTTAGCCGGGGCGAGTAAAAGTCCCGCATGGCGAGAACTGGGCTTCATCCATTTCTTCAGGTTCTTGAGGCTGTAGTTGATGTTGTTGATACAGGGCATGATATCTGAGATTAGCGTGTCGTCGACCGAACGGCTGCCATAATCTCGATTGAGGGCATCGGCTAGTGGTTGTTGAAATCTCAGCAAGGCTTGCTTGAGTTCTTTGAGCTGCTTGACTCTCAGTGCATAAGTCGGAGCTGGCTCTGAGCGATAGCTGGTTCTTTGTAGTCTGAGTAACGCGTCGAGTTGTGATTGCATTGCTGATTTATTCTCTGTCTCAATAGGCATATTCATCTGCTCATAGCTCCTGTTCTGTATCCAGTCTAGTCGATTGTTTTTAGCGCGATAATAAATCTATCAACAAACAGACTGATTAGTCGGTCTGTGTTGAGCTATCTTAATTCACAATGGGATGAAGATCTACCTCTGTTTAAAAATAATACAAACCCCTGTCGATTTTTACTGATTGCTGTTAATGAGTTGAGCGTAAATAGGTTGCTAGAACGGCAGCCAGTAAGCGCTATTTTTTAACCATTATTACTGGGCTGTTGGCATCGTTAGGGGAATACCTATCGATAGGACGAGGATGATAAAGGATAGGATTAACAGGCATTTTGAGACTATGCTTAAGACATGAGAAGGGGGTCAATACTCGGGCTAACAGATATATCTGAGTTTGTACCTGACGCTCTTGATTATGCCATTAATATGGCTAGCTTTACGTAATCTCATGAATTTAGGTGCATGTAGTTGAAAAACGCTCTAAATGTTCAATACTTATAGCTAATCGTTAAGTTTTCGATAGGGACGTTGAACGTGATCTTGACAGGGTCATTAGACAAGGTTTGGCGTAGCCCTATTTGACTAAGTATGGCGCTGCTCGTGGCATATGTCATCAGCGACCTGTAGGCAGGAGATTGGGGCTATGCCACTTATTTTAAGATAAGGTTCGGGGATTTAGGCTTAAGAACTGGGAGCTTATCTATAAGGAGAATGACATGCGAACTCGTCAAATACTCTGCCCCACAGACTTTTCTGAGACGGCCTCCCATGCAATGGGCTACGCCTTTGAGATGGCCAACTTTTATAGCGTAGGGATCCGCATACTGCATGTGGTCGATAAGCCATTCGGTGACAAATATACCCGCGTGTTATCAGTAACGCCTGAGGAACTCGCTAGTCGAATGGAGGGGGAAGCTGCAGAAAAGATGCGTAAGCTAATTGGAAGCTTAGATTCAGGCTTGTCGGTTGAGGGGATTATTCGCCACGGTTCACCGGCCGAGGAGATCTTGGCATCGGCTAGTGTGATAAACGCCGGGATGATCGTCTTAGCCAGTCATAGTCACACAGGTTTAGCCCATTTTCTCCATGCGAATGTGGCGGAGTCTGTGGCAAATGAGGCTAAGTGTCCGGTCTTAGTGGTTAAATAAGTTTTGAGGTTTGAATTCCAGGGGGCTTAGGAACTAGAAAAGATTATTGAGAGCTGATCTATTTAGAAGCTGAATCAATAGGAGCCAATCCAATAGGAGAAAGTTATGCGTACTAGTCATATATTGTGCCCGACCGACTTTTCGGAAACGGCATCCCATGCCTTAGGTTATGCCGTCGAAATGGCCAACCTATATGCGGTTGATATTAGGTTGCTCAATGTGATTAGCCTACCGTACGGTGCACCAGATTACGGCATATTGGTCGATAGCCCCGCCGAGCTGCTGCAAGATCAGGAAGCTTACGCCGATGAGAAGATGAAGATGCTGGTATCAGAAGTGCGCGAGCAGATGCCCAGTGGCTTGTTCGTACATACTAATATTCGCAGCGGAGGGGTATTAGCTCAAATATTGGAGGAAGCCGAAGAGCGTGAAGTGGGCATGATAGTTATCGCAAGTCATGGTCATACTGGTATCTCACACATGTTAAGCCCGAACGTAGCCGAGGCCGTCGCCAATCAGGCCCTATGCCCTGTATTGGTGGTTAAATAAAACTAAGACAGGTCACTTCGGCATGCTTCCCCTGGTCATTCCGGCATGTTTCCCTTAGTCATTCCGGCATGTTTTCCTTAGTCATTCCGGCATGTTTCCCTTAGTCATTCCGGCATGTTTCCCTTAGTCATTCCGGCATGTTTCCCTTAGTCATTCCGGCATGTTTTCCTTAGTCATTCCAGCATGCTTATGGCCGGAATCCAGATTTTGGCTTTAAAGGCTCAAGACTGCAAACAATGACAATATGGCATAACTAGGGGGAGCATTGGCTCCCCCTAGTTATGTAGACTTTTTTAGATTAAAAGGGACCACAGACCAGAGCCGGTCGTATTCCGGGGGCTACCGCTTTAATGCCATCGATCAGTTGTTCCTGACCAATTAACACTTCGACTATCTGGCCTGAATAACGAATGGCGGTTTCACGCATCATTCCCATCATAGGCCAGCCCCATAGCGCCGAAACAAACACTCCATCCTGTACCAGATAGGGGGCAGTCAGGAAGCTACAACTTATGACGGCTTCGACTGGGCTCCTGTTGGTAGGGCTACCGCCGACGAGATCTATGACCACTGAATTCTGCGGCATTAAATCCTTGATGTGTTGGTTGCTGATTAAAAAGTTTTTGCCTCTCAGCTCCGCCGCTTGTTCGGCGCCATTGACGACGATATCGGCATCTTTGAGCCAGTAATCGATTCTACCGCTGCTAGTCTGAGTGCGGCCTAATACATGGATATGTTTGATGCCTTGGCTATGCAATTCATCTAACGCCCCCTGAGCTACGTTACCATAGCCTAGAATGACAGCCTTACAGGTTGAAATATCCTGAGAAGGTTTATTTTTCTTCAGTAAATCCATGCCGTATCTCGCGCCAGCTTGACCGGTTTCGTGTAAGCATTGGATGCGGCGTAAGCCAAATTCAGCGGGTGGATGACTGGCTCTATAGGCATCTACGGCTTGCTGACCCTGTTCGCGCTCAAATTCGTGCATGTCGAATAGATGGGTGCCGGCATCTTTCAGCTGACCGAGTATGTTATTGGGATCATCGAAGCTCTGACTGTCGTATAAATACAGGGCATCGGTTCCGCTGACATCTAGCTCGTCGAAGGTGATATTGGGCTGGATCACCTGTAATGAGCGCGGGTTACGGTTGCCACATCGGTTGATCGCCCCGCGTAGACGTTCGCTCCAGCCTATGATTCTGACGCGCAATCCGCCCATAGAATTGTTAGCGAAGAAGGGAGCTAAGGCGTGATTCATAGCCACTCGGCCTAAGATCCGAGTATCCGACTCTTGCTTAGGGGATTCGCATATCTCTTCCATGGCGATGACATTGATCCGCTTGTCTTGCAGTAATTTTGCGCGTTCCGGGTAGGAGTTAAAATGTGCCATGCAAAATAGAGTACAAGTTTCACTCATGTTTTCTATGGAAGCGAGTGATGGCCCTTTAAACTTAATGATGAGCGCTTTATCTAGGTATATTTGTTCTGCCGTCTGCATGATGGCGCCATTTTTCAGGTATTCGTCATCGGTAAAAGAGACGCCTTCTCCGGCACCATGCTCAACATAAACCTTGATCCCGGCTTGGACGAGTCGACCCACATCATCGGGGACTAGTGCAACACGTTTTTCGAGTCCTCCAGGGTTTTCAGGTGACTCTATCTCTTTAACTAGGGCAATGGAGGGATAACGAGCAAAACTCATGGACATAGATTTATGTACTCTCAAATATTAAAGGTGAAAAGTGGTTTTGAGCATAACATACAGCTTGGTGTAGAGTCTGATTTTGAGTTTCAATAGGGGGTTTTCAGCTGCCTTTTCGTATAAAGATGGTGTTACTAACTGTGCACGTTTGTTAAGTTGGTTCTTTGCGCTTTTATTGTGAGGCCGGATAAGTCTTGAGTTAAGGGCAGAGCTAACAAAGTCTCGAGTTGTCAGTTTTAAGTCTTAAGAAAAAGCTAAGAAAGTTCAAGATACAGCGAAGAAAGCCATAGGACTGGAGTGCTATAGCCCCTAGGTCATTCCGACTGCTTGTGGTCCTAGGTCATTCCGGCATGCTTGTGGCCTAGGTCATTCCGGCATGCTTGTGGCCGGAATCTAGATTTTAGCTGTAAGCCTCAAGAGACTGGTGAGTCGCGAGTTAAGGATGCGGGCGAGACAGACTCAATTTTTAAGTTTATCTACACAGGTCCTGATAAAGCTGATTGGCCAGCTCTTGTATGGTGTCGCCTTCGGGGTGTGTGTGAGCGAAGGTTCTCAGGCCATATACTCCTAGAATTAAGTAGCGTGCCAGATGCTCTGCATCGCGCTCAGTCGTGAGTTCACCTTTGGCTTGAGCCAGTTCAAAAACCTGAGTCAGTGCCTTCTGCCAGTTAGCTAAGTTACCAGTGATGATGGCTTGGAGCTCTGCATCTGCTTCGGCAATTTCGTTGAGGGCCTTAATGAGTAAGCAGGCTCGGGCGGCATCATAGCTTAGGCACTCCTGTACGATATGATCGAGATAGGCCTTAAGCTCGACTAGGACCGGATGTTTTTCGGCGAAGAAACCCTCAAATTCAGCATTTCTGTCAAGCTTGTATTGCTCTAAAGCCGCTAGCAGTAGGCCACGTTTATTCTCGAATGCACAATAGATAGAGCCAGGATGTAAGCCCGTGGCTTTTTTAAGATCTTGCATGCTGGTCTTGCCATAGCCCTTGTCCATAAAAGCGGTCATGGCTGATCTCAATACTTTTTCTCTATCAAATTCGGCGTTTCGCATGGTTAGCTTTAAGCTCCGTCTACTCTTAGGGTAAAAATACGAACGATACACTAGCCGAATAGCATTCGGATAACCGTGTTCAAATAGATTGTACTCTTTTTTGAATGCTTGTTCAAAAATGACTTGAATGATCGTTCAAAAAAGAATATCTTGAACGCTCATTCAAGAATTAGAGTTCCCTATGACCCGTAATCTTTTTCAAACCTATGCTCTCAACGACACCTTGTCTCTTAAAAATCGCATCCTCATGGCACCGCTGACTCGTTGTATGGCCGATGATGAATTAGTGCCGACTCAAGCCATGGCCGATTATTATGCTCGCCGCGCAGAGGCGGGTCTTATCATCTCAGAGGCGACCATTATTCGCCCGGATGGGCAAGGATTTCCTAACACGCCGGGTCTGTTTACTCCGGCGCAAATAGATGGCTGGCGAGTGGTGACCGATGCGGTACATCAAGCTGGTGGTAAAATGTTCGCTCAACTGTGGCATACGGGGCGCGTCGCTCACCCGCATTTTTTCCAAAATTCAGGCAGCACAGATGTGATAGCGCCTTCTGCAGTCGGTGTAGAAGGTAGCGTGCCCAGAATGCGTGAATTGACTTATCAGACACCTAAGGCCGTTACAGCCGATGAAATTTCGCAGTTGGTAGAGGATTATGCTCAGGCCGCTGCCAATGCGATAGACGCGGGTTTTGATGGCGTCGAAATCCATGCTGCCAACGGTTACCTTATCGATCAGTTTCTCCATCACGACAGCAACCGCCGTACCGATGAGTATGGTGAGACAGTCGAAAACATGTCTCGCTTCGCCTTAGAAGTGGTCGATGCCACCGTTGCGCGTATTGGCAATGACAGGACGGCGTTGCGTGTCTCTCCTGGTGCATACGTTAACCTGGCTGGTGATAATCGCGATCGTGATGTATTCGATTATCTATTGCCTGAGCTTGAGAAGCGTAATTTGGCCTTCCTGCATATCGGTATCTTCGATGATGCCATGGAGTTTGATTATCTGGGCGGCAGTGCGTCTAGCTATGTGCGCAGCATCTATACCAAGACATTAGTGGGTGTGGGTAGCTATAGCGCTGAGACAGGCAGCAATGCGATAGCGGCAGATAAATTTGATCTACTAGCCATCGGCAGACCCTTTATCGCGAATCCCGATTTTGTAGAGTTAGTGCGTGAAGGTAAGGCGGTAGTGGAATACTCAGAGGAAATGTTAGCCAGCTTGGTATAAACCAAGATAGCGTTATCGTTAACTCCTGGGCTAGCAAGGTGTTAGCCCTTTTTTATCGCTGCAGATCATGGCATAGAGGCTATGTGCATATTGGTGTGTCCGATCAGGCTTAGCTCTGGCTTAAGTTTAGCTCTGGCAGTTTTCGATTCAATCTGATTTAATACTCCTTGCCTTGTTCAACAGATGAACAAGCTTATATCGAATTTCACATCAAATGCGTTGGAGTTACCACTGCTCGATACCAGAGTCATACAGAGTCGACTTAATTTACCTAAACAGCGGCAATCGGCACCGACACAGGCTATTTTGCTCCTGATTTTATTGTGCCAATTTTTTGCGACAGGCTCGGCTTTTTCGGTGCAATACCCTAGCGGCGAACACCCTATGGGGATAGATGTTATTCATCATCACAGCCATGAGCCAGGTAACAGCCATGAACCCGTGAATGGCTCTGAACTGTATCCAAGCCCCCCTCATTCAATCGCAGCCTTTAATGCAACAGAACCTGTACACCTAGAATCAATCGCCAATGAAAACATGCCTGCCGATGCAGCATCTCAAGAACTGGATCACGAGCATGCTAACCATTCTCACACTCCGTCTCATCTAGGCGTAGATTTGGTTTTGATACCTGGTTTCTTCCAGAGTGAAATTGTGGCGGATGATGACATCTCATACCTTAATTGTCGCCATGCGCCGCCCATTCCCCCTCCTCACACATAATTTTTGTTCATTTTTTAGCGTGCGAGGCCGTTTTTACGAGCAAAACGCTAATCCAAGTTTGTTTAGATACTTAATCTGCTTATAGCTTATAGCTTATAGCTTATAGCTTATAGCTTATAGCTTATAGCTTATAGCTTATAGCTTATGATTTAGTTCTATTTGATTGATTTAAATGTTATTTTTTGGAGTATGTGTAATGAGCCATCCTTTGGCCAAAACCATGACGACTATGAGTAAAGTGATGACTCAAACTATGACCTTATTGGTGGTCTTTATTGGGCTATTTGCTTCTTTTTCGTTATCGGCCCATGGGGTCGATGAAGATACCAGGCTGTTTTTAATTCAAAATGAAGGGGTATCGATTCTGCCCTTTATCTATATCGGTGCCAAACATATGGTTACCGGTTACGATCATCTCTTGTTTCTTGTGGGAGTGATTTTCTTCCTATTCAGAAGTAAAGATGTGTTGCTCTATGTCAGCCTGTTTACCTTAGGCCACAGTATTACCTTGTTGTTGGGTGTACTCAGTGACATTCAGGTTAATGCTTACCTTATCGATGCCATCATAGGGTTCTCTATCGTCTATAAAGGTTTCGATAACTTAGGCGGTTTCAAGCGGGTGTTTGGTTTTCAGCCCAATACTAAAGCTGCGGTGATGATCTTCGGCTTATTCCATGGTTTTGGCTTAGCCACCAAGATCCAGGAGTTTAATCTGCCCCAGGAAGGACTGCTTGCTAATATCCTAGCTTTCAATGTTGGGGTGGAGATAGGCCAGTTCTTGGCTCTGGGGGGGGTACTCATCTTGATGAGTTTCTGGCGACGGCACAGGAGTTACCTGCAGTTTTCCACTGCGGCTAACACCTTGTTGATGAGTGGGGGCCTGATGTTAGTCGGCTTCCAGTTAACGGGATTTTTCGTTAGCTAACTGACTCAATTTCACATCGGAAACAGATCTAAGTTTAAGGAATAATTATGAATACCAATAACAAGCCAAGTTCGACCACGCAGAACGAAACACTGTTGAATAGCATTCCGGTGCACTCCGCTGCCACCTTAGTCAAGGCCAGCGTCGCCGCATCGGCGATTGCAGCTGTCATCTTGGTTATCGCTATCTTGCCTGCCGAGTACAATATCGATCCAACGGGAATCGGTCAGGCGTTGGGGTTAACAGCAATATCTCAGGCCGCTGCAACGAGTGGATCACCGGCCGTTGAAATTGACGCCCTCGATAAGAGTGCCAGCTCAGTCAAGAGTAACGACAGCGTGTTCGTCTTCGGGCAAACTAATCCAGTGACGAGTAAAGAGATGGCCAATGCCCCGAGCGTTGCCCAGATAGCCCAAGCTCGCCAGACTCCTGGGGTGAGAAGCGATACCGTTAAGATCAATATCCCCGCGGGTAAGGGGCTAGAATATAAGTTATTGATGGATGAGTTTGTTCACTTAGAGTATGAGTGGAGCACGGGGGGGGAGCCGCTGTATTTTGATTTTCATGGTGAGCCTAAGGGCGATACCACAGGTTATTTCGAGAGTTTCTCTATCACTACGTCAGATAAGATGAAGGGATCCTTGACCACGCCATTCGCGGGTGCACATGGCTGGTATTGGAAAAATAAAACCGACGCTACGATCACAGTGACCCTATCGACAACAGGGGATTACAGCATCAAGGGCTAGCAGATCTACATAATCAATTTATCTAGCTAAGTATTTGTTGAGTCTGAAATGAGCTAAGTATTGATGTCATCAGAGCTTCAGTCATTTTTACCTAGGTTATAATTTAGGCATAACAAGTAATAAATCGGTGGAGGGTGAAAGCCCCCCAGGAGGTTGCAGATGTTTAGGTCACTATTTTTATTGGTAGGGTTACTGCTCTTAACCTTGCCGCAATCTATGGCAGCAGAACCCAATTCGGGCGGTAATGGTTGGGATAATGCCAACCCTAATGCCGCCTTCAAACGCTGTGCAACGCGAACGCCCTCAGACAGAGAAGTAAAAATGCTCAATGAGCATTTAAGGTCTCTATTCAAACCAGGCAATGGCAATGGCAATGGAGGCAGTGGTAATGGTAATGGCGGTGGAGGTAATGGCGGCGGAGGAGATTCAACACCTTATACTCCGGTAGGTAAGGTCATTCCCGTATATTTTCACGTGATAACCAGTGACTCAGGCAGTGGTGATGTGACTAACAAGGTTAATGCTCAAATAGACGTCTTGAATAAGGCTTTTGCTGCAGGCAATGGTGAAGGTGGCTTCGATACGCTATTTGTATTTAATTTAGTTGCGACGACATTAACCGCCAATGACAGCTGGTATACGGCAGGCCCTAATAGCAGTGCCGAGGCATCGATGAAAAGCGCATTGCGTCAGGGAGGCGCCAGTACATTAAATATTTACGCCAATAATATGGGAGGCGGTTTACTGGGCTGGGCCACGTTCCCCACTAGTTATACCAACGACCCACTAGATGATGGCATAGTTATTCTCAATCAGTCTATGCCAGGTGGTAGTGCCGCTCCATACAGTGAAGGTGATACCGCAACCCACGAAGTGGGTCACTGGCTTGGTCTTTATCATACCTTTCAGGGGGGCTGTAGTAAGTCTGGTGATCTGGTGTCAGATACTGCCGCCGAGCGTTCCCCTGCCTACGGCTGCCCAGCGGGCCGGAACACCTGTCGCAAAGGAGGAGATGATCCAATAGAGAACTTTATGGATTATACCTATGATAGCTGCATGTTTGAGTTTACTGAGCGTCAGTCTGAACGCATGGATATGATAAGCGGCAGCTATCGTTGGTGATCTATGATGTTTGATACGAGTAAGTTTTTTACTGTGATGAGTGCGGCATTGCTGGCTGTGCTTATATTCGGTACTTCGCAGTTTGCTCTCGCCGGAGGGCGTCTACGTCCTCCGGCTGACTTTGCCTGTGAGCCTAATCATATGACGTCCTGGATCGGGACTTTAGTCTTTTACTGGCGCGACGCGTCCCAACTGGGTTTCACCATAGACACAGATGATGGCACGCAAGAGTCTTTGATCACGCCTTATAGCCTGGACAAATTGTTGATCAATGGTGAGCACTTCATCGATGAAGATTGGTCAAAAGTCGAGTCGGAAGTCGGCCTACTCAAGCCGATGACCAGAGCCAGGATCTGGCTTTGTGATAATGATGGTAATGCCACCTTGATCGACTGGCAGATCAGTACTTTTTTGTAGATTATTCATCTTTTTTTACTCTTTATTCCCTTTGCTTGCCTCATTTTTTGGCTTAGCGATAAGCTGCTAACTGAGATGCTAATAGTTCCTGTAGACTCAAGCCTATGTATAAATACCTCATATAGTACTGGCTAGCGATCCCTGTGCGATAGAGGTAAGCAAAGTACGATTGAAGAGCAAGGTGAAACTAATGAGAAAGTCGGATAAGAAGATTGAAAATAGCCTGAGAGNATCACTGACTCACGTCTGTGANCTGGCACTGGAGCATGTNGAGGGCTTCGAGTGGATAACTCACCGAGTTAATTACGATAAGTTTCCGCAGTCATTAAGAATTGTCTGTGTATTTAATACCCATGCTGAGNTATCCGATGCGATAACCAATAAGCAGGATAAGTATCTTATCGGGCTCATTGAGCTGGAACTGGCTAAGGTGGCGATTAAGGTCGGTGATTTAAAGAGCAAGGTCAGTTTCGATACCGAAGAGGAGTGCAGTTCACCAGCCGAAGGGAAGTGGGACCGTCGTTTGAAGCGTCACCAATAGATATTCATCGAACTATATTTTGATTTTTTTTGACTAGAGCAATATCTGTCAGGAAAACCTTCCGTGTCATCGACATACTAGCCTCATATTCAGAAGGGCGTGTAGTATTGAGCATGTGATGAGTGGGCTTTATCGTGGAGCTCGCCATCTTGAACGCTGATGGAAACCTAGTTGAGATATTATACAGTTGAAAACAAAAATAGACAGTTACGCTAAGGTGATGATCCGGGTCTGTGACTATATTTATGAAAACTTGGATGAAGACCTGTCAGTTGAACATCTGAGTCTGTTTGCCGGTTTCTCTAAGTATCATTTTCATCGTCAGTTTTCGGATTATTTAGGTGTTGGCATATTCAGGTATATCCAACTATTACGTTTAAAGCGAGCCTCTTATCGACTCTACTTTGACCGTGATGCCAAGATTATTGATATTGCACTGGATGCTAAATTTGATTACCCCGAGTCATTCTCTCGGGCATTCAAGAAAGCTTTCGATCAATCGCCTTCTGAATTTCGTCGCCAGGCTCAGTGGTTGAGCTGGAATAAAAAATATCAATTTGGAGGCCGTAAGATGGATAAGAAACAGCAGGCAGAGCAGTTAGACGTTAGCGTCGATATCGTCAACTTTACTGAGACTAAGATAGCGGTATTCGAGCATAGGGGCGCTCCCGAGCTGGTTAATGAATCAGTCGGTAAGTTTATAACTTGGCGTAAGCTGACGGGTCTATCGCCTGTGGCGAAGAGCCAAACCTTCGGGCTAATTTATGAAGACCCTAAATCCGTTGCAGCAGATAAGTTCAGGTTCGATATAGCGGGCTCGGTATTGCATGAGGTGCCAGCTAACGCTTCGGGGATTATCAACAAAACCATTCCTGCTGGTCGCTGCGCGGTGATTCGTCATCTGGGTTCACATGACGACCTAGATACCAAAATTCATTATCTGTATGGCCAGTGGTTACCGGAAAGCGGCGAGTCCCTAAGAGACTTTCACTGTTTCTTCCATTATCAGAACTTCTTCCCCGAAGTGGCAGAGCATGAACTGATAACAGATATTTACCTACCCTTGGTTTAGCACCTTCGAATGAAGGTTAGGGCATTTTTCTTACTTCATTTGGCCGTAATTATGTTGAGTAAAGTATTTGATTGCTTTCCTTTTTTGTAACCTAATGCCTGTCCGGCGGGGAATGTGCACTCTTACTTTCACAAGAGTCTGCGAACCGCCGGCAATTCTGGGTCGCTATCGGCCTAACAATCAGGTACGTCGAGCTGAAGTCATAGAAGCTACCTCATAAAAAGCTAAATCAAGATAACTTAAAGCTAAGACCAAATAGCCTTAGTTGGGAGAATGTTGTCTTGACACAACGGGAGCGTCCATATATGTCCTGTCTTTTGATATAGTCAGTTTTATACTCGCTTTCAGTCGTTAACAGTGCCTATATTATTCGAACGTTCTTTCCTGCAAGAGCGAAAGTGACTCGTTAGAATTGACTTTTTCTGAGTCTTTAAATCGCATTTATTATCATCAAAAAATAGAGTTTATTTATCTATCTTAATAAGCCTAGCCTTGTATTGATACTGACTTAACTTAATGTAAAGAAAGCTTATTTAAATATCTTGCTCTTATTACTTGCTGAAACATACTTTACAAGTAATACTGACAAACATACAAAATATTTTTTTAGGTTTAGATGATGAAAAAGAAAGTGTTCGGCATTGAGGTGCCGCCAAGAGCTGAGGGCAACGAGCTTTCTTGCTTGCCAAAAGAACTCTGGTCAAAGGTGAGCCCACAACTTTGTGGGTTTAGTTCAAAAGGTGACTATCTGTCTTGGGATGAGTTTATCACCCGTACTCCGCAATTTAAGGGGTATAAAGAAGCTACATGGCACCTGTTAAAATTGAAAAGAAACCTAGAGGTTATTGATAAACTTTTCGCTTACAAATCAGATGGTAAAGTGGCGCTTGTATTTTATAGCATTTCATCGCTTGTTCACAAGATTCACAAGATTGAGCGCTTATCGACACTTAAGCATCTTAAACTACAAGGTAACGATTCGCAGCGGTATTTAACGACTAGCTTGATTATGGAGGAGTCTATTTCGAGCGCGCAAATGGAAGGTGCGGCAACTACAAGGTCTGTGGCTAAAGCTCTTCTCTCAACAGGCCGCGAACCAAGGGACTTCTCTGAAAGGATGATCATTAATAATTACCAGTTAATGAAATATGCGAAGGCATCGATTCATGAGCCGTTAACCATTGAGCTTATTCAGAAATTAAACATGGTGGCGACACAAGACGTATCTGAAAATGACCATGTAGCAGGAATGATTCGTGAGGGAGATATAGCTGTAAGAGGTGTTGTTGATGATGAGCTTATCCACCAAGCTCCAGATGCCAATAAAGTAAGCCTATTGCTTCAAAATCTGTGTGAATTTGCTAACGAAGAGCACGAAGGCGCTGAATTTATACATCCAATAGTTAAGGCCATTATTCTACACTTTATGGTTGGGTATATACACCCATTCGCAGATGGGAACGGCAGAACTGCAAGAGCATTATTCTACTGGTTTATGCTAAAAAGTGGCTATGACAACTTTGAGTTCATTTCTATTTCGTCGCTACTTAAAAAATCAATGAACAGATACGCCCGCGCTTTTGTTAAGAGCGAAGTGGATGAGTTCGACCTTACACATTTCATCGATTTTAATATGGGTATTCTCATTAGGGCTCTGGAAGGTTTCACCACGTTCATGCAGAAGAAAATTGAAGATATTGAGAAAACGAGGTTGGACCTGCATAAGTCTCCATACTTTAGACAGTTTAAACACCCACACATCACTATTATTAAGAAGGCACTCGAAGATGCAGGGCGAGAGTTCACAGTCAAGGAATGGCAGACGGAGTTTAATGTTACAGCAGCAGCTTCCAGAGGCTATCTGGATAAATTAGTAGATCTGAACTTACTAATTAAGAGCAAAGAGAGAGGTAGTAGACAGTACAAATATTTAGCGCCACGGAATTTGAAAGAGAGACTGAAAATTGATCAATAAAGGGGTCAGAACCTGAGGGGTCCCCACGAATTTAATAGCACGCTTGTGGATCTCTGACTAAATCTTGCAGTGTTTAATCTGGCCACCCACAATAAATCAACAATAATTACCGATATAACTGCAACTTCTGTCCATCACCATCATCGAACTGGGGATTTCTAACTAAAATAACGATTTTCAGGCAGGGCTGGTGAATTCAAGCTGTTTAAGTGGAAATAATTGTAAAGGAGGGAAAATCAGCTAATGACTATCTTGAAAAACACCGCAGCCATCTTCCAGGTACTTGCAGCACTTAGCAAAATGACGATGTCTTTTCTGTAGATGGTCGCAGTAATTTGTAAGCTCTTTGTTTCGGTGTTTTTCAAGGTAGTTGCCAACAGGACCATGAAATATTTTACCAAAGTCAGAGGTCATCTTTATCCAGTTACCTGGTGAGATATTCAACCTATTGAGTATATTAGACGAACTTTCATTGCCCATGAAGGGAAGTGGCGACTTAGGCTGCTCACCTTTCAAAGCTGCCTTTATACGCGCTTGAATACTGGTATAGTCTGATTTTTCTGGGATTAGTGCCATCTTGGCTCGAATAGGCCTATCTATTAATAAACAGTAGTCAACGTAAGCCATACAGGTCAAAACCGCAGCTTCATCTAACAGTGCTTGACTCTCTAAAAAGGAAATAGGTGAAACGCCCCTCCCAGAATCGACCAGTACAATTATCTTCTTTGTTGGCTTTTCTAGCAATCGGCTCATTTAAGCATCTCAACTCTTTTGAAAGCGTTAGCAAGATATATCGCTTAAACGGCTTCTGTACTGGGCAATTGAGTGCCTTAAGGGTGTAAGGTTCACCTCTTCAACGAGTTCCCCCTTTGCAAACCTTTGGGTTAAGTCAGTTCCTTTAAACAGTTGATGCCACTGCTCTACGACCTCTCTGTCTGTCCAGTTATTGGCTAATTCAATATCTATCCTCAGAACTAGATGCAGGTGGTTACTCATCACCGTATAAGCTGCAATATCAATAGCAAAAATATCACCAAGCTTAAGTAATTGAGATTCAACCCATTCTCGTCGATGCTCATACGATTGACCCGTATTAGGATCGACTCCTGTTAGCCATGCTTTGCGAACACATCTTGAGACTGCGTGGTACCAAGGCGTATCTTCAATACTAATTTGAGTTCTTCTTGGACGGGGCATGACGACCTCCTACTTCTACTAATAACCAAAGCTTAGTAGGAGGATAGAAAACACACAATTAACTCTGGGTGGCTCTATTTACGTTACTATTTACGTTACCTGTAAACAATTTTGAATCATGAGACCTACCTAATTCGCTACGACCCCTTTGTTAGTGATAGTTGATTACCATCGAGTAAGGACTCAGTTGCAACCATAAGAGAATTAAGACGTTTCTTATGTATTTGAGGGCATTGATCTGCGAGTGACTCATGTAGTACCTTAATATCGCGCATGGTGTTGTTATCTGGTTTGTTTTTGGCGAAATTAATTAGATTAAATTGCACCATGTGTGTCTAGCTTTTGAAAACAAAAGAAATTATCTGGGGATTCCCTTGATTCCAGCGTTATGTGCACTTTCGTAATTATTAATATTGGAGAATTAATGAAACCTAAACTATTTATCGCGTCGTCTGTAGAAGGGTTAAATGCCGCTTATACAATTCAGAGTAATTTACAGCACGATGTAGACGCAACTGCTTGGCCACAAGGTGTGTTTGATTTGTCTAGCTCTCCGTTAGATTCTTTGATTGATGCATTAGATAATAGTGACTTTGGGGTGTTCGTTTTTAATCCTGATGATATTACAACCATGAGAGGCGAGAGTAATCATGTAGTAAGAGATAACGTGTTATTTGAATTAGGGTTATTTATTGGAAAACTTGGAAAGCGTAGGTGTTTTATTGTAGAGCCAAGTGAACCCCAAATTTTATTACCTAGTGACTTGTGGGGAGTTACTACCGCTAGCTATGATGCTTCACGTAGTGATATTGCAGGTGCATTAGGTCCTGCTTGTCATGCTATTCGCTTAGCAGTTAAAAAGCATGGAATATTTGAAAAAAGCATGAAACCAAAAGCCGATATTGCAGTGAACTCTTTTGATAATTATGATCAAAATGATAAATTTGCTTTGATCAAATCATGGCTTTCACCCGCTGGGTCTGGAGTTGCAATTAAATTTACAGAAATTGATGACGAACTTGGCTTAGAGCATGGTACATCTATGGCGTTGCTTCCTCTGTTAATTGAAACATTACCCGAATATAGTATTGATATGCAAGGGGCTAATATATTGATATACAATTATAAAAGACAGAGAAAAGCTATGAACATTGGAGGCTATTAGTTTATAAATTCCGTTCACATAATCGGGTAGCCGGAGGTATCTAGCCTCCAGCCCCCATGTATAAAGGGGTCGGAGCGAATAAGGTAAAAATCACTTCAAGCTTCATTCGGAACTAGCACATTTTGGCTTTTACGTATTTAGCTACTAAACCAAGAAATCCTAAATCGAAGAGACAGATAACCAGGTGTAGATGCGGCTGCGAGCTTCCGAAACAGGGTGAGGTATCACGAAGTTATACTCTCCGAACGAGAGGCTGGGATGCCGAACTGGCCGTTAAACATGGACGTTGTTTGTTTCGGCAGAGCCTCCACGGAAGTACTCTTATAAAATCAAGAGCCGGCGTCTCGCAGAAGTATCTGCATATCCCCCGCTGGGAAGCGTTAGGTTACAATGAAGGGGGCGACCTTCAAATAACCACCCAACACCAAACCCGCCAAATGAACCCAAGCCTAAAAATACTTGCCAACTTGTTATTCGACAAGTACTAGAAGCTTGATCCTGGCTGCGACAAAAACGCTACTTCTTCTGGCGTCGATTCTCGCCCAAGGATCTCATTTCTATGGGGGTAGCGGCCAAATTGGTCGATAATCATTTTATGCCTGCGCTCAAACTCTAGGTTGCCCGCTGCGGCTTCACGGCTAAACAGCACCATGGCTATCTCATGGATCTTCCTAGATTCACTGTGCATATAAGGCATATACAGGAAAGGAACCTGCTTGGCTTTAAGTTCGGTATCAGCACCTTGTGCCACGGCCTCCTGGGCCAGAGCCAGCGCCAAGGGGTCCGATGCGAAGGCCTGAGGTGTATCCCTGTAGATATTACGGCAAAACTGATCCAGCACTATGATCTCGGCGAAGCGTCCCTGAGGTGTGGCGCGCCAATGGTAGAGTTCCCCGGCTCTAGGTTGTTCGACGAGCAAACCGAACCTGTGTTTTATCAAGGCATCAAATTCAGTATCTTTCACCCACCAGGCTTTAGGCTCAATCTCGTCGAACCAGAAGTTGATAATAGTCTCAGGTGTCATCTGTATCGTCTGCGACTGTGTATGTAACTGATTTTTTTCACTTGTGTTCAAGAGTATTCTCCTTTTTTTAGACTCGAGCTTGAGCACTCAGTGCCTAGTTTCTAGCACCTAAGAGCGGGTAAATTTAAATCCAATTCTGATGAGAACGACCGGTTATGGCTAGTGCGCGCTCGGCAATTTCTCTGGCATCATGCAGTGGTAAATAGGGGATAGTCTGGGTACCGCTTGCGAGACCGAGTTCAAGGGTCGCCAGGCCTTTTCTTTTCTGACCTTTAGTCTGAATAATGGCGACGTGTTGTACTTTTTTTAACGCAATTAAGTGCCAGCTATGACCGAGCATGCCGGTGTGGATCCAGCAGTCACTGCCATCTAAGACATAGCCCCATTGGCGATATCGCAAATAGAGACCAATAGTAAAGCTTAGCCCTATTAACCACATCAATTCGGTTATGGGATTGAGTCCCATGCCTAGGGTGTTAACCGCTGGCACGATAAGCGGGGCCAAGCCTCGTCGCCAGTACCAGCCAAAATGTATGGGATTATAGTGTTTGGGAAGCTCAGTCGTCCTGGCTTCTATGCCCTTCATATTCTTCAGTAGTGCAGATACGGTCTGACGAGTCATGCTGGGGACTAACATATGACGTTGCGCTTTTTGCCCGACTTCAGTGCCTGTCACCTGTTTGAAATACACGGTCCACAGCCTGAGTAACCTGCCTATGATGGGTTGTGAGAATCGAATCACCTGAATTCGCTTAAGGGCCAAAGCATCACTCTGTTTAGCGATAATACCGCCACTCCTGTGTAGTGTGCTGCTATCTCTGCTCAGGTGATAGGGATAATATTTGAGAACCGATGCGGCCATGGAGATCAATGACAAGAGCAAGTAGAAGCCAATCATTAACAGGCTAGCCAGTATGATTTGGTAAAGCAGATTGGTACTGATAGTGAGCTCATACCAGTGCCACACAGATTGAGCTAGATGAGTGTCGGCAAGTTGCGACCAGTCAAATTGCCCTATGATCGGACCAGCAATAATGGCAAACCAAAACAGGTTATTTTGATATAAACCAAATAACAGTAGTTGCTTAAAATCTTTGCGAACTAGGCTCTCGCTTCTGGCCTTAACGCCTTTGTTGCCGTAAGTGTCATTGGATACGGCGCCATTGATTTCGGCATTATTTTCTATGGCATTTTTAGCCTGATATTTACCTTCTACATCAGCTTCAACATCCTCTAATACCGAGGGAAGGAGAGGGTTAACCAACTTGTGTTTTAATTGGATTGCCTGGCGATAGTTTACCGCGGCGAGTACCGCTTCATCTTCTTTGGATCCAGCGGTCTCTACGACTAAGCTGTAGAGTCCCATGGGCCTAAAATAGAAGGGCTGTTCCAGACGCACATTCTGTATCTTGCTCAGGGGGATCTCGTGGGTCTTCTTAAAAATGAGCCCCTGACGCACGCCAAGTTTATCTTCATATAAGCGATAACGAAACATGGCCCATTGAATGATGGCATAGACGAGTACCGCGAGGGTAACACCAACCACTGCCACTATGATCCAGGGGGCATTAAAGCCTTGTTTCCAACCCGTATAGACCACAGGGATCATGGCATAACCGTTGGTGATCACTAAACGAATCGTATTTAAGGTATAGCTGATTATCGACCAGGGCGAGAGTCCTGACCAGAGTGAAAACCTCTTGTGCATGTTAGCGCTCACTCTCGGTGCTGAGCACGTCTGATTTCGACTCCAGTATCTCAGAATGTGTATCAGGATAAGTATCGGCGTGAGTCTTGAGCGATGTCTCTGGCAAAGTGTCTAAGGAGCTATTTATGCCTGGTTCTGGATTGCTAGGAGCAGGATTTATGCTAGGGCCTGGATAGATACTAGAATTTCCCCCTTTACTGGCCATGCCTGCCTTGGCCAGCAGATGCTGCCTGAGTTTTTCGGCCGCCTTGCTTTCTAAGCCTGGCAGCTCTATCTCGGCGCTGCCGCTACCGGCACTGAAACACTTTAGTGTATGTAGGCCAAATTTTCTCTCCAAGGGGCCTTGAGACAGACTGATATGTTGCAGTCGGGTATAAGGTAGGGAAATACGTTTAAACCAGACGATGCCTTTTTGCATCAAGAGCTCGTGATCACATACGGCGAAGGCAATTGACTTAGCATGGGCATAACGTAACCAGGTGATGACACTAAAGGCCAGGCTTGACGCCAGCAGTACCGGCAGAGCGACCCGAATAGGAAGTTCAGCGACGAAGATGATAAATACCGACAGCACACTGAAAAGAACCAGTGTGGCTATGATGGCCTCACATAAAACCTGAGTGTAGTGACGGGGATCCACTGGAGTCAAAGGAATTTGGTCGAAGCCAAGCCAGTCGGACTCGGCTTGAGTCTGCCTGGGTAACTCATGCTCTTGGGAGCTTATTTCGTCTGCAACCCGCTCAGAGGTTTGCTGAGTCACTAAGGTACTGCCCGATGCATTATCTGCAGCCTTGGTTGTCGCAGTAGCCAAATCAGTCGAATTAGCCATATCTTCTCAATTCGTTGCTATTATTAGGGAATCACTATATCAGGAACCCGCCCACATACTCTAGACCAGATATATTTCACTACAATTTAATGGGAGGGTTTAAGCGCTGGCATAATATTGCCTGACACAATTCACATTGCCAGTATTCGTTAATAATGTGCTATTTTATCAATAGGTAATTGATTAACCACTAGCTAAAAATAGGTGTTTGTGTGGATATTGAAGTCTCTAAACAGAAAAAAGCATTTTTACGTAAGCTCTATCTCGCTCACGCCATCGACAGCGAGCAGCATAACCTGCTCTCTTTGAATAAACACACAGGCATGCCAAGAAGAACCCTGCAAGATTCGATAGCCGCCTTGAGCGATGTCGGTATCGAATGCCAGTTTGTCCAGGATGGAGAGCGTAATAATTCGGGATATTACAAGATCAGTACCTGGGGGCCGATAAGCTCAGCCTGGGTAGATACGCACCTGGATGAGATAACTAGGCTGCTTGCTTAGAGGCCTTGTTTATAGAATTAAATAAACTCCATGATGCAGGTCTGTATCATGGAGTTTATCTGCCAGTCGTTAGGTCAAGATTCCATTCTTATTATTAACCGTGATGCTTCACCTCCTGAGTCCCCTTATTCTTCATAGCTGCTGTTATAAATCGGAATGTGGACCGAAGACTTCGTAATGAATGCGGCTATCTTCGACGCCCAGCTCGATGAGTTGCTGCTTAACAAAACTCATAAAGGCGACTGGGCCACATAGGTAGAAGTCACCTTTATCCAGAGGCAGTTCGGCTTTCAGGGGGACAAGGTTCATAAAGCCCATATGGCTGTTGACGCTGCCGCTATTACTCTGGCCCAGACCTTGTGAATTCAAAGTTTCCTGCTCATTGCCATCGAGTTCTCTGTACCAGGTATGGTGGGTCAACGTGAGTTCACTTGTCAGGGCCTGCACTCGCTCGTTGAAAGAGTGTTGGGCCAAGTTTTCACAGGCATGCAGGTAAAATACCGGCTTGGCGATTTTTTTCGCGGCAAGCATTTCCAACATAGACTGCATGGGGGTGACACCTACACCTGCCGAGATGAGTACCACAGGTTCGTTGCGCTCCACATAATGAAAATCACCAGCCGGTGGGAATATATCCAGCACGTCGCCCACATTCACTTGGTTATGTAGGTAGTTGGAAACGGTTCCCGGCTCATCATCTGGGTTTTTGGAGTCTTCACGTTTTACCGATATGCGGTAAGTCTTGCCATTGGGCTTGTCTGACAGTGAGTATTGACGCATCTCGCGGTATTCATGAGTGGCAGGTGCTACCTTGATGCCCAGATACTGACCGGCTTGGTAATCGACCACAGGCTCGTCATCGACGGGGGAAAATATAAAGCTGATGACCAGGGCCGATTCCTGACGTTTCTCTATCACCTTAAACTGTCTTGCGCCGAGCCAGCCACCGACTCTATTGGCATTTAGTGTATAGAGCTCCTCTTCACGGTTGATGAATATCCCAGCTAGCACACCGTAGGCTGCGGCCCAAGCTTCTTCGACTTCGGCGGTAAACGCCTCCGGTGCCAGCTCTCGTAGTGTGGCTAGCAGGTGGTGTCCCACAATTGGGTAGTGCTCGGGTTGAATATTTAGGCTGGTATGCTTATGCGCGATACGTTCGACAGCGCCTGAGAGAGCGGCGAGATTGTCGATGTTTTTAGCGTAAGCTGCGATGGCGCTAAACAGCGCTGCTGGCTGGCCTCCGCTGCGTTGATTACTCATATTGAAGATGTGTTTAAGCTCTGGATTATGCTTAAACATGCGCTGATAGAAGTATTCGGTAATGCCAGTGCCTGCAGATTCTAAAAGGGGAATGGTGCTCTTTACCAGTTCGATATGTTTTGCAGATAACATCTAAATATCCTTCATTTTTATGGGTGACACTAGGTGTCATCCCTTCGGGTGATTGTCTTAACCTTGCTTATTTAGCCTGACTGCATGAGCAAACTGCATAAATGTGCGTGTTATCGCTTGCTGTGTGAGTGCTGCTGTTAAGCACTGCTGGTGACAAGGTGTACGTGAAAATTCTTTGATAATATTAGTGTTTGGCACTCAACAAGATAGGCGTGTAGTGCCACAGAAATAGGCTGAAAGCGATGAGCCAAGACGCGGCGGCTATGTCCCAACCCAAACTCGCTTGTTGAAACAGGGGCAGAATGAAGCGAGCCAGAGCGCCAAAAAAAATCAGCGCGAAGGCAATATTCATTGAGCCGTGTGGCTTGAGTGCTCGGCCCGTATGACCCAGAGAAACCCTGGCTATCATGGCGAGTATCATGCCGCCTATGGTACCTATCGTTATCAGGTGCAAGGCATCGGCGAAGCGTATGATGTCGGTCAAGTAGCTTACGCCTAACAGCAGCAGACCTAGGCCCAGGGCTAAGTAACTGGCATGCAGTGACCAGAGTAAGGGGACCTTACGTGTAGATATGGGATCCCAGCAATATAAGCGCAGCAGATGTAAGATTCCGGCGGTGATAAGCAGGGCTGCCGGTGTGAATGCCAGGGCGATAAAGTGGCCACTAAAGAACACAGACACACAGAGTAACGTCACAACCGGCAGTAACTTGTCGACTAATGGCGTGGACTTAACCTTAGCTCCATCGGCGCCTCGTTCGGTGAAGAAGGGGATGACACGTCCGCCGACGATACCCACCAGCAAAGCAAACATGAGTATGGCACAGCGAGATAGGTGCAGGGCGAGCTGGGTATCGCCGAAGATATCTGCCAACAAGAGCGCTAAGTTCAGCAGCATCATGGCAGACAATAGGGGGATAAACTGATAATTGCGACGACTCTTAGCGCGCGAGACCATATAGGTCAGATAGCCGATGGATACTAGCCACCATAGAGCCTGCAATGCGATAGCCAGCAGTTGCAGATTAACGGAATGACTTAAGAGTAAGACGCGAACGGCTAACCAGATGCCAGTGAGCAGGAGCAAGGCTAGGCCGTTGAGGCTACGGATCTTGGTCCAAGTCTGCGCCGCAGTTAACAGAAACCCCACGGCTATGGTGGCGCCGAACCCAAACAGCATCTCATGAATATGCCAGATAAGCGGGCTGATACCCCCATCACTGAAAGGCGATATCTTGCCATGGAGGAATAAGATCCAGATGCTCAAGCTGATCACAGATAAGGCAGTGGCCGAGATAAACCAAGGGCGAAAGGCCAGATCCCAAATTGGCAGCTTAGTGATTTTAGACAGTGGCGCTGGCATAACCATTCTGGTTTTAGACACCTGCTCGACCTCCCCGGTCGAAGCGAGCCTGAAACTGAATTTTTGTGTGTTACTTTCCCGCAGCTTGTTATCTTTACTGGTTTGAGGTTCGCCGATCTTATGTAAGGTTTGGCTCATAGCTGAGTCGCCCCCAATCCATGCAGGCAGATGCAAGGCATGACAGTATTGCCACTGTGCAATACTCGCGTAAAAATCTTAGTGTCAGTGGTGAGCGAGTCTTTGCTGAAATGTGTATCATGATCCAAGCTAAAATCATTAGCATGAGTGGCATACATGGTGGAACTCCTTAAATCTGAACCTGTGTTTGAGCCAGAGAGTTAGTTCAAGTAACTTATACCGAACCTATTATGTTTTTAGTATCGCGAATCTCGTGCCAAGTATTTAAAGTGTTAATTTACAATGGTTTGATTGACTCATTGGTTTTTTTGAGTCATATTGACTCTGCAAAGCTGTGTCAATATGACTCTTGTGGTGTGATTTTTGTGTTTGCATGCTATCGTCACGTTATACTTCTATATGACTAGGCTCGTTTGAGCAGTCAAGAGTGCGGCAATTTTTATGACCATGATAGATATCTCCTCGGCGGCCTTGATAGAGCTGGCCCTGGATTTGACAAACAGTTTGACCACCAAAGATCGCTTCGATCGTCTACTCAGTACCGTGCGTCGTACCGTGAACTGTGATGCCGTGGTCTTGTTGCACGTCCAAGGCGAGAGGCTAAAGCCTCTAGCCCAGCAGGGACTGAGCAAAGAGAGCCTAGGGCGGCGCTTCGATATTCAGGCTCATCCCAGGTTCGAGATTATTTGTAGCTCATCGACTCCGGTGCGCTTCGCCGCCGACAGCATGCTTCCCGATCCCTACGACGGCATGCTGTTAGCCCATGCTGGTGATCTCCCGGTTCATGCCTGCATGGGTCTGCCACTGCTGGCCGATGACCAGCTTATCGGGGTGCTGACCTTAGATAGCATGACGCCTGAAGTGTTCGATAAATTACCTGAACGTACCTTAGACATCATCTCCGCCATGTCCGCTGCTACACTAAAGACAGCGATTTTACTGCAAGAGCTGGAGAGTCATTCCCAGCACAGTCAGGAGCTGGTTGCCGAGTTGACTAATGAAGCTTTGGTTAAGGATGGTGGCGAGCTGATTGGCGATAGCCCTGTGATGTTAAAGCTTAAGCGAGAGCTCGACATGGTGGCGGTTTCAGGTTTTTCGATTCTTATCGAAGGCGAAACAGGTGTGGGCAAGGAGCTGGTGGCCAGAACCTTACATAGGCAGTCGGCGCGATCTGAAGGCCCCCTCGTCTACGTTAACTGCGCCGCACTGCCGGAAAACTTGATCGAGAGTGAGCTGTTCGGTCATGTTAAGGGGGCATTTACCGGGGCCGATAGGAATCGTACCGGTAAATTCAGCCTGGCAGATGGCGGCACTATCTTTCTCGATGAGATCGGTGAGTTGCCCTTAGGGGTGCAAAGTAAGTTACTGCGGGCACTGCAGAGTCAGGAGATCCAGCCCGTGGGCAAAGATGCCACCGAGCAGGTCAATGTTCGCATCCTAGCGGCGACCAACAGGAAGCTTAAGCTGGAGGTGAGTGAAGGGCGGTTCAGGGCCGATCTCTACCACAGGCTGAGTGTCTATCCCATCTCAGTGCCTCCTCTTAGGGAGCGGGAAGGGGATGTGACCATGCTGGCAGGGTATTTTATCGAACAGATCCGCCGTAAATTGGGGATCCGTCAGTTGACAATCGATGCCTCGGCCATCAGCATACTCAATCGTTATGATTGGCCGGGTAATGTCCGCGAGTTAGAGCACGTGATAGGCCGAGCGGCTCTCAGAGCTAGAGGGCGTGGAAACCAGGCTATCGTGAGGATAGGTATCAGGCATATCGAGCAACTGGTAGACTCGGTGGCAAGCGCTCAGGATAAGTTGTCATCTTTAGCCTCGAATGGGTTCAATACCGAACTGTTAACATCAGGTCTGGTGGTGGAGGAAGGGGCGAGTATAGGCCTCAAGCTGGAAACGGAAACGTTTCAGCGTCAGCTTATTACCCGAGTCTTGAGTCAAGAATCGGGTAATTGGTCGGCTGCGGCGAAACGCCTGCAAACAGACAGAGCCAACCTGAGCCGGTTAGCCAAGAGGTTAGGGATCAGCGTGACCAAAGCTGTCACCTTCAGTACGAATTAATCCACACTGGTTAAACTAATAGATAGCCCCAATACTCGAGGAGAGTGTCTATGGAGAAGCGCAATATTTTCGACAAAATACCGTCGGATCTGACGCTAGAGTCCTTCGAGCAGATTGGTGGCAATGACAAAATACTTATCGAGAGGATAGTTTCTAAGGCTCATGTAACTCCAGAGGGGCAGTGGTACGATCAAGATCGCAGCGAATGGGTGATGGTCTTAAAGGGTGAGGCCAAGTTGCAATTTGAGCAAGGTGAACGGGTGCATATGAAGGCGGGTGATCATGTCGATATAGCTGCTCACTGCAAGCATAGGGTCACCTGGACCAGTCCTGAGACTGAAACTCTATGGCTAGCAGTGCATTACTGATTGTAATCAATACTTTTTAAGGAAGAAAAAATGGGATTATTAGATTCATTGATGGGCAACGCTTCGGAAGTAAATCTTGAAGAACTTGCCGACGAGCTAGGTCCAATCTTGGCCGACAACGAAGACCTGCACTTAGCTTATAAGCTGATCCGCGACATGTTTGTGTTTACCAATAAACGTCTCATCCTCATCGACAAGCAGGGGTTAACCGGTAAGAAGGTCAGCTATCATTCCATCCCCTATAAGGCCATCACGCATTTTGAGGTGGAAACTGCGGGTCGGTTCGATATGGACTCTGAGCTGAAGTTGTGGATCTCGGGTCAAGACCAGCCTCTAGTCAAGGAACTCAAAAAGGGCACCGATGTAGTCGGCATTCAGAAGACCATAGCGAACTTCATGTTATAAGCGTGTCATTATAAACTTGTCGTTATCAAACCGTCGTTATAAACAGCGCTAAGCCCCGAGACTCGCTAGTCGTTCAGCCAGTTACAACGGGTTGTAACCCATGACAGTGTTGGCTGTCTTTACGCACTAATGGGCTACAACCGCTTTAGCTCTATGTCGTTATAGTGTAGCGAATCACCTTATTGTGGATGATTCAAAAGCGAGTCGTCGAGCATAATTAAGTGCATCCATAGCCTTGACTTGAATATCTGCTGTGATGCCTTTTTTTTCCCAGTTTTGCTGGTTGGCAGAGATGACAGGTTTTGATAGTGATATTCTAAAAACTAATTCAGGTGTGATCTTCTTAACGCCGACATAGAATCCAGCCCCAGAAGTGACCTCTCCGACAAGGGTTGCCTTGCCGTTGGCTTGCATAACGCCTAAAAATAACTCAGTAGCACTTGCTGAGTCATGACTGGTAAGTATCCATATAGGGTAATCGGAATGAAATCGTTTATGCCCTGAGTGCTCAATGACTTGAATCGAATCGAGACTTTTATCAGACCTATCTAAGACTTCCCATAGAGGAGTTTTTACTGGAAAAAAATACCCTAAGATGTACTGGACTAAATAAGGTGAGCCGCCCACGGTGTCACGTAAATCGATTATCATTCCGTCACTTTTTTTTAGAAAATTAAACGCTGCATCGACAGTTTCTCTGGCTTTCTCATCAGGATGAAACTTATTGAATTTGAGATATCCTATGTTTCCATCAAGATAACGAATTTCTTCAAATGCATGATTGTAGGTGAGCTTACCGGTTTTATGGGAGAGGATGTGAGTGATCTGCTCATTGTCATTGACTGTGAATAAGCTTAGGTGAGAGTCACCGGTAATATGGCGAATATCGCGACCTATAAGGTTCGCAAAATCCTCAATAGTATGGATAGAAGCGTATTGCCCTTGCTTTAACTTCTCCAGAATGAATTGTTCTGTATTGGCGACCACGCTAGGTTCGATATAATGTTTTTTCATCACGTTAAACGTGTCATGAATCAGCGAATTTAATTCACTCTTAGATAGAGGATGTATTGAAGGGGAGCTTTCATCTGCACTGTAGGCTGGATGCAGGGAAAGCATCAATAATGACGATGCAAGAATTGCCGCGAGTATAAGTTTAGTTATGAGTAAATTTTTCATTGTGTACCTTAATTTAAAAATTGTGTTCAGCTAGATGCCGAGAGTTATCTCTGTGCATGGGCGAGTCACAAGTTTTAAATTAAAGCGTTAATAAATTTATAGAGTAAGTTGCTATCTTTCCAGCCAGAAAGGCGGAATCTGTCACAGGCTAGCTGCAGAAACCAATCTATATTGATGGGTCTCGTGGCTAAATAATCATCGCTAGCAAAGTGTCGTGTAAGATGTTGCTCAACCTGGGACCAAGTTGCAATTTGTGCGTTACTTGCAAATAGACTGGCGGAAGACGCTGGATGATATAGCGCATCAGAACTTAACTTCGAATCTTCACTATCCGTCATTAGGCTAAACAGTTTGTAGTCAGAGTGGTCTGCTGAAAGTGAAGTGGGAGTGGTTGGGTAAATAATTAAGCAATACAGAAAACAACACATCAATACTGAAGCGGCGAAGCAGCTTAGCTTGTTGGCTGTTTGATTGTTATTGCGATTCTTCATACTTGAAGTTATACCCTGAATGATAGCCTGACATCTTTATCAATAATCAATAGCTTAGTCAACTAAAAAGGTGAAGCGGAATACAAATCTTATTCTTAATTGCTGGGACGATTAATTTATTAATCCCTTGAGTCAGTTAAGTCGCTCTAGACGTTGCCAGTGGCTGATGGCAAGATTAAATCTAACTATTCGTTACGACAAAGGTTGAGGACAGATTCATTCAATAGATATTTTTTGGCGGGGAGTGACGAGCTGACAGAGCCAATATCGATAAGAATGTCATAAACCATGATGCCTATATTGGCGTTTTTCTCATAATCGGGATTGCTGTGTTCGAAGCCATAGGCGGTGGCGGGGCTGACGATAAGCGGTATGATTTGTCCGTGGGTTTTTATCGGCTGTTTGAAAAATGCATGGGCATGTCCGCTTAAAATGGCCAAGGTTTGTGGGTGTATCGCCTCGATAACATCAAGATTGTTTTCAATCCCTATCCGGGTAAACCACTTAGCGCCTAAGTTAACCACAGGATGATGGATCACCACGATAGATTGATGTTTTCTGGTGAACTGCTTCAATGAACTCAGGGATTTTCTTGATACGCGTCCCGCGCCGAGGGGCATATTAGCTAGCGGCTTCGGGCTGGAATCGACAAAGCACAGACTCAAGCCATGGTTAAGATGGACATGGTTTTTTACTTGGATTCTACTGCCGCTAAATACTGACTTCATCATAGCCAGATCGTCATGATTTCCCGCAATGGCAAAGATTCTAACGATAGAGGTGTGGGCCTGAACTATGGCTTTAAACTGCGTATAAATCTCAACGCAAGGGCCACAGACCAAGTCACCAGTTAGCAGCAATACATCGCCATCACCTCTTGCTTCAATCAGGGTTAACGCGCGAATTAAATTTAGCTTGGGCTCTGCTTCGCTCACTTGTAAGTGACAATCACTCAGCTGATATATTTTCATTTTATCCTTAAGCGTTTATCGTCTGGCCAGTTCAGTTGAAGCGGTAACTGTCTTATCAATGATATAAAGGCGTTTCCCTTGAATGGCAAGGGCCGATAAACTGCCAAGTTGGCTAAGTACGCCGCCGGCGGCAATGGCTTTAATCAGTTGTCTTCTGTTGAGTTCGTGCTTCATATTTATCCTGATTTCATGGGGATGAACCCCAAAAGTACATATGCATTTTATGATCCTGATAATCTTCATATTAACCTATCCTCTTAGACTATTCGAGACCTTGACATTGGCTAGCCCTTAAGTAATATCGATGCCAAATTGAAGTGGAAACATACGAATAATCAACAGGTTTTTGACTAAATGTAATGACCTAATAAATAATATATGTATCAAATTTATCAAGGGGAAGGCTATGTTCCATCGCGCGCTTACACTCGCTTTACTGCTCATTTTACCTTCGGCAGTACAAGCTGAAAATTATTCTATAGGTACTGGCGGTCAAAGCGGTATCTATTATCCATTCGGTGGAGCGCTAGCCAAAGTGTGGTCTGACAAGGTCCCAGACGTTAATGTCAAAGCCCAAGTGACCGCGGCATCGGTTGAGAATACCATCAAGGTCGTTCGCGGTGACATGATTGCCGGTATTGCCATGGGTAATGTAGTTCTCGATGCCTATAACGGTGAAGGCAAGTTCCGCAGCAAGATGCCAGTCAAGACCTTGTTTGCCCTTTATCCAAACCTGGTACATACCTTGGCATTGGAAAAATCTGGGATTAAATCTTTAGCCGATCTTAAGGGCAAGCGTATTTCCTTAGGTGCGCCGGCAAGTGGTACTGCGGTAACAGCAGCCGCCTTGCTGGCCTCTGTGGGTATCGATGTGAAGCGAGATATCGATGCGGTTTACTTAAACTACGGCGAGACCACCAATGCGTTAGCCAATGGTCAGATTGATGCCGGCTTCATCGTTGGTGGCCAAGGTGTAGGCGCAGTGACTCAAATTTCACTGACTCACAAGGTCAATATTATTCCAGTATCGGATGCCGAGAGCGCGGCCTTCATCGAGAAAAACCCAGCCTATAGCCAGTACACTATACCTGCCGATGTGTATAACAATGTGGGTGCTGTATCTACCTTGAGTGTGTGGAACGTCATCGTCGTTAGTGCCAAGATGAGTGACGAGATGGCCTATAACCTGACTAAGTCTGCGTTTGAGAATATGGATGATGTGCGTAAGGTGGTGAAAGTTGCCGAAGCGACTACGCCTGAAAATGCCCATCGATTGGCTGGAGTCCCCTTGCATGCAGGTGCACAGAAGTATCTGGACTCATTGGTTAAGTAATTTCCAATTTAATGAACACAATGAAATGAATGCAAGGGTAACCTGAGTGGTTGCCTTTGTGTTTTCAGTTTATCCCTTTTATTTTCTATTAATGCCACCTATTGATGTCTCTTTGTTAGACAGAATACGAATCACCTAGGCGTTAATATGTTGAGGACATGATATGACCCAAACTAATAATAGCAAATTAGGTCATGATGAACCTGTACTCGAAGACACTAAAGATATTCATAGCTCAGTGGCCATCGACGTATCTCTGCCATATGAGCCAATGTTCAAGGTATCCGGTTATATCATTCTAGCCATTGCAGTGGCTCTGTCGGCTTTTCAGATTTGGCAGGGGATCACGTCCACTATTTCGGCGACTTACTTCAGGCCGGTGCACCTGTGCTGGGTGCTAGTGCTGATTTTCCTGCATTACCCTTTAATGAGTAACCGATACAGCAAGCTCTACCTCCCTGGAAGAGTATTTGATCTCGCGCTCTGTGGCTTGGCACTGTTTGCCGCCTACCGAATGAGCATTTTTGATTATAACGATATCGATCACTTGCTCTATGGCCTCAAGATGCCAGATTTAGTGGCGGGTAGTGCCCTGATAGTACTCTTGATGGAGGGCTGTCGCCGTACTGTGGGTTGGGTGATGGTACTGATAGCTGTGCTATTTTTATCCTACAGTGCCCTTGGTGACATCTTGCCAAGCGCGATTGCGACTAAGGGTTATTCACTGCAAGAGCTTATCCAGTTTCAGATTTATTCTGCTAATGGGATATTTGGCTCGGCCTTAGGGATTGCGGCGACGACGGTATTCATCTTCGTACTCTTCGGCGCCTTCTTAGAGGTGACCGGTGCGGGTAAATTCTTCATCGACTTATCATTCTCTATCGCAGGTAAGTATCGCGGTGGTCCTGCGAAGGCCGCTGTATTGGCCTCCGCCGGTCTTGGCTCAATTTCGGGGTCTGCGATTGCCAATACTGTGACCACAGGCTCGGTGACCATACCTATGATGAAGAAGCTGGGTTATAAACCTGAGCAGGCGGCGGGTATCGAAGCGGCTGCATCGACCGGTGGGCAGATCATGCCCCCTATCATGGGGGCGGGCGCTTTTGTGATGGCGCAGTTCACCGGGGTACCCTATAGCGAGATCATGCTAGCGTCTATCGCCCCAGCTATTCTCTACTTCTTCTGTACCTTGCTCTATGTACACTTGATGGCGTGTAAGTTAAACCTCAAGGCTGTGAGTCGCACCGAGGCGGTGATTTCGGTGATGAAACATGGCGCCCATCATCTTATTCCACTGGGATTGATCACTGCACTGCTGATGATGGCTTATTCGCCACTGTTAGTCGGTGTTGCAGGTTGTGCGGCAATCTTAGTGACGGCAGCGCTGCGTAAACACAGTCGTATAGGTTTGACTAAGTTTATTCAGGGAATGAAAAACGGTGCCCTGATGGCGCTACCCATCTCGGTGGCCTGCGGCGCGGCGGGGATCATCGTCGGCGTAGTGGGTCAGACTGGCATTGGCTTACAGTTCACTCAGTTCGTGATGGAGTTCTCCGGTGGCTACATGCTGGTGGCGCTCGGGCTTATCAGTATCGTCGCCTTGATATTAGGCATGGGCTTACCCGTGACCGCGGCCTATATCGTACTCGCCGTGATGGCCGTGCCCATGCTGGGGGACTTTGGACTGCCACTGCTGACGGCCCACCTCATCATCTTCTGGCTGTCCCAGACCTCAAATGTGACCCCGCCAATTGCATTAGCCGCCTTTGCCGCGGCCGGTGTGGCTAACGCCAATCCGATGAAATCTTCGGTGGAGGCCTTTAAGCTCGCTGGCGGCCTGTTTATCATCCCGATCATGATGGCCTATACGGATCTGGTAAGCCCTGAGGCGAGTGCATTGGAGTTTAGTTTTGCCATTGCCCAGACCGCGGCAATCATATTGGCCCTAGCGATATCTATCGAAGGATATCTATTGCGAGCGCTGTCTAAAATGGAACGTGTTATCGCGCTCATGATGGCTCCCCTGATCTTGTTTAACCCATTCGGTGCCGGGTTTGTGGGAATATTGGTGATATTAGGCTTGATAATGATACAGTGGAAAACGCGGGATCTGGCAGCAGGGACGTAACTGGTGAGATAATACTGACCCCACTTGTTCCATTAGCCTTCAAATGAAGGTTGATCACATTTTTGCCTTGGTTCATTTTTTTGTTGTGACTTTTCGTCATTCCGGCAGATCTTTTGAGCCGGAACCCAGTGACCTTTGCTGTTGGAATATGTCATCGAAGCTCGCAACCGCATCTACAGCTACTGATTTACAAGATAAGTTGTCTCTTCGATTTTAGAGTGTGTTATTACTAATTTGAGCGGTTTCATCATGGCTGGCACCATTCATTCGCTACTTTGAACTTGGGGGAAGTTAAAGTATCAAAAATCTTATGGGTGTCCACTTATCGCGGTTGCATATAACTATCACCTTGATACATTAAATTAAAGTAAATCATGGCACTACATTTTATTTATCACTCATAATACCAGAGCTGGTATGTGGTCAATGGCTTCATTTTTATGTTGGGTGGCTCGATAAATTATTGCTCGATAAATTGCTCGCTCGATAAATTCGGCTCGATAAATTGATAAATTCCCTGAATCCTGCGGATGCTGAGATGGCTTACACGCCACTCGTTCTGTTCCAGCCGTCCCATATACTGGCGTTAACTGTTTTTGTATGTTTAGGCTATTTTTTAAATATAAACATCAACTTTATTATTATCTGTTAACAATAATGCAGCCTTTTTTTGATATAAGTAAAAAGAATCCTCGGATATAAATTTATCAAGTGTATTAATTATTTCTTTCATGTAAGAGGATGCTACGCGATAGTCCTGGCGTTTAGGATATTCTTTAGCTAGTTTATCTGATTCCTTTGAACTGTTAGAAAAATATTCGATAGTATCAATGTTTTTATCGGGATCAACATTACCGCCGCCGAAGGAAAGTACTTCAAGAGTAGCTTGCAAATTATTCATATCCTCTCTTCTTTTTGATATGATTGGATTACCTGATTTGTCTAATCTAGTCGGTTCATCACTGCCATGTTTTTGTGTATATTTCCACTCCATTTCATTCACCTTTTTAACAATACTATAAAGTTCATTTATACTCATGTTAGAAAAGTCGAGGTCGTCTTTTTTAAATATTTGTTCATAAGCACTCCCCTCAATTAATGATGAATCTAAGGTGTTATTATCTTTTTTTTCTTTCGAGTAGAGTTTAGTGGTACTTAAGTTGGTTTTTAAACTACTTTCAATTGCTTTTTTTTCAAACGTATTTTTAATATTTTCGTCATCTGTTTTTGAAAAAGCAGTGGCTTTATTTCCAAGCTGGGTATGTAATGCGTTGATATTTATTTTCATAAAATCCTTTTAATTTAATTATTATTCTACTTTGTCGACATTACTGAGAAAATCGAGATTTTATAGTAAACTAAGTCATATATTAACGGCTCATGAAATTAAGACTCATGATCCGGTTAGATTTATTATGGCTAGCCTCTAGATCTCACTTCATATGAAATCCCACCATAAAAAGAACCTGTTGTTGTTTTATTCTCAACTTGCCAATAATAAGTGCCTGTATCATATATGGAAGTGGAAACAGCTACACTATAGCCGCCCGCAACTTTTTTTCCATCACTATTAACTAAAGTTACTGTGAACTTATGCCCGTCATAGTTTCTTAAAATTGCAAAGCCGTATCTATGGCAGCTACCACCATTATGAGTAAAACTTGCAAGAGTTCGTTTCTGACCCAATTTTAGACTCGTGTATAGAGTATAAACGGTAGCTTTGCAGCGTTGATATTCATTGGCTATTTGACCACTTTTAGCTGCTTCTTCGAAATCTAGAATAGAATTTAATGATGCGGTTTGATCATGCGGTTCTTGTATTTTAACTGACGGTGATGCTGTAGCAGTGTCATCTGCGCTCATTAGATTAAAAGAAAGACTTGCGGCAGCAATCAGTAGTGTTACTGGGAGTAAATATTTCATAACTTAAAATCCTTTATGTAAGTTAGTTTGCAACTAATCTATGAGTCTTCATAGCGAAATGAGAGTAACTCTTATTTAAAACAAAGTCACGTTTTAACCATTTTGGGTGTAATCAACAGCTAACAAGCTGTTAAATAAGTACAAAATACAGTTGACCATATATCCTTCGTCGCTTATTTTAGCCAACTACAGAAAAGACGGGACAGGCATAACTTTGTCCAAGCGTAATATCAGAAGTGCTACGCTTCCACGGAGAACATAGAGGTAAAGATGAAGGTCTCCAAAGGCTTGAGCTGTTGCCTTTTTCCGTGGTAAATCGCATTTGTTCAGTTTTAATATCTTTTGAGTTAGAGCGAGTGTTCTATCTCATATATGTCCAACAGCTTGTTTGTCATATAGAGAAAAGCCAAATCGAAGAGAGTAATAACAGGGTGTGAACGCGGCTGCGAGTTTCCGTGACAAGGCCGTTCTATGACATCCCTGTCACCACGGCATTTGTGAATCTGACCTATTATAGGGCCTGTGATACTCCAGATATCACTCAGGGATTCCCTACGCTGACCCATAGGGCCTGCGATATTCCAGATATCACTCAGGCATTCCCCACGCTGACCCTTAGGGATATGGAAAATGTCTTGGGCTGTAGGGAACATCTCTGACCATGTGATCACGACATTGGTATATCCATATACAGCACCTGCTGCAAGCAATAAACACCAATATAGCCATGGTTTGCTAAATCCCACCAAACAAAAAAAGCCCAATAAACCCTATAGACTAACTTCAAACGTTATTTAGTGACTTGTTAATCGACATGATTCGAAGAAACACTGCTTACTCTTTGCTTGTAAGAACAGGTGTAGATGCGGCTGCGAGCTTCCAAAAAAGGGACTTTTTGGCAGAGCTTCCATGGACGGACTGGCAGCGTCTCGTAGAAGTATCTGCACATGCCTCGCCGGCCAGGCGATAGATTGCAATGAAGGTTAAACCTTCAAACACAC